>DYGS01000007.1 GCA_020724585.1 Candidatus Microgenomatus sp.
TTTTTTTCATTATCTTCTTCTTTCAAGATTTTTCTTCCAGTTTTTGTTTAACCATCCGTATAATATCTTCGTTTCCTTCCTCTATGGCATACATTAATACCGTTTTATTATCATTATCCATTGCTGCTGTATTTGCCCCATTGGTAATAAGTAAATTTACAATATTCTTGTTGCCACTTTTCACAGCATATATTAATGCTGTTCTCCCTAAAAAATCCCTTGCCTCAAGATTTACCTTATTAGCAAGAAATAGTTTAATAATTCTCTCGTTACCGTTTTTTACAGCGTATACTAATGCTGTTCTTTCCCAATAATCCTTTGCGTTAAGATTTGCTCCGTTGGTAAGAAGCATTTTTGCAATCTTCTCGTTATCTTTTTGTGTAGCGATTATTAAAACCGTTCTGTCGTTACTATCCCTTGCTTCTAAATTTACTCCTTTAGCAAAGAGGGAATATACGGTATTTATATCTCCATTTTCTACGGCAATCATCAACGGTGATTTGTCTCTTTCATCCTTCGCATTGATATCTATACTGAATTTTATATTATTCGTATTATTTATTTTTTTAGTTAATATTGGTACTGCTGATACTAATGCTAATACTACTATTAAATTTACTAATATGATTGTTAAAACTTTCATTTTATTTACCTCCTATGTCTGGAAGAATTTTAATTTTTGCAACTAATTCAGATATCCTCCATTTTTTTTAGAATAGCTTTAGCTAGGATTTCAAATTCTTCACGAGCCATTTTTACTAACTGGGCATGTTCTCCAATTACCCCATCAGCAGGTTGAAGATTAAATACTGGTTTGCGGACATTATGTGTCATTGATATTAAACTCCTATAATGTCGTAGTTGAGCCAAACAATTAGGGTCTTCTGATAATTTCACTTTTTTTTTCTCATCACTGTTAAGCACAGAGTGCCGATATTCTTTAGGTATTCTATTTAACCATTGCTCATAAGATAATACTGGTCTATCCAATCGTACAGCGTGTTGCAAGACAACATATCCGCTTGGTTTCATTCTTCCTGATGGTATTGGTATTGGTGGATTAGGATTTCGTTGAGATATAGTTTGCCAATACCTACGCCAATTTTTAATAGTTAGACCTAAATTCTGCAAACCTTGTAATGAAAAAAGGTCAACTGTCATTGGGATAACAAGGTAATCTGAAGATAGTATTACCGCACGGTTAATTGCCCCAAGATTAGGGCCTATATCTACCAATACAATCCTGCTTTCAGAGCTTTCTGCCGCTTTTAGCATAATCCTGTAGAATGCCGTTGTGATTCGCAAGGCATCTTCACGGCCTTCATAATTTCGTGACCAGGCGTCAGAAAGTCTATCTTCAAAAAGGCTTAGGTTTAAATCTCCAGCCACAAGGAATAAACCATCTGTTATTTTTATAGGCTTGGGTTCATGAATGTCGCCTATACCCTTTATAATAGGTTCAATACAAGAATAAATATTCTCTCCAGTGATAGGATTTTCCAATCGTTTTGCTATTTCCTCTTCATTAAAAAAAGCTGAGGTCAAATTTGCCTGCGGGTCAAGGTCAACAGCCAGAGTTGAATAACCTATCTGTGGGAACATATGAGCTAAATGATAAACAGTTGTAGTTTTACCCACTCCACCTTTATTGTTAAAAAAAGCAATGATTATAGGTTTCATGTTTTCCTTACGATTATCTGTAACAACTTTAACTCCCTCTATTCTGAAAAAATATTTTTTGTTTCTTCTTTGCTCAGAGGCGTTCCATGTTTAATATGGTATTTTATTCCATTCTTTGTGCAAAAATTAATCACTTTCTGAACTACTAATTTATAAAACTCATTATTACCTTTCCACTCTGTAAGTCTTTGGTAGTTTAATTTGCCGAAAATAATTTTTTGGACAAATGATATTTTTTCCAGTATTGTTTCAATATACTCTGCTTGACTATCTAGTTTAGGAGTAGGATAAGGTTCTATGCTAACCCATGTATTTAATCCTTTATCAGACAAATTTTTTAACGATGCGATTCTCATTTCATAAGGTGAAGAATATGGTTCAAATTGTTCTTTAAATTCATTATTAAAAGAAGCTAAAGTAATACCATATTCATTAACAGACAGGAATTTTCCCCTGTCTAAAATTTCATTGGGATAAATTCCCTTTGTCAGTGTTGTTATTTTTATACCTTCTTTATTCAATCTTTCTATTATCTTTAAGGTAAGGTTTTTATTTCAGGTATCAATTGCCCTTTATTAGCATCATACATAAATGGATCGCTCATAAAACAGAGATGAACAAAATCAATTTTATCTTTATATTTAGGAATTTCTCTTTCTAAAAGTTCTAAAGCATTTTTAACTATCCGAGTCTTTCTCCAATCTTCATAGTCCTTAACCCATCCAAATTTCTTAGCTATTATCATCGCATAACACGGGAATTTACATCCATGTCTACAGCCAACAATATGGTTTATAGTCCAGTTACCATATTCAACTTTTGTTTTATAAAGCAAGGATTTTCTCTCAATTTGTAAGTCAACTGTAAGAATTTCTTCTGTGTAAAATTCCTTTTTAAACATTATTGACCTCCTCTATTATTTGGGGAAATGTTTAGTTTTGTCTCTATCGCATTATGGGGATAGGTAGTATCCCAGCAATCTTTTAAGAAGAAACTGTTTCTGATGATATTTGTATTGTCTCTGCCTTTGGTTAAGATAGAACTGAGT
>DYGS01000008.1 GCA_020724585.1 Candidatus Microgenomatus sp.
TTGTGCACTTATACAACCACGCTCGAACTTACTTTATCAAAAATTCCTGAATAGGAACAGTGCCCCCGCTCTGCGGGGGCACTGAAACACAAGCTCCGCCCCGCCGCCGCTCGCTGACGCTCGCCAGCCAGCAAAAAAGTTTTCTTTGCTTTTCTTTTGCGCGCGCCGGATTTTTTCCTCTAAAAGGAAAAGAAAAACTTTTTTGCTGGCTTCTGCTCTGAACAAGCAGGGCAGCGGGGTTTGGGAGAGAAATTGTGATATAATTTTAAATATGAATCAAGAACTGCAGGAATATATTAAGAAATCAAAGGAGGCTGGGAAGTCGGATGAAGAGATTAAAAGAGATTTGTTGGTGGCGGGGTGGAAAGAGACAGATATTAATACTGTATTCCTCCAAGAACCATTATCTAAATTAGAAGAACAAATACATAAGCAAGGATTAAAAAAGAAAATCCTCTTAACTCTTGGAGGATTTTTTATAATAATTTCCGTCTATATTTTCGTTATTTTACTTACATTATCAAACAAAAATTCCATTGTAGCGCTTGTCGCTTTTATTTTCCCACTATTAATAATCTTGCTGGGGGTTATCTTATTTGTTCGCGGACTTAAAATACATCCCAACTATAAAATGATTACCGAAAGAAAGATGGCGTTGAATGAACCGCATTATAAATTTCAAAAACCGGAAATAGTTAGTATAAGGGACTACTTAAATTCATTTGCTTCTGTAAAGTTTGCACTGACACAACCGAGTTTTTGGCTGATATTTGCGGGGATGGCTTTAGCTGTATTCTTGGGACTCATATTTTTAGGATACGGAGTTTTCTCTGATTTCTCTGTCAATGTTCTTCTTATTGGCGCCTTACTTATTTTATATCCCCCGCTCTATTATTTCAGTCAACTTAAGGGAAACATCAACATAAAATTTTGGAAAGGAATTGCGGATGCGAATGAGTGGCAATACATACCCCATGGAAATGCACAACAAGAACAAGGGACGATGTTTTTTAGAAAGAGTATGACGCATAATATATCAAATATAATTAAGGGGTCTGTCGATAATACACCGTTTAGAATTTTTAATTATAAAAACAAAATTAGTTGGCTCGTGAATGATCCTATGCGAGGAATTCGGCCAGTGGTTAATTTTTATACGATATTCGCTATTAATTTAAATAAACCAATACCCCATATATATTTAAATAATCGTCATGATGATTTGATTTTACAAAATTTCCCCAAAGACGCTCTTAAATCTATCCCACTTCCAACCGAATTTGAAAAGGATTTCGCTTTGCTGTTAATGTCTCCCGCACAATATGAAAATGAAGCAGGATTATCAAAAATTTTTACAACCGAAGTCCTAAACTTTCTGTTAAATTCAACATTCCGCAATGACGATATTGAGTTTGTCAATCAAGAAATGTTGATTTATGCGAGGGGTCAGATAAATGATTTTCAAGATTTTGAGAAGAAATTCAGCACTGCCCTAGAGTTAAAAGATTTATTAGAAGAAAAATTAAAAATGATGTAGTATTTCAATATGAATCAGGAAATAATAGATTACATTAAAAAATCTAAAAAGAAAACTTGGCTAAAATGGCATGGGACGGAAGATCAAGAAATAATAGCAGAATTGTTAAAAATTAATTATCCAAAAGAAGATATTTATAATTCCTATAAATATTTAATAGAGCAAGAAGGACACAGGATATTTCTTGGTGGTATTTTTCTATACGCTACGCACCTCTTTGTTACCAAGAAAAGACAACTCGAGATGATCAAAAATATATTAGACGCGTATACACAATCTTCGCATGTGCAACCTTGGTCGGATAAAACCGAAAAGTTGGCAGTAATTTTATTAGTTCTGTTTGTGTCTGTAATCATTATTGCGAGCATTTTAACTGGTACGATATGGGACATATTAGAAATAATATTTAATCGTTGATTAAAATCGAATCGATATTATGCAAGATTCAGGTATAAAATTTAACGAATCTAAAAATCCGGGATATCAAATTCTCAAACTAGCACTTCTTCGTAGCTTACCACTTTTAGCGATTTTGGGATTTATTGCTATATTACCAATTTCGGTTGAGAGTAAAATTTCTATAGTCCTAGACATTCTACTAATTTACTTAGTTTATTTTTTCCTGGTCACTATTCCAATATTAAGAGACCCGTTATACAACGCATTCGGAGTATATTTCTCTTCTTTGCTCACGGCATTTTTTGAAACCTACATAGCACTATACTATTTGTTGCTTGGATTTATTGGGGGCGTTTGGTGGACAGATTATGTTCATCCCCTTGCTCTTGCTTATATCTATATTCCTCTTACTTTGATGATTCCGTTTTTTGCCATTGTTGGATTTATCATCAAAGAAGTATTTTACACTAAACTAAAAAAACAAAGTCTTGAATTAAAATCCGTCCCTAAACCATTCCCGTCATTTCTATTAGTAATAATACTATTCGTTTTAGTTATCTTAATAGGAAGCTTTCTCTTTTTGCCAGAAAGTTTTAAAAAAATTATAAAATCAGAAAAAGCCCAACCTCCCACA
>DYGS01000009.1 GCA_020724585.1 Candidatus Microgenomatus sp.
TGAATAGAGGAGGAACAGGTTTACCTTCTCTAACTTCAGGTTTTATTCCTTTTGGGTCGGGAATCGCACCTATTGGTTCAGATGAAAATTTATTCTGGGATAATACTAATAAAAGACTTGGAATTGGAACATTTTCTCCAAAATTTAGACTTCAGGTGGAAGGGAATACCTCTTTAAATCAAACTTTATTTGTTACGGAAGCAGGCAGGGTTGGAATTGGAGATGCAACCCCCATTTCTCTCTTAACTGTTGGAGCAGGAGACTTATTCCAAATAATATCTGAAGGAAATGTTAGAACAATAACTGGAACATCGTCTGCTCCTGCTTATTCTTTTACAGGAGATATTGATACTGGCATATATAGACCAGCAGAAAATATTATAGGTTTTTCTACAAGTGGTGGAGAACGTGCAAGAATTAGTCCAGTTGAGTTAAATTTAAGTGTGAATTTATTAATGGGCGGAAAGGATATTAATCAAACAGCAAACATAGAGCCAAATACTGATAATGTTTTTGATTTAGGTTCACCACAAAGAGCATATAACCAAACTTTTACTAAAGAAGTTTGTTTAAATTCTGCTTGCACAAGAAGAATTTTCTCAAACGATACAGCAACAATAATTGAATAAAGTGAAAGTTTATAATAATTTTAAAGGAAAAGCGAATTTACTTTATTTACTACCTTTATTTTTATTAGTGATTATTTTTTTATCTTCTACTTTTCAAGCACAACCCCCTCAAATATTTCCCTTAATAACAACCCCTTCTCTCCCTTCTCTTCCAAATCATTTAAAAACTCAATTTAATGCTACTGTTAACATCTCAACTACAGAAGCGGGAGTAAGTTGCCACGGAAATGTGAGTTGGTTTATTGATGAAATTAAATTTGCAAATGAAACAATAAATTGTGTTTGTAACGCATTATGCTCAACAACGAGAGGACTTTCTGCACGTATTCTTGGAGAAGATGTTAGCGTAAATATAACGCCATATGTAAAAAATGATTTTGGAACGCTCTGGGGAAACTCATCAAAAAACACAATAGAAGTTAAATTTTTGGTGAATGAACATACAATTTTACCACGTTCTTATATAGAACAAGATTCTGAAGATACATACACGTGTGGAGGAAATATATACGATTGTCATAACACAGTAGATGAAAATTGGGAAACATTTGGAGTTTGTGAAAAGGACGCAACTTGTTTGGTATTTGAAAACTATACAATTCCCGCTAATTTATCTGGAGCAAACGTCACTTATAAACAGGCAAATTCTATTGAATCAAATATAATGTGTTATAATTCAACTGGTGGGTGGTCGTTAGTCGCTGGAGAAATACCCGATAGCATTTCCGATTATTCTTTAATGGTGCCCTTAGCATGTCTTTTAAATTCAACACTTCAATTAAAAGCAACACTTGTAAGTGCATTTTGGATAGCAAGTAGTTTTTATGAAGGAAAAGTGACTTGGTTTAAACCACACTATAGTTGTTCAGATGTTGAAAATACTGGATGTATAATAATTAATGCAAGCGATATAACCCTTAATTGTCAAAATGTGATTGTAGCAGGGACAAACACATCATCCTCAAAAGGACTTTTTATAGATAATGCAAAAAATTTACATATAAAAAACTGTATTTTTGAGAGCGAATACTTTGGAGTAGAGATAATTAATATGACAAATTCAACTTTTGAGAACATCATATCAAGAGGAAATAAAGCAAACAACTTTAATATTGGTGGTGTTCAACTTAAAGAGCCAAAAAATAATACATTTATAAACATAACAAGTCACTCTGCAGTTGGACTTCCCGGAGCATATGGGATGTCTTTCACCTATGGAGTAGATAATACTATAAAAAATTCATTAATTATAAACAACGTTCGTGGATTATTTGCAGATGAAACATACGATTTGAAAGTTATTGATTCTATAATAATAAATAATACTATCGCAGATGTTCGTTTTTTAGCGGGGGCGAGTATTGAGTTCTTTAACGTTACACATAATTTATCAAAAATTACTTTTGGTGATTGTATGCCAGAATACGGATATAAATGCAATCTTACGTCTAAGTGGTATTTAGACATCAATGTAAAAGATGCGTTAGAACAACCATTGCAGGATGCTATTGTAAATATCACAGATAAATATAGTAAGCAAACCTCTTATCTTTCTACTGATACATTAGGAAATATTCATAGACAAAATATAACCGAATATACTGCAAATTCTACTACAATAATTTATTTCTCAAACTACACAATTACTTATAAAAAACCTTGTTATTTCCCAGATAGTCAATCACTCAACCTTACTACAAACAAACAAATCAACTTACAAGAACCTACAACTTATAATTTAGATTTCACCATCACAGAATTTTGCAGATGGGATTATAGTAAAGGCGTTGGTGTTGGTTATTCTTTAAAAATCTCACCCGTAGGAACACTTGCGATTTACTCTCCCGCAACAATAACTGCAGATAAAATTATTATTGATGGTGGAGGAAAATTAATAGTAAACAGCGGAGGAAAGTTAAATATAATATAATTTAGAT
>DYGS01000010.1 GCA_020724585.1 Candidatus Microgenomatus sp.
CCCGACGACCGAAGGGAGGAGAGCGCAGCGTGGCACGGAGCGAAGCGGAGTGAGTTCAAAAAATATTTTTCGTTCTCAATTATCAGATAGGCTTTCCTCATTAATTATAAATTTGATTTTTTCCGTTTTGAAAAATGAAAGAGGGGTTAGGGGTGAATTTCATTTTTCAAAACTCCTTATTTAGATAATTTTAAAATTTTTATTGCACCGTTGATTACTACGACAAATACAATACCTCCAATTATTAAATCAGGTTTGTTTGAATTAAAAAGATAAACTAAAAATCCCGAGATTAGCACACCCGTATTTACAATCAAATCATTTGATGTGAAAATCCAACTTGCTCTCATATGAGCTTCTTTACTTTTTGATTTTTGAAATAAATAAAGGCAGTACATATTTGCAATAAAAGCCAAAGCAGCTACTACCATTATTGTCGTAGAATGAGGTATCTTTTCAAAGCCTAAAAACCTCCTTAAAACTTCAATAAGTCCAATGACTGCAAGAAATAATTGAAAATATCCTGCAAGTTTTGCAACTTTCTTTTTAAGAAGAATGCTTCCTCCTACTGCAAAAAGGCTAATCATATAAACTATTGAGTCTGAAAACATATCCAAGCTATCTGCAACAAGCCCCATTGAATTTGAAATAATTCCTGCAATTATCTCGAAGAGAAAAAAAGCAAGATTAATGTAAAGAACAGTTTCTAGAAGTTTCTTTTGCTTCTGGGTATCATCTACGAACTCATTATTTTTATCTTGGATTTTAACAGTTTTTTCAAGTTTAGAATCTAATTTCAATTCATCTAAATACTTTCCAATTTTTTCATCTTTTTCTGAATGAAAAACAGTAAGTTTTTTTTTATCAAGGTCAAAATCGAGTTTTTTAATTGCTAGAATAGAACCTAGTTTAATTTCAATTAAACTTTTTTCAGATGGACAATCCATCTTTTTCACTATAAAAATACTTTTATACATTTTCATTAAATTTAAATATTAACTCATCTATTTAATGGTAATCATTCTCGCATTCTATTCCTGAACAAAATTCTTCAGATTCTAATTCAATTGTTGAATGTTCAATATGATGATTCGCAAGTTCCTGCTTGATTTTTTTCTTTGTATTATCAGGATTCTCTAAAACCTGCTTTTCAACTACAACATGTCCCGTGAAAATATCCGTTTCTCCTTCTAATGACCATACATGTATATCGTGAATCCCCATAACGCCTTTAATTTTTTGCAGAGAGTGTTTTAATGCTTCAATATCGATATGCTCTGGCACTCCTTGCATAAAAATGTTAAACGTGCCTTTAATGTTTCGAGCTACACCCCAGAGCACAAATGCTGTAAATCCTACGGTCATTATTGGATCGATGATATGATTGTCCCAAAAAAGGATAATAATTCCACCTATTAAAATTACCACCCAGCCAAGTACATCTTCCAATAAATGCCATGAAAGCACTTTTTCATTCTGGCTCTGACCTCGCTTTAATCTCCACACGCCAAGACCATTTATCACTATTCCAAGAATCGCAAGCCCTATCATCCCGGGTGCGTTTGTGTGTTCAGGATTCAAAAGTCGAGGTATTGCCTCAGAAAGAATGAACAAAGATCCGGCTAATAAAACAACACCTGCAAATATTGCTGAAAAAAGAGATAATCGTTGGTAGCCATATGTTCGCTTAGTGTCTGCTGGTTTTTTAGCTTTTTTCTCTGCCACTAGCGAAACAATCAGAGCAATGCTATCACCAAAATCATGTAATGCGTCAGAAAGGATAGCTAAACTATTTGTCCATAGTCCACCAACTATTTCAATGATTGTAAAAAAGACATTCAGAAAAACGGCTGTTTTTATGTTTTTTTCGCGATTGTTATGATTATGTTGGTGCATATGTATACCTTAACACAAAACAATTTATAAATAAATCGTTTTCGGAACGGAGTGGAGAAAACACATTATTATCCCCCTCTTTAAATAAAGAAAAAATCAAATTTATTCTCCTTTGAAAGCCTATCATTCCTTATTCTCCGTTAGAAAAATATTTTTTGAATTGCGTATAACGTTAGGGATATACGAAGTTTTTCTGGAACGAAGTGGAAGAAAAATTTGGGTGAAGCCCGAGCCGAGGGCTGAACCGTATATCCCTTGTTCGTATAATAAAAGCATACCACAATATGGTATGCTTTTACTAGTGAGATCCA
>DYGS01000011.1 GCA_020724585.1 Candidatus Microgenomatus sp.
TTTTCGTAATTTATTTTTTTATAAATTTCTCTTTTTAGTTCAATTTCTTTCGTAAATGTTCTCTCATCATAAATAAATAGAGGTGGGTCAGTCCCACAGACAACCTGAAATGGATTTCTGGGTTTTATGTAAAAAGGGTTTAAATCAGTGAGTTCTTCAATACTCCCATGAAAGTCTACTTTTAAAATGCAATTATCTCCTAAGTCTATTCCAGTTAAAACCCTTCCTTGCTTTACTTCCCCTAAACTTTCAATCATTAAAATACTCTGCCCTCTTGCGTCAGAATTTTCAACCCATCTTCGTTGTCTTAAAAACATTGGGCGGACATTGAAAAAAATTGTTGCAATCACCACTATAAAAATTACAATCCATAAAAATATTTCAATCATTTCCATTTGTTGTAGTACCTAACTTACTGTATAGCGATTTCTCCCTCATTTTTTTGCAATATAAGTAGTTCCATGCACCCAAGACTTTATTTTGTCAAGTAAACCGAAGTTCAGCAAAAATAAAACTAATAAGACTAAGAAAAATAAAAGATAATTATTATTTTGCGATTCTAAAATTCTCTTATTTTCTCTAAGAAGTCCAATTTCGCTTTCTTTACTTTGAAGTTGAGCATTTGAAGTTGTATTGAGCACTTTTAATTCAACCTCTAAATTTTTAATTCGTTCTTCATAATCTTTAAGTTTTTCAGCACCCTCAAATGATTCTCTTATTTTTACAATTTGTTTATCTAAATAAATTTCAAAATCTCCTAAAAGAGTTGCTTTATGTTCTCTCAATTCTATTTTTAACGAATCTGAAAAATTTGATAAATTAATATTATTCTGCTCAAATGAAGAATTTACATTTATCGTTAAGTTTTGTAAGCATTCAGAAAAATTTACAATTGCGGGAGGACATGTTACATTAATCGGTCTGCAAACGACATCTTCACATTCGCTATTAAAATAGATATAACAAAATGTATTGTTAGCAACAGTGATATTGCATTTTATATATTGCGTTCCAATAATTCCGAAACCATCTACTAATAAAGTTTCATTATTCAAAATCTGCACGTTTATTTTTTCAATCACGCCATTTACAAAAGTTGTAAGTAAAAATATTCCTAACAATAAAAAAATCATTTTGTTTTTCATTTTTATTCAGTTTTTTTCGTTGGAATTTTATTGTAAAAATACGCTACCACAAGACATGCTACACTATAAACAAACGCTCCAAACCAAAAAGGTATAAACCATAAAATATTTATAGATACCCAACCAGAGAACAATCCCAGAGCAATCAATCCTATCCATCCCAATGTTTTTTCATTTTTTGTTACTTCCATTTTTTTAATTCACCTCCTGTTAAAAATTAAAATCTTAAAAAAATTTTTTCAACGAAAACCATATATAAAACAAAAATCAACAAAATTATCCCAATTATAAGAAGCACATCCAAGTTTTTCATTTCTTCTTTTTCACTCTTTAGAAAGAACCCAACAATTTCTCGCTTACGATTCTTCTCTCAATATTCTCAAAAGTTCTTCTCTACTCATTTTCGGGAACTTTCTTTGTAATTCAGATTCTTCAATTCTTTTCTGAAATTCATCTATTGAACTTGGTTCAGCGTCTACTACTCTCCCGTTCTCAATTCTCAAAGAAATTCCCTCGTCAATTAAACCATACAACCATACCATTGTTTGTGGCACTTGTCGGATTACAACATTCTTATCAAGAAAAGAAAGATTCAAATTTCTTTTGATTGGTCTTCTTTGACTTAAAAGAAAATCCTCAGCAACTCGGCGAACTCCCTCAACATCTACGGGAAGAAATCGCTCATTGAAAAATTTATAAGTATAATAAATGCCTATAATAAAAATTAATCCAAGAAGTGCCTCTATTGGAATTTGAATTCTCATTCCCCCTACAAGAATTAAAATCCATGTTCCAACTAAAAGAATCCATGCTAAATTTTTTCTAATCC
>DYGS01000012.1 GCA_020724585.1 Candidatus Microgenomatus sp.
AAAAATTAACTTAACTAACTTATTTTTTTGTCTACTTTTTGGGGTAAAGATCAGTTTCACAAAGAAAGCAAGGACAAAGTTCAGTAAGAATCGAGTATCGAGAATCGAGTATCGAGAATCAAGTATCGAGAATCAAGTATCAAGACTCAAGTACAAAGGATAAAGGCAAAAGGAAAAAGTAAATGCATTGCTTAATTGTCAAATTGTCGAATGGTTGTTCAACAATGCGCCAATTTAGCAACGGAACATTCCTAAGCTACTAAACTTTTTAATGAAACAGAAAGAGGAATTTTATTTAGTTCACTTACTTTAAGAATTGAGAAACCAAGAATATTACCTTTATTATCAACCTTTTCCATTACAGCAACGTTGTTGGTTTCTTTTGGCATAGCCATCCCTTCGGGAGAAGTAACCTTCTTTTTTTTCAAAAATCACTTCTAGGTAATCCGCCTCTTTATCGTACCAGATTTTTATCTCTTTGTCCAATATCTAGATTAATTCCCTAGCCCTTAGATATTTTAAAATGGAATTTAAGAAGTTTTCCAAATCTGATTTTCTTTTAATTAGAGAATTTAATTTTTCTGCAGTTTCGGTAAGATCTTCTTCATGCTCATGAGCCAATTCGTTCCGAAGTTCACGTAATTCTTTCCATTTTTCATAGTCTTCAATAATACCTAGCTGTTCAAGTTTGTTAAAAATATCAATTGCAGACAAATTAGAAACATGTTCATCCAATGAGATTAGAACCGATTTAAATAATTTTTGCCCAATTGCATCTTGTAATTTAGTAAATCGGTAAATTAACTGGTCGACATGAGCAATATTTTCATTATTAAGTCTTTCAATCATATCTTTTGTGATAGGTGTAAGTAAACTTATTTTTTCATAAGCATAATTCATCCGGCTTAAGTGTTTTGCACATTCATCAACAATAGCTTTTAATATATACTTATTCTTTTTCAAAGCATAATTCCTTCGTGCTTAGCAATTTCATAAATATATTTTTGTGTGGTGTGATTATTAATAACAATATCTATTTTCTGTTCACCAAGAAAATCATGAAGTAGTTTCAACATTTCAATTTTCTTTTCAAAAATATTTGTCTTTTGGTTTGTTTCAATGTAAATATCTATATCTCCACCCTTTTTATTATCATTAGCCCTTGATCCGAAAAGATAAACTTGTGAATTTTCTCCAAATAACTCTTTAGCTGTTCTTTTTATAAAGTCGATATGTGTTTTTTTTAGTCTCACGCTATATTATTTCTATTTGATTCAAAATAAAAATTTAGTTATTAAGAAAAAAGTACAAAGGACAAAATAGGAAAAAGAAGTCAGAATTAAGTAGTAAGAATTAAGAATAATACCTTAGTTTTTAATTAAGAATTTTGGGTTTTGAATTGAACGCTGAGTCAAATTTGATTTTGTTTTTCTCATTCAAAATTGAGCATTCAAAATTCAACATTATCTTTGATCTAGTTATTTAATTAACTTGAGTAAATAGTTTCTATAATTATTTTTGTATTCGTTAGCAAAACAGTTAACTGTAATGGGTGATCAGTAATCAGTACTATAATGATTTTATTAATCCAATTAACATTTTTCTTATTGTAATCAACTCTTCATTTAGTTGATTAAATGAATTTGATTCTAGATAACCAATATTAATTGAAATTATTAATTGAGTTTCAACTTCTGCCAAGCTTCCAAGAGCCACATGTAAAAATTGCTTGAATTCTAGTTTACTTTTTCTTGTGGTACCTTCATCTATACCCAATTATATCCAGATAAAATAATGCACAGTTTATTGGACAGGTACAGTTGAATAAAAACAAAATAATAAATTTATTGAATGGAAAGATTTGAGCATATTATGAAAGAATAATTTACCATTTCCTTATACTTTTGTCTTGATCAAATCCCGATAAAAAGAATCGGGATGCAAAAAAACGCAAAGTAACAAA
>DYGS01000013.1 GCA_020724585.1 Candidatus Microgenomatus sp.
CCTAATTAGTAATTTAATACTTTTTTAGTGTGTCTACCAATTGGGGGAAGCTCATTGCCTCTCCTTTTGCCCTTAGCCTTTTGACTTTGCTTTATCCTTTTCAATTTACAATTTACACTTTGGATTTTGAGTTTGCCTTTGCCTTTTGCTTTTTCCTTTTCAATTTTCAATTTTCAATTTCCAATTTGGATTTTGAATTTGCCTTTGCCTTTTGCTTTTGCCTTTTCAATTGTCAATTTACAATTTGATTTTGCCTTCCCATCTTTCCAACCTTCCAAAATTCCTTCATTCCACGCACTCTGCCTCACAAGACGAAGACGGGAGTTTTTCACTTTACTTTTTCCTTTTGCCTTATACTTTGTCTGAATCCGGAAGTTGGATAAGGAATTTAAAATAAAAAACCCCGGTTTAGATAAACCAGGGTTTTTATTTACGTGGGCCCAGATGGGCTCGAACCACCGACCCTCTGATTATGAGTCAGATGCTCTAACCAACTGAGCTATGGGCCCAAAATATGAATCAAAATATAAATACTAATTTCTAAATACAACACGTAATAGAAGGATTCAAAAATAATACTAATGAATTCTATTTGCAAATTCGCAAATTCGGAAATTCGTCAATCCGCAAATTCTCAAATCCTTAAATCCTCAATTCCCTACAATCCATAAAATTAATTACTCATGTAACTAATTTTAACATAGTTGCGTCTAAAGAACCAACAATATAAGAGAATGTCATGAAACGATTAAAAATCTTTGCTATTACACTTATAAGTTTTTTACTGTTTTTTACTCAATTAATTTCTGCACAAAGTTTACGTCTGTTACACGAAAAAAGCTATGATGTCAACCCAAACCAATTATTAGAGATTCAATCGGACGTTGGTGATATTAAAGTTTCTTCATGGGATAAAAATTCTGTTAGCATCAAAGTTTACGGCGACAGAAATGCAGCCGATGATGTGAAGTTTTATTTTAATCAAACTTCTAAAGGTGTTTTGGTTGATGCAGAAAAAAGAAGCGGCTGGTCCGGCTGGTTCAGTAGAATTAGAGTTAAATACGAAATTGATGTGCCGAGAAATTTTAATCTGGATTTGAAAACCGGCGGCGGTGATATTCTTTTAATTGATATTAATGGTGAAATAAATTTGAAAACATCCGGTGGTGATATTACTTGCGAAGAAATTATTGGAAAATTAATTGCTACAACATCCGGCGGTGATATTCAGTTGTTCAACCATGTAGGTAATGTTGATGTTAAAACCTCAGGCGGTGATATCGATATTAATTCATCTGATGGATTTGTATCTGCAACAACTTCGGGTGGTGATATAACACTTAAATATCAAGGTGAAAATTTTGGAATAAATCTTAAAACAAGCGGTGGAGATATAGTTGTTAAAATTCCCAATTCTCTAAAAGCCGATTTGGAATTAAGGACAAGCGGAGGCTCTATCAAAACAAATATTGAAGCAAGAATTAAGGAATCTAGTAGATCAAAATTTATCGGGCAGATGAACGGTGGTGGTCCAGATCTTTATGCCAAAACATCCGGTGGTGATATCCGTTTACTAACTTATTGATAAATTTGTTTTTGTTAATGCATCTTTAGATAAATATTTATCTGTTGTGGCAAAATAAGAATTTGCATTATAAATATGTCTCTAAAATAATTTGAAAAATAACTAGCATTCACCCTGTTTAAATATTCGAGCTTCGGTATTAAATATTGTTTAGAATTTAGTCCGTTATCTAGTGGATTTGATCTTTACCCCAAAAAGTAGACAAAAAAATAAGTTAGTTAAGTTAATTTTTCA
>DYGS01000014.1 GCA_020724585.1 Candidatus Microgenomatus sp.
CTAATTAGTAATTTAATACTTTTTTAGTGTGTCTACCAATTGGGGGAAGCTCAAAGACAATGCTTTTCCTTTACACTTTATCCTTTAAACTTGTGTCTTAATACTTACGTCTTGATACTTGATTCGATTTATCTCTCATTAGTGCAGATCTAGAATTTAAGAAAATAAAAGAAGTAGATTTAGTCATGTATAAAAGGTGATTGATTCGCTTAAGTCTCACATTTGCCTGTCTCGGCGTGGTTGATTTTGAAAAACAGCGTTCAGTTTTTTTTCACGTTTCACGTTTGACGTTTCCCATATTCTGACTCCTGCTTTTACTCCGTGAAACTCTGTGTTACCGCTTTTGCATTTAGACTTTGTCCTTTGTCCTTGTCTTTAATCTTGATACTCAAATCTCGATACTCGATACTAACTAACCACTATGTGGGAAGATTGGCTGAATGGTTGAATGCATGAATGGATGAATGGATGAATGATAGATAAATTATTTGATAGCAATGCAACAATGCATTTTTTGTTTTTTCTGAATTCTGCCTGTCCCGTTGTTTTTTATCGGGGAATTCTGGCTTCTGTTTCTCGATACTAATTAACCAGCTTGCTTATAAAAAATAGAAAATAGTAACTCAATTTTTTATTTTGTTTTTCAAAAGGTAGGTAATAATTATGAAAACCATAAAAATAAAACGAAAAATTAGTTCTTCACTCCTAAGAATTAAAGAACTGGAAAAATTTAAAGGGAAAGAAGTCGAAATAAAACTTGATATAAACGAGATTCATGAAGGCGATATAGCGGAAAAGAAAAACCTCGCCGGAGTATTTTCAAAATATGCTGATAGTAATCTTTCCAAAAAAGAAAATCAAGCCTGGAGTTTAGCAGTACGTGAGAAGCATGAGAATTATAGACGCTAATATTATTCTTCGTTATCTTCTTAAAGATAATTTGAGCTTGCATAAGAAAGCAGTGGAAATTATTAAGGGGTATGATCTCTTCTTACCAAATGAAATTGTTGCAGAAATTGTCTATGTCCTTGAAAAGGTATATCATATACCTAAATCAGAAATTTGTAATGTGCTTTCTTTATTGTTTGAGAGGAACAATTTTAGTTTTGTTGATAAAGATATCATACTAATTTCGCTGCAATATTATCTGGAATTTAATTTAGATTTTGCAGATGCCTTGCTGATTTCTTATAGCAAGGTAAAAAAAGCTGATGTATTAACATTTGATAAAAAATTGAATAAGATTATTGAAAAGATATAAAAGCCGACTCACCTCAATCCTCTCCCCGCAAGCGGGATTTTCAACTTAAAAAGAGAGGAAGCATTTTTAAAAAAACATAAAAACAAATAAATACATACGACCTCAAAAAAATTGCGTGAAAAAATTCAATGGAGCGAAACGTTAAAAAGAAAATTCTGCTTGCCCGTCCGTAATCCGCTAGGATGAAGGCGGGTTTGAGTCCCGATTAAACCATTATAAAAAAATCAATTCGGGACGAGTTTATTTTTCGTAACGGAAGGTAGATGAATTTTAGCTATTTTTTTGCAGCCTGTCCGACGTAGTTGTTTCTCAAACGAAGGCGG
>DYGS01000015.1 GCA_020724585.1 Candidatus Microgenomatus sp.
TTTGGCCAAAATTTAAAGCAGGAAGAAGAATAATAACGAATATTAAAATATATCGTTTCATTTTATCCTCCTTTTGGATAGTTTGTATTTTAAGTTATTTATTTTTCAAGTTTCTGATGACTATAGTATTACACAAAATATGAATTTTGTCAAAGTTTAAATAGTATAAATATTTGTGAAATATTAGGAAAAGAATTATAATTTATATACAATTTATACACTTATGGAACAATCACAAAAAAACAATAGAGATTTTTTGTATGTAATTTCGCTGTTACTCGTAGCAATAGTTTTGATTAGTTTAGGATTGGTATTTTGGGGAAAGAACAATGTTTTAGAAAAAAAACAAAGCAAAGTCGTAAATGAAAAAATTTTATCTGATCAAGAAATTGTACAATTAGTTGATGGTCCATATGAACAAATAGATGAAGATAGGTTGGTATTTAATGTGAGTCAAAATACAGATGGGCCAAAAATTACCAAAGTTATCATTGCGCCGCAAAAAGTATCTCGAGGCGAGGAACAATATCTAGAAGTTTGGGTCAATGACGAACAGGGTGTGCAAAGCGTGCAAACTGAAACAGAACTTGATGGGGGTTTTATAAAAAAACTTGATATGGAACTTTTTGAGGGTGATACGAAAAATGGCAAATGGCGTGTTACTTGGGTGGTGCATGACACGCATGATGAAACTTATACAACTAAATTTATTGCCACCAGTATTGACGGTAGGCAATCTGATGATTATTTTAATTGGCTTGATCCTTGTTCACCAAACATTACCGGCGATTGGTTTCCAGAAAATGGCGAAGTGTGTGATGTTTCTGGAGTGATTGGCACTGACGGTGGGAATATTATTTTAGCTGACGGTGTAAGTATTACTATCAAGTCAGGTACCACAGTGGTTTTTAATCCAAACAAAGAAATTATTTTACGTCAAGAATCCGTAATCAATTTAGAAGAAGGGGCAGTTATACAAAAAGGGTATCTGTATGTATCTGATTTTGATGGTGATGGTCAAGCAGTTAGTGGGACAGGACTGCCTGGTTTGACCAGTGTAACTACCACACCTTCTGTTCCTCATCCAGCAACCGGCAGGCAAGGTTTAAATTTTGGTAATAGTATAAATATTAATTGGAAAACTAGATTATCAGCTATGCGTAGTCCGATGCAAGGTGATTGTTATGATAATCAAGATACAGCCGGCGCTAGAAATACATTTTCCGGCCAGACTCAATTTTTTACTGAGCCCAGTGGTAGAGGTGGAGCCATAGCGGAATGGGATTACGATTGTAACGGTATAAAACAATTTGGTGATGAATACTGGGGGACTTGTGTTGGCGGAATTGAGTTTGAACAGGATAAACATTGGACAGATTACTATGGCGGCTGTCAAACTAAAAGCGGCGGGTGGTTTTATTGTGAAGAGACTAGCGATCCGCCTGAATGTGGACGACCAACAAATCCAGCCATGCATATTTGGTTTGACAATGGTGACGGTATTAATTGTGGTCCAGAATCTTACTTACTAACTGGCAATGCTTTAGAAACAGTTACTGCTAGTTGTAAATAAT
>DYGS01000016.1 GCA_020724585.1 Candidatus Microgenomatus sp.
GATGACCCGAGATGTATATCAAAAGAAAATGAAGGAGGTGAAAATATGGCAAAAAGTAAAAAGAAAATACAATCAGCAGTTTCTATTGTTAAAACAGAGAAAGCCGAAATTCCGAAAACAAAAGTTGGCAAAGCATTCGCATTATACAAAAAGCTTAAACTCGAAGGCATAAAACCAAAAGCGATTTTTCAGACAATAGCAGAGGAACTAAAAATTTCAGAGCGAGTTGCTCGCGGCTATGTTTGGCGCGCGAAGAACCCAGAAAAATTCAAAATGCTGCTGGAGCGCTACTTCGAGAAAAGAAAAGCGAAAGCAAAACCGAAAGCTGAAACAGAGGCGAAATAAAAACTTAATAGCAAAGCAATTTAAAACAATATTTATATCCCCTTTTTTTGACGCAACGTTTATATAGGGCGGCGCGTATATGTTACCCGTAAAAAACAAAGGAGGTGAAAAACGTGTCAAGTTTAAAACAAAAAATATTACAGTTAAATTTCGAAGAAAGTTTTCCAAAACCAAAAAAAGCGGGCGCGGCAATGCGGCGATGGTTAAGTGCGCGGTACCAACTACTGGAAATTCAGGAATTTCTAAAAAACCCGCAGCTTTACTTTGAAAAAGATGCGCGGCGAGCGCTGCGTATTGCAAGCATATTCAAAAGAAGCATTTTATATTTAACTGCAAAACCAAGGCGATTCAGAGGCTACGCAATTAGCCTAGGACTACACAAAACAGCTAATGCACACTACTGCTTACTTATTACTAGCGATTTCAAAGAAAAACCGTCCGAATTTTGGGCCTGCTTGGCAGAAACAGCGCCTACAGAAGAATACACCGATTAAAAGCGAAATTCAATTAATTTTCTCTTTTTTTGAAAAACAAAACATTTATATATTTGTTTAACATTTATACAATTTGAATTTTAAACGTGAGGCAAATTATATGAGTTTAAAGCGAAAATTTGCCGAGTTTTATTCGCGTTTAAAATTTAGTTTTAAAGAAGGTTCGCTCGTTATTCCAGAAAAAACTTATAGCGGGATTGTTTACCCAGAACCGAGTTTTAGCGACATGTATGAAGTTCAAATGGGCGACCCCGATATTAGCAGCAGCATAGATTTTATTGCTGATGTTGCCGTCGGCAACGGTTTCCAAACGACAATGAATAAAAATTACACTGAAACAACTAAAGATGGCAGAACGGCCAAAGAAATTGTGGATGATTATTGTCGGATTTTTGGTATGGATGAATTGTGTCAGGAAATAGCGTGCGACGTTATTGGCTACGGCAACTGTTTTCTCTGGGTAAAAAACAAGAAAAAAATTGAAGAAATAATGCGAATTTTGCCAGGTACAATAACAAGTTTCAAATTTGATAATACAGGCATAAATCTTGCTGAAATAAAAACTTCATATGGAACTTTTTCAGCTGATGAAGTTGTGCACTTTTCTTTTAAGCGCCG
>DYGS01000017.1 GCA_020724585.1 Candidatus Microgenomatus sp.
GATTAAAGAGAAAAAAGAAAAATGCAAAAATTTAAGACAAGACAAAGACTATGATCAAATACATCGCCTACTGCCGAAAATCAACGGATGAAAAAGAAAAACAAGTTCTTTCCATCGAATCTCAAATTGCAGAATTAAAGGAGTTTGCTGCAAGGGAAAAACTGCATGTTACAGAGTTCTTAACAGAGTCAAGAACAGCCAAAATCCCAGGAAGGAGTGTTTTTAATCAAGTAATAGAAAAAATCGAAAAAGGTGAAGCTAATGGAATTTTGGCTTGGCACGCAGACAGGCTTGCTAGAAATTCCATAGATGGAGGAAAAATAATTTACCTTCTGGATACTGGCAAAATTCTTGATTTGAAGTTTCCTACTTTTTGGTTTGACAACACCCCACAAGGAAAATTCATGCTCTCAATCGCATTTTCTCAATCTAAATATTATGTCGATAATTTGAGTGAAAATGTTAAGCGTGGGAATAGGCAAAAATTAAGAAAGGGAATTTTGCCCAACAAAGCACCATTCGGCTATTTAAATGAGCCCAGACTTCGAACTATTGAAATTGATCCTGTTAAATCAAAAATTGTCAGTAAAGCATTTGAGATTTTCGCCGAAGGCAAAAGCTCACTTGCAGATATTGCAAGATTTTTCCAAAAGTTTGGAATTACAAGATATAACGAAAAAATGTTGCATCTAGATACAGTTAAGCGAATTTTAAGCAATAAATTTTACGTAGGAATAATAAACTTCGGTGGTGAAACTTTTGAAGGAAGCCACAAGCTATTTATTGATCCTGAAGTTTTTAACAAAGTACAAAAAATTCTTGAGGCAAGAGAACATCCAAAACCTAGAAATCATAATTTTGTTTTTCTTGGTCTTGCTAAATGTGTTGAGTGTGGTTGTTCAATCACCGCCGAAGTCAAACATAAATGCTTCCCCACTACACGAGGAGACGTAGATTACATTTACTACCGATGCACAAAAAAGAAAGGCAATTGTAATCAAGATTATTTAAGGGAAGAAATTTTAGAGCAACAATTAAGGGCAGTTGTTGCTAAGGCCAGCTTATCCACTTCGTGGGCTAGATTGTGGCTTGAAAGACTTGATAAAGAAGAGCAAGCGGAAAAAGAAAATAGCGTGACCGCTATTTCTAAAATTTCTTCTCAAACAACAGAGATTGATCAAAAATTGGATCGGCTACTTGAGGGATATTTAGATCAAATAGTTGACCCTCAAGTTTACCAAGAGAAAAAGAATAAATTAGTTGAAACAAAAGTGAAATTAAAAGAAAAATTGGCAAGCATTTCTAAAAACGGAAGTGAATGGCTCGGACTAATGAGGGAATTCATAGAAGTGGCCGTTTTGACGGCCAAAATCGCGCGCGCAAAAAATAATTGCAGTGATTTAGCAATCACTGCAAAAAAAGTCGGCTCGGACTTTCTCTTAAACAAT
>DYGS01000018.1 GCA_020724585.1 Candidatus Microgenomatus sp.
AATTCTGGAAATTGCTGACAAACATCTTTTTTCCAAAAGGCACATCTTGGATGGACCTTATTAAACTTGTTTAAATAATTACGAATTAATATTTCGGTTAAAAAATTAGGTAAATCCACTTCTAGATCATGAACAAATAATGAGTGATATAGTTTATCCGCCATTAATTATTTCTTTTCGTTACGACCACCCTTTTGTGAACGGGCTTCGGTAGCTACTTTAAAACGTCCCTTCTTTTCTTTAGTTTGTAATTCGTCTTGCAATACTTTGGTAGGATTAATTACGTGAAGACAATTATCTTGGGGATTTCTGATATCTTCATGAGGCAAAGATTCATCCCCCTTTTTGTCATCAGAGACAAACTTCTTTTTAAGTAAATCAAGCAGTCTTTTGGCCCCCATTCTAGGGTTTTTTTCTACTTCTTTTTCTAATGTTTGAAATTCTTTATTAGATAACATTTCTTTATACAGCCCTTTCTGCTTGTCTTAAATGGCTAATTTGTCGAGTTTTAAGATATTTTAAATACGATTCAAACGATGTTTCATTACAAGGAATAAATTTAAACGCTTCGTTCTTTCGTAATAATTGTTTAGATAAGGATTTGGAATCATTTAAATACGATTTTTCAAATGGACGAAAAAATTCGCCATTAAGATTACATAAAATTTGGTATGTAATTTTTCCGTTTCGATGAACAATTTTTTTAGCTACTATAACTTCGTCTTCTGGAAGAAGATCGGACGGGTCTAGTTCTGTAAATAAATTAGTATAATATTTTGTCATGAATTATTTAGCCTTATTAATAGAAAACGTGGTTACTTCGTTTCCATCTACAAAATCATCACCACTAATAGAGGTTGCGTTTACCGATTCTTGTTTTCCTATCGGACCTACCACAAACAACCCATCTATAGATAGGGTTGGAGAATTTCCACCACAAAATGGACAAGTGGCCCTAATTTTACGACTAATTTTTGCTTCAGCATATACCTTATAATGCATTAAGGGTTTACCGCATTGTAAACATTTTAATGTTTGTTCAGGAGAATTAGATAGGATTTTCATAATGTTTTACTTTTGGGAACAATTTTAACGGGTTTTGATACATTGTATTACGCATGGCATTTTGAAAATAATACCTTTTCTAATTGATCTGCCAAACTTCTAAGACTAGTCGGATTAAACGGAGTACCTTCTAAACTGAAAGTACTAGTGTTTCCATATGATCCCAAAGTTAATTCTTGTCTCAAACAACTTTCACCATTAGGATTGAAATATTGTTGAGTAGTTAAAATTAATTGTTCACCCCCGTTGTTTTTAGGGGTAAAATTAAAATAATGTAGTGTAAATTCACCTTCAGATAGTTTTTGGTTCATCTATTCTTTTCCAGTCATAATATATTTTTCAATTTGTTGCGGAGTTTTACCTCTTACGCTCA
>DYGS01000019.1 GCA_020724585.1 Candidatus Microgenomatus sp.
CAGTTGGCAATGGCGCGGGAACGGGTTCGACAGCTGTGATGCCGTCGATGGACCAAATTTCCATGAATATATCACGGCTTGTTGTAGTCACATACGAAAAGCCAAATACAATAAGTCTTTTTTGCGCATCAAATTTTGCCTTGACATATTCAGATTTAATCTGTACATTTGGCTGCAAGATAGAGAAAAGGTCATTGCCTTGTGTATCATAAGCGTGGATAAACCCTACTTTTTTATCTGCGTCAATAAACTGTATAGCAACAAACGCCATGCCTAGATTGTTTGGTAAAAGGATTACTGAATTGGGCAATTGTGCTAAACGTTGATAATTAGGAAATAACTCTTTTTCCCACATAATATTGCCGTTAAAGTCAAGTTTTTGGGTAATATAGGAACTATAGTCGGTATAGTAGTTTGACATTGTGCAATAAATATTATTAGCATTATCAACTGCAAAATAAGCTTTAAGGCCGTCGGTTATGACATTTTCCCATTTTTTTTGCCAAGAGTTGCCATTTTTTTGGTAACAAATAAGAAATCCATCAAGACTCCAACCGCCGGGCACAAAGCCGCCGCTGCCGCTCAGTAATAAATAATTGTCCTTTAGATAGATTTGGTTGATAACGCTGATTGGTTCTGTGAGAATTACAGAATCTATTTGTGCGATAGCGTCTAAATTGAGAATTTTTATCAGCTGATTGGTGGGATTTATAGCTAACTGGTTATTGTCAGCGTCAACACTTATGAGATAAGGTCTTTGGGAAAGTTCTTTTTCCCAAAGAATAGTGCCATCACCGTTTATGCAATGCATAATAACAGGAGAATTGTATGCTGATGGTAATTCAATATATACATAAGTTGAGTTGGGCAATTGAGCAATCCCATAATTATGTGTAGAATCAGCACCTATAAATGTCCAAAGATTATCACCGTTATCGGAGATTTTTGATATTATTGATTTTCCCACATGATTGACATCATAAACCGTTCCAACTATAAAAGTGCTATTTTCAGAAGAATCGTTGCATATATTTACTATTTGGTCATCATCCCAATCAAAAACAAATCTATTGATTAGGTTGGTTTGATAAGTACCACTTTGGCCAAAATTTAAAGCAGGAAGAAGAATAATAACGAATATTAAAATATATCG
>DYGS01000001.1 GCA_020724585.1 Candidatus Microgenomatus sp.
GCTCGCCGCGCGGCCATTCGCGGCTTGCGCCGCCTCTCACTCTCCATTTCAGTGGGTCATGATGGAGTCGAACCATCGTTACGAGTTTATAAGACGCGTGTCCTAACCGTTGAACGAATGACCCATTAATAAGTTGAATTATATCATGGAGAATTACAATTTTGCTCTTCTTGTTATTTCAGCGTCAACAAGTCTTAAGTCTCTACCAAATTTGAGTCTACTCATTTCTTTAATTATTTCTGCCGTCCTGTCATTTTTAATGCTTTCTATTTTTGATAAATCTTTTGTAGTATCCAGTGAAAACGGAGTCTGAGGCTGATTTTTAACAATTGTTTTAACAAACGCATGGAATCTTTCAACATTTAAAAGATCGTCTTCTCCAAAAGTTGGAGAAAATTCATGCTGTAAATAATTTGCATCAGTAACCCCTACCCTAAATGCAATTTTTGTACCAACATTTCCAAAAACAGCATTTTTAACTTCTTCCTCCATTTGGCCAATAAACTGGTTGGCAACGGTTAAGTTTAGTTTGTATTTTCTAGCCTCCGAAAGGATTACTGCAAAATCAGGCGTTGCAAAGTTTTGGAACTCATCAACATATAGGTAAAAATCACGCCTTTGATTCTCTGGAGTATCGCTTCTGCTCATTGCCGCCATTAAAATCCTTGGAACCAGAATAAGACCCAAAAAATTGGAATTTTCTTCACCCAATTCACCTTTTGCAAGGTTAATAAGAAGTATTTTACCGTTATCCATAACATCCCTAAATGAAAATGAAGATGTAGATTGTCCTATTATATTTCTGATCATTTTATTAGTAACAAAACGGCCAAATTTTGAAGTTATATAATCCAATACTTCTGATTTATGGAAATCTGAAGTCTGCGCAATCTGATCGGTCCAATATCTTCTAATGATTAGATCGTCCACTTTGGGAAGAAGCTCCTGAACATATCTTGAGTCGGTCAGAGCCCTCATCACCTCAACAAAAGTTGCCCCCTTTTCACTCATAACAGTAAGCATTGCATTTCTGACTGCGTGCTCAAACCGTGGACCTACAATTCCGGTTTTATAAGGATCAAAAAGTTTATACATCATATTAATAACCGAAGTTGCCACAAAATGTTTTTGATCTTCAGTATTGGCTTCCAAAAGATTTAAACCCATGGGTCTTTCAGTGTCTGACGGCCTAAAATAGATAACATCTTCAGCTCGCTCAGGAGGAATTAATTTTAAAATATCTTCAACAGCGTCTCCATGGGGATCCATGAAGCAAATACCTTTACCTGCATTAATATCTTGCAAAATCATCCTCTTCATAAGCTCAGTTTTACCCACACCTGTCGCTCCTATTATGTAGATATGTCTTCTTCTATCATCATCGCCAACTGCAATTTTCCTCTCAACCCCCCTATATATACTTTTACCTATATATAAACCTTCTTCAGGAATTTCGGCTGGCGCAGGAGCAGTCTTACTATGCAGCCAATGAATATGAGGAGTTGTTACTGCCCTTCCTGGAAAATGAAAAATTGTTGCCAACTCTTCAGAATTTAGAACAGAAACATGATTTTTCATAATATTAAACATTGGCTGATATCTATAAAGAAAATCCTCCATAAAACTGCCTTTGTTATAAATTTTTCTTCCTCCAAGGCTGTTATATTCGCCGGAGGTCTGGCTTAATGCCGAAGAAATGTTATCAAGGTGCATTTTAGCTGTCTCTTTGGTTTTGGCAGAAACTACAATTCTTATCGATGTTTCAAACCCTGGTTTGCCAATTTTTGACTCAATTGCCTCTAGTTGTTTTCCCGACACGGAATATTTTGCACTCTCACTACTGCTTTCTTGCTTTTTCGTATCGGATATAAATTTAGCCCCAGCTTTCTGCCAATCAGACTCCGCAGGAGAAATCAAAATTTGTAGACAAGCCGACTCTCCCTCTCCCATCTTCGCCATGCTGGAAGTCATTGATGCTAATATATCTGTTGACAACTCTTTAAATGTTTTTAAAGGATAATAATTTGCTTTTGACAGTTGAAGAGATTTATAAGCCACCTTGCCATCTTCTGTAAATAAATTTATCTCTTGAACTTCCTTTATCTCAGCATCCGGATAGGCTCCATGGATTTGTTTTTCAATCAAATCTTTATATTGTGTAGGCGTCCAAATAAAAAACTTAATATCCTCAGGTCTTGCAACTATTTCAAAAGAAACGGCGGGTTGAATTGAAAATTTTTGCTTCCATCCGCTCTTTTTAATCGAATAAAGCGAGGCAAAAACCTGCTCCATTGCATCAATTTTAACTTCATTCAATCTCGGAACAGAAACTTGCAAATATACCGAATCAACTGACCGTTCTTCCCGACCTCTGTGTTTAAAAAAAACAAAAATAACATAACCCAAAACAATAAGTGCAAAAACAATAAATATTGAGAATAGCAGTAAACCAAGTATTAAATTTAAATCAATAGGTATCATTTTTATTTTCTTCCAAATAAAATTTTCCAGCCAAAAAATAGAGCTTTTTTAAATATTCTAAGCCAATATCCAGCTGACCAGACTGATCCGTCTTCTTTGTCTCCTTTAATTTTTTCTTCTAAATCCTCCTTACTTGCCGCGGGTATCACGATATCAACTTTTTGGGTTTGCGGGGTGGTTATCAATTTTTGACCGCTATCGTCTGTAACTTGCGCCTTAAACTGCGACGGAACAGGGGTTACAACTTCTTTTCTTTCAATATTTAAGGGACTAGCCTCATCAGGTCTCTCGATTACATTTTTGTGTGGTTCTCTCTCTGGCAGTAGTCCCATGAATTAATAATATCACAATAGAAGCTAAACTACTTTCCAAATTTCTTCTTTAACCTTTTTTTTGAAGTTTGTGAAACGGGCAAGAGTAAACAAGTAATCAGAAAGACGATTTATGTATGGAAGTATATTGTGTATAGTATATTGTATATTGGGAACCGCAATTAGACTACGCTCTGCACGGCGCGCTAGTGCCCGCGCGTAATACAACTTAGTAGCTCTTGGAGTTCCTGAATAAATTATGAAGTTGGTAAGAACTGGCATAGTTCCTTCCATTGCATCAATTTCTCTTTCTAATTTTTTAGTTGCATCTTTTGGAAATGTGAGTTTTGCACCAGAAAGAATTGAATTAATTGTAAATAAATTTTTTTGTATTTCTGTTAGTTTTCCTATTACTCCTAAATATGAATTAAGTTCATCAATTGCACCAATTGCATTTATAGTTTTTGAAGATTTTAAAACTCTTTTCCCATTAAAAAGTCCTGTTTTCCCTTTATCCCCTGTTTTTGTATATACACTCATTTATTTGTAGCAATTGATTGATAATAACTATCAAGAAAAGCTATTTTCTTTAAACTACCCATTTCATCTAAAGTCACCCAAAGGAATTTATCATGCTCTGTTGGGTTAAGTTTAACTTCACCTTCCAACAACTCACATTCAAAAAGAATTTGAAACTGATGTCTTTGAGGGTTACTTAAGTATGAATAAACAAATAACGGTTTCCCAACTTTTACTTTCAATCCACTTTCTTCCAAAAACTCGCGTTTCAATGCTTCGATCGGATTTTCCCCGTGCTCAACTGAGCCACCGGGTGTATCCCAATAGTCAGACATAAAGTCATTTTCTGGGGATCTATGGAGAACTAAATACTTATCGCCATCTTTAATTAAACCATGTACTGCAACTTTTTGATAGTTCTCCATATTTATTTCAAATCTTTAATTTTTTCTGTAAACTCAATTGGATATTTTACTTCAAGTAATTTTGAGGCTTCAAGAGGTGTGAACCAATTTACCTCAATATGTTCTTCAGATAGTTTTATTTCACTATTTTCAGGAATCTCACAAGTATAAGCTCCAAGAATTAAACCAACAGAATCATCACCTTGTGGTATTCTAATTTTGGATAAAACCATTGAAAAAGGTTTAATGTTTGAGACTTCTTTAACACCAATTTCTTCTTCAACTTCTATTTTTAAAGTTTCCTCAACACTAACATCTTTTTTAATTCTTCCACCAGGAACATCCCAATAAGCAACTCCTTTCCAGTCATCTCTATATATCAATTTTTTTGGATTCACCTTCAAAAGAAGTATTTTCCCAGCAGAATTTTTAATCAATGCTTTTATACCTAAGTGAAAATTATCTTCCATGACCTAATTCTATACTTTATTTTTTAAAATTAAATAATTGAAAAGGATTCAGGACAACCCTTTCCTGCGATAAAGTTTTTTCATTTTTAAGTATTCTTTGTCTGTCCCGGGCTCCATGCCATTTGTATTCTTCATTTTATCCGCAGGATATTTTTTAGAAATAGTTTCAAGTTTATTTTTAATTATTTCTTCGGCATCAATATTTAAAAGGGTTGCTATATCTAAACAATAAATTAAAATGTCAGCCAGCTCTTTTTTGATTTCGTTGACTTTTTCTTTGTCTTTTTTGACATCGTTTAAACTTGGATTTGACCATTGAAATAGTTCTAGAAGCTCTGAAGATTCAATACTTATTGACTTTGCTAAATCTGAAGGCCTTAATTGGTCCCAATTCCGTTCCTTTAAATACTTCTTAATTTTTATTTGAAGAGACTTCATTATGAAGCATTTTAAATTACTTTTGTAAATCTATCAACTTCGGCCCCATTATCAAGAGTAACTTTTGCAAAAAATTCAGTCCCTGTTCTAACCCAAGTTAGTTTATCTCCATATTCTGCTTCATAAACTACACAAGGAGTTTCCGTATCTTCTATAAAGCCAACTGCAAGTATGTGATAAAACTGGTCTGGATGTTTATAATGATAGAATTTATCGCCCACTGCAACTTTAGATTTTAGATTTTCTAATTCTTTTAACAATTGCGATTGATCTTTGTGTGCCATATTTTTATTCTATTCTTTAGCATTCACTGTGTCCACAGGCGTGGCATTTGGCACAGCCTTCCTGGAAAACTAGTGCAGAAGCTCCACAACCTGGGCAGATATCTCCCGCTTTTTCTTTAGTAGCTGTCAAAAACAAACTTTTCTGCTGTTCTTCTTCAAGATGTGGAACTGTAGCTACAACTTCACTGGTTTCAGCTTCTTTTTGTTTTGTCGACCCAAAAACATTAGGACTGCTGTGGTAGCCATTTATACCAAAGTTGTAATGAACTGATATTGCGGCGGCTACTGCATCAGGCAAAGACTTTATTTTTGTTGGCCCAAAGCCAATTGTCCTTCTGCCGCCAATCCCCGATAATTGTTCCGCAATCTCTCTTGCTTTATTTTTTGCAGATACATCTCCCCTAAACTTTAGAGCGGTGGAGATTGTCCTGCCCAATGCTTCAGCCATCGCCGCAACATCTGATCCCGCCTTACCAACATTCACAAAGACCTCTAAAGGTTCTCCAATACCATCCTCATTTATCGTCACAAAAGCAGTGCCAACAGGGGTGTTTAATCTATAAGTTGCTCCTTTAACCATATATGGCCTTTCTCTTAGAGGGTCCTTACTATCGCTAACTGTTTGTACTTCGGTCTCTGTATTTTTTGTCCCCAGATTTAATACCTGCGCATCTTTACATCCATCTCTAAAAACAGTTATGCCTTTGCAATCGCTATCATACGCCTGCAGGTACGCAGTTTTGATATCCTCAGGCGTTACATCATGCCTTAGATTGATGGTCTTGCTGACCGCATTCTCCGTGTATTTCTGGAAAGCATCCTGCATCCTGATATGCCAAATAGGATCAATTTCGTGAGCTGTTCCAAAAATTGCTTTTACATTGTTGGGGATTCCTTCAATATTCCTAATGACCCCCTTCTCAGATACTTTGTTCATTAAATCCTCCGACCAAAAACCCCTTTCTTTTGCAATTTTTTCAAAGGCGGGGTTAACAAAAGTTAGTTTTCTATCCAAATGTTTATCTTTAACTATGTGCTGAAATGCAATCGCGAAAAGAGGTTCTATTCCTGATGAAGCCCCGGCAATTATTGATATTGTTCCAGTTGGGGCAATTGTTGTAACGGTTGCATTTCTTCTTTTTGCTTGGCCTTTATAGATAGATTTATCAAAAAGTGGAAAGGCTCCTCGAACTTTAGCTAGTTTCTGCGTTTCCGAAACTGCGGCCTCTTGAATTGTTTTCATCACTTTTTCCCCAAGTTTTAACGCTTCGTCGCTATCATATGGAATTCCAAGTTCTAAAAGCATATCAGCCCATCCACCAACTCCAAGACCGATTCTTCTTATGGCAAAGACGGTATTTCTGATTTGCTCAAGAGGATAAGGATTAACTTCAATTACATTATCCAAAAACCTGGTAGATAATCTCGCCGTTTTTTCAAGCCCATCCCAATCAACCTGACCATCTTTAACAAAATATGTTAAAAATATACTTCCCAGATTACACGCATCAAAAGGATATAAGGGTTGCTCCCCACAAGGATTAGTTGCTTCAATCGGCCCCAAAGTTGGAGTTGGGTTTGCAGTACTTTTGTTTATTTTGTCTATAAAAACAAGCCCTGGGTCTCCAGTCTTCCAGGCTCCGTCTGCAATTTCATTAAACACTTCCCTTGCAGACTTCTTATCAACAACTTCCCCTGTTTTGGGACTGATCAGATCATAATCTGTATCGTTTTTATAAGCCTCCATAAAGGCGTCTGTTATAGCAACTGAAATATTAAAATTTGTAATTCCCCCTCCATCCTTGCAGTGAATAAATTCCATAATATTGGGGTGATCAACTCTTAAAATACCCATATTTGCACCCCTTCTTTTGCCTCCTTGTTTTACTTCATTGGTTGCGGCGTCAAAAATTCGCATAAAAGAAACGGGGCCGGAAGCTGTGCCGCTTGAAGTTTTAACAATAGAACCACTTTCTCTTAAACGACTGAATGCAAAACCCGTACCTCCGCCAGTTTTGTGAATGATTGCTTGATACTTTAAGGCATCAAAAATTCCCTCCATAGAGTCCTCAACCGGTAAAACAAAGCAGGCCGAATATTGCAAGCCATTATTCGTTCCTGCGTTCATTAATGTTGGTGAATTTGGCAAGAATTTACGGCTCACCATGAGTTCGTAAAAATCCCTTGCAGTATTCAATACACTTTTTTTGTTTCCTCCCCATCTTGCTTCGCTGGAAGCCACATCCCAAGCAACTCTCCAAACCATATCTTCAGGAGTTTCAATTGGATTTAAATTGCTATCCTTAACCAAGTATCTTTCTTCCAAAACCTTCAAAGCCTGCTCTGTCCAATCACCTTTGGGCAAATCCAAGGGTCTGGCAGGCATTGGTCCGACCTTCTTTATCACTTCTTCCCTTATTTTTTGGTAAGACGGAGCTTTGTAGTGCTTCATATATTTAATTGCATAATCTAATAACCTTTAATTTTTGTAAACTATCATTTTTTATGTAAAAATATATCAGCTCAGGCTCAAACCAGCTTCGTGAAAACTCCAGTTAAAGTTGCTCGCGGAAATTGTGAGGAGATTTAAAAACTTATATGTATACCAAATTTAATCAATCAAAAATGTTTTCAGGAGGAACTAGCCCTTTTGTCAACATCCTATCTCGTGTTTTTTTATAAACTTCCTTTGTTTTGTCAAGAGTCAAAACAATATGAGGTCTTAAGTCTTCAGGGGCGATAGGCATTATTTCCTGTTCGATCAACTCCCTATGTTTTAAAGATGAAGTTGCTAACTTCTCGTAAAAACCGTCTTCTGAATTATCGGACAGCTTTTCGGCCAATTCTAGATATTTTTCAGCTTTTGTTAAAGTTGATAACCCCAAATCAGGTTTATTGGACTCGAAAAGTTTTAAAGACGACATCAACCGCTTGTCTGCAAATAATAAATTTAGTTCAGCTTTTTTTTGAGGTTTTAAACTAATCGCAAGCCACGCCTTATCTCTTATCACTTTCGCATACCAGAAAGGGCTATCAGGATGGATCTTTCCTGGATACGCAAACTCATAATCAATTTTCTTGGCTTTTTCGCTCTCTACTTTTTCTGATAAAACAACGGGGGTATAGGCATACCTAATAGAAGATGTAGACAACATAGTTGCCGAAAGTATTAAAAAGGCTAACAACATCGTACCCAATCCTGTAGCAATTTTTTCTCTCATCGCTTCCCTATTTCGTCGGGTACCTTTTATTCTATACCAACTAGTCAATCCGTGCAAATAAAATTAACTTAAAAAATTCTCCTTTCAGCGAAAGAGAACAATTGGCCACTGCCAAAGCACATGAAGAAGTATTGGAGAAACTATATTCTTAGTTCGGGCATAAACAAATGCGCTCCCAATACCAAAAAGGGTTGTTAAGAATAAATAAACCAAGGCCGCTGATATGTCAAGTTTCCAAACAAAAAATGTAATAGGTACATGGATTAGCGCCCAAAAAACCGAGGTCAAGAGGTTTGCTCCCCACTCGTTTTTCAAAAATTTTAAAACTCTTGTAAATATATAGCCCCTAAATGTTATCTCCTCTGAAAAAGCGGTTATAAACGAAAGACCGAGCGATGTTATAAACGGCAAACTGCCAATATTTGCATTCAAATTAAATTCGCCTCCATATTTGATAAAATTAATTATTAACGCTTCAAGAACAAAAAACATACCTAACCCAAGGGCGTAATAAACTGCAGGAAATAAATTTTTATAAGATATACCAATTGAAGAAAGACCTTCACCTTCTTTCTTGAGTAGAATAAAAACGGGAATAAGCCAAACTATTGGTTTTATAAAAATTTCTTCAACAGTTTCCGGCAGTTGGAATAAAAACCTATAAAACCCCCAAACTATTAAAAGATAGACTGCCAAGTAAATCGCCCGTTTAAAATTTAGCATTTTATCTTACTTAATTTTACACCCTTCAAAGGCTTTATCCATAGCACTAATTATTAGCTTTACTTTTTCTATCGATTCTTCAAAAGAAATTGCCTTTTTCTCCTCTGGGAACCAATGAAATACGAGATTCCTTCCTTGCGTCCAAGCGTTCCAAAGTTCTTTTGCCAGTTCGTCTCCATTGCAATAATTTACTAACTTATCATAAACATATGAACCATTTCTATATTTTTTCTCTATAAATGGGTTTAAAGCCTTGCCAATTCTAAACCTTTTGCCAAAATAATCCTCTTTGGAAATCATTCCAAGATCAAAAAAAAGTTTTTTTAAAAAACCTTCGTATGCTTTGGCTGCAGGGAAAACTACAAAAGAATAATCATGGAAGACTTTACTGCCTTGAGGCAAATCTCCTCCCCAACTTTTAACTGTATTTATCAAAAATTCGGACGCCACTAAAAGCTCTTGTAAATCTGGCTCTATGTACTCCCACCATGTTTTTTTCTCCAAATCCAAATCCATATAAAGTTTATTTTAATCTTTTAATTGTTATATCGTCCATGGGATAATCTTTTTTATCAGCCGTAACCAATGTTAGTGAATTAACTTTGCATGTTGCAGCAATCATACAATCAGACATCCATATTTTTTTTGATTTTCTATTAAAAAGTTTCCTGTATTTAGCGGCTTCCTCTGCTATAACCCTGTCAACAGATAAAGTTTCGAGATTATCAAGAAGCATTTTTAATGATATTTCTTCATCTGCCTGCGCCCCCTCTAAAAATTCTGCCACAACAATTGAAGAAAAAAATAAAGTTTTTTGTTCGATAGCCTTTCTGACCCAGCCCGCATATGGCTCAATTCCCTTGAAAGCATATACCAAAACATTCGTATCAGCTAAATAGCTTACCATTGACTCCTTATCTTTCTGCTCCACCTATATATTTCCTCTTTTGAATTCCAATTAGGATGATTATTAATCTTAATTGATCCAACCACTCTATTCGCCAATTTCTTTAAATCTTCTTGCTCCTGTTTTTCTAAAAGAAGTCTTATTATCGCCGCTTTTCTCAAATATTCAGATAAGCTTTCGCCTCGTTGGCTTGCCATTTGTTCTACATGGTATTTAAGCTGATCGGTTAGGGTTATTTGAGTTCGAACAGCTTTGTCATTTTTAGAAAGCATAGGTATTTGTATCATGATGTATTAATCATACATCATTAAAATATTTCTGTCAATGCCAGTATGCTTTTTATTGGCTTAAATTAAAAATCAATGTAAAATAGACATACTAATGAAAAAATTGTTCCTCAAATTGATTGAGTTTTTAAAAGTGGAGAAAAATAGGAAAAAAACTATTTTCTTTTCTGCCTTGGGCGCATCTTTTTTGTGGCTTTTTTGGGGGCTTCCACTCCCTACTAAACTCTCCTCGCCTGATATACCCGTCTCCACCAAACTTTTTGACAGAAATGGAAATTTAATTTATGAAATTTACGCAGACACAAGAAGAACACCGGTTAAACTTGATGAGCTCCCCAACCATATTAAAAACGCAACAATTGCAATTGAGGATAAAGATTTTTACAAACATTATGGTTTTTCCTACACAGGCATGGCAAGAGCTGTTTGGAAAATTGCCACTCGCGGCAAACTAGAAGGAGGGTCAACTCTAACGCAACAGTTGGTAAAAAATGCTCTTCTAACACCAGAGCGAACGATCAGAAGAAAAGTCAGAGAATTTTTTTTGACCATGATCGTTGAAGGAATTTATTCAAAAAATCAAATCTTGGAGATGTATTTAAATCAAATTCCCTATGGCTCAACGGCTTATGGCATCGAAGCCGCCTCCGAGCTTTACTTTAAAAAAGCGGCCAAAGACTTAAATTTAGCTGAAAGCGCTCTTTTGGCGGGGCTGCCGCAAAGTCCAACTAGATACTCGCCATTTGGAGCCAGACCGGAACTTGCAAAACAGCGCCAAAAACAAGTGCTTGATCAAATGGTTATCAATAAGTTCATTTCTCAAGAAGAGGCGAAAAATGCATATAATCAGGAGCTAAAATATGCAAAAATTGAAGCGCCCAAAGCACCTCATTTCGCTCTCTGGGTAAAAGAACAACTGGTCGAAAAATATGGAGAAAAAAAAGTTGAGCAAGGGGGATTGCGTGTTACAACAACACTCGACCTGGAGCTGCAAAATTTTGCCCAAGAAGCTGTTGCAAGCGAAGTTGCTAAACTTGCCAAACAAAATGTAGGAAATGGCGCCGCTATTGTCACCTATCCCGCTACCGGAGAGATCTTGGCGATGGTTGGAAGTAAAGATTATTTTGCCGAAGATGAAGATGGAAAGGTTAATGTAATTTTATCCGAACGCCAGCCGGGATCATCGATTAAACCCTTAAATTACGCTCTCGCACTGCAAGGGAAAAAAATTACACTGGCAACAACTTTTGCCGATGTACCAACTTGCTTTTCGGTTTTAGGACAGGCACTTTATTGTCCTAAAAATTACGATGGGACATTTCATGGCTTAACCCAAGTAAGATTTGCACTTGGAAATTCATTTAATATTCCCGCCGTCAAAGTTTTGGCGCTAAATGGGATTGATGAATTTATTGAATTTGCCAGAAAAATGGGATTAACAACACTTAGCGATCCGAAAAGATATGGACTTTCATTAACTCTTGGAGGAGGTGAAGTTAAACCTTACGATATGGCAATCGCATTCGGTGTTTTTGCAAACGACGGGGTAAAACAGGATTTAATTGCAATCACTGAAATTTCAGACTGGAGGGGGAAAGTCTTGGAAAAAGTTGATGTTAACGATCTTAAATTAACTGGTGAAAAAGTTCTTGATGTCGGAACTTCTTTTTTAATATCGCATACCCTGCATGATAATAATGCCAGACAGCAAGCCTTTGGACCTTCGAGCTTTTTAAATGTCAAAGGCCACCCTGAAGTTTCAGTTAAAACAGGAACAACAAATGACAGAAGAGACAACTGGACTATTGGCTATACCAAACAAATTGTTGCAGTTACATGGGTTGGTAATAATGATAACACTCCAATGAGCGGCGCCATATCCGGGGTTTCTGGTGCCTCCCCCATTTGGAATAAAATTATTGGCTTTGCATTAAGCAAAAGTGAAAAAGGAGAATATGGAGACGATGACGGCCACGCTTGGCCGCTTCAACCCGAAAATGTGATTGGAGCTAATATTTGCGCTGATACGGGAAGCGCTGTTGTTGAAGGAGTTAACTGTCCTCAAAGATTTGAATATTTCCTAGAAGGCACTGTTCCTACAACGATAAATGTTATTGGCCAAGATGTCACAATTTTTAAAGATACAGGTCAAATCGCAATAAGAGACTATTTGCCCGAACAGGTTGAGGTTCAAAACAAACCTTTATATACAGATCCAACTGGAGGAATTTATTGTCTTACATGTCCAATTTCCTCACAATCCGCAACAATCCGCTACCCTCTTACTAAAAAGAGTAATTAGGGGTAAAATACCCGCGTGAAGAAAAAAAATTATATTTTCAAATTTTTTGAAATTGTTGGCAGGCCATTTTATTTTCTACTGTCAGGAATTTTTATTGCTTTGATATTCACTTTATACATAATTGGCCATACTGTAACCAAAGCGGTCAAACTGATTACAAAGATAGAAATAAAAAAAAATAAAAAATATTTAATACTTTGTTTGCTTCTCTCGTTGGTTTTTGTTTTTTATTATTTAATTTTAAAAGATTTACCCTCCCCTAAAAAACTTACGAGTAGAAATATAGAACTTTCCACCAAAATATATGACAGAAATGGAATTCTTTTATATACAATATACAAAGACAAAAACAGAACTCCTGTCAAACTTTCGCAGGTTCCAAAACATGTTCAACTTGCAACATTAGCTGCCGAGGATGCAGAATTTTACATGCATCCAGGATTTTCTATTCGAGGAATGCTTAGAGCTATCACTAAAAATTTAAAAGAAGGTAAACTTGAAGGCGGATCAACAATTACTCAGCAACTTGTCAAAAATGCTCTTTTGTCATCTGAGAAAACTTTTATTAGAAAAGCACGGGAACTGATTTTATCTGTGGGCGTTGAACTAACTTATGAAAAAGACCAGATCCTTGAAATGTATTTAAATGAGGTTAATTATGGAGGTACAGTCTATGGAATTGAAGAGGCCGCAAGACACTATTTTGGTAAAAATGTTGAAAACTTAACACTTTCCGAAAGTGCGATGCTTGCGGGACTTCCTAAAAGTCCAACAAAATTCTCACCCTTTGGGGGTAATCCCGATCTTGCTTTTGCACGCCAAAGGGAAGTCTTATATTTGATGAAAGTTAATAAATTTATAACTGAAGAAGAAGAAAACAAAGCAATAAATCAGAGACTTTCATTTATCGCTAACAAACAAAATATTTTAGCTCCCCATTTTGTTATGTATATCAAGGAAAAATTGGTAGACATGTACGGCGAAGAGATGGTTTTGACGGGTGGATTAAGCGTTACCACCTCACTTGATTTAAATATTCAACTATTGGCTGAAGAGGCCGTTAAAGAGGAAATAGATAAACTCAAAAACCTAAATGTAGGAAATGGAGCAGTTGTTATATTAAACCCAAAAACATTTGAAATTCTAGCTATGGTTGGAAGTAAAGATTATTTTGATATTCAAAATGGAGGCAATGTTAATGTAACAGTTAGACCTCGTCAACCAGGATCTTCAATAAAAGTCATAAACTATGCTCAAGCACTCTCCGGTAATTATACTCTGGCAACAATAGTTGACGATACTCCGATTACATACATCATAAAGGGCCAGCCCCCATACTCGCCTAAAAATTACGATAATACTTACCGTGGGAAAATGACGGTCAGACAAGCCCTTGCCCAATCAAGAAATATTCCCGCTGTTAGAATTTTGGCATCTTACGGAGTTTCCGAAATGATTGATTTGGGGCAGAAAATGGGAATTACAACCTGGAATGACAGATCCAGATTTGGACTGTCGCTAACGCTTGGCGGAGGGGAAACCAAGCTATTGGATTTAGCTTCAGTATATGCAGTAATTGCCAATTACGGTAAAGGAAAGCAAATAAAAGACATTTTGGAAGTTAAAAATAATAACGGAAAGATCCTATATTCCAAAAATAATTTTGAGGAAAATGGAGAACAGGTTATAGACCCAAGAGTTTCATACTTATTGATTGATGTTTTGAAAGATAACATTGCCCGTTCCCCCGCTTTTGGCGCCAATTCAATGCTTGTGATTCCCAATCATCCTGAAGTAGCAGTAAAAACTGGTACGAGTAATAACTTAAAAGACAATTTAACAATTGGCTTTAGTCAAGATTTTGTCGTTGCTGTCTGGGTGGGAAACAATAACGGTTCACCAATGGCCAGAATCGCATCGGGCATAACGGGCGCCGCGCCTATTTGGAATAGAATTATGAAAAGTTTGCTTTTCGATAAAGAATCTGTTGAGTGGCCAACCCCCCAAGGCTTGGTTTATAAAGAGTGTTTTTCCAGAAAAGAATGGTTTTTAGAGGAAAAGCAATTAAGCTGTCCCAAGATTATCGAGCCCGCCGCGACTGATATCTTGATAGAGTAGGTAAAACGGAAGCATTAAAAGAGGAGATATTAGCGATAAGACAAATGGCCCTATATATGGGACTGCACCAAAAACTATCGAGGCTAAAAGCGAAAATAAGCCAAAAACCACAGACCTTCCTAAAATTTTCCAAAAGCGGCCGGAAACCATAGCTTTGCTTGTCCTTAACGCTTCACCAATCTTTAGCCCCCTATCTAAAACCAGCCAGATAGCAAATGAGTACCAAACGGCAAATATTATCCCGGGGATAATTAACAGTACTAAACCGAAAAATATTATTAAACCAACAGTCAACGAAATCAAGAAAAATTTAAACATATTTCTGATTCCCGCAGTAAAAACACTCCTCACCTCTCCCCCTATATGCAAAAGAGAATAATACTCAATCGTATTCATCCATACACCCGCTATTACTGTTAATGTTATGAATAATAAATAAAAGGGATCATAAACAGGCTTTTCATAATAACTAAGGGTATAGCCAATAAGTGAAGCTATAATCGCTAAAACAGCCATTATTTTAACAAAAAAGACAAAGTTTTCTTTTTTGAAGTAAATTCTAAAAGCCTCTTTTATATATTCGGTTGGTGATTTTAGTGTTTGTTCCTGCATTCTTGTTTTTCTATTATCTATTAACTTTTACTTATTCGCTACCTTGTATGTTCAGTATATAATAGTTTAGTTAATTTTGGAAATAATTCATCTGCTTCTTTCTCAACCACCCCATCTGTCATAATAACAAGCACAAAAGGCCTACTGCTCATTACAACTCCCGCATCGTTTACACTATGCACCTCTCTACCATATTTATGAGCAAGTCTAATTTCAGACGGAATGCCCAAACGAAGCCATTTTTCAAAATTAGTATCTGTTAACGATTCCAAAAATTTATTTGTTAAATCATCGCTTAATAATTCTTTTTTATATAATTTTTTGAAAAACAAGCCAATATCCTCGGGTGTTGTGATATTTTCTGATAACGATGTATTAATCATTCCTAAATCTAATATGGCCTTATTTATATTTTCTTTACCCAGCGTTTCAAGTATTTTAAGGTAAATATTGTTATCAGATTTTTTTCCCATCGCCAAAACATCAGGCCATTTTTTTTCATCCTGTATTGCAAGATACATAACAGGCAGTTTAATCAAAGAAGCCGCTTGCATTTTTTCTTGATGATTTAGGCCATAATAGTAATCGCCGTTTAAGTCATAAATATAAAAAGCATAAATTCCCGAGTAGCCATTTGTTGCATCCTTAAATAGTTTCTTTACATTCTCAATTTTTTCCAAATTTATAGACGAACCTTTATTGCCAACAACAATTACATCTTCCTCAAAAGGGTTTAGCTTTGAAAAATCAGGAATCGAAATTTTTGGCAAATTTGGAAGTTTGAAGTTGCGAGCAGATAGAGCTAAGATTGTTGAGGTTCCAACTGTTAATAAAAGCATTACTAAAACAAAAAGTCTCTCATAAACTCCCCACGGTTTAATAATTTGCTTTTCTCGAGATAGATTTTCCCTAGCCTTCTTATTTTCAGGCTTCAAATCCCTAATCTCATTTTTTTCAAAAACTCCCATGCTAAAATTCTACCATTTAATTCTTGACATTCACACACAAAACTTCAGTACAAAGAAGCAAATAAGGCAAATTAGAATTACATTGCAAAATCATCTTGAAGTCCTTTAGAAATATATTGTTTCATTAAAGTTTGATATGGCATATCTTTTTTGTTAGCCATCATCTTTACTCTTGTCAATAAACTCTCGGTGATTCTTAAAGAGATTGGCTTTTTTGTCAACTGTAAATTGGGAAATATAGCATGTTTAGCTTTACTCCAATCAAAATAATCTGTAGAATCTGCTTTATCCCAAAAATCTCTTTCTTCATCCTCTGTTTTAAAATTAGGAATTTGTTTAAGTTTTTTTACTTTCATAGATCTTCCTCTCTTTCTTGTTCATTCTTCTCGCAGATATTATTCTAATTTTTTCATTTCTAATTGTAAAAAAGATACTGATCAGGTCACTGTGTGCTGACTTACCAATGATCTGGAATCTATCTTCAAATTTAGAATGCTCCAAATCTTCAGCCAAGAGCGACTCATTATCTAAAAAAACACTTTCTGCTTCTTCATTTGAAATTCCGTGCTTTTTAAAATTTTTATCTTTATTTCCTTTATCCCAATCAAAAACAATTGGTTCAAGAATAATAATATTATTCATAATCAGTATATACTACATCTATACAAATTGTCAAGATAACTTATGCCAAACCCCTTAAATTAATTCTACCATTTAATTCTTGACATTCACACACACACACACTAAACTCGTAGTTAATATGGCGGAGGAAGTAAGTAACGTTAATCAAGATTTAATAAGCGAAGCACTTAGTGACTTTCGCGAATCAACCGGCCAAAAACCCCAAAAAGAAGTTGTTTCTGTTGATAAAATTCTTGAAACCGCCAAACAAGTTGCAGTAGACTTTAAAAACAAAGCCTTTGAAACAGTTAATAAATTTCCAAACAAACTTGATTTTCTTCAGGCATCATTTATGGGCGCGGTTTCGGTTCTACCAGATTTTTATATATATGCCTTAAACTCACCAAATTTTCCTGCTAATGAGCCTGTTTCAAAGATGTTAGGTACTGTTATGTTTGGTGTCGTGTCGGTTATTTCAAAAGCAGGAACAGTTGAATTATTTAAAGCATGGCATGAAAAAAGCTTTCCAAAAGCAGAGGTACAGGCAAAACAATGACTACATTTACAACTTTTTTAAATAAAATAAATCAATTTTCAGAACTTTTAGGTTTATCTCAAGAGGACATGACAAAAATAAAATCGGATCTACTTGAGGGCGTTTTTTATGATTTAACTTCTAATCTTGCTAGTGATCCTAACCAAAAAACAAATTTGGAAAATCTATCCAAAATTAAACCAGTTACACAAGATGATTTTGACAAATTTATGTCTGAAGCCTCTACTTTATTAAAAAATGAAGGTTACGATATTAACGAAGCTTTTGATAAATCTGCAAAAACAGTACTTGAGGCGTTTATTGCAAAACTTGGTAACAGTCTCCCGCAGGATAAAATTGAGGCTCTAAATAAAATTTAACAAGAAGAATAAATTACTTTCTTCTCTTTTCCCAAACTTCCTTGTTAACTATATTGGGGGGCATTTCAGAAGAATTTACTTTTAAGATGGCAGAAACTGCCAATTCTCCCATTTTTTCTCTAGCTTCAACTGTTGCTGAGGCTATGTGTGGTGTTAATATTACATTTTCCATTCCTATTAGTTCTGGATCAATGTTTGGCTCATTATCATATACATCAAGTGCAGCTCCTGATAAATGTCCACTTCTTAGAGCTTCAACAAGGTCATGCTCATTAACAACAGGCCCTCTTGCTGTATTAATTAAATAGCTTCCCTTTTTCATTTTTGAGAATGCTATAGCATTCATCATGTGCCTTGTTTCATCTGTTAACGGCACATGAAGGGTAACTATGTCTGATGTTTGTAAAAGTTTTTCTAATTCCTCATATCTAACACCTAATTCTTGTTCCACTTTTTCATCTCTTGTTCTTTTATTATAAATAACATTCATACCATAGCCTCCAGCTCTTTTAGCAACCATTGTTCCAATTCCTCCAAGACCAACTATTCCCAAGGTTTTACCTCTAAGTGATGTGCCTAAAAATATATCAGGCTCCCAGCCTTTATATGCTCCTCTTTTGGTGGCTTCATCTGCCTCAACTACCCTTCGGCAAAGGCTCAAGGCAAGGGCCCAAGTGTGTTCGGCAACTGCTTCATCAACTTCTTCGCATGGAGTATTACAAACTACTATTCCCCTCTCAGTTGCATCTTTGATGTTGATATTATCAAAACCAACTGCATAGTTACTAATTAATTTAAGTTGGGGGCCAATAGCATCCATTACCTCTCCATCAATTTTGTCAGTTAAAAGAGATAGAATGTAGGAACTATCTTTACTTCCCTCTAAAAACTCATCGGATGTTAAAGGTCTATTAAATTCTGATACTTTAACATCAAAACCTTTATCATCTAGGTCTTTTAAATGAGTCGTGGGAATTTGTCTTGATACAAAAACTTTCATTTGATTAAGGTTATCATAATTTATAACAAGCACAAAACAAAATGACTATATTACATCTCATCCACTTTTACACCAGAGGATTTAAATCTTTCAACCCAAATATCAATATCGTTTTCCTTAAGAAGTCCTCTTTGCGCCCCCGTATAACCTATAACTGATGCGGAGTTAACACTTCCCCACACTAAACACTCGTCAAGAGACTTGCCTTTGATTTGTGCAGACAAAAAGCCGGACCCAAAAGCGTCTCCCGCCCCCGTTCTTTCAAAAGCATCAACAGGCAAAGGTGGGCAATGAAAAAAATTGGCCCCATCAAAAGCATAAGCTCCAACTCCACCATCGGTAATTACTGAAACTTTGGGCCCCAAAGCAGAAAGGGCCAGCAATAGCTCACGGCTAACAAAGTCTTTAGCAGCAAAACCTGTTAATTTTTCTGCCTCCTGTTTATTAACAAAAATAGTATGCGCAAGCTTCATTACTTTATCAACAGTTTCAGATTTTTCTTTTAATTGCCAACTGCCTGGATTAAAAACAAGTTTGATTTCTGGATTTTTAAGGAGCCATTCAACCATATGATTATAAAACGGCATATAAGATTCTCCCATTGAAGTCAAATAGACATACGACACTCTAGGAAGTTGAACTGGAAATTCATAACTTCTGGGGGCATGATAGGTAAAAATTGTTCTTTCACCTGAATAAGTTAAAACTACATTAAAATTCGAGTTTGTTGCGGGCTGTTGAATAACATAAGTTAAATCGACCTCCTCCTTTTTCAAAGACTCAACTATCTGATTTCCAATGCTATCATCCCCAAGCGTCAACACTAAACCACATTTTATCCCCAATCTTGATGCGCCAACCGCGTTATTGGCTGCATTTCCGCCAACCGAAAAATCTAGACTTTTAACGGGAATTTTGTCGGCATATGAAAAGGCAATTAAACACTCTTTTGTGTTAATGTTGCAAAGTGACTCGGATTCAGATGGATTAATAAAAGCATCCATATTGCAATCCCCAATGGATAGTAAGTCTAAGTTCATGGCCATTACAACTCTCCTTCCCTAGCTAGTGATGTTTTTTTAAGTACTTCTAAAAACTTTTCTTGAGCAATTATTACATTTTCTTTTTTTCCTGACCAAATACTCATAGCATCTTGCTGAAGCGCCCTACTGAAAGAAAATGATAAATCCCATGGACCAAAATGTTTTTCTTTGTTTAATTTAACAATCTCATTTAAGTTAAATATTGCCTGATCGGGAGCCTGCCCTCCTGAAAGAAATACAATTCCAAAAACTTCTTGGGGTACTGAATTTTGAAAGGATCGAAGCGTTGAATTTGAAACTTCTAAGGGCATAACGGAAACACCGCTGTCTTTTCCAGGTAAGACCATGCTTGCTTTAAGTATCAAGTTGGTTACATCAACATTTTTTTGTTTCAATATTTCAAATAATTTTTTAAGTACCTTTGTTGTGACTTCTTCACATCTTGTATTTGTATGTTTTCCATCATACAAAACTTCCGGCTCGACAATTGGCAGCATTTCTAAGTCTTGTACAATTTTTGCATAATCAGCCATTTTACCTAAAGTGTCGTCTAAAAATTCATCTGTTGGATATAAATCAGAAATATTTATTACTCCCCTCCATTTGGTAAATTCTGCTCCTAGTTTTTTGTATTCTTCAAGTCTTTCTTTTAAACCATTAATTCCTTTTGTAGTTTTTTGATCAGTATCTTTAAAACTTTCCAGTCCCTGATCGACTTTAATGCCAACAACAATACCTTTATTTTTTAAAATTTCGGCAAATGGCTCGCCCTGAGCTTTTTGTCGGAGGGTTTCGTCAAACAAAATTACTCCACTTATATATTTTTCAATATCCGGGGTCGTAAACAACATTTCTCTGTATTCTTTATTCAATTCAGGAGTAGAAACTAAACCAAGATCAGAAAATCTTTTGGTAATAGATGGCGTTGACTCATCTGCAGCCAAAATTCCCTTGTAATGTACTAATAGTTTTCGGACAGTATCTTTCATACATTATAAGATTACACTCATGCGTTCTTTTTGGCAATTAACTTTTTAATGGATTTAATAATATCTTCTTTTGCTAAACCATATTCTTTAAAAAGCTCATCTGGTTTTCCTGATTGGCCAAATCTGTCTTGGACCCCAAGCATCTCCATATGCACAGGAAAATTTTTAGAAAGTGTTTGGGATACAACTGATCCTAGTCCTCCTATTACTTGATGTTCCTCAATTGTCATAATGGCATTAGTAAGTTTCGCATATCTGATAACCACTTCTTCATCGAGGGGCTTTATTGTGTGCATATTAATAACTATCGTTTCTATTCCATTTTTTTCAAGCTCTTTATAAGCTAACAGTGCCTGATAAACCATTAATCCATAGGCAATAATTGCCACCTCGGGCTTTTTACTTTCAGTTAAAATATTTGCTTTCCCGATTTTAAATGGCGATTTTTCAGTCGTATAAACAGGACTTTCAATTCTTGGAAGTCTCATGTAGAAGGGCTTATCAATTTTGGCCATTTCTAGCGTTGCCTTTTTTGCTTCATTGTAATCACTTGGAGCAACTACATTCATACTTGGTATAACTTGGGCAAGAGCAATATCTTCTAAACCCTGATGTGTTACGCCGTAATGACCAATATTAAGTCCGCTTTGTGCCCCAATTATTTTTACAGGATAACCATCGATTCCAATTGTTGTTCTAATTTGTTCCCAATTCCTGCCTGGAGAAAATATCGCATAGGATGTTGCAAACGGAATCTTGCCGAAATTTGCAAGGCCTGAAGCAATTGTAACTAGGTTTTGTTCTGCAACTCCAACTTCAATAAATCTTTCAGGAAATTTATCTGCAAAGTAGTTAACTTTTGTAGATTCTTTTAAATCTGCAGTTAATGCAACTATTCTTTCATCTTGTTCACCTGCCTCCAATAACCCATGTCCAAAACCATCCCGCATGAGTTTCATTTCAATCTTTTTAGTAAATATGTCAGGATTTAGATTTAATTTAGCATTTAGCATTTGTAATTTGTCACTCCCCGTAAGGGGTTACCTTTCCTCCCATTGTTCTAATTTCCATAATTGCTTTTTTGGCTTCAATGTCATTTGGCGCTTTAGCATGCCAATTGGGATTATTTTCCATGAAATCAACTCCCATTCCCGGGATAGTATGAGCAATTATTACAGTCGGATTTTCAAATATGCTTCTGGCTTTACTGCAGGCTGAAACAATTTCATCAAAATTATGTCCGTCTATATCAATCACTGACCAGCCAAATGACTTATACTTATCCAACAAGGGCTCGAGCGGCATAATATCTTCTGTATGCCCATCAATTTGAATATTATTTCTATCAACAATCAAGGTTAAATTTGAGAGATTGTTTTTACCTGCAAACATAACAGCTTCCCAATGGTTTCCCTCATTATGTTCCCCATCGGAACAAATAACGAATGTTCTAAATCTTTTTTTATCCATCCTTGCCCCATATGCAACCCCGCAAGCCTGTGATAATCCCGACCCAAGCGGGCCTGATGTTGTTTCAAGACTTTTTAAAAATCTCTTATCAGGATGTCCCTGTAAAATACTTCCAAATTTACCAATTTTAAAAAGCTCTTTGTGCTCAAAATAACCTCTATGGGCCATAACTGCATATCTTGCGGGACAAATATGACCATTTGACAATACTAACCTGTCTCTATCTTCCCAGTCAGGTTTTTTAGGGTCATGAAGTAAAATCACATAGTAAAGTGTTACTAAAACATCAACCATACCAAGTGAACCCGCAGGGTGCCCATAACCTGCTTTTAAAATCATTTCAATGATATCTTTTCTAACTTCCTTTGATATTTCTTGTAATTCTTCTGTTGTATACTTCATTTTGTGAATGCCGCGTCGTACTTATCCATTTGACCATCAACATTATGGTTTCTTTCCACAATCTGATTTTCAAATTTTTTTATAATAGGAAGGACATCATCTACTCTATTTGCAATTTCAAAAACTGAAAGTTCCTTATTGTCTATGTTCATATTCTTTCTAAAAACATCAATTATTTCTGCCCAATAACTACCAAAAAGGATAAATGGTTTGTGGTGCCCATAATATAGTTTTGCCAAAACCCAAGCAGTTCCAAATTCTGATATTGTTCCAGTTCCTCCTTTAAACATGATAAATAAGTCACCATATTCCATAAGTTTAAACATTCTTTCGATGTAATTTGTCGTCACCACTTCCTCGTCGGGAACATTACCAACATATTTTCCCTCAAAGCCAGGTGCGTTTTGCGGATCGAAAGTAATCGTTATGGTTTTCCCTCCGCCACTTCTAGCCCCATTTGTTGCAGCTTCCATTACACCCGGTCCACCGCCATCAACTACGACATAACCTTCTTTTGCTAAAATTTCTGCAACTTTAAAGGCTTGTGTATAAACTTCATCGCTTTCAGCAATATCTGCGTCTCCAAAAAAGGCAATATTTTTAATTGCCTTACCGCTATTATTTGCGTATTTTTTTGATTCTTCCATAATTTATTTAACCAATAAAAATTAATATTTCTCAAGAAACTTTGTGTAAAAGCGTAATTGGATCAGATGGCACATGACTGCCTTCCAAGTTTCTACCCACTCTAATTACTTGTTCTACTAGTCTATTTGCATATCCCCACTCGTTGTCATACCAAGCAAAAACCTTAACCATATTTCCCGCAACGACTTGCGTTAATGGCAAATCAACAATTGCGGACTCACTTCTTCCTACTATATCACTTGATACCAAAAATCCCTCAGAAACTGCTAATATTCCCTTATAAATGGGATTTTCTACTGCTTCTTTAAAGGCATTATTAACTTCTTCTACGCTTACTTCTTTTTTCAAGAGAAATGTAAAGTCAGTAATTGATCCTGTTGCAACAGGCACTCTTAAACTCATACCATCAAAGAGGCCTTTTAAATCAGGTATTGTTTCAGTTACGGCAATGGCCGCTCCTGTTGTTGTTGGAACTATATTCACCGCTGCAGCTCGGGCTCGGCGAAGATCTTTATGTGATCCATCTTGCAAATTTTGGTCATCAGTATAACTATGAATTGTTGTCATCATGGCTTTTTCTATACCAAATTTAGCTTGCATAACTGCTGCAACAGGAGCCACGCAGTTTGTAGTACATGATGCATTTGAAATTACTGTTGCGTCTCGCAGTCCTGAGCCTGTCGAAGGATTCTCGTTTACACCTAAGACATAAGTGCCAACATTACCACCTTTACTGGGAGCTGAAATAATTACCCTCTTAGCTCCACCAACAGCATGTTTTTTTGCATCCTCTTCTGAGGTAAATCTTCCAGTTGATTCAATAACCACATCAACTCCATATTTGCTCCATGGGATTAAACTTGGATCTTTTTGGGCTAAAACTGGAACATCTACATTGCGTTCTGGAATTAACAAACTTCCTATTTTTGTATCTTCGTTTTTTTCTAAGTACTCTGTACTCTGTACTTTGTACTGGTATTCCCGATACATAGTGTCGTAGTTAACCAAATGCCCCCAACCATGAACATCCATTGATCCTGAAGTATTAATTGCACCAATCTTAATTTCATCTAGGTGCTTGGATACAGCAATCCTGAAGGCTAATCTTCCTATTCTTCCAAAACCATTGATTCCAACTTTTACCATGTGAGCAGTATTTAGTTAAAGTATAAGATTAAGTTTAAGAATATTAAAGACTCACTTTGGAAAGACTTTGAGGTAATTCGTTAGCTATCTTTACTAATACTGTAGCTAACTTCATGGCTTTCTGCCAAACAATAAGTTTTTCAAAATATAACATATCTTAAACTTGTACTTAATCTTAAACTGTTAGTGCTTCAATACCCACAAGATTATCATTAACTAAATATTCAATCATTGCACCACCGCCTACGGATACCCAATCAAACTTGTCTGCCAAACTATATTTATTAATAGCAGCTAAACTATCTCCACCCCCCACTACTTTAAAAGCTTTTGAACTGGCTACAGCCTGAAAAACTTTTCTTGTTCCTTGACTATGGCCTTCATCTTCAAATTTACCTAAAACTCCTGCCAAAACAATTGTTTTTGCTTTTAAAATTTCTTGGGTAAAAACTTCAATTGTATTTAATGTTATATCCTCTTTGTCTTGTATAAGATTCGCTATTATTATTTTTCCCGTTTGATTTCTAACACTTTTAAGTCCTTTGTCACCCATTAAATCAGGAAGTTTGCCTCCAACTAATACTTTATCTGCAAGTTTTGATAATGGCTCAACCATTTTTAGTTTGTCTTCTTTAACTCCACTTATCAACACAACAAGTGGTCTTTCTGGTTCATTTTTAATTTTGTCTAAATTATTGATCTCGTTCTCTAAATTTAGACCTGCATAAGAAGGCAAATATTTTGGTATCCCCACAATTGAAGCATGGCTTCTATGACAGACACTAAATGCTTCATTTACATAAATATCTGCCTTACTTGCCAACTCTTTGGCAAATTCCATAGCTCCTTTGTCCTGAGCGGGGTCGAGGGATTCTCTTGGGTCAAATCTCAAGTTTTCTAATACTTCAAAATCTGACCTTCCCAACATTTCTTGAAGAACTTTTTCAATAGGTTTTAGACTTAAACTTTCATCTTTAACTCCATTGGGCCTACCCCTATGCCCTATTAGTATTATTTTTGAATTATTTTCAATTAAAAATTTAAGTGTAGGAACTAATCTTTGAAGTCTAATGTCTTTTTCTGATAGATCACTAACATCTAAATCCCCCCTAACAATTATTCTTTTTCCTTTTAAGTCTTTTTTTGTGAGTGAAGAAAGTAGTTTCATTACATTTAATCATAGTTTATTCTTACTAAGTTGACAATCACACACACACACTGGCTAGAATACGCTGTATGGCTACAATTACAATTGTGAGAGATGGTAAACCAAATTTAACTTTGGATATTCCCGATGAAATCGTAAGTGTTGTTGGAGCAGAAGTGTTATTGATGGGTTTAGAGGCCGAAGAAACCAGTAATAGATGGGGAGGTATTGGTGAAGAAGAATTGGAAAAAATAAAAGAACTTGGTAGGGCATTAATAGGTAAACATGTGTACGGAGAAAGAGAAAGACTTTAATTATTAGCTTCTAATTCCTTTATTTCTTTGTCAAAACTTAAAACTTTATATTTGTTAGCATTGGCTGAAGAAAGCAGATAGCTATCTACAAAATGTAATTTATTTCTGTAATTAGTCCACATTCCCAAAAGCCCTTTTCTGTCCTCCACTATTAGCCATTTTTGGGATAATAGAACTTCCATACATGACGCAATTTCATTAAGAGATTTTTTATAAAACGATTCTAGTACAAAACATGTTTCCGCCACAACAACCACTTTGATTAGTAACTTTAACTCACCCGCTTCAGCTTTTTTGAATATATCAACAGATTTTTTATAAAGTATTTCACTATCTCCAACCAGATACCTAAGTATTATATTTGTGTCTATTATATTAATCATTTCTAGCCCAATTTTTAGAAAAACTATCACGAGCCTTACGAAGCTGTTTATCAGATAACACAGTATCGGATTTAAGTGATCCTGCCAGAGACCAAAAATCTTGTTTTGGAGAAACAATTATTGTGTTCCCTACTTTTTGAGCAATAGCCTTGGTGGCACCATGAACACCTAAATCCTGAAGCATAAGCCTAGGAATTGAAATTTGCCCCTGACTTGTAATTGAAACTATTTGTTGCATTACATTATTATGGTATATCTACATTATTTTGTCAAGTCACATTATTTACTTGAAGTTGACAATCACACACACACTGGCTAGAATGCAGGTATGGATAAAGAAAAATCGGGTCTTTCATGGTTAATAAGGGGGGAGAAATGTGAAGATGATTCATTTTTTTGTAAAAAAAACTGTGGGGCAACAGGTAAGCAGACTATAGAATATTTTAAAATATTCGGGGTTGTTATTAAATCTCGTGTAAAGAGCTTTGAAATTTCTGGTGGCAATCCTGATTGTAAACACACTTGGCAGGATCATGGCTTAATTTAGATGATTATTTAGACTCACCACTTAATTATTTGCTTCCAGCTTTTCAATTTCATCAAGTCTTCTTTCATGCCTAGCATTTTCTTCATATTTTGTTTCTAAAAAAGCAATTAACATTCCTTTGGCTTCTTTTTCCGTTGTGTAATCTGATGCAATAACTAATATGTTCATATCATCATCTCTTCTTCCTGCTTTTACTTGTAATACTGACTTTCCAATTGCAGCTCTAATACCATCAAATTTATTTGCAACAACCTCAACTCCTACTCCACTTCCACAAAGTAGTACCCCTCTGCTATGGGGTCTTTTAGCAACCATTGAGGAAACCATTTCTGCGTATTTTGAATAATCATCATCGGGGTCAAAATGCAAAGCACCTAAATCCTCAAAATCATAATTCATGTCAAACAACCATGTGGCTATTTTTTCTTTTAACTCATATCCCCTATGATCGCTACCGATAAATATCTTCATTATTTAAATCCTTCTACCAATTCTAACAGTTCTCTTTTAGGATCGCTACTTAACATCACATCACTTGCAACAGCGACACCCGTTGCACCCAGGCTCAAACTTATACTAATATCCTTTTGCGAATGAATCCCAGCTCCAACGATAAGCGGCACACCTGAATTTTTGGATATTAAAACCGCTTTTGATATTATTTCAGGCTGGCTTGTTGCAACTGAAACATCTTTACTTCCTATTAAGGCAGGTGGTTCGTAGGAAACAAAATCTGGTTTAATTTCAAGCGCTTTTTCCATTTCTTCTATGTCTTTAGTGAAAATTAATGTTTTTAAACCAACTTCTTTTGCTCTTAAATGTGCTTTTGATAACGTTTCAAAGTCAACAAATCTATTTTCTGAATGATTTAGAACTGTACCAACTGCGCCATCCTCAAAAACGCCTTCAGCTAAAATGCTACCTGTATGCGCCCCATATGTAACAGGGTCTATCTTTTGTGCCCAAATTTCAATTGAAGTTGTGCTTACAATTTCCTTAATATCAGAAGGTTGAACAACTGGTATTATTTTTACACCAGTTTCTTTGGAGACATCTTGAACTTTGTTTGCCATCAAAACAGCATTCTTACCTGTCCCACTTTCGTAAGTTTTAAAATTCAAAAAAATCATATTTTTAATTATCTACATTATCAAATTATCAAGCTTTCCCTTGTCAAAACCAACAATAGTTTCTTTTGTTCCGTCATCTTTGGTAATTACAGTAAAAGGAACACCCAAAAACCCTCCTGAAATATTAGACATTTCTTCCCTCGCTTTTTCATCTTGATCGACTAATTTTTCAACAAAACTGACACCCTTTGCTGAAAGATAATCCTTTAGCATTCTGCAGTAAGGACAACTTGTTGTTGAATAAATTGCTACATTCATTTATTTACCACCTCCAAAATTTTTGTTTTTAAATCCTCCTCTTTTAAATTTCCTGTGTGTTTAAAGGCTATCACTCCATTTTTGTCTAAAATTACAATTGAATTCTCCTTTGCAATGTTAAATTTTTTGGCCAGAGCATCTGTTTCTGTTGTGGTTTCGGAATCAAGAATATGAGACCTTAATCCAACAACTCCCTCTTTTGTAAGATCCTCCAAAACATTTCTGAAAAGCCTGTCCTGATTTAAACATTCAGGACACCAGTTTGCGATAAAAAATATGACCAAAACGCGCTTGTCCGCTAAGGCCTTGTCATATTCTTCTTTTGAATAATCAAGATATTTTGATGGAGATTCGTTCTCCGTCGCTTCTACACTCACCTTTTCTTGCGATTTCTCAACTTTTTCATTTCTATAACTTTTGAGCTTTATAAATACATTTATGAAAAATGCAAGGAAAGAAAGAAATAAAACAGTCAAAACCAAAATGAGGATAAATTTCTTCATTTGTCTAATTTAAATATACCCTCTTTAGAATGATCCTTCAAGGATTTTGGTTTCCAAGTTTTTATCAAGTACTTTTTCTTTACTTATGACCACTTTTTTGTATTCAGGATATTTTGTAGAATCAAAACTTAAGATAAAACCGCCTTTAGCTATTTGTAATTTTCCGAGTGAAATAAAATCACCATCCTTCTCAAGCCAGGCTTGGTAAAAGTAACCTTCCTCGGGGTCTTTAGTATCCACTAAGATTTCATTTTTTGTTGCAAGTCCCCTTTCGTCTCCTCCGGTTACACTTTTAAGTTCAATATAGGCCGTATTTTCAGGAATATCGTACTTAAATTCTCTTTCAAAATCCTGCTTATATTCTATTGAGGGCGGAGGCGGCGTTGGCGAAATATCGTCTTTTTTTCTAAAGCTAAAAAAATATAGAAGCCCAAAGACAACCAAAACAACTACTACAAAACCTACCGTTACTTCTCTTTTAGAAAGGTTCATTTACTGGCAGGATACGCCAAGACAGTAAAGTTGTCAAGAAAATCATTCACAACATGGATCTTTGAAGCCACAATTAGTACAAATTGCTTCTTTACTACCTGCAACAACTCCAATTTCATTCCCACATATAGGACAATTTTGCGTTTCCTTCTTTTTCCGCATATTTAACGCATTATTTCCGAAAGGTATTATTTCAGTTTCAGATAGACCGCAAATAAAGCCAATACTGCTGATACGAGAAGCCACTGAGTTGATGCAAGCCACAAATCAAAGCCAAGATAACCAATCATGGCCAAAACAACTCCTGCAACAGCTCCTTTTATCAAATAATCTGAATAATTTTTAAGCTGTTTTTTTGCCAAAATAAATCACCCCCTACTTCTCATTTCTACTTTACATTAATAATAACATAACATATATTGTTATTGTTGATTGTGTTTCCACGCCTTTTAATGCGTGGTGGTTTATTTGTTTTTAGTGAACCAAAGGAATAAGGGTGTAATCCCCTAGCTGTGCCGCAACCGTGAATCCTGAGTTAACCGAAGGATAAGCCGGAAAACTAGCAATCATAAGTAACCAATGCAAGTTGCATTGTTAGAATCTCGAGCAAGAATGGAAAGAACTGCATTAGATTTAAATTTCGAAACTGCACATGATTTATTCCAAAGATTATTCATAGGCTACGAAAAAGTATATTTACTACAAGGCTCTGGTTTCAATATGACAAACCAAATTGATCAATGGATTAGGGATTTTGATCCAAATGATCAAGAATCGAAAAAAATATTGATAGAAAAAACTATGTCTGATGTTAGGGGCTTTTACCACGAATTTTTATCACGAAGAGACATCTTTCCATTTGAACTAGAAATTAGAAAAAATGAAACAGGTGAAAGATATGTTTACTCAACTAAATACGATCAGCCGTTAGAAAACATCACACAGGCAAATGAAAGAGAAGGAGCATTATTAGAGGGAGTAAAAATTGCGACTGAAATGATTATAAATTCAGAACCAAACACTATAATAATTTTGAACAGTCCTGAAGGTTGGACAGGACTTCCAACTGGAGCGCATCCGGACAATCAAACACATGTTTATTGGGTTGGATTAGATGGAGATTTAAAAGCATTAACTTTACGCTCAGATATTGATATTGTTGCTAGCGAAAAACTTGTTGGATTAGATGGTGTGAATTTAAGTTTGATAAATCGTATTAAAAATGTAGTTAGAAATCCAATCAGTGTTGCTGTTGTGAATGATGGGTTTATAGAGGCGCTTGATTTAATAGAAAAAGCATCGGGGCATGAACTAAATAAACTCAGGCATGAAATTCAAAACAGAGATACATATATTGAACTTACCGGTGAAGAGGATTTAGAAATCAAACAAGTACTTTCTGATTTAGAATTATTTTTAAATGAAGAGATTAATGATAGGAGCGAACAAACTATAAAAAAACTTGCATTCAATATTGGAAAATCAATTCTTGACATGCAAAATGCTGTAAACAAACGAGAGGCTAAATACAATAACCAAACAATGGTTGTTGGTTATGACTCTTCTGAAATAAAATATCAGGTTTTATCCCAACAAGTTAAAGAAATTTTAGGCTGCAGCAACGGAATTAGAGAACAAAGAAGTTTCGATTTTGATAGATTTGGTTCACTTGATTTTAACTGTCCGTCTTGTAACAGAAAAAACACTCGCCCACTTGGGCAACTTATTTCCAACTGTCAACATTGCGGTGCAGATGTACGATGTTAACCTTATTTTTTACTACAAACCTTGCATTCTCCCATGTGGGTCATTGCTGAATAAACAGCAGAAACACCAACTAAAACATATACCAAATTTGCAAGAGCTGGCATTCCACCCAATAAAGCTTGCACAAGGTCAAAATTAAACAAGCCTACTAATCCCCAATTAAGACCTCCCACCCATAGAAGAGTATATGCAACATAATGAATAGATTTCATAAATTAAATCACCCCCATTCCTATTATTAAATATACACTATTCTTCTAAACCTGAATATATGAACTGTTTAATCAAAGTTTTCAGGGACTCTAATTGTTATAGGCGTTGATGTGAGTTTTAAATTTGGAAACACCCACTTTTCAGCTTTATCCCAGTCTAAATATTCAAAAGAATTAGCGTTTTGCCAAAATAAACTCTCTTCTTTTTCTGATTTAAACTTTGGTACCCTTTTTAATTTTTTCATATTTAACTATACAAATCGTCAGCTTCATCTTTGGCTATCTCTGGATCGGTTGGAGTCTTTTTTTCAGATCTCAACATATCAAGAATTCTTTGAACTTCTAAAAATGCATCTGGGCTAATTTCAAAAACAGTGGTCCAAACGAAGCCTCCTTTTGGTTCTTCTTCTTTTGATACCTCAACAGTCATATTTATATTTTATCACCTCAATTCATATTTAGAAAGTAGTTTTTTGTTTCCTTCTATTTGATATTTTAGAAGCTCACTATATAGACCTTTCTTTTTAGCCAAAGTTTGTGGTTTGTCATCGTCAACTATTTTTCCTTGATCCAAAACTATTACTCTATCTGCATTTTGAATTGTTGAAAATCTATGCGCAATTACTATTGTTAGTCTGTTTTTAAATAATTTTTCTAAGGCATCTTGGACTAAATGTTCTGACCTTGAATCAAGTGAGCTTGTAGCCTCATCCAAAATTAGTATTGGTTTGTTTTGTAGTATGGCTCTTGCTATTTGAAGTCTTTGTTTTTGTCCTCCTGAAAGTTTTACTCCCCTTTCCCCTATTTGTTCATCTAGTCCATTTTTATATTTTGAGACAAAGTCCCAGGCATTTGCCTGTTTTAATGCCGAAATTATTTGGTCATCTGACTTATTATCATGTCCATATGAGACATTTTCCTTAATAGAAGCTGAAAAGAGTTCAGTGTCTTGAAAAACCAAAGCTATATGATTTCTAATAAAAGAATGGTTTAATTTTGAATAATTCTTCCCAGATAGTAATATTTTTCCTCCAGTTGGATCATATAATTTAAGTATTAAATTAATCAAAGTTGTTTTTCCTGCACCCGAGTGGCCAACTAATGCTACTGTTTCGTTATGTTTTAAATCAAGGCTAATATTTGTTAGAACATCTCCACCTTCTTCATATTTAAAGCTCACATTTTCAAATGAAATTGTTGGTTTATTTAATATTTTTAGTTTATTAAAGTCCTTAACTGTGTTAAATTTTTCCGTTGATTTTAAAGAAAGTATTTCAAAATAAGTTTTACTATCAGCCTCAGCCCTTTGAACTTGTTCTAATATATAACTCATGGCAAATAGTGGCCATCTGAGTTGATTTAGAAGCTGTATTATTAAAACCATTTCACCAAGAGTTAAATCTCCAAAAAATGTGCGTTTGAAAATAAGATAAAGAATAATAACTAAAACTACTTCCAATCCAAATTCCCTGATAAAATTTAAGATGTGGTAGCCATTTGATTGTTTGTCATAGATTTTATTTATTTTTTCATAAGTTGATGACAAAAAATTCCATTCAGATCCTTGAGTGTTATATGTTTTAACAAGTCTAATGTTTCCAATTACTTCTTGTATTCTTCCCCTTATTCCATCTTCAAAAACATTCTTTTCTTCCTGCATTTTCCCCCATCTTTTGGTTGAATAACTGGTGATATAGATATAAACAGGAAAGACAGAAAAAGCCAAAAGGCCAACTGTTAAATCAAAATAAGATAAAACTGCAATTCCAAAAATAGCTTGCAGTAAAGCCGGCATTATAAAGTTGGTGGCACCGTTTACAAAATCGCGAATTGAGTTAATTCCCCTTATAAGCTGGGCTACTATTTTTCCTGAAATCTCACCATCAAAAAAATTTTGAGGTAATGTAAATATTTTCTTGTAAAAGATTTCAGTTAAGAATCTACCCAAGCGAGATGAGATATAATCACCCAATCTTTGATTAACAGAATTAAAAATGACGACAGATAAATTAATTATTAAAATTAGGCCAAAAAGAAAAGATAATTTTGAATAATCACCTGTTTTATTCCCTATTTGATTAGACAGCTCATCAACCACATATTTTAAAGTAACTGGCGTTGCTTGTTGTAAAACCGCCTGAATAATAATTAAAACACAAGCAACTAGAATGAGTTTGTGCTGTGGTTTACTAATTTCGAAGATCTTGATGATGTTTTTCACCCTAATATTATATCTTGTTTAATGTTTTTAGGCACTGGCAAATTTGGGGTAATTAATTTTATTTTGCTTAGCAATAAATTGACGTCTATCAACATATAAGTCCAAAAGTCGCCTTATCATGCCTTGGTATGAGGCATTTTCTTTTTTGGCAAAACTTTTAAAAAAATTTAAACTTTTATCAGAAAGTTCTATTGTCACCCTCTTCTTTTTCTCACGCAAAACTAGCTCCTCAGGTTGAGGAAAAATATCATCAATTATCTCAAACTTAATTGGTTCATCTGTGTATTTTATTTTTTTCATAATAAGCTTTCTTTCCTTTTTTCCAATAACCTGCACCAATTATTCTAATGTTCTTTCCTCTGTACGTAAATCGTACTGTTATTATTCTTGATTTTACTTTTCCAAAACAAAAATATCTTTTTTCAGTTTTACTATGACTTTTATCTCTAGCATAAATACGTTTTTTATCAAAAAAGGCTAGTTGAGCAATTATAAAATCAACATCATGCTTTTCAATATTTTTTAAATTTTTGCCCCCGTCCCATTCAAAATACTTGTGCATAATTATATTACTATTTATATGTATACTTGTCAATACTGTTACATAATATTGATATCTATGTATCTAATTGTAGTACATTTTAATTTAAAAGTGCTATATAATAGCCTTGTTCGTTAATGTATAATCCGCGATAGCTCAACGGCAGAGCAACAAGCTGTTAACTTGAAGGTTGTAGGTTCGAATCCTACTCGCGGAGCAGGATATAATTAAAATTTTAAAGTTTGATAATCTTTCTAATTTGAATTATTCTTCAACAACTTCTTTTGTCTTTTTTACCTTTGGGGCTTTAACTACTTTTTCTTCTATAACTACTGGTGATTCTGTTTCCATTTCAAGTTTTTCTTGTTTAGGTGTCAAAAGTTCAATGATTTTGTCCATTTTTGAGCTTAATTCATTGAATTGCTTTGAGTAATCAACTTTTTGCGGTCTTTCATCTCTTCTGTTATTCCCACTCTTATTACCCATTTTTTCAAAACAATCGGAACAATACACAGGTTTACCTGAAGTTGGGTTAAAAGGGACTTTACAACTCTTTCCACAATTACTACAAATTGCATCAAACATTTCCCTTGGAGCACTACTTCGTCCAAATCCACCACGATTTCTGTCAAATGGTCTACCACTTCGGCTGTCTCTATTAAATCTTCCCATATCCATGTATTGTGACAGGTATTTAAAAATTAGATAGTGGCAATAATATTTTTGACAAAATCTATCCTGTGGTGTTTTGTTATTCCAAATTTTTTAATTGCCTCAATATGTTTTTTGGTTCCATAGCCTACATTATTTAAAAAGTCATAGTTAGGAAAGTCTTGATGAAGATTATGCATCAAAATATCTCTAGTTACTTTTGCAATAATACTTGAGGCCATAACTGTTTCGAATAAGTTATCGGCTTTCACAACCGAATTCGTCTTAGATAAGTTTATTTTTAGATTTCCATCAACTATATATTCATCTGCTTTAATTTTTTTAATTAGTTTTCTAAAACCTTCTGCATTACAAAGACCTATCCCCTTTTGGTTTATTTCGTCAACTGAAATTTCTAATGTTTCAAAATAAACCAAATTGTTTTTCAATTCATCAACTATTTTGTTTCTTTGAAGTTTTGTCATTTTTTTAGAATCTCTAAATACAAGATTACCTAATTTTTGTTTAAGTGACTTATTTTCTTGATAGACACTTGCACACATTAGCATAGGCCCAGCAAGAGCTCCTCTTCCAACCTCATCCAAACCACAAATTAATTTCATGTTATGATTATACAATGGCTAAAAAGATTGTAATTATTTTAGTTATTCTGGTTATCATTGCTTCTTTATTTCTATTGCAAAAACCAAAAGAAAAATCTGAGATAGAAATGCCAAAAACAGAAAAATTGAATCAAGAATTTAAACCATTTAACGCTAGTTTTGAAATAATTACAAATGGGACCAAAAGGATTTTTACTGATTCCAAGTATCACAATAGAAACCCATTTGTTTACATTGAAAAAGGTAACCCGAATGTAATAATAGTTAAAAAAGAAGACACAAAGTGGTCTGAATTTTTTGACTCACTTCCAAGCCCAATGAAGTTAACAAAAGAATGTTTAACAACCGGAACAGGCCAAAAGTTTTGTACTAATAAAGATAGAAAACTATATTTTTTCTTAAATGGTAGTGAAAAACCAAATGTGCTGGACCTTTTTATTAAAAACGAAGATTATCTATTGATTGAGTATAAATGATTAAACTGTATACTTTTTAGTATGAAAATTAAATTTTTGGGAGCTTCTGGAACAGTTACTGGTTCTTCGTATGCTTTAGAATCAGATAATGGCACAGCAATTTTAATTGATCTTGGTATGTTTCAAGGCCCGCATGAGGTTGAAAAGCATAACCACGAGCCTTTTGACTATGATGCTTCTAAACTTTCTGCAGTAATTTTAACCCATGCTCATTTAGATCACTGCGGTAGGCTTCCAATTTTATTTAAAAAGGGGTTTAAAGGTAACATCTACATGACCCATCCCACTAAGGACTTAACAGACTTAACCTTAATGGATACTGTTAAAATTGCAAAAGAAGATGCTACAGAAAGTTTATATTCGCTTTCTGATGTTATCAATATCTCAAAGCAATTTATAACCATAAATTATCATGAAGAAATTCATATAGGAGATTTTCTAATCAAATTATATGATGCGGGGCATATCTTAGGATCAAGTAGTGTAGAAATTGTCGATAAAAATTCCAAAGGTAATTTTAGAAAAATTATATTCAGTGGAGACATTGGAAACTACCCGGCTCAACTTGAAGAAAAAACTGAATTTTTAAAAGATGGTGATGTAGTTATATTAGAATCAACATATGGAGATAGACTTCACCCTAATGAAAATATATTTGAAGCAATTAAAAATGAAATAAACGAAGTTGAAAAAAGTGGAGGAACTCTATTAATTCCCACTTTTTCACTTGATAGGGCCCAAGAACTACTGCACTTAATTGGACATTTGAAAAGAGAAAATAAAATATCAAAAACTACACCAATCATACTTGATAGCCCAATGGCGGAAAAGGCTACAAGAATATATGTTGATTATCCAAAATTATTTAATGACCATATTGAAGAAGATTATAAAAGAGGAGAACTTTTTGACTTTGAAGGATTAGAGGTAATTAAAAATTGGAAAGACAGTCAAAAAATACACGACAGGACTGAGGCTAAAGTGATAATTGCAGGAAGTGGAATGATGGTTGGTGGTAGAATTGTTGGACATGCAAGCTATTATCTTCCAATGTCAACTACAAGGCTTATGATTGTTGGATATCAGGGTGATGGGACATTAGGAAGAGAACTTTTGGATGGAAAAAGAACAGTATTTATAAATAACCAAAGAGTTGAAGTGGCAGCATCGGTTCATGATTCACAAGCCATGAGTTCACATGCAGATCAGAAACAACTTTTAGAGTGGCTTAAAAATATTAAAGGAGTTAAAAAAGTATTTTTAACACACGGAGATGACGAAGCGAGAAAAACGCTCTCAGACATCATTAAGAAAGATTTAAAAATTGATGATGTAACGCTCCCGATTCTCAATCAAGAAATTTCTTTTTGATATAATAAAATATAAATGAAAATTAAAAAACTTGTGAGTCTCTTGTTTATACCATGTCTAGCCTGGGTTGTGTTTGCAGCTAGCCAAGTTTATGCGCAGGAATTTAATTTCACAAAAGCAAAAGCAGATTATATTTTTCAGTCAGACAATTATAAAAATGCTCTTTTTGATTTTAATTCAAAAAAAGATTCATACAATAAAAATCAGACGCTTTCTTTAAAAGAGGAGCTTCGCATATCACTTCTTAATTTTGTAGGCATTCGAAATGAATTTATCAAAAGTTACCTTAATCTTCTTCGAACCAAAACTGTTGAAGCGGCGGGACTGGGTGAAGCCCAAAAACAATCAATTTACACCCAGCTTGACAAGGAAGTTGTTTGGTACGATAGCAGGGAAAATAGTTATTCAAAAGATAACACCTTAGAAGATATTTTAAATAAATCGAAAGAGGAAGACTCACGATACGAAACAGAAACCGACCCCGCCATTAAATATACTCTGGCCTATCTAAGCTATAGCGATATAACTTTGTTAAAAAATAAACATTTGGAAATTTATAAAAAATTAAAAACTGAGTCTGAAACTCTTGTTGGTCTTAAGCGGGCAGACCAGAATCTTTTTAAAAGATGGTTTGACGATATAGACAGAGAGCTTTCCAATTTAGAAGCAGTTGAAAAAGAAGCAGTGGATGCAACAGCCAAGATTTATGCAGAAGAATCTTGGGAAAGAAGAAAATCTTATGAAAATGTTGTTGAAATTCTGCAAAAAAGTATCTCAAACTTATCAAGACTTAACAATTTTATTAAAGAGTTAGAAACAGTTATAAAAAATATCAGATGAAAGAAAAAATAAATAAGTTTTTATTAAAAGCTAAAGAAGTCTGGTTAGTAATTGATGCAAAAGTCAGAGAACTTATACCTAATGATAGGTTAAGAAAAGTTCTTTATATCACAATCTCGTCTTTTGTCGGCCTTTTTGTGTTTCTTATTTTGCTTGGGATACTGTTGTCTCCATTTAGACGAAACGGTGAAGCAGGATTTAGTATTCTTAAGCCAAGAATTGATTCACAATTAAATAGGGAGATCGTTTTAACCGAAACTGAAAAGGAATTGCAGAAACTTGAAAGTGAAATTAGAAACTTAAAGTTTCCCCAAAGTGAACTAACCATCCCCGATATTTTATTCAAGATAGTCCTGTAATTTTTTACGCCTTGATGGATGTTTGAGTTTGCGAAGCGCTTTGGCCTCGATTTGTCTAATTCTTTCTCTGGTAACTCCAAAAACTTTTCCAACTTCTTCTAGGGTCATTTGTTTTGTCCCTTCCAAACCAAACCTTAATTTTAATACTTTTGCTTCCCTTTCCGTTAAGGTCCCTAGGACTTCATCTAAGTGATCTTTAAGAAGTTGTTTACTTGCCTGATCAACCGGAGAGAGTTGGTTTTCATCGGGTATAAAATCTCCCAAAATACTTTCCTGGTCCTCCCCGACAGGAGCTTCCAAAGATGTTGTTTCCTGAGCAATTTTGAATATCTCTCTGACTCGCTCAGCATCAAGATCAACCTGCTCGCCAATTTCCTCGGCAGTTGGCTCCCTGCCAAGCTCCTGCATCAACCTTCGACTAACTCTATAAAGCTTGTTTATCGTCTCAACCATATGGACCGGAATTCTAATGGTTCTGGCCTGATCAGCTATGGCACGGGTTATGGCTTGTCTTATCCACCAAGTGGCATAAGTTGAGAATTTAAAACCTTTTCTCCAATCGTATTTTTCAACAGCACGGATCAATCCCTGATTCCCTTCCTGAATTAAATCCAAAAGAGACAAGCCTCTACCTATATATTTCTTGGCAATTGAAACAACTAACCTTAAATTACTTTCTGTTAACTTGTCTTTGGAGCGCTTATCGCCTTTCTCATACTTCTTGGCATACTCAATTTCATCCTCGGCATTTAAAAGTGTTACCCTCCCGATTTCTCTTAAATATTGTCTGACTGGATCGGTTGATTCAATTCCCTCAAGTCTTGTTAGAAGTTCAATTTCCTTATCAAGTTTTTCTTTTGAAGTTTCAATTGTAAGCTCATCATCGCTTGTAACTGACTCAAAAACATCAATTCCTTCACCAATTAATTTATCATAAAGATCATCAAGCTCCTCAATTCTATCTTCAGCATCGGGATAAATCTCTAAAATTTCATCCTGAGTCAAAAATCCCTGCTCCCTAGCTTTTTTGATGATATCTACAACTTGTTTTCTAATCATTGCTTTTTTTTATTTTAAAGACTAACTCTCCTCTTCAAGTTTTGAGAGTTTTTCAGCAAGTTGTGTAAAAATATTTTGGAGTCTCGATACCTCTGTATCGTTTCCCGATTGTTCTTGCTCTCTTATTTCCCCCGCCAACTTTTCCAACGACTGTCTAATATCAAGTATTTTAAGCTCTTTGATTAAAATATTCAAATCCTCTTTTTCAGAAACAGAGAGAATAATATCTGAAAAGCCTTTTTTAAATTCATCGGGAAGAATTTCTAAAATTTCTTTTATATCTAATTTATTGGCTTTTTTAATCTTTTGGCATATCAAATCGTAGGTTCTTTTAACAAACGGTGTAGTAATCAATTGTTTAATTTCCTGATCAAAAAATAAATCGTCTTTTGAAAGTATCAAATTTGCAAAAACCGCCTCCTCTAAAAGCTGTCTTCTGTCTTTTTTCTCATCCAATCTTTCAATAGCCGCTACCTTCTCACTGTTTTTATTTTTATTTTCTTTTAAGACTTCCTGTTCTACCGCCTCAATTGAAACAGATAATCTTCTTGCAACCAAATCCATATAGTGGGATTGAACAATTTTGTCTTCAATTAGTGCTAAAAGTGGCGTAATTTCGCGGCTTATCACGGCCTTCGTTTCTCCCTTTAGATTTTTAAATTTGGCAAAAACCTGGTCAATCAAAAAATCCCAGATGGATTTTGAATTAGACAAAATCTTTTTAAACTCATTGGGATTTTTCCTTGCAATTTCATCCGGATCTTTATAATTTTTAATCTCAGCTACTTTTACATCAAATCCAAAATTTGAAGCAAGAATTGCTCCCCTTTTAGAAGCCTCATCTCCGGCAAAATCGGCATCTAAACATAAAATCATTTTTTTACAAAACCTACCCAAAAGTCTTATTTGATCTTCTGTTAAAGCGGAGCCTTTAATTGCAACAACATTTCTAAAACCCGCGGAGTAAGTTGAAATCATGTCAAGCTCACCCTCAACTATTATTGCAAAGCCTTTATCGCGGATTTCGTTTTTGGAAATATTTAGCCCATACAAAATTTTTGATTTGTGATATGCGGGAGTCTCGGGAGAATTTATATATTTTCCAGCTTCGCGCCTATCCCAAGGCAATACTCTTCCTGAAAAACCAACGGGATTATCACGGTGGTCAAAAAGTGGAAAAATTATTCTACCTCCAAACCTATCTATAACCCCTTTTCTAGTTTTAACAGCAAGTCCGCCTAAAACCAGGTCGCTTTGACTAATTTTTTTCTTTTTTTCCAAATACTCAATTAGCGCGCTGGAAAAATCTGGGGAAAAGCCAATTTTAAACTTTTTTATTTGATCAAGGCTTAAGCCCCTATTTTTTAATAAATAATTTAAGGCCTTTTCACCAGATTTGTGTTGGGTTAGCGCGTATTGATAAAAATTTAGCGCATTTTTATTCATTTCTATTATTTTTTCCTTTTGGCTTGTTTCATGGGGTTTATAAAGTTTAAGTTTTACTCCAACTCTGTCTGCCAAATATTTGAGTGCTTCACTAAATTCCATAGATTCGTGGCGCTCCAGAAATGAAAAGACATCACCACTTGCTCCACATCCAAAACATTTAAAAATCTGAAGTTCGGGGGATACAAAAAAAGACGGGGTTTTCTCTCCATGAAATGGACAATTGGCCTTATAATTTCTGCCCGCTTTTTTAAGTTCCAAATATTCGGAAATCAACGAAACAATATCTGTTTTGCTTTTCACCTCTTCTACTTGATTGTTTGCCATAAGTTAATTGAATTATATCATCGACCTATTACATAATTCTGTACAGATTGTCAAACTACAATTCGAGTACTAGTGGCAAATGATCAGAAATTTTAATTTCAGGAACAAGAAGATTTTTAACCTTAATAGACTTGTCAACAAAACAATAGTCCGCATACTTTTGTTTACCGTAATATTCATAGCCCCTATTTTTTGATTTTTCTCGCGCTTCACTCCATGCCATTTCATTCCTTGTTGTTTTGATGTTATATTCGAGAACCAAATTTTTATAACCTAATTTCTCAAAAATTTTAATACTTTTAGTTTCTGGATTTAAATTAAAATCACCCCCTATAATTTTGTTGCTGTCCTTATTTTTATAACTATCAAGAATTATTTCAGACTGTTTAATTCTGGCCCTAGTGTCATTTTTATGTCCGGGAGTTGCCATTCCATGAACATTTCCAATTGAATATTTTTTGCCATTAAATTCCAGATCTATGTTTTGCAAAAAACCGTAATTGCGATTTATATTTTTGAAGATTTCTATAGACTCAAAACCTGTTATTTTTATATTCTCGTTTACCGCGACCAACTGACCGTAATTTGGATAGCCCTCAAAATTATTTTGGGTTTGACTAAAAAATGTGGTAAAATTTTTAAAAGTGCTACTTGATAATAAACTCAGATTATCACTGCTAATTTCTTGTAAGCAAAATAGATTGGCGCCGATGTTGTCATTAAAAAAATCAATGATATTTGTTTTTAATCTAAGGTAATAGCAATTTAAAAATATTATCTTCATTAAATTTCTTATGTTTTAAAATGATTCATAATACTGTTAAGCATTTGTTGTAGGCACCAGTTTGCATAAAGAGGTCCCAACAAATAACTTATTGGGCGGATAAAAAAGGATTTTGGCAATTGATAGTCTATAAACAATTTCACTTTAGAGCCATTGTTCACTTTGTTAATTTCTATACCCATTTTATAACCACCAATTACAATCAATCTAGGTTCATCTACTGTTTTCCATTCTTTTCTGTTGGGTGGGTCATAATGAGTTACAACTTCATCAAGAAATAGCAATATCCCAAATACCTTACCCTCCATTTTTAAATGAGAACCAATTTTTTTAAAATGCCCGCTATCAATTGATGTTTCCATCTTTCCTCCACTCATCATCCAAGAAGATTTACCCATATGCGAAGAAAGGTGGGAATGCTCATCAATAAACTCAAAGACCTCAGTAGGCGTGGCTTTTACAAAGACAATTTTTTCTTGATGAACCACTATGAATAAATTATCTCACAAATTATGTTTTTAGCATAACAAGCGGTAAGGGAGAGATTCACCGTGCAATTACAATACTTAGCACCATCGAATCGATCCCGATCGCGAGCAAAGCGAGCGATTTGCTATGCAAATCTTTAGCCTCGTTAAGCGGGGCGGTGAGGGAGAGATTCGAACTCTCGATAACCGTAAAGGCTATACGCGCTCTCCAAGCGCGCGCACTCGACCACTATGCGACCTCACCGAGTCAGCAGACGAGGTGAAGGAGCACAAGATTTGTCTTATGCGACCTCACCGAGTCAGCTATTTTTTCTTTCTTTTTTTCTCCCACTCCTTAATCATTATTGAAGCGTCTTTTAGCATGTCTTTTTCTCTTTTTAGCTCAAGTTTTTTTACTGCATTTGGATAATCAAACCAAGAAACATCCCCAATACCCAAAATTTCAGCTCCTGTTTTAAAAAATAAAAGATAGTATATATATTTATAGGTCACGCTCTTGCCATTAACTGTTCCCGATCCCGCGGCTCTGCCTACTTCATCTAAGACTTTTATGTTCATGTTGCCCTGTTCTGAGGTGTGCCTTATAACGGCTCTGACAGATGATTCACCTCTTCTAACTGCAGTCTTTGGAATTTCCCAATCCCCGTCAACATTTTTTATAAGAAGATATAAAATTTTACCGCGGCCTTCTTTAAAAATTACTGATCCTCCAATTAAAATCTCCCCATTCCCATTTTTCATATTGGTATTTTACCATGAAAATGGCAAGTTTTGCTCAATCAGATTCGCAAAAGGCGGAGGATATAGGAATCCCCGCCCTAGGTGGGCTAACCTTAGCGGCGAGAGAGGGATTTGAACCCCCGTTCCGCAAATGCGGAGCATGGTTTTCGAAACCAGCCTGTTAGACCACTCCAGCATCTCGCCTTGTTATTTATTAAAGTGTGTGCCCGACAAGAATCGAACTTGTATCTAAAGATCCGCAATCTTCAATTCTATCCGTTGAACTACGGGCACCTGTAGTTTGTATTATACTTCACTGAGGCAATTTTTTGGAAAACCAGTCAATAGCTTTATCCAAATTTGATGGCGAGGCTTCCTCTTCAAGAAGATAATCTTTTAAGATTTTCCTTATATCCTCCTTATTTTCAGGTTTTATAACAAGCTCCATTCTGTTTGGAATTTTTCTTGTTTCAAAGACCAAAAGCTCTGTATCGTATCTCTTTGAAAACCAAAATCTTGTCAACATCTCCCATGGAGTTGCCCCTCCTGCAATTTTTACTCCCCTATCTGTGATTTTGTATTCAATAACCTCCGGTTCGACAGTTGACATAACATAATAGAGGAAAATTAAAGAAATTATAAGAATTACAGGCATCGCCCCCTCTGCCAAAAACAAAATCAAGGAAACTATTCCTGCAATCGAAACAGTGGTTAAATAAAACTGCCTATCTCTTCTTTTAAATGGCCTTGAAGGTGCAATCCAAATCAATAAATCCTTTTCAAGTTCAGGCTTTTTGAATTTTGAAGTCTCAGCCTCATTACTCGAATTATTATTGGCAATATTATCACTCATATCTAAATTATACCTCAAGTCTGATATAATTGCCTCTATTGGTGGGGTCGCATAGCCCGGTCCATTGCGGAGGTTTGCTAAATCTCTGAGCTGAAAAGCTCGCGCAGGTTCGAATCCTGTCCCCACCGCTCATATACATTCGCGATGTGGACAGTTTCGATGGTGCCAAGTAAAGAAAATGCACGGCGAATCCTGTCCCCACCGCCAGTTCAATATGATTAAAAGGAAGGTGGGCAGGACGGTAATGCGCGAGTCTTGAAAACTCGTGAGCGTAAGCTCTAACAGGTTCGACCCCTGTACCTTCCGCAAAATTAAGCCTAACTGGCAATAGTTAGGCTTTTTATATTTTTAAAATCTGCATTTTGAAGTGTTTTTTTGGCCTCATTAATTGTGGTTCCTGTTGTATAAACATCATCAAAGAGTAGTATATTGGGGATAGTATATTGTATATAGAGTTTGTTTACTTCAAAAACATTTTTAAGGTTATTTTTTCTATCAACCCCTTTTAGTCCAACCTGATGTTTTGTTTCTTTGGTTTTTATTAGTAAATCAGGAATAAATTTTAGGTTTAATTTTTCTGCAATTTTTTTACCCAAAATTTCCGTTTGATTGAAACCTCTAAAATTCTCTCTTTTTCTATCTAAGGGAATAGGAACCAAATTAGCATTATGCCACAAGCCATATGTTTTAAGCCTATCAACACAAATAGAAGCTAGTTCCTCAGCAATATCATATGCAAATTTGTATTTAATAGTAATTATTGCTCTTCTAATTACTCCTTTGTACTTAAATATTGAATAGTTATTATTTCTATATTGTCCCCTACGAACCTTTTCTAAACAATTTGGACAAATATATTTCCCTGAAGCACTACACTCCAAACACTTTTTAGGAAAAATAAAATCAAATAGACCCATTCTGATATATAATACTATGTACTAAGTACTTTGTACTATGTACTGTATATGAAAGTTGTTAACAAAAAAGCAAATTTTAATTACACTCTATTTCCCGAAAGAATTGAGGCGGGCATTGCCTTAAAAGGAATTGAAGCCAAATCCTTTAGAGATAACAGAATTGATCTCTTAAACTCGTTTGTCAAAATAATTAATGGTGAAGTTTATTTAGTTAATGCCAATATCCCTGCAAAGGGCTTACAAAAGTATGATCCAACTAGAGCCAGGAAATTACTTTTACATAAACGCGAAATCATAAAACTAATAACTAAAACGAAGCAACAAAAGTTGCAAATTGTGGCTGTTTCAATGTATAATAAGCATCGTAAAATTAAACTCGAACTAGCCTTAGCTAAGCCTAAAAGAAAGTTTGACAAGAAGGAGAGTATTAAAAAACATGATGTGCAACGCGACATTGAAAGAGAATTAAAAGGTCTTTGAGTTAAATTGAAAATTGAAAATTGTTAATTGAAAATTCCAAGCGTAGCTTGGACATGGGGATGACCGGTTTCGACGGGAAGCTCTTTTAAAATAAGCAAGCCAAGTTTGATATAAACTTGTCAAAATGTATCAAAACTTAAAAGCAAAACAAATTTTTGCTTCTGTTAAGCCATACGCTGATATGCAATATGCATATCTTACTGTAAAGGCTTAAACAGCATTCTTGTATTTGGATTCCGACTGAATTTCAAGGGTGTCAACCAAATCGGAAGTAGTTTTTTATTCTTAGTTGTGGATAGAAAACGAAATAATAACAACTTTACTTTTCATCATCCTGACAATTGGTTAGATAAAAAGGACATACAATAAATTGTCTAAGCTTGTAGAAATTTTTAAAAATGTATTTTCGGATGAGGGTTCGATTCCCTCCATCTCCACTCGCATTCGCTCGTTCCGATTTCAGGAATCGATAGCGCAAGTTATTGTGCTCCGTGTTTTGCACGCCGATTCCCTCCATCTCCTCCTAAGATGGTTTACTCAAACTCAATCATGTAAAGTTTTTGGTTTTTTATAAGAATTATCCTTTTTAATTCTTCTGAAATTACCAAATCGGATGCTCCTTCTATGTTCTCGTTTACATATTGGATTTTGAATTTTCCATTTTTATCAAACACAACGATTCTCCTCTCTTTTTGATCCAATATATAAACATTTTTTAAACCTTCGTTGGTATAAATTGCATCAGGATTATTCATTTGGACAGCCAACCCTGACATTGAAACCGCAATTGGATTGCCATTTGCAAATCTGGAAACCTTGCCCGTTTCAGATAAAAGCCAGATGTTCCCGTCAATAGAAATATCTTTAACTTTTGAAAAATCAGCCTCAATTCCTGGAGCTAACCAATCCGTCTTTGCACCAAATCCCGATGTTTGACCCGAGTATCTATAAATTTTGTTTTGACTTTTATCAACTAAGTATATATTTCCCGCATATAAATAAAATAGGGCGCTATCCCAGTCTTTATCTAATACTTTTTGAGAATTGTCCTTAATTTCCAAGATACCCTCGTTATTTAACGAGAACAACCTGTCCTCATATGAAGCAATATTTATTGAATTTTTCAAATCTTCTCTGTCTGCAACCTTCTTGGCATTTTTTGTTTTTATGTTGACTTTTATCACATTTTGGTTTTCTTTATCAAAAATAAACATTTCATCGCCAGTGGATGCAATCTGGCTGCCTTTAAAATCATTTATCTGCAAAGATAAATCAAGAAATTCTTTTGATTCTACTTTTACCTCGCCCAATATTTCCCCCTCCTTACCTTTGATACTATCAAGAAGTGCTTCTAAATCATCGCTTTTATACCCAGCATCTTTTAAGCGTTGGGCTTTGTCTTTTGAAGATCTAAAAAGTTCTCTTGAACGGGAAATATCAATTTCAAAAAGAGATATTGCTTCATCGTATTCATAAACAGCATCACCAAGTGTTTCTTTGGATAAATTTTCAAAATCATTAAGTTTCTTCTGCCTAATACCAAAAAACACACTCAAAAAAAGTAAGATCAATAAAATCATTCCAACTGTTAATGTCGTTTTTTTACCTTGGGGAATAGCTTCGTTAAAATCGCTATTTTTAATATATAGATTGGGGCTAACCTCTATTTGCTCAATTTTAACTATTAATTTTTCAGTTTCCCCGAGCGTATAAATATCTCCAATTTGAGGCTTGCCTGTAATTAATTTTTCTTCATTTTGTGTTTCCGCCAAAATATAATTTTTACCATTTCGGGTTAAAACTGCTTTGGTAAAAGGCTCTAATTTAACAAAAATTTTATCATCTTTAATTTTAACTGATCCCACGCCGCGCAAGAATGTGTCAACTTTATTTGAAGAAAGTGTGAATTTGGATTTTTTTTTAAAAAAATTTATTATCACAGTATTATCATAGCAAATATCAATACTGCTATTGCAAAAAGGAAGTGAGCAAAAGAAAGAATTTTTAGTTGTTTTTCAAAACCAACCTGAACAGTGTCTGTCATTAAACCAACTTGACGAATAATTACAAAGGCAAAAATTGCATAAATAATCAAGAATATAAGTATAAAAATTTTAATCAGCGGCCAAACCGAAAAATCTGCTAGGGATAACATTTACCTCACCCTCCCCTCTATTGCTTCAACCTGCTCTTCAATCCTCAAATCTTGCAAAACTTTGGCAACTTGGTCAGGTTTTGGAACTGCCAAAAATTCAAAATTGGGAACTTCTGAAGCTGTTTGAATTAATACATCGCCGTAATTAAATAGCGTTCTTACAACTCCCCCCATTTTATAAGTTACATCCTGAATTTTATCAATTGAAGCATCGCTGACTTCTTTGTAAATAAGATTAAAAAAATCTACATCAACAATTCTCTCGTCGGTTACAATGTAAACATTAAAAAACCAAGTCAAAAAACTTTCTAAAAAATAGGCAGTTGAAATAAGATACCAAATAAGGCTGAAAATAAACAAGAAATTTTTAGGAACACCTTCAAAAATTGACAAACCCATAACAAGTGAGGGAATTAAAAACAAAATGACTGCAGTTACTACCCAAGGAACATTTGTTATCCAATGCTTCCTTAAAAAAAGAACCACTTTTTCTTCATTGTCCATTGTTTCAAATTTTAAATTCTCGGGGCAAAACATTATGGCGCTTAGGGGGTTATGTATTTGAGTTGGAAGATCTTTATACAACGCTTTTTTGTATTTATTCGTATCGGGATGGACAATAGGTTTTTTGGAAATAAAAATATCAGGCATCTTTAAATTATATCACTTCCGCTCGATATTAAAAAAAGCAAAGCCCTTTTGTGGAATCATTAGATACCCAGGGGCTCTTAAGTTAAAGGCTTGCTTAAATTCATCACCAGTTAAATTGATGGTGCCATTAATGTTTATGTTAGTTGTCACTCCATTTCCTTGCGTTACTGTAACACTTGTAACTGAATTTACTCCTCCTTTTTGTTTTAATTCCGAAATGGAATAGGGATTTCCTCCCCAACAAGAAGTTGATGTTGATGTTACGCGCGAATCAGGACCTTGTTTCAATACAACGGCTGCATTAACAATATCTGTAAATTCTTCATTTGTTAGCCAGGGATTTGATCTGCCGCAAGTATCCCCCGTGTTTGAGTAACCTTTTCTGTACCAAGCCTTATAAAGCCAAGGCGAACCACCCAGTTTTTCATATGTCCTCTCCATAAAATCTGATCCACCACTGCCATTTGTTGTATCCCAGCCTGAAGTTGTTATGTACCCCCCCGTGGTTGATGAGTAAAAAGTGGTCACTCCTTCAAGAACTTGCCCGCGAGTAGTAATTACAGCCTGTTTCCATGCATCAGGAGGATTATCTGCCTTACTTTTTCTAAAAACCTGGCAAGATTCTGTTATACAAATTGTTTTCCCTTCTAATTTATATCTATATGCATATGTTCTGGCTGCAATTGCCTGCGCCTTTAGTGCTTCCGGATGCCATGAACTTGGCATCTCAGCAATACCCATCAAATAATAATCTTCAAAATTTACGCTTCCCACACCTGAAACGCTAATGTTTCCTCCTGTATCTTTATTAACCGGTTCTTTTCCATAATATGCCTTGAGAATATCGTTTGCTTTTTGATTATTTTGGGCTCTACCTCTCGCGCCGTATTGACTCATACCTTTTCGATGAGTATAAGCACCAAAAGAAAATACAGCAAAAGATCCGCTTGGGGCAGACTCTCTAAAACCTTTGATTGATGCATTATAATCATCTGCCAGATCACTATCCCCCACACTTGCAGTAAAACCGCCCGATTTTGCCGCCAGCAATTCTTGTTGTTTGGCAGAAAGTGAAGATAAATACCCTTCAACTTTATTTACCTCGCCTGCCAAAAACTTTTCTTTTTCTGCAATCTGGGCTTTTAGCGAGGCTAGAGAATTTTTTGATTTTTCCAAATTTTCTTTATCTTTTTTAAGTTTTGACAAATCAGATACATATTTTTCTATTTGCTCTCTATCAGAATCAGCCGCTTTTTGTCTAAAATTTACTTCCCTAAATGCATCTAGCGCATCATGAGAGGCCAAAAAGGGCATTATCGGATCATAGAGCCTTATCAATTTATATGAGTTTTTGATTTTTTCCTCAAAAAGAGCTTTTGTGTAGGATAAATCATCTTCCCTTTTTTGAATCGATTTTTCCGTTTTTTGAATCTCTTGGGTTAAGTTGCCAATGCGTTTTCCTAAATCAACAATTTTGACCCTTAAATCTTCTAAATCCTGTTTATTTTTCTCATGTGCAGGAGTTAGAGCGTTGATTTCTCTTTGAATGCTATTTATCTGACAATCAAAATCGCTACTTGGACACTCTTGAGCCAAGCTAGGTAATAGCGAATAAGCAATAGCGAATAGAAAAACAATAACAAAAATTACAAATTTAAATTTCATTAAGTAATTATAACAACTTATCTGCTATAATTTGCTTACGAAAATCGCGAATATGAAAATTGCGAAAAAAATATTAATTAGTCTGGTTTTAGTTTTTACAGTTCTACTTAAATTTTCAACTACTCCAGCATATGCAATCTGTAGACAGTGGGTTCCATCCCAATGTGCGGCTGTTAGATGCAATGTTGGTGGAACTTGGCATTGCTGTGACACCACATCTGAATGTACTGCACTCAACGGTTCGCCTATGCAAAATAACCCTGGAGGTAGCGTATATAATCCCAATCCATCTAATTCCAATCCAACATGCAATGGAGGTAGTGGTATTGACACGGCAATAGGTTGCATTCCTGTTGAAGATACTAATTCCTTTATGGGCTGGATATTGGGTTGGGCAATTGGAGTTGGTGGCGGAATTGCTTTTTTACTAATTGTTTATGCCAGTTTTATGATAATGACTTCTCAAGGAGATCCTACAAGACTAAAGGCGGGACAAGAACTATTAACATCTGCAATTTCAGGCCTTATAATGCTTATCTTTTCAGTCTTTATACTTAAATTTATAGGAATTGATATACTTAAATTAGATAATTTATAAATATGTTTAATTCTGATAATTTAAATCAAATTCAAAACATCGGCCTTCCCACATTCACTTTTAGAGAGGGAGGGCGAACCACTGGAATTTCAAGAATTTTTCCAGTTATCCTCCCCTACATATTTGCCGCTGCGGGTATTATTTTAGTTTTTAACCTAATTTCTGCAGGTTTTAGGCTAATGACATCTTCAGGCGACCCTAAGGCAACCGGCGCCGCGCAAGCCAAAATTACAACATCATTAATTGGAATTTTAGTTATTTTTGTATCTTTTTGGGTAGTTAAACTTATTTTGCAGTTTTTTGGAATAAATATACAATTAATATGAATAAACTTGCAGTTGATATCGGACAGCAATTTGTGGGAAACAATCCAAATTTAACTGATCCCAACAATATAAATAAAATTACAAAATCATTAATAGGTGGGTCACTCTCGCTGGCGGGAGTGTTGCTGCTTTTTATTTTGATCTTAGGCGGGATTGGAATGATTAGGGGTGCGGGAAATAACGACCCTAAAATGGTTGAGCAAGGCAAAAAAGCAGCAACTTCAGCTCTAATCGGTTTTATAGTTGTATTTACATCCTTTTGGATAGTAAAATTGATTGAACAAATTACGGGCTTAGTGTTACTTTAAAAAATATGGAAAATTTATCGGTACGGCAACTCCTTGCACAAACAAACCCATTTGGGACTGTAGATTTGCCCGCGGGCTTACAAGCCTATGGAAAAGAGCCTGGACCTGCTATAGGAAAATTGATACAGTTCTCTCTTCGAGCACTAGTTGTTGGTGCAGGTCTGTATGCCCTATTTAATCTGGTTTTGGCCGGTTATTCTTTTATGAGTGCAGGAGATGACAGTAAAAAAGTGGCCGCCGCCTGGGCACAAATATGGCAAACAATGTTAGGCCTGGCCGTTGCAGCAGGAAGTTTTGTCCTGGCAGCAATCTTTGGCCAAATCTTATTTGACGATCCTATGTTTTTACTATCACCAAAAATAGAAACACCAAATTAACATGAATAAAATTGCAGCAACATTAGATTTTTCAAACGGAGGATTAAAGGGTTTTGGAGCATTGGGATTAGAACAAAACCAAGCTAGTGAGTCGGTTTTTCAAGTTTTTATTTCTTCAGCCATTGGTATTATTAGTTTTGTTGCAATAGTTTGGTTTGTTTTCATAATCGTCACAAGTGGAATTTCATACATGAACGCTGGAGCTGATGCTAAAGCAGCCGAAGCAGCCAGAAAACGTATTACCAATGGTTTGATTGGTTTACTAATAACAATCTTTGGAATATTCATAATTAATTTGACAGGACAAATATTCGGCATCAAAAATGTCTTAAATGTACCTGAAATGATTAAAAATTTAATTATTAAATAATGACGAACAACTTACTAGCTGGTGGTGGTGTTCCAAATACCATAACCAATCCAATTTTTAAGGGAAGTATTTTTGACGCCATGATTTCAACAGAAGATGGTGGATATATTTTTTTTGGTACAGTTATTCCCAATCTAGTTGGTCTAATTTTTGTTGCAGGCGTGGTTGTTTTTATCTTTACATTTTTAATTGGAGCGTTTTCCTATATAATTTCCGGGGGGGACAAAACCAAGGTTGAAGGGGCAAAAGGTAGAATTACTAGCGCACTTATAGGTATTGTTTTGCTATTATCTTCGTTTTTAATAATACAGTTGGTTGAAACATTTTTCAAAATAGATATTTTAACTATTGACATAGGTCCATTGGTTATTCAATAATACTTATTAGATATGAAGGATTTAGCAACAACAGCTTATTTATTAGCAGAGGAAAAAATCAATCTTCAGCCTGGCAAGGGAATTGCAGGTGAATTACAAGGTTTAAAACTTGACAACTTAGTTGGTGGTTTTCTAAATCTTATTTTGGTATTAGCCGCGTTGGTTTTCTTCTTTATTTTGGTTATAGGTGGAGTTAAATATATAGCTTCTGGTGGTGACAAAACCCATACTGAGGCTGCTCGAAGTCAAATTACAGCTGCTTTAATAGGTTTAGTTATAGTTTTTGCAGCTTGGGCAATAGCTTCACTTATTGGAACATTCTTTGGAATAAACATATTCCAACTTGAAATACCAACAGTTTAACTAATTCTTCACTTGTTCAAATATCTAGTTTAAGTTACACTAATTGTTATGCAGCCACCAACATTAGACAAATTAGAAGGTGTTTTTACAAATTTAGTTTCAACACTTGTTGCAATTGGTGCTTTTGGGCTTTTAATTATGCTTCTTTTGGGTGGTTTTAAATATTTGACATCCGGGGGCGATCAAAAAGCCGCCGAGGGAGCAAAAAATACTCTATCATATGCAATTGGAGGATTTTTGCTTCTCGCGGGTTCTTACTTAATTCTAAAAATCATTGAGAAAATTACAGGTGTGACTGATATTACACAATTTAAAATTTTTAAAGCTAATTAATAAATGTCTAATGAAAAACCTGTCTAAATTATCCTACTTCCTTTTATTTTTTCTATTTTTTGCCTTACTTATTGCCCATTATTTGTTGAACACAACTATTGCTAAAGCTCAAGTTCCTGGTTTGAAATTTCCCTGCGATCAAACTGATGAGAATGAATTTAACACACTAAGACCCTACCAAGCCTCTCCATGTTCGGATGGCCCAAAAGCACTTTTCTGCAGTAATAAATTAGTAATTTTTGAAAATTTTCAACTAAAGGAAGAATGTAGAAGCCAGAAAACTGGTTGTCCTAACTGTGACTGGACCTGTAACCTAAATTACCAGGTTGAGCCGCACAATTTAAATATCACACTTGACGAATCCGAATTACCAATCATGGGAAATACCCAAGATGATTTTGACAATGCCACAAAACTTAACGAATATGCCAGCTGGTATTTATCAGGCATTGATAGCACCGGTTCAACGGGCGAAACAACAGATGATCGAGTTGTCAATTTTTCAGGTCCAATTAACAAACTTTTGCCCCAAATGATACAAGATGCCGAAAGAAAAAGAACAATAGCTAGGGCCACAAATGAAAGGGAATATACAACCGATGACGATCAAGGTAAGTCAAGCCAAGTTACTTCTGTTGAAATGCATAACCAAATAGTTGCTTGCGGCGATGTATTCAAACTTTTTGGAATTTGGGATATCGGCCAGATTAAGCCTACTGATTGCTATAACGGCAATGAAAAAATAAGATTAAAGGACTGGATTGACGGAGATTTGTCTGATTTTAATAAACTCATAAACAGGCTGGGCGGAGATGTCTGGAACAAGAGATATCCCCCTCTACCTTGGGCAGATGAAAATAATAAACCTTTTGAAAGCCAGACAGCTTACCAAAAAGCATATCGAGAATGGAGAGGAGCATCTTGCATTACTATTCCAGGTATTGATAAAAATCTCTGTTTAGATAACCCTTTTGTACCAAACAAGTGGGCTAAACTTTATCCCTATATACCTCTTTCATCTACAACCGATGTTGAAGGAAAAAATTATCTTTTAACAGGAGATGGACCGAATTATGTTCCGTCTCAAGGTACAGGGATTGAGAATGCACAGCATAAAAGTTATAAAAACGCCCCTCTCTATTTACCCCATTTACAGGAAGTCTATGACCTATCACAAATTTTGAATAAAACTTTTAGGCCGCAAGAATATGAAAGTGAGCCCTTACCCAAAACAACAGAGAAACTCAAAAAAGGTATTTCCACTAAAAGCGAAGATCTTTTGGGGCGTAATTCTGACCCAAAGCCAAATGACCAATTTGCATCCAGAGATCCCTACTCAACACTAGATTGCTCAGCAGTAAATGTTAGGGTAAATGAAGGGGATGATATTTTCCCGGGTGATAGACCAAGCGAACAAGAATTGTATGTTGAAGGAGTTGAGTACACAATCACTCAAGTTGAGTGCCATGAAGAAAATAGAATAGAGTGTTTGCCAATTGGACCAGACCCAATACCCTGTACACGAAGAACAATAAATATACTAAATTGCCCCGCCCAAGTTGGAATAGAGTTTAAACTGGGGACAAAAACTCCACTTGCTGATGAAATTTTTTCTCAAACAGTTGCAGATTCAGGCAGTACCTTTAGAAAAATATTTCCAAAAGTAGAAGAGGGTGCCCCAGTTGAATGTATTGCAGATATTCCAACAACAACAAATGTAACATATAGCATTGATAACCCATTACACCAAGTTCCTGCAGGCGGTGAACAAGAATTCAAACAAACATCATATCCAGCTGATGGAGCAAACAGTGGAACACAACTTACATTCCCCCACATAGGTTCTGTCTATGAATACTTTTTAAAAGGAATTCAAACCGCCTTAAGGCCAAAAGGTTTTGGCGAACCAATAGCAAATGGAAATTGTAAACCAACTGAGGAGGAAGAAGAATCAACATGTAAGGAAGATGTCCCAGACTCGGCAGTAAACAATAAATATTTGGGTCAATTCAAAACTAATTTTATTGATTTAGCAAACAGATGGAGTCAAAAGTGTCCTGGCGGAGAAAACAATATGGCTGAAAAATGCTACAATTTTGTAGCAAGTGAGGCCCAAAAGGCGGGTGTTAATCCAGCTTTTGTTTTAACAATCTGGCTCAACGAATCGGGCGCAAGTAACTATTGTGAAGGAGGTACAACCACTCAAGACTTTGGTATGAACCTTCCATCAATTTATCAAAACATTTCCGAGCAACTTAAAAAGTTCTTAGATTTTGCTAAAGTAAAGTGGTGTGATGGACAGTCGGGTTTTGTTGAGCCCATGCATGGGTGGCTTAGTAGATTTCAAAGTTCTGCGGGAGTATGTAATCCAAACGATCCAGTTGCAACACAATACTACCATGATGTTATGAATACCACATGGAGCTGGGTTACTGGATGCACTACTGGAGGTAAATTTGGAATTCAGTGGCCCACAGATGGAAACTGTCCGTAAAATATAAATTAGATAGTTATATAATACTTCCCCCCACTTTCAGTAATTAAGCCTTTTATACCCATAATTGAAAGTGTTGTTCCTGTTTCCTCAATCCTCATTCCTGTTTTTCTTGCAATTTCGTCAATTTCCAATGGCTCAAGTTGTAGAATTTTATAAATTCGTTCTTCCTGTTTTGGCAGTTCTGGTCTATTTTTAATTTGTAATTTGTCATTTATAATTTGGCATTCCGCGATATCCTTCGCGGCCGTTGCCATCTTTGCATCTCCACTTTTAATTAATTCGTTACACCCTACAGATACTCTTGAATTAATAGGCCCGGGAATTGCCCAAACTTTTTTACCTGCCTTTTTAGCTAGTTTGGCAGTTACCAAACTTCCACTGTTTTCACTTGCCTCAATAACCAAAACTCCAAGTGAAGCAAGATTTACAACTACTTTATTTCTTTGAGGATATTTCCACATACTAGGTTTAGCATTATCCTCATATTCAGAAACAATTGATCCACCTGATTTTATAATCTCATCATATAACTTTTTGTTTTCGGGTGGATAAATATGGTTTAGACCGCAACCAAACACTGCAATGTGTTTTCCCCCATATTCCAATGTTTTTAATGCGACTTCTGTATCCACACCATACATAAAACCAGAAATTGTAGTTATGCTATTTGCAACTAAATCACAAACAAATTTATCTACAACATCCCTTCCATATCTTGTCATCTGTCTACTTCCAACAATTGCAATTGAATTGGCAATTAAATTATTTGGATCCTCCCCACGATAATTTAACTTCTTTTTTGTCTTCCCTGTTTTAATCTCTGTTGTTTTTGTTTCCATAATATCAACTAATTGTCATTGCGAACGCAGTGAAGCAATCTATTGTTGTGGATTGCCATGTCGCAAGCTCCTCGCAATGACACAGATTCAAAAACTTATATTCTCGTAATGAGTTATTCTGCCCGTCTCCTCTACTATACAAATTGCATCTATTTGATACCTGTCATAAGTTTTGGCGATATCAGGGTTATTTAATAAATACATTTCCGCAGTTCTTTGAACCTGCATCAACTTATTTTTTCCTATCATTTCTTCAGGCGTTCCATAATCTTCTGTTTGTTTAAATTTAACTTCCACAAAAACCAAAATCGCCTGCCCTGAGGGCATTCGGCTGAGCTCAGTCGTAGCCCCTGCCCAACGTGTAGCAATAATATCTAATTCACCAAATTTGGTTGAATTATTTTGGTCAATTATCTGATAGCCATGGTCAATTAGCCATTTAACTGCTAATTCTTCGCCTTGATTTCCTTTTAACCTATTAAATTGCTTCATGTTGACAAATTGTGTATAATGCAGTTAAGGTAAGCCGAGAGTTAAGCGGAACCCACGCGTAAAAGCGGGTGGTGATGTCGACAACTTTCGGTTTATTTTTTTAAATTCCAATACTTTATAATGTCTTCGTATTTTAAAACTAGCGCTTTACTCTTGTCTTTTCTTCTGTGAATACTCCACGCCAATTTATGTGACGGAGAATGTTTTCCAACTCTGACAAAAAATATTTGTGGTTTATTAATAATCTTTGAAATTGCAAATAATTTGTATATTGTTTCTTTTATAAATTTATCTCTATTTGAATATTCCTCGTCAATTTCTAATTTAGTTATGTTTTTACTGAATTTAATTATCAATATGAAGATCATTGTTGCGAACACTGTTTGAATTAAATCCGACCGTGCAACAATTGTTTTTCTTAAGAACTTTACTAATTTTATTTTTTCTGAAACAGATATATAAACTGCGCCGCAAAAATGGTTGGCGAGAGAAATAACGGTGTGGGTGTTTAAGTGTTCTAATTTTCCACTTTGATCAACTTCAGCTTTCATCATTATTCATTTCTAACACGATATTGCAACGCTTCAGCAACATGATTTGGAAGAATCCGATTGGTTCGGCTTCGCTCACCACCCTCAGCTACGCTGAGGTCTGCAATTGTTTGGGAAACTTTTATCAGTCTAAAATAAGTTCTGGCTGATAGATTATATGTATTTACAGCTTGTTTAAGTAAAACTAAAGCTTCCGGAGCAATATCAACAAATTCCTTAATGTGTTTATTTTTCATGTTGGCATTGGTATAAAATGACAAGCCTTTAAATCTTTTATTCTGAATTTCTCTAGCCTTAACCACTTCTTCTCTTATTTGTTTTGAGTTTTTAGCTATTCGCTTTTCGCTATTCGCTATCAGCTTATTAACATCGACAGCTGGTACATTCAAATGCAAGTCAATTCTATCCATTAAAGGTCCAGAAAGTCTTGATTGATAATTCATAACCATTCTTGGTGTACATATGCATTCTCTTTTGGGATCACCCAAGTAGCCACAAGGGCAAGGGTTAGCGGCCGCAATTAACATAAAACTTGCAGGAAAATTAACACTTCCTGCAATTCTGGTTATTGAAACCTTTCTATCTTCCAAAGGTTGTCTTAAGGCTTCCAAGGTTCCTCTTGAAAACTCAGGAAACTCATCCAAAAACAAAACTCCATTATGGGCAAGCGATATTTCCCCCGGATGTGGGTTTGTTCCTCCTCCAATTAAGCCTATTAAACTGGTTGTGTGGTGTGCAGTTCTAAATGGACGATTTCGAATTAACCCCTCTCCTGCAGGAATAAGCCCTGAAACAGAATAAATTTTAGTAACTTCTAATGCTTCATCTTCGTTTAAAGGTGGCAATATACCTGCCGTGGCCCGAGCCAGCATTGTTTTACCTGCCCCAGGAGTTCCAACTAAAAATATATTGTGTCCTCCCGCAGCTGCGATTGTCATTGCTCTTTTTGCCGACTCTTGGCCAATAATTTCTGCAAAGTCAAACTCGACAGAACAGTACTCAGTACTTAGTACAGAGTACTTAGAACTTTTGATTTTCTCAATTTTCTTCAATCCATTTAAATGTGCAATTAATTCTGAGAGTGATTTAACAGGATAAACATCAATTCCAGATAAAACTGATGCTTCATTGGCAGATTCACTTGGGACAAAAACACTTTTAATCCCCTTTTGTTTTGCAGCCAGTCCTAAAAGAAAAACTCCTTTGGTATGTCTTAGTCCTCCATCAAGTGAAAGTTCACCATAGAAAAAACTTTTTTCGATCGGTAACTTAACAAGTTCCATTGAAGCCAAAATTCCAATTGCGATAGGAAGATCATACAAAGATCCCTCTTTGGGAATATCAGCAGGAGCAAGATTAACTACAATTTTCTGATTTGGAAAATCAATGTCTGAATTTAAAATTGCAGTTTTTACTCTTTCTTTTGCTTCTTCTATAGATTTATTGGGAAGTCCAATTATTGAAAATCCGGGGAATCCTTTTTTGAAAACATTAACTTCAACCTCAATTAAATTTGGAGTTAATCCAAAATGCGACGCCGAAAGTATCTTCGTGAGCATTATAAAAAAGTATGATACAAAATATTACAAATTACAACCATTTGACAATAATATATAGTTTACAGTATACTGTTCCTAGTGTACTAGGAACTAGGAACTTTTTATGACTACGAAGCTAAAGATATTACAATATTTGAATCGAAAGGGCGAAACAACAGGTAATGAGCTCTCAAACCATTTAGGTCTATCTGACAGGGCAATTCGAAAACAGTTGAAAAACTTGATTGAAGAAGGAAAAATTTCGAAAATAGGAATTCCTCCCAAAGTCTATTATTATTTAAGTGAGAGGAAAATGACAAAAGATACTCCATATTTAGATAAAAATACTGAAGAATTTATTAATACCAACTATTTATACATTTCTCCAATTGGCGAAAGACTTGATGGAGTAGCGGGATTCGTAGAATGGTGCAAAAAAACAAACCAATCCGTAGAAAAAACTGCAAAAAACTATGTTGAAACAATTAATAAATATTACAAGTTCAAAAGGCATGGGTTGATAAATGGAACATTAAAATTAAAAAATACATTTCAAAGAACTGGCCTTGAAAAACTTTATTACTTAGATTTTTATTCAATTGACAGGTTTGGGAAAACCAAACTTGGACAGATGCTTTTGTATGCAAAACAAAGTCAAAACAAAGCATTAATGAAAGAGATATCTACAAATATTCGTCCAAAAATTATGAGGTTAATTAAAAAACTTAATATCACAAGCATTGGGTTTATTCCCCCAACTGTTAAAAGACAATTCCAATTTATGAAAGAGTTGCAAAAAAATCTTAGACTTGATCAAAATATAATTACAATTTCAAAAGCAAAAATACCTTACATGACACCGCAAAAAACACTAACCAAACTTGAGGATAGAATAGAAAATGCAAAAAAAACAATAATCGTGGAGGATAATAATAAACATAAAAATATTCTTTTAATTGACGACGCAGTTGGTTCTGGAGCAACATTAAATGAAACTGCTTTACAAATCAAAAGAAAAAAACTTTGTACAGGTAAAATCTACGGACTAGCAATAGTCGGTAGTTTTAAAGGTTTTGATGTAATCAGCGAAGTGTAATTAAATTCAAAATATTGTATTATATAACTAATGCCTAACCTCAATACAACTAATAATTTAAAGCTAAGAACTAAGAGCTTAAAATCAAATAGCCTCAGAGATAGAACCTTTGACTTTTCTATTCAAATAATTAAATTAATTTCTAATTTTCCAAACAAAACTGTTTATTGGAAGATTGGAGATCAATTATTGCGATCAGGAACAAGTATCGGTGCAAATGTTACAGAAGCTCAGGGCTCATTATCTAAAAAAGAATTTATTAGCTTTTACCATATAGCTTTAAAAAGCGCCAAAGAAACTGTTTATTGGCTTGAGATACTGCAAAAGTCTAACTTGATTAAAGAATCAGAATTATCTTGGTTTATTGATGAATCAAACCAATTAGTTAAAATGCTTACATCGAGTATACTTACATTAAAGAGAAATTTGAATTAAAATAAAATTATGAAAATAACTAAAATGCATTTTGTAAAAAAAATTGTTCTGATATTAATGTCTTCACTATTAGTTCTTAGTTCTTCGCTATTAACTCCTGCCATGGCAATGGCAGCCGACCCCGCCCCAAGCACTTGGTACAATCAGGGTTTTACTGACTGGTATTCAAAAGTTTACGGCGACGAATCCCCCCCATCTGAAATTTTTGGAGAAAGATATACTGCAGCCCAAGTTCAATGGATTTTATATTCACTCTTTGCGTTTCCAATTAATTTTTTGGGTAGTAAAGTACAAGGTGCTGTAGCTTGTCTTTACGCTTTTGGACCCGGAAGTGTGTTTGATAAAACTGCTTGTATTCAACAGACTTTAGAAGCAGCTGGTGACGCTTTTCAGGTACTAAAAATTACAACATCTGTGGGCAACAACACAACAGAAACTAAAAGTTTTGCTAGCGCAGTATTCCAAGGATATAATAATAGGCCTGTTTCTGGTATAAAATATTTGAACGATACATTTTTTAGACTAAACATTATTCAAACAGCCAATGCACAAGGATTTGGATATACCACCGCGATCGATGGTTTAAAAGAATATTGGCAAGGTTTTAGAGATATTGCATATGCCTTATCTGTATTGGTAGTTATCATCTTTGCTTTTATGATAATGTTTCGAGTAAAGCTGTCGCCACAACTAGTTATTTCGGTTCAATCAGCCTTACCTAAAATTGTGGGCGCATTAATATTAGCGACATTCTCATATGCCATAGCAGGCTTTGTGATAGATCTTTCTTATGTTGTGGGTGGGTTATTCGCCTCACTAATGTCACTTGCTGGTTTTGCACAGTCAATACAAGGTCAAGGGCCAGCGCAAGCAAGTGCTTTTCAAAATGCATTTAATCAAATTATGCCAATTCAAGGAACTCAGGCTGTGGGGGGTTTCTATATACTTATTTGGATGTTTAGTTATACTATCGTCTTTTTCTTTGCAGCTGCATGGGCACTAATAAGTACAATTTCAGGGTTGTCTGTTTACGGTGTTTTGGCGGGAGTTTTAATGGTATTACTTACAATTTGGTTACTGATTTTAATGCTGTGGTACACCCTAAAAGTTCCTTGGGTCTTATTAAAAAACTTAATCAGTTTGTTTGTGTCGATTATAGTTGCACCGCTTCAAATAGTAATTGGGGCACTGGTTCCCACAATTGGTTTTGGGGTATGGTTTAAAAAGATTATTGCAGAAGCGCTTGTGTTTCCTCTTACTGGTCTATTTATGTTTTTGGCCTTGAAAACGCTTATGGCTTCTTTCGCAGCCAGTACTGGACAATTTTTACACTATGAAGACGGCACATTATGGACACCTCCCATTTTAGGATCATCTGAGGATATGGCAGGCATAATTTGGCTATCTGTAAGTTTTGTTTTTATTACTATGATTCCAAAGGCAGTTGATATAATGAAGATGCTTATCATGGGTGCCAAATTTGACTTTGGAAGCGCAATTGGTGAAGCTGCACAACCTCTAACTGGTGCATTAAGACTTTCCTCGGCCATAGGAAATATTGGGAAAGAGATTTCTACAGGGTGGGGTTTTCTTAACCCTAAATCAGACCAAGAAATTGGTGGTGCTAGCAGTCAGAAAAAATGGTGGGATCCAAGAAAAAAGTCTTGATAAAAACCCTTATCTACTTCCAACTAAACCAAGAGCGTTTGCGATTGAATTGCCCATTCTAATCATAGATCCAATTCTCTGTAGTGTTTTTGCATCTAATTGACCCGACTGATCATTACTTCTAAGCATTTTTATAAGGTCATTATAGTTATCCTCAGCAAACGGATTATCCGCTATTGTAAAGGAAATATCTCCACCTTGTAAAGCTTGTAAATGTCCTTGTTTATAGTTAAATTCTGGACCAAGCAAAAAACTCCTAGCCTCATAAAGAGGTCTCGTTTTTGACTCAGGGTCAAAAACAATTTTAAGAGCATCGCCCTTATCTGGTGGTTTCGTCTCAAGAGTACTTGCCAATATTTTGGCTTCTAGAATTCTAATTATCTGTGCACCGGCAATGTCTCTCCCTATCTCACCATCAACTTCTTGGGTACCTAATACCTGAGCACATAACCTCTCTGCTTCTAATAAATCATTTAATGCCGGACCGCTCCAAAGAGAAAGATTTTGAGCCATTGGACCACCTGTAATTTTGTTTATCATTTGAGATTGGCGATTAAGTATTTTGATATTTGTAACAGCAGAGGCTATTGGCAATCTTATGTTAGGAGGTAGGTCCTTCCCTTCTTTTTCTTCATATAATTCCTTAATCACATTATAAATATCTGTTGGTCGGAAAGCACTATCTAACATATCTAAAACAATTGAGGCAGAATTTTTATACACACTTTTTAATCTCTGTAATCCTGTTGGGTGTATCACAAAATCAAAAGGGTCACCACCCCAACCTTTTGGAATCGGCTGTAATTTACTAGGCTTATTATGTAGATCAGATTTATTAACAATATCTACATATTCAGTCCACTTATCAACCAAAAAGATGTCGCAAGCGAGCTTTGCTGCCGCTCTCGTAACTCTCGTGTCCATCTCAGCGGTTCTAACCTCTTTTACAAGAACTTTGTCTATATAAGCATCAAGTCCACCCTGTCTAGCCTCATCTTTAACAAAATGAATAACTCCATTTGCATTCATATTTATTTTGTCGCTATGAATTGTAATCTTTCTTGGTGTTTGGTTTTTATCGCCATGCCATTCGCTTTCTCCGTTTTGTTCAATTCCTAAATCCTCCATTAATCTGTCGTAATATTTTCTTATCAAAGGATCATTTAATAAATTTATTATTTTGTTTGGATCAGCATGTAGCAAATATGCATCATTCTCGTCCTGCCATCCGATATTTGGAGAGCCTTTCTCATTGCTACCAGTTAAAATTTTTGCATAATCTTCAAATGCACCACCTGATATTTCCATCGCCCTTGCAGAAGCAGTCACTGCCATTGATGCTCTTAAAAATTCATTCGAACTTTCTAGTTCTGTATTTGTAATTCTTGCACCCTTTTCCTTTGCAACATGTAAGTCCGTTTCATAATTTAAGGTTGCACTTAGCCATCCAGCATTCATTCTTGCGTTTTTTAAATACAATGAATTAAAAGCATATAAATTTCTAAAAACAAACTTCCGTCTATCTGATTGTTTTTCTGGGTCCAATCTAACAACTAATTCGGGTGAAACAAGATACGGTTCATTCTGTCCATTTTTAAAAACAGCACCGAGGTATAATGGTTGATCTCTCGCCGGTATTTTTTCTCTGTCATGGGCTACAGTAACAACTGATGGGGTATTTCTTTCGTTTGCTACCAATAATTCTTGTCTTTGTTCGATGCGTTCCATCCACAATGCAGCCTCGCCTAAATCTAGACCCTCCTCAATCATTTTATCAATCTCATCATGTATCTTCATTAAATAATCTGAATTCACGGATATATCACTTCTACGGGCCAATAATCTTATTTTCATTCGAAGTTTTGGATCATTTATGTCGTCGAACTCCTTCATGTCTCGCACTAACCAACTTGCCCATTTTTCATCATCTTTACCATTAATTCTACCTTTGTCAAGATTTGCCTCTATATCTTTACCTATTTCAATTGAACGAGAGATGTTCATTTCAGACCCAACTAATTTAGTAGCCCCACCCACATTGAATTTAACTGGATATTCAGTCGCTTCTGCCATATTCATAATTTTACCATTTTATTTATAAAATGGCCAAACTTTGTTTATTATTTTATTCACTTTGTGAAGGGTGAGGAGGAAAGAGGGAAAAGGAATGAGGAAAGAGAGAAAACAGAACAGAGGAAAGAGAAGTGAGGAGAGAGTTAACCACAAAAACTCATTCCTACTTACTCATTCCTGTTTCCTGTTCACTCATTCCTAATTACTTACTTACGCTCTTTATAAGCCCAGCCAACATTCTAGATATCTCCTCATTTCTAGCCACGAACTCCTTTACTTTGTTTCTGTCAAATTCTTTCATCTCTGCAATTATTTCCAACCAACAACCGGTTTCGTAATTTGAGCCCCTTGCAATATCTAAAAATAGTTTAAAACTTTTCTTGGAGTTTCTTCCGTAACCTTCTGCAATATTTGCAGGAATTGATCCAACCGCACGAAATAATTGATTTAAAAGAAACTGCTTTGGAATAGGCAATTTATAATCTGAAAAGTGTTGAATAATATCAACTGTTAATCGTTTTGACTTTTGATATACAAGAAGTTCTTTGTGTGAAGTTAAACTCATATCTTAATCATACACTTTCCTCATTCCTGTCTCCTCTTTTCTATCTAGGAATAGCTTAGAAATCTAATATCTAATTTAATCTTATGTTCTTTAGAAAATATTTTTTTAATTCACTCCAATTAAATTCAACTAACATATTTGGATCAACATCATTTTTTGCATCACCAAAATAAATCAGTGCTTTTTTTAGGTATTAGTTACAAACCGAGAATTTTTAAGGTTTAATTTTATATATATGTTGCCAAAAATTTTTAGATTTTTTTGAAAGTCTACCATTTGAAATTACATTTTTAATTAACTCCCTATCAAAATTTTTATTAGGTCAATCAATTGCCTTGGCATTTCCTAATTCTAGTATTCTATTAATAAAATACTTGTTTTTTAGTTACATCTACTTTTTTTGGATCAATGTCCCAAAAATATTTGTGAAGTGTTTTTAGCAGCATCATGTTCATATTATACTATTTTACTTGTGAAAATGTCGGTCTAGTTGCACCAAAAGCAGTACAGAGTACAAAGAAAGCATAGAGAAACAATTGTTATATCTATATTTGTGTATACGGAAGATATTGGACGCCTCCAGTAACTTTTAGGGGCTCTTTGATTAAGGAAATTATTGTTTTAGATTTAAAATCTTTTGATTTTTTCTCAAAATAATTCATATTTTTTTCAAATTCTGTATCTGTCTTTGCCGCAATTTTAAACTCATACATATGAAGCCCGTTGTCATGAATAAGTAAGTCAACTTCGTGGCCTTCTTTGTCTCTTAAATAATATAAATATGGTATTTTGCCTTGGTTTATATATTTTTTGATAAATTCACAAACCAAGTGGGTTTCATAAAAAGCTCCAGACATTGCTCCTGCTCTCATGGTGTCTGGGCTATTCCACCTAGTTAGAAATGAGGCCAGTCCTGTATCTAAAAAGTATAATTTCGGTGCTTTAATTATTCTTTTTGTTATATTTGCAAAATATGGACGGAGCAAATAAATTTGTTTTGTAGCTTCTAAAATTGAAAGCCATTCACTTGCCGTAGTAATTGGAATTCCTGCATCTCTTGCCATGTCGGAAATATTTAAAATCTGGGCGGTCCTTGCTGCACAAACTTCAATAAAACGGTTAAATTCTGATATTTTTGTTATGCCGAAAATATCAGACAAGTCTCTGTCTAAATAAGTTTGTATATAAGAATTGAAAAAAGTATTTCTGTCTGGTTTATTTTTTGATTGAAAAATTGGAAATCCCCCTTCAAAGATTTCTTCGAAAAGTGATTTTATTTTAAGCTTCTCTTTCTGAGATAGACCCAATAAGTCTAGGATTGCAACTCTCCCAGCAAGTGACTCTTGAATGTTTTTAATGAGATTAAACTGTTGAGATCCTGTAATCCAGAATTGTCCATTTTTATCTGATCTGTCAACTATTTCCTTTATCACTGAGAAAAGTTCGGGTGCATATTGTACTTCATCAATAATTACTGGTAATTTTAATTGCTCTATAAAAAGTTTTGGATCATCTTTAGCGCTTCTCCTTTGGACTACATCATCAAGTGTTACATATGTTCTATTCTCATTTTCTGAAAGTTTTTTTAATAATGTAGTCTTACCAACCTGCCTTGGCCCACCAAGATATACGACCTTAAAAGTTCTACTTGCTCGCAAGACAACTTCTTCTAGCAGCCTAGGTATATAGTTCATATATGACTATATTACATTGACAGCGTAAATTAGTCAAGCACCAATTTTGTGAAAATGTTGATCTAGTTGCACCATAAACAGTACAGAGTACTTAGTACAAAGTACATAAATATCACTGTGAAACATTAAACAAGTTGCAACAAAAGCTTCACATAGTACGATAAAGGTAGTACCTAGTACAAAGTACACAGTACATAATACACAGTACATAGTACATAGTACATAGAAAAAACAAACACAAAACATGGTTAATAGTTATAAAGATTTAACTGTATTTCAAAAATCAAAAGCTTTAACTATTGACGTAATCAAATACTTTAAGAAAAATAAAGTAAATAAATCAAATGACTTTTTACTTAATCAAGTTTTTAGATCTGTAAGTTCAGTTGGAGCTAATTTGGCTGAAGGATTTGGAAGAAACTATAGTCAAAATTTTAAACAATTTGTTGGAATTGCTAGAGGTTCATCTTTCGAAACAGAATATTGGCTTGAGATATTATTAGATTTAAATGAATTTGATCAAAAAATTATTAAAGAATTCATTGAAAGAAATACAGAAATAAACAAAATGTTAACAGGATTAATGAAAAATATGAAAGGAGAATCGACTAAGTACTAAGTACTCTGTACTATGTACTGCGTCTTCGACGCATGGAACAACATCCAATACCGCAACAGATAAGTTCATATCAGTTTAAGCTGGTTGGGGATATGACTTTAAAACAGTTTTTCCAGGTTGCTGGAGGTGCCTTAGTTGGTTTGTTGTTTTATTCAACATCACTCCACCCTATTATCAAATGGCCAATAATACTACTCGCAACAGGCCTTGGCGCAGCAATGGCTTTTTTGCCATTTCAGGAGAGACCTTTGGAAAAATGGATAATTGCATTCTTTAGAAGCATATATTCCCCAACCCTTTTTTCTTGGCAAAAAACTGAAAAGCCGCAAGTATTTTTTACTGAAGAAGCGATAGCCCCTGAAATAACTAATGTGGGGGTCCTTAATCAAAAATCAAGCACCTCGCCACTGGAAGATGCCGAGAAGTCCTTTTTAGCAAGAATAGGAAGTCTTTGGAATGTCTCGCCGCAAGCGGCAAGTGACAAATCACAAGAGATAAGTCCAACACCAACTACAACACCCCAACCAGTTGTTGCATCTACTGTTCCTACTCCTATTTCTGTTCCGCAACAGATGCCAACACTTATAACAAAATCTGCCCCAAGGTTAGTCGTTGAAGAGACATCGCCTGTCTCCAATTCCCAAACAACTGCTACCAGCCAAATCGAGGGCCAAAAAATTGAAGAGAAAATAATAAATTCCTCCTCTGTTGAATTTTCCATAGATGCGGCACCGCCTCACCCTCCAACTATCCCAAATACAATATCAGGCCAAGTCATGGACTGGGCAAGAAAAATAGTTGAAGGGGCAATACTTGAAATAAGAGACAGCAATGGCAGACCCGTTAGGGCTCTAAAAAGTAATAAGGCAGGACATTTTGTAATAGTCACTCCCTTAGTCAACGGAAAATATGAAATAATTATTGAAAAAGAGGGTTTTGAGTTTAAACCTGTTTCTTTTGAAGCAAAAGGAGAAATAATACCTCCAATTGCCATTCGTGCGGTAAAAACAGCATAAATATAAATTATGAATACAGCAACGGTTCCGGAAATTAAAAACGAAAAGATTAGAAGCATCATAACCAAAATTCCATATTTTGGAACTCCTGATGTGCCTCTTGTCTCAACAACTCAAGACGCCCTACCTATTGCAGATATTGTTGATGATATTGTTTTGTATAAAGATGGGGGAGCGGCAATTATTCTTGAATCGTCATCTCTAAATTTTGGGTTGCTATCTGAAAAAGAGCAGGCCGCGGTGGTTGGGGCCTTTGCGGCTCTTATAAATTCTCTCTCTTTTTCCATGCAGATAGTTGTGAGGACTCAGAGAAAGGATATAACGGGCTATATTAAATATTTTGATGACCAGTCCGCAAAAATCACCAACCCCAAGTTAAAATCGATTACAGAGGACTACAGACGCTTTATTACAGAGTCTATCAAGAAAAAGACTGTTTTAGGAAAAAGGTTTTTTATAGTTATCCCTTTTAGCCCGTTAGAACTTGGCGTCACAAAATCCGCCCAATCAATTTTGCGGAAAGGTCCGCTTCCTTTTCCAAAAGATTATGTCGTTAAAAAGGCTAAAATTACACTCTACCCAAAAAGAGATCATTTGGTAAGACAAGCAGGAAGGCTTGGATTAAGACTTCGAATGCTTACGAAAACCGAGCTAATTTCTCTTTTCTATGAAATAAATAATCCTGAACCACCAGCAGTAAAAAAAGACATTTAACTAGTATTATGTAGTATGTATTAAGCAGTATGGATAACACAAACACACAAACAGAGCAGCAACGGTCAGCAGTGAATAGTGAACATCCCGCGGTTAGTGGGAAACCTGCTATCAAAAATCCTGTTGAGGCGGTTGAAAATGACGGTATGAATCTACTTGATGTTTTAGCTCCGGAACATATAGAAGTGGACTTTGACTATATAAAAATCAATAATGTCTACTATAGAACCCTCTTTATTGCAGGATACCCAAGATTTGTCACTCCCGGATGGCTTGAGCCTGTCATTAATTTCAACTCGTCTCTTGATATCTCTTTTTATGTTTATCCTGTTGCCGGTAAGTCTGTCCTTGACGATTTAAGAAGAAAAATTGCAGAAATGGAGGCAGAAATTTCAACTGATATACAAAGGGGGAGAGTAGTTGATCCTGCAACAACTGCCAAGCTCGAGGATGCAAGAGCGCTCCAAGAGCAACTCGTTAAGGGGATAGAAAGATATTTTGAATTTTCCTTTTACATCACAATTCCTGCCAACTCTGTTGAAGAATTGAATAATATTTCAAGACAGGTTGAATCAACTTTAGGGTCTTTGTTGATTATCGCCAAACACGCAACCCTTGATCAAAAAGAGGGATTTTTATCATCAGTTCCATATGGACAAGACAGGCTTTCAATTACCAGAAATATGGATACCACATCCGTTGCCACAACTTTTCCATTTACCTCAGCTGAATTATCATCCGACAAAGGAGTACTTTATGGAATAAATTCACAAAATGAGTCATTTATAATCTTTGACAGGTTTTCTTTAGAGAATGGGAATTTTTGTATATTTGCCACTTCGGGAAGTGGTAAAAGCTATTTTGTAAAGCTAGAAGCCGTTAGATCACTAATGATAGGCTCAGATGCAATTATCCTTGACCCTGAGGCAGAATATAAAGCGCTTTGTGATGCTGTAGGAGGAGAATATATAGCATTTTCATATAATTCTCCTGCAAAGATAAACCCCTTTGACCTTTCTCAAATTAGGGAAGAGGGAGAAAATCAATTAGGTCTTAAAATACTTTCACTTCATTCACTTATGAAAGTTATCATGGGTCAAATTACACCAACGCAAGATGCCATGTTAGATCGTGCGCTTATTATGACTTATAAAGCTAAGGGTATTACAACTGATCCAGAAACACAAAGTAAAGAGCCTCCTCTAATGGAAGATCTTTATAAAACACTAATTGGCATGGAGGTTCCTGAAGCGCTTGATTTGGCCGCTCGTCTTGAAAAATTTGTTAGAGGATCATTCCAAGGAATTTTTGATAAACAAACAAATATAAACTTAAATAATCCATTTACTGTTTTTTCGGTCAAAGATCTGCAAGAAGCACTAAGGCCTATTGCCATGTTTATAATACTTGATTACATCTGGACAAGAGTTAAAAGAGATATAAAGCGCCGAATATTAATTGTTGATGAGGCTTGGCACATGATGAGATATCCTGATACTGCAGCCTTCCTTTGGTCTGTTGTTAAAAGGGCTAGAAAATATTATCTGGGACTAACTACAATTACTCAAGATGTTGAAGATTTTCTAAATCAAGATATCGGAAAGGCAATTGTTACAAATTCTGCATTAAGGCTTCTTTTAAAACAAAGCCCAGCTGCAATCGATAGAATTGGTGAGGTCTTTTATCTTTCGCAAGGAGAAAAACAATTACTGCTTTCTGCAAATGTAGGGGAGGGTATATTTTTTGCAGGACCACACCATGCACCAATTAGAGTAGTTGCAAGTGAAGAAGAACATAAACTAATTAATACAAAACCACAAGACAATCCAAATCCGACGATGCCAAACATGAAAGCGTGGAATCGCGAAGCATAGCTTCGTAATAATTAAAAATTAATAGTTAAGAACTAAGAATTATGAAAAAAACACTTGATCAACTGGATTTAAAAACACTTCAAAAAATTTTAAATATTCTTGATACAAACTTTCAAAACGAACTTGGTCTTAATGACCCTCAAACTTCTATATATAATTCATGGTCAATCCCAGAATTGGGCGTGTCTAGTAAAAGCAACAGGCGTACCGTAGAAGAAGTTTTAGAAAGATTAACTGGAACAGAATCACTAAGTCAAGCCTACGCAAAAATCTATGAAAGGGTTGACATATTAAAAAAAACAAGGCAAGTAGAGGCTCCAAAAGGCGAAGATCAAACTACTCCACAAAATCTTGACGAGCTTGAGGAACAAGCAGAAGAAAGAGCTGGAAAACAGGAAAAAGCAAGACAGGCAGCAAAAGAAGGTGTAGCCAGAATGCAAGATAGACAAAAAGAATTGTATGAGGAGCAACAAAGATTGCAAAAAAGAGTTGATGCATTAAAAAACGAAGATGTTGTAAATGAATTAAAAGATAAAAAAGTCTATGCAAAAGTTGAGGTTGATGAAAAAGATCAGCCTAAATTTGAAAATTTAGACGAAAATGACAAAAAAACAATTAGTCATTATCAAGAATTAATTAAGAAGGAGAAGTTTGAAACCGCTAAAGAAGAATTAACTAAGGAACTGGAACAAAAAGCAGAAAATGAACTTCAAAAAGAAGGTTTTTCCAAAGAACAAATTCACCAAACTGCAAAAGAAACAGCCGAAGAAGTAATAGAAAATTTAAGCAATAGAAGTAGTTCAAATTATGTCCCGCCTTCATATCAAACTGCAATTTTGGCTCATGTATCATCGGATGATTCTGTTATTCCAAAAGTCGTTGCCACAAAGACAGCACAAGAGTTAATTAAAAATTCTGCAGGCAATGTTGCTGTTTTTAAAATTCAACCAGAAGTATTAACTATGGAAGTTTTAAAAACAGCATTTGGTGAAAATTTTTCAAGTTTTGTTCTTGGCGCCGACCCTACTAAAGTAAAAGTAACACTCACTGAGAGTTTACCCCAAAACATTATTCAGACAGCAACAATTCAGTACCAACAAGTAAATTTTAACGAATTAAGACAACACCAAATTCAAATTCATGAGGGACAAATTAATACAATTGACGGAATTGTAAAAAGTGGTAGGGAAGTAGTAGTTGATAGATTCCAATCAAGTGTAATTAATTTTGTTTCAAGAAAGTTAGAATCCTTGCCTGTAACTTCTGTTGTTAAAAAAGTTATTTTAACTCCAGAAATGCAAGCCGTTTTCTTTGCAAAATTTGGAGTAGGCAATCCTGTCACATGGCAATACATGAATCCAGTTTTAATGAGAGTAATGGGTCAAAACCAACTTGCAGGAGCAGCCTTTAGTGCTCTAGGTAAACTTACAGGAAAACCAATTGTAACAGCAGTAAGCTCAGAGGTTGCTGGCCAAGTTGCAGGCAAAGTTGCAACTCAAGCAGCAGGTAAGGCTACTGGGGCAGGATTAGGTGCAACAATTGGGGCAATTACGGGGTTATCAGGAGGTCCATTAGCAATAGTAACTGCAGCAGTTGGATATGTAATTGGAGAAGTAGCAAGTAAAGCACTTTCAAAACTCAAAGTTTGGTGGACAAAAAATAAAGAAACTATCGCCCCATTTTTGGCAATTGGGGCAGGGCTTTCCTTGGCCAGATTTGGTTTTGGTCCTGCAATATTGGGAGGAGCTGGGACTTATTTGATTTTTGGTGGAACTGCAGCGGCTTTACTTTTCGGTCCGTTAAGATTTTTTCAGATTCTTGCGAGAAATATAGGAATTGCAATTGCAACACCTGTAATAGTTACACTTTTAGTTCTTCCACCCTTAGTTGCCTTTATTATGCTTGTTATAAATAACAGCGCCTATGTTGTACCCCCATCACCACCATCACTAAGTCGATCATCAAATCCTTATATTAGCGTCATTAAAACGGCAGACCCTGCAGGACCATTTGAAAATAGTGATTTACCTTTAGATATAACATACACAATTACAATAAGTGCAAAGAGAGATACTCTAACAAATATATCATTTAAAGATACTTGTAAAATAATTCAGGAAGCATCAAATGTCCCATGCGAAAATTCATCATATGATGTTCCAGATTCAATTTCACCAGGATCCTCATATACGATAACTTATACGAATAATTACAATAAGTTTCTGACCGACGCCTTAATAGTAAACACTTTCGAGGTTACGGCGACAGTAGGTGAAGCGGGCGAACAATCAACATCTGGCGCAGCATCAATTAGAATTGGTAATCCACCAAATCAATGTTTCAATATCGTCAAAGATGGTTTTAATGCGGATCAGTATTCTTATGCATTAGGTGCAATATCCAAACTACAAGATGAATTTAATGGCTATGCCTCAAAAATTTGCGCAAGCTTAGGTGGAAAAAGTATTGATATTAAATACGCAGGTTCTGACCCTAATTTCTGGGGATGGTGGGAAGATGGATATATCCGGCTTTACAGTAAAGGAGTAGAAAGTGCCCAAAATGCCAATTATGTTATTTTCCATGAATTAGCCCACGTATTAGCTACATACGATGATAGTTGGTATAACCAATACAAAAGTTATCCAGGAATTACAAACGAACCATATCCATATTGTTTCTATGACTACCCAGACGAAACAGGCTTTTGGCCATATTCTGAAAGATTTGCAGAGGCTGCATCTTTTTATGCAAATGATCCTTGTGGTAATTTTAGACAAAAAAATCCCGCTCACTATAAATTTATGAATGATGTATTATTTAAATAATAACCAATATGAATAAGATAATTTCTTTCATTAAAAACAACAAACGATTTATTGTTGTTTTTCTGATAATTACCATCTTCATTTTAATGATAGATAAACGATCAAAAAAAACAAGTGAAAAGTCACTTCCATCAGCAACACCCATTCAAATTGCTACATTTAAAGACTTAACTCCAGGAATAAGCTCAAAGGAAGATGTTTTATTAAAAATGGGAACTGCTCTAAATGCTAGAATTGAAGGAGACAAAGAAACTTACGAATATAAATCTTCGAACCCAAATTTTAATACTGAAGTTATCATTACAAACAACAAACTTGAATATATAAAAATTATTTATACCAATTCAGATAATAAAATTTATTCGGATTTTAACTCAACTTATGGGGAACCAGAACAAGTTCTTTATAACGCAGATTACTCTGTTGGATACATACTGAATTCATATCCTTCAAAAGGTGTTGCGTTTATATCTCATATAAATTCGGGGAGGGTAAGTGAGGCTTGGTATTTTAAACCTACTACTATTGAAGAATTTAAAAACAATTTAGCGGTTGGTTATTTTGATAAACCTAATCTGTCAAGATAAATTAAAACAAATTATTAATTACTTTTACACGAAATTATAAATCAAGCTAGTTTGCTTTGATGGGCATTATGAGGTGGAGGAAGTCAGGGTCTTTGGGGTCTAGAAATTTACCTGCTTTATCCTGACCGTTAAATTCAATTTCGATATCATCAGATTTTATAGCTTTCAAAATATCTTCCAAAAATTTATAATTAAATAAAATTGTTAGGTCTTTTTCAACTGATTTCTCATCTAATTTAATTTCAACCTCAGTTTCCTGCTTGCCTGAATTGGAACTTTCAGCAATTATTTGAAGTTTATTGTTTTTTATCTGAAATTTAACCCCATTTCCTGAGTCTCTTGAAAAAACAGACGCCAACTTGACAGATTTAGAAAGATCATCTCTATCAACGAATGTTTTAAGATTATAACCTTCAGGAATTATTTTTTGGTAAGGAGGATACTCCCCGTCTATTATTCTCGATGAAAAAACTGTCTCTTCAAAAACAAAAACAACTTGTCCATCATTTTTCCTTACTTCAAAAGAAACCTCACCATCTCCTTCTATTTTTAATATTTCATAGAGGATGCTTTTAGGAATTATTACACGATCAAAGTTCTCTCCTTTTTTAATTGAGATTTTCTTTCTTGAGAGTCTAAATCCATCTGTACCAACTATTACCAGATTGTTATTATCTTGAGGTTCAAATAATATACCCGTTAAGACAGGTCTTGATTCGTCATTACTTACAGCAAACAAAACTTTCTCTAAAGCATTTTTTAGTTGATCGAGGGGAACAGAAAATGATTCTTTTTTAATTTTATCAGGGATTTTTGGAAAATCAGTAGTATTCATTCCTAGTATCTCAGATTTAAATTTATAACTTTCAATTTTTAGATGTTCTTTTTCGGAAGATAAATGAAGGTTGTCACCAAAAAGAGATAATACAACATCTAGAAGTATTCTTCCTGGGACAGCAATTTCCCCCTCTTTTTCGGATTTGACAGGAATTGAAACAGAAACAGAGGACTCTAAATTTGTTGCCTGCAAAACAAGTTTTGATTTTTCAACTTTTAGAAGGATATTTCCCAATATTGGTAGTTGTTGTTTTGATGAAGTAACGCGAGAAACTGTAGTTATTGCTTTTTTAAAATTATTCAAATCTAGCTCAATTTTCATGAATCTATATTTATCATATTTTAAATAGCAGTACTAGTAGTAGGTGCTGTGTATAAGTGAACAACTAAGAATTAAGAACTAAAAATTAAGAATTTATTCGGGAGATAAATAGGTGGATAAATATGTGGATAAATGTGGGTAATTTGTTGATAAGTTGATAAAAGATAAATTTTATCCCAAAAGCATTTTTTTAATCCCTGCAATATCCCCTTGAATATCCACACTAGTCGAGGCTAGATTTTGTATTGTTTCCACACCATGTATTATCGTTGTATGATCCCTGCCTCCAATTATCCTCCCAATTGATTGTAGGGGAAGTTTTAATTCATTTTTAAGAAGATACATCAAAATTTGTCTTGGCCTTGCAAAACTTCTTACTCTTGACTCTCCCAGAAGGTCTTTTTTGTTGATCTGAAAGTGCTTACAAAGTATTTTTATAACTTCTTCGGGAGATTTCCTGATAGTTTTTTCCTCTCCTCCGTTTTTACCTAAAATTGATTGAACAAAGTCATAGCTTGGTTCTACTCTCTTTGTGTTTACCTCAGAGAAAAGTTTGATTAAAAAGCCTTGTATGGCTCGCGCAGAATCTATATTCCCTGCAATTAAAGCAACAGTTTCGCTGTCAAGTTTTAATCCTCGCTCCTCTGCTTTAATTTGAACAATTGCGGATCGAAGTTCAAAATCAGGCGGCGCAATATCCACTATTAAACCGGCTTCAAACCTGCTTCTAAGTCTTAATTCCAATTTTGAGATTTCAGAGGGGGGGCGGTCTGAAGTTAAAATAACTTGCCCACCGGCAGAAGTTACGGCATTAAAGGTATGAAAAAACTCTTCTTGAGCAGTGTCTTTGCCGGCTATAAATTGTATATCGTCTATAAATAAGGCGTTTAGCTTTCGGTATTTTTTTCTAACTTCTGAAGTTGATTTGTTTCTTATCCCTTCAACAATATCGTTGGTGAAATCTTCTGCTGTGCAGGCGACAATTTTTGAATTAACATTTTTTTCCAAAATTGCATGACCGACTGCATGCATCAGATGCGATTTTCCAACTCCAACCCCTCCCCAAATAAAAAGCGGATTATAAGCAGTTCCAAGATTTTTTGAAACGGCTTCTGCTGCGGCATGAGCCAGTTGATTTGATCCCGAGACGGCAAATTTATCGAATGTATAATCGAGTCTTAAATTAGCAAGTCTAACCGCTTTTTCCATTTCTTCCTTGTTTTTAATCGGTTCGTCAAAAAGCGGGGATGGAACATCAGTGTTTTTCTTGATGGGGTCCGCCACTGATCCAACCGCGAAAATTATATCTGTTGGCTTGTCTAATACTTTGGAAAGAGTGTCTTGAATTAAGCCTTGATACCTTTGTTCTATTTGATTTTTTATATAAAAAGATCCGCAGACAATTTCTGTGATAAATCTATTATTGATTTCTTTAATGTCATTTATTTTAGTATGAATGAGGTAAGTGGCATATGATGCCCGCGACACTGAAAGTTTTAAAATTTCTAAAGTATTTTTCCAAATTTGTGATTTATCCATAATTATTAACGACTAGAAACTAGAATTAGAAGTTAGGCAATAGACTTCTTTAGCGGCAGAGTTTATATCTTGTTTTTACAAAAGTTATCCACAATTGTAAAGAGCCAATTTACAATTTATGAGTTACAATTTACAATACACTTATGTCAACAAAAAGAACTTATCAGCCGCACAAAAAGAAAAGAATCAGAAAATTTGGCTTTAGAGCCAGAAATTCAAGCAAGAACGGTCAAAAAATCTTAAAAAGAAGAAGATTAAAAGGACGAAGGCGTTTAGTGTTGGCCTGAATGCATATGCTCGCTTCCAAAAACAGACTTAAATCAAAGGCCGATTTTGCACGCATTGAAATCGATGGTAAATTATTCCAGTTTAAGAATTTTGGAGTTGGGATTTATGATAGAAATGATGATAGCCCGTCGAGGTTTGGAATTGTTGTTTCGACAAAAATATCAAAAAAAGCTGTTATCAGAAATCAAATCAAAAGAATAATAGCTAGGGTATTAAGGCAAAAGATTGGTGAAATTCGAAACGGTCTTGATCTTGTTTTTTTAATCAAGCCATCTATTCTGCCGATTGACAGGCCAAAAATAGAAAAGGAAGTTTATGAGGTTTTTCTTAAAAATTTACAAAGCAACAATCTCTCCAAGCCTTAAATTTCTGTTTGGAGGAGGATGTAAATACAATCCCACTTGTTCTGAATATGCCGTTTTAATGATTGAAAAATATGGTATATTAAAAGGCATTCCACTCGCCATTAGGCGAGTTTTAAAATGTAACAATTTTTATATATGAACATTTTTCAAGTTTTACTAATACAGCCGCTAACAAATGGATTGATTTTGTTTTACAACTTGCTCTTTCAAAATATAGGGCTGGCAATTATTGGCTTTAGCATTTTTTTGAGGTTTATATTGAACCCGCTCACAAAACCTTACATGGAGTCGATGAAAAAAATTAAGGAGATAGAGCCGTTGGTTTCAAAACTTAAGAAAAAGTATGTAAACGATCCAAAAGGTCTGATGCAGGCCCAAACAGAGTTATACAAGCAAAAAAATATAAACCCAGGTTCGGGGTGCCTTCCTTATATATTGCAAATAGTTGTTTTGATTGCTTTATTTAATGTATTTACTCAAGTCCTTTCTCAGAATGGTGATGCAATTTCAAAAATTAACCAGGTTTTGTACTCCCCTCTTAGATTTTCAGAAGATGCAACTTTAAATACCCACTTTTTGTACTTAGATGTTAGGAAGCCTGATGTATTTAATGTGTCAGGAATTCCCTTTCCAATTCCAGGCCCTCTTCTTATTCTAGCGGGTCTTTTACAATTTTTATCTGCCAAAATGATGCAGCCAATGGTTAAGCAAGAGGAGAAAATTGCGAAAAAAACAAAGACAGAAACAGATGATATGGCTGTTGCTATGCAATCATCAATGATTTATATGTTTCCTGCAATGACCATCATTTTTGGAGTAACTTTCCCTTCAGGCTTGGCTCTTTATTGGCTTTTATTCTCCATTTTTCAAATTTATCAACAGTATAAAACTTCAGGCTGGGGAGGACTTACCCCTTTTATTCAAAAAACAGGTTTGCTACAATAGCCATTAATTATGAAAGAAGCTGATTTGAAGGTTATTGAGGAATTGATCGCTGAACTATTTTCAAAACTTGGAATCTCACCTAAGTTTTCTGTTAAGGAAAATGGTGAGGATTCTCTTGAGTTAAATATCGACTCTCCCGAAGAAGCAGGGCTTTTAATTGGATTTAGAGGCGAAAATCTAGGGGGTCTACAAACCATTATAGGATTGATGATTAAAAACAAATTAGGAAAGTGGTATAGGCTTACTGTAAACATTGGAGATTATAACCAAAAACAGGAGGATAAGCTTAAAAGCCTCGCAGATCAGGCTGCTGCTCGCGCTCTTGAGACTGGCGAGAGTCAACCTATTTATAATTTGAATGCTCAGCAAAGAAGAATAATCCACTTATATTTATCTGAAAATAAAGAAGTTCAAACAGAATCGGTAGGTGAGGGTCTGGATAGATATTTGGTGGTGAAACCTAAATAAGGTGTTATTAATATTATTTAATCTTCTTGCCTTTTTTCTTCCTACACAGTTAGGCCTGCATCTTAATTTTTTGCAGACTCCCGTATATGGATTTACGATTGACTATTTAATTCCAACAGTTTATTTAACAGACATTTTAGCAATTTTAATAATAGTTTTTGGAATCAAACATCTAAAAATTAAAAAAAGCTATATGCTATATGCAATATGCTATATGGTTTTTGCTTTACTTAATATCTATATATCTAGCCACTTTATACCAGCCCTATACAAATGGCTAAGAATAACAGAATTAATATTATTAGGTTTGGTTGTAATAAATTATAAAAAATTTGATGTTTTTAAAAATTTAATTAATCCATTATCGTATTCAATTTTTCTAGCTTGTATTCTTGGAATACTGCAATTTATTTCTAGATCTTCAATAGGCGGGTTATTTTATTTTTTTGGTGAGAGAACTTTTAGTTTTAATGACCCCAATGTTTCACCCTACCCTTATTCGTTTTTTTCTCACCCGAATTCATATGCAGGTTTTTTATTGGTATTTGGAATATTAATTATGAAATATAAATCAAGATTTAATTCAATAAAATATTACTGGATTTTAGTTGCCTTGGTTTTAGTAAATTTAGTTTTAACAAATTCTTTAAATGTTTACATAACAATTTTAATTTTACTATTTTTAAAGTTTAGAGAGAATTTAGCATTTAGTTTTTTGACATTTGATTTTTCTGCGCGCTTTATTACTCATCGCGTTGAACTACTGCAGTCTTCTTTAAAAATGATTAAAGAAAATTTTTTGATAGGAGTAGGCCTTAATAATTTTATTCCAAATTTGGTTAAAGTGAGTAATAACTATTTAAACTCTTGGGAATTACAACCTGTACACAATATATTTTTATTGGTTTTTTCAGAAACAGGAATAATAGGGCTATGTGCTTTATGTTATATGCTTTATGGTTCTCTTACAGCATATAACTTACCACTTATAGCCATAATATTAACTGGACTTAATGACCACTATTGGCTAACTTTACAGCAAAATATGCTTCTATTTACATTTGTCCTGGCTTTATTTAGAATTAAAAAATGATTTCAATTTACTGTGATGGGGGAAGTAGAGGAAACCCCGGGCCTGCGGCCAGCGCTTTTGTCGTAACCAGAAACGATGAAGTTATTTACAAACAGGGTTTATACCTTGGCATCCAGACAAATAACTTTGCTGAATATAATGCCGTTTTGACTGCAATAAAGTGGGTCGCTGAAAATTTTTCGAAAGAAGAAATAGTTATCAACCTTGATTCGCAGTTAGTTGAAAGACAACTGAATGGACGATATAAAATAAAAAATGATAAATTAAAAAAATTATTTGACGAAATTAAATTGTTAATTCTTAACTCTTCATTATTAATTACTTTCGTTTGGAATTATAGAGAAAAAAATAAACTTGCAGACAGATTGGTTAATCAAATCCTCAATAATAGTTCAACGGGAAAAGTGAAGGATACTGCCGAGTAAAAATTTTCGTGAATTTCGGAAAAAAATAATTTCATGTTCCATCGTTCATATGATAGGATTGATGTATGGAAGATTTTGACGGACTTGTTGGAATAGTCTCCAGGAAAAATATTTTAACAGATAAATTAGAAGAAAAATTTCGTGCAAAATATTTGGATGTAAAAATTTTTAACAGTTTAACAAACTTTGACTTTAATAAATTCAATTATTTAATAATAAATTTTTTGGATAATGATTTTGACGAAACCGAGGTAAAGAATTTAGTTAGGAATTTAGAATGTAAAATTCTAGTAATCCACCCTTTATATATTTCTGAAAGTAAAAAATATGTAAAAGATATTTTTTTAAATGAACTATTGAACGAAAACCCCAACCTTGGAATTTTGCTTGTACCAGAACTATTAGGATATGGCGTGAATTATAATCCAAACTTTATTAGTCATGATTTAATTAATCAGGTTATAACGAGCGAAAGAGTAAAAATTAGAAATTCTTCCCAAGTAATAAACGCGGTTTCCATAACAAAACTTGCCGAAAGAATAGTTGTTGAAACATTTTCATTTGGAGTGTCGGGTCAAAAAGTTTTATTGGTTGGTCCAAGAATCACTCCCGTAAGCATGGCTTTGAAGATGCTCGGCGTCCCAAAAGATGATTTGATCATTAAAAATGAAAATTTATATCTTTCAGAAGTTGATCACACAAATGTTTATTCATGCGATTTTTCACTTTCTTTGGCTGTTAAAAATAGCAAAAAGTGGTTTGAAGAAAATGTAGTGGAAAATCCCGTCAAAGTTGTAGAATCCCCAGAAAGAAAGTCATTTCTAAAATACAGATTTCTGATGAAGCTAACCCCAATTTTTATTGGTCTTATAGTAACTCCGTTATTAATACTTTTTTTTGGGTTTTTAAATTTGTATTTAGCATTTAAATTTATATCGACAGATTCAAATAAGGCAGTAATTGCATCTAATTTGTCAGAAAAATCTTTCTCAATCGTTTCAAGATATAACCTAGGACTTGATCTGATTTCTGATTCGGCAAGTTTTGGAGGACAACTGACAGAGATTTTAAAAGAAATGATTTATTTGGGGGGGATTGCGACTAACCTTGCTACAAAAATTTTAGGAGACGATGTTTATAATGTCTCAAGCTACACGGATAGTCTTTCGGCAAGTTTTGATAAGATTTATCTTGATCTAAGTTTTCTTGAAGCTGATATGAGTAAAACAGACGGATATCTTCGTCAGTTAGCCAGAGATTATCTTTTTAAGAACAACATTGATCTGGAGCCAATAAAATCAGATATATACAATGCCAAAGAACTTTCATCAAGGCTTGCTGGTATATTGGGTACAGGTTCGCCAAAAAAATATTTGGTGCTTTTTCAAAACAACATGGAATTGCGCCCCACGGGAGGCTTTATAGGATCTTACGCAGTTTTAACTATTGATAAAGGAAGATTAACGGATATTTCGGTGAATGATGTTTATTCCGCTGATGGACAATTAAAAGGACATGTGGAACCGCCCGAGCCTATCAAAAAATATCTTGGTGAAGCAGGGTGGTATCTTAGGGATTCTAACTGGGATCCTGATTTTGAAGAAAGTGCAAAAATGGCACAGTGGTTTTTGGATAAGGAAGTAAATCTAACAGTTGATGGAGTTATTGGTGTTGATTTGTTTTTTGTTAAAAAGCTTCTTGAAATAACAGGCTCGGTCAATCTTCCTGATTTTAATTTGACGATAGACAGCGGTAATTTATATTCAACTACTCAAAACGAAGTTGAGGAGAATTTTTTTCCTGGATCAATCAAAAAAGCAAGTTTTCTTACAGCCCTGACAAGATTTTTAATGTTTGAGATAGAGAAGATTGATCCCAAAAGATATTTTCCCCTGGTTTTATCTTTATACTCTAGCTTAGAGGGTAAACACATACTTATTGCTTTAAATGACAAAGACGCTTCGAAATTTATATCAAATTTAGGATACTCAGGGAATTTAGATTTAGCAATAGGATGCGGTCTTAGATGTCTGACATCTGCTTATGCGTTAGTTGACGCGAATGTTGGAGTTAATAAGGCCAATTTTTTTATCAATAGATCACAGGACTTAAAAATAATTGTTGGAGATCAAGGAGTGAGCAATCTTTTAGTTGCAACTTATGAGAACAAAGCAAAAAAAGGGGTGGGAGCAACTGGCATTTATAAGACTTATACAAGGGTAGTTTTACCTAAAACAGCTATTGTTGAAGGAGTTAGAATTTATTCTGCCGATGGAAGCTATCAGGATGTTGCATTTGATAGTTTGCAAAAAGCCGATTTGCTCGAAATAGGATTTTTGATGGAGGTTTTGCCTGAAAGCTTGAAAAAAGTTCAGATAGAATGGAAGATTCCATCAGATGTTTTGTTAAGCGGGGGAGAATTGAGGGTTAAATCTATAAAACAGCCGGGAACCGAAGGTGACAATCTACGAATTTCGGTTGAGAGTAATAATCTTTCCTTGACGGGTGGACTTCCAAACATTTATAATACAGCTCTGGATAAAGATATTGTCCAAAAGTTTTTCTTTAGATAAATGACAAAAATTACACTTAAAGCTAATAAAAGGGATGTATTTGGCAGAAAAGTCAAAAAATTAAGACAAGATGGATTAATTCCAGCCAATGTCTTTGGCAAGAAGATAAAATCTGAAAGCATCTCGGTTGACAAGCGAGAGTTTGAGAAAGTCTTTAAAGAAGCGGGTGAGACGCAGATAATTGATTTATCAGGAAAGCCCGTCTTAATTTCTGAGGTTCAAAGACATCCTGTTAGCGGCGATTATCTGCATGTTGATTTTAGGCAGGTAGATTTGACCGAGGCTATTAAAGCTCACATACCGGTTGTTTTGGAAGGCGATTCGCCTGCTGAAAAACAAAGTATTGGAACAGTTGTTCAACAGGTTCACGAAATTGAAGTAGAAGCGCTTCCATCAGATTTGCCTGAGAGAATAACAGTTGACCAGAGTGTTCTCGCGGAGGTTGACCAAGCAATTTTTGTTAAAGACTTAAAAGTTAACAGCAAAGTCAAGGTTTTAGCAGATGGAGATACTATAGTTGCTAAAGTTGAGCCTCCCTTAAAAGAAGAAGTTGTTGAAACTCCTCCTGCCCCTGCAGAAGGGTCAACAGAAGGCGAAGCCCCAACTGAGGGTGAAGCTGTCAAACCCGCCGAGGGAGAAAAAACAGCGGCTGAAGAACCCAAACAGGAAGAAAATAACAAAAGCTAATTTTTTAGATTCTAGTTTTTGATGTCTAAATTGAAATTCGGGTCAATAGTCAAAACTTTATCAATCCTCCCTAGTTCATACCAACCCATTTTATATGTAGGATGTTTGTCAACCAAATTCTGCCAGAATTGGCTGTAGTTTTCTGTCTGTTGGCCAAGAACCTGCAAAGTTTCCTGCCTGTGAATTGATTGCAAGTTAAAAATTGACAGAAGCAAAACAAGAACTGCAACAGTAATAAAGGTAAGGGTATTTAAATCTTTGGCCATTTATCCATACTAGGCCAAGATTGATTGATAAGTAAAGAGTTATTTTTAAGGTTTTGCCAGCAGACTTCGGTTACAAACGGCATAAAAGGGTGGAGAAGCTTAAGAAAAACTTCTAGGCCATATTTTAAATCGCTCGCAGATAGTCTGCCTCTCTTTGAGTCTTCTATGCATTTATCGCAAAACCAATGCCAAAAATTGTCATATATAATTTCAGCTGCTTGGTTTAGATTATAACTTTCAATATATTTTGTTGCTTCATTTATAATTTTGTTTAGCTTTTTATTAAAGTCGTTTTGAGTTTTTGAGTTTTGGAGTTTTGGACCTGCCAGCGCAGGCAGGTTTTTGTCATTTGTTTTTTCAAGATTCGAGACAAATCTTGTTGCATTCCATATTTTATTAGCAAAGTTTCTGTAGCCTCTTACTTTTTCTTCGGAATAATTTTGATCGTTTCCAGCTCCAGCCCCAGCAATAAGTGACATACGAAGTGCATCTGCACCATATTTTTCAACTATCTCTAAAGGATTAATCACATTTCCTTTACTCTTACTCATTTTTTGGCCCTTACTGTCTCTGACGATTCCATGAAGATAGATTGTTTTAAATGGTACTTTTCCGGTTGCAAAAATGCCCAGCATAACCATTCTGGTTACCCAGAAAAATAAAATATCATAACCAGTTTCCATGACCGAAAGCGGATAATATTTTTTGTAAAGAGATTTAGCATTTGGTTTTTTAGCATTTTCATTTTTCGACAATAATGTCGCGAATGGCCATTGTCCTGATGAAAACCAAGTATCAAATGTATCGGTATCTTGTACCCAATCTGCTCCCCGGGGCGCGTCACCCTCGGTAACTACCCATTCACCTGTTTTAGTGTTTTTCCAAGCGGGAATTCTTATACCCCAAACGATTTGTCTTGAAATGTTCCAATCTTTAATATTTTCAAGCCATTGAAAATAAATTTTCTCAAACCGTTTTGGAATGATCTTAATTTGACCTTTTTTAACAGCTTTAATTGCGGGCTTAGCAAGCTCATTTGTTTTTATAAACCACTGCTCAAGAGGTAAAGGTTCAAGAGGGTTGCCGCATTTATAGCAGGTTCCGACAGAATTTTTAAATTCTTCTATTTTTTCTAAATTACCTTCGTTTTTAAGTTTTTGGGCTATAGCATCTCTTGCAGTTATAGCTTTTTGACCCTCGAACTCGCCTGCTTCTTTTGTAAGTTTTCCCCTAAAATCAATTACTTGGAAATTTTTAAGATTATGTTTTTTGCCTAACTCAAAATCATTTTCATCATGAAGGGGTGTTACTTTTAATGCTCCGGTTCCAAAGTCCATAACCACGAAACTATCTGCAAAAATTGGTATAATTCTGCCGTTTAGCGGATTAATTGCATTTTTACCTACATATTTTTTATATCTTTTATCTTTAGGGTTTACTGCAATTCCACTATCCCCAAAAATTGTTTCCGGCCTTGTCGTTGCTACTGTAATAGTATCCTTACTATGCTCAATTTTGTATTTTACAAAGTAAAGTTTAGAAGTTTTTTCGACATACTCTACCTCCAAGTCAGAAAATGCTGTTCCATGTTTTGTACAGTAGTTAACTAGCCTAATGTCTCTATAGACAAATCCGTCATCATAGAGCTTTTTAAATGTTTTATAAACTGTTTTAACTATATCTTCTTCAAGAGTAAATTTGGCCTTAGTCCAATCGAGCGAAAAGCCCAGTCTTCTTAGCTGAGACTCCATTGTTCCGCGATTTTTTTGCACAAAATCCCAGATGTTTTTATATAGCGTATCTCTATCAAAATCAAATCTGGATTTACCAATCTTTTCCAAATGTTTTTCATAAACAACCTGAGTTTCAAAACCAGCATGATCAGCCCCAGGAAGCCAAAGTGTAGAAAAACCCTTCATTCTATGAAATCTAATTAAAACATCCTCGACAGTGTACATTGCATGGCCATAATGAAGTGGGGCATTTGCATTGGGCGGGGGGAGAACTATACTATATGCTTTATGCTTTAAGCTATATGGTCTAGGCTTGAATGCACCAGATTCTTCCCAAGATTTATAAATTTTCTCTTCATGCTCTTTATGATTATAATTTTTACCAATCCCAGGATTGGCCAAGCTTTGCTTATCCATATTTGTATTGTATCCCAAAAATTTGCTTTTTGCAGAGAGAGAGAGAGTACCATATGCCTCATGTCAGATTTTAAACCAACATTATTTCCCCACAGAAGGGAGCTTCTTGAGGTGCTTTATGGTAGGGGTGCTGTAAAAAAGGGTGGAAAGATGGAGGACGGGGCAGTTTTGCTAGAAAAAAATGGAAAATATTACCTTTGTCGTGAATCAAGCATAATAAATTGTGCTGTTTGCTCAGAAGAATGCCCACTTAATAGAAATCCAAGCATAAAAGAAGGCTAAAGACTTAGTCTTGGATTAATGTCAACTGATTCAATAAATTTTTTACCTCCATATTTAGCTTTTAAATCTCTTGAACTTCCCAATTAATGCGGTTAATTAGGTGTCATCGCGATCGAAAAAACGAGTGCGGCGATCTAGGTTTTTAGATTGCTTCACTATGTTCGCAATGACATTTAGTGTGAAACCTGTGCTAACTTGCAATTTGCAGAGGGAAGTATTATTATCCAAAAAAATGACAAACACATTTACCCCAACACTTTCACAACATTCGACTTTTGTATGGGGAAAACGTGAAGTTGGAGATAGATTTGGAGTATTAGGTTGGGGTGTTGTTGTGAAGAGTGATGTGAATTCTTTTAATGTTTGTAATTTTCAATCTCCAAAAAATTGCAGAGCATGCACAGTTCATGAATGTCCAATTAAAAGAAGGATAGAAGGTTAAAGCTTCAGTTTTGGGTTAATATCTACAGATTCAATAAATTTTTTACCCCCATATTTAGCCTTTAGTTTTTTAGCATTTAGCATTTTGTTATTTAAGTAAGCGGTGACTCCAATCATGCCTGCATTGTCACCACAAAGCTTTAAGCTATATGGTGTATGCATTATGATATTATTGTTTTTACAAATTTTACGAAGTCTTTTTCTTAGTTCGACATTTGCTGCTACGCCCCCCCCAAAAAGCATATGGCTTATGACATATGGCTTATGGCTAATTTGATACTCAAGAACTCTCTCAATATGTTTAAATGCACTATTTTGAAAGCGGGCGGCAAGATCATAGATATCCTGTTTTGTCGGATTTTTAATTGATTCAAAAAGTCTGACAAAAGCTGTTTTTAAGCCTGAATAACTAAATCTATTTTTGACAACATCGCCTATTAGCGGGACGGGTAGTTTATATTTATTAGGATCACCAAGCTTAGCGAATTTTTCCAAAATTGCTCCTCCGGGGTAACCAAGCCCAAGTAGTCTTGCGGCTTTGTCAAGCGCCTCGCCCAATGCATCATCAGCCGTATTGGCTAATATTTCGTACTCACCGATATTTTTAATTAAACATAAAATGGTTGTGCCTCCTGATAGTACCAATCCTAGTGTAGGAAAATTTGGCATTTGCATTTTTAGCATTTTGTTTTTTGGTTGTGCGAACGGAGAGAGTAGGTGTGCTTCTATATGATTAACAGGGATGAGCGGCTTTTTATACTTTAAGGCTAAATCTTTGGCGTAATTTACGCCTACGGCTAGAGCCACAGCAAGTCCCGGGCCCACTGTTACTGCGATTGCATCGATTTTAGTATGTAGTATACCGTATATAGTGTGCCTTGGAAAAGCATTTTTTAACGCCTTTTGTACCACAAAGTCAATCCGCTCTTGGTGCTGTCTTTGTGCGAGGCTAGGAAGCACCCCGCCGAAGCTAGAATGGAGGCTAGATTGGCTCCAAACGATATTCGAATGGATTATTTTGTGCTCAGTTATAGCCGCCGAAGTCTCATCACAGCTTGTATCGATAGCTAAAATCTTCATAAAGTCCCCCAACTAATTAATCTTTCGGTTTCTGTTTGGGTTGTTTCAATTTTAACCCAGATTACTATTGCATCGTCCGCATATGACCTGATTAAATCTTGTATTTTATCAGCCCATTCAATGGCTATAACGGATTTATTCTTGATTTGCTCTTCTAACCCCAGATTTTTTGTTTCCTCTGAAGCATCAAGCATCCTCCATGTATCAATATGAACAAGTGAATAGTGAATAGTTGATAGCGAATAACGATTTAGTAAATCATATGTGGGAGAAATGACTTCTTCTTTAATTTGCATGGCTTTAGCAAGTCCCTTTACAAACTGTGTTTTACCCGCACCCATTTTTCCTTCAAGAGCATATACAATTGCTCTTTTTCCTGCATAATTTTCATATTTTTGCCAAAGCTCCTTGGCTACATTTTGTGTATTCTCCTCGCTTCTGCTTAAAACTTCGTTTTTGTCTTTTAACTTGATATCGCCTTGCCTTAAAGTAACCAACCCGTCCTCGATGGTTGTATCAATTACTGTAGACGGCTCATTGTGCGGGAGTTCGCCAACATCAATTATTAAATCAATTAATCTTTTTTGTTTTTCAGAAACATTATCTAAGATATCTGATATCTTATAAGGCCTTTTCTGATATGAGGCATTGGCCGAAGTTGCAACGATTGGCCTTTTAAATTCAGCAATAAGTTTTAAAAGATCGTCATAGTCGGGAATTCTAACACCAAGAGTTCCTGACTCGGATTCGATGCCTTTAGAAACCTTGTGTTTTCCTTTGGAAACAACAGTTAATGGTCCAGGTAAAAATCTTTTATACAAATCTTTTGCAGTCTTATTTAAAGTTACATATTTTTCTGCCATTTTCTGAGAAGAGCACATAATGGCATAGGGCTTTCCAAAGGGTCTTTGTTTATAGGTGTTTAGTTTGTTAACTGCTTCTTGATTGTGGGAATCGCTGGCGATCCCATAAACAGTTTCACAAGGGAAAACAACGAGCCCGCCTCGATTTAAAACCTCAATAATGTCCCTGTTTCTAAACTTATCAATGATTTTCATTTTGAGTGTGTGGAATGTCTTTTTTAAGATGTTCTCTTTCGTGCCTGATAGCTCTAATAATTACAACAACCGCAATTATTAAAAAGACCCAGGCTAAAATTCCAAGGCTGGATGTCAACTTTCTTAAATTTTCTTTTTCGTATCCTGCAAAATAACCTACAAAAGCCATCAGCAAGACCCAGCTTAAAGAAGCGCTCATGGCAAAAAAATTAAATTTCCAAAAATTGTAATTTTCAACTCCCGCGATATAGCTTATCCAAAACCTCGTTAAATTGGCCATCATTGAGGTGGTCAAAATTACCCCGCCATTTTTTTCAAGAAGTTTTTTGGCAAATTCTGCATTTTTCTCTTGTTTTAGTTTTCTAACCAACCACATTCCGGTTTTTTTACCTAAAATATAAGCTAACAAAAAAGCAAGCCACGCACCCAGAGTTCCATAGATAATGATTGGAACAAGCGGCAGATTTGAATTACCATTTGAAAGATAACCAGCAACAACTAATATTGCACCGCCGGGCACAGTCCAACCAAATGGAGTAATTTCAATTAAACTTCCAAGAAAAACTATGGCATAACCCCACTTTTCAAAAAGGGAGGCCAGAAAGTCCAATAAACTTAAAACATCCATAATTTGATATTATAACAGGTACTACTGTACGACCCCGCGCAAGTATACTGCTTGCCAGGGGCGATAGTTAGAAATGAATTGTTGGTCGATTAATATTTTTCCTTCTTTTTCAACACGGTAATCAAAAACGACTCTAGCTCCATAGGCTCTATGCTCAATTTGTTTTACCTGTCCGGCGGGTAAGGTTGGGTCGTCAATATAAAGGTCGGGCGGCGGGGCAATTGATGATGTTATTTGCGGTTTTGATATGCTAGCTACTCTCCCATCGCTTGTTCCATAAATTTCAAATGTCATTGTGGTGTTTTTTGTGTCAACGGTTGGCTGAATCAAAATATAATTGGGAGTGTCATTTTTAAATTTAAAATCTGTAGTTGGATAAAAAATTGTTGCGTCAAGCCCTGGCGGAAAACCTTGTTCGTAATATCCTACTCTATAAGAATGAGGCCTTCTTTCAACAATGGGAAGGCCTGCGTTTAAAACAGTCCTAAAAAGAGTGGTTGAGACTTGGCATACTCCGCCGCCGTCGCCTAAAACGGTTTTACCGTCTTTGATGACGAAAGCGGCCTTGTATCCAGTAAGCGAAGAAACATCACCCAAAATTTTATTAAATGAAAATATTTCTCCTGGGGGGATTAAGATACCTTTAAATTTATTTGAAGCATGATTGATGTTATAAATTCTGTTTGGTATTGAACCTTTAAAGTACGACACACCTCTTCCTAAAAGTGTTTTAATTCCTAGATTATTGACATCTTCGATTTTAATCTTGGGTTCAAGTTTAATAACAGGAATTGTTATGGTAAGAGCCGCTTGATCGGTATTTTCAAGTGTGCTTAAAGATTCTATCAATTTATGTCTAAATTCAAGCTCCTGAATTGTCAAACCATCTTTTGATGGCACAAATTCTTTAACAACATCATTTTCAACTATAAAAACAGAATCCTGAGGGCTTCGGTTAATTTTTTTAGCAATTAATAGAATCTCTTGATTAATTTTATCTTCTCTATAATTTTTTTGTTTAGAGTCTATAAATTGAATGAGTTTATCAGCTTTTATCTCAATATTATTGTCCTCCAGATTGGCTAGAATTGATTTGTTGATAAACTTTTCTGCTCTTTTTTTATAATTTTGAACCTGACTGTCTGTTAATTTGCTGCTTCTTTCAATCAAATTGACTTTAATTGGAGCGTCTTTGAGAAGTGATAAATTATTATTAATATCAAATTTTGTACTTAGAAAATCTATCTCAACGCCGTTCTCGCCCGGATTGACAACGATATTATTATTTTCCAGCTTAATCGAAGGTTCTTTTGGAGATTTACCAAATTTATCTGATAATATTTTGATTGTTTCTCTAAGTTTTGAGTCGTTTATGGAAATTACTAAATTTAAGTTTTTAGGTCTTATTATTAAGACGGCCTTTGTCTTTAAGTCATATAAAAAGTTGCCTGAATTAGAAAAATTATATGCTCTGTCAACACTTTTTTGAAAATCTATTTTATCAACAAACTCCGTTGTCTTGATAACATTTTGAGTATTATTAATTTCCAAAATAATAGCTTCAGGAAGCCTCGCGTCAGCCATTAAAATTTTTAGAGCATCATCTTTTGTTTTATCGCCAAGATAAATTCCTGCAATGTAGGTATTAGGATAAATTTTTTGCTGGAAAGGCAAAATTGCCAAGAATAATAAAAATAGGAACAAAGCTGTAAACAAGGCTAAGATCTTGACAAAAAAGTAAATTTTTTTGTGTTTTTTTAGCATACAGTATGATAACATTTATATATGGAACCAAGCCAGAATCAAGAAGCAAACACGCCCCCGCCTCCTAAGAACAAGTTTCCTGTTAAAATCGCGGCAATTATTGCTGGGGTGATACTTTTAGTTATCTTAGCATTTAGTCTGGTTAGTTTTCTAAAAAACAGAGGTGGAGATGGGGGTAAGGGAGAAATTGTTTGGTGGGGATTATGGGAAGATGAGTCGGCAATTGCTCCGCTTATTGCTGAATATAAAACAAAGAACCCAAATGTAAATATCAAATATGTCAGGCAATCAAAGGAAGATTATAGAGAAAGACTGATAAACGCATTAGCAAAAGGGACGGGCCCCGATATTTTTAGGTTTCACAATTCCTGGGCACCAATGCTTAAAAGTGAACTTGATAAAGTACCTGCTGATGTTTATTCTGCCGCTGATTTTGCAAAAACTTTTTATCCTATTGCTGTCTCTGATTTAACAGTTGGAACTTCGCTTGCCGGAGTGCCTTTGGAGTTTGACTCCCTATCGCTTTATATAAATGAAGAAATTTTTGAAAAATCGGGGAAAAGTATCCCTACGACATGGAATGAACTACGGCAAACTGCAAGAGAATTAACTGTTAAAAATGAAAATGGGACAATTACCCAAAGCGGCGTAGCTTTAGGGAGGACTGAAAATGTTGACCATTGGCCAGAAATTTTAGGGCTTATGATGCTTCAAAATGGAGTGGATTTAACAAAGCCAACTGGAAAGCTTGCTGAGGATGCACTTCTTTTTTATACAATTTTTTCATCCTCTGATGGGGTTTGGGATGCAACTTTGCCAAATTCTACAACGAGTTTTGCTTCTGGTAAACTTGCTATGTATTTTGGACCTTCATGGCGTGCTTTTGAAATAAGGCTCCAAAATCCAAATCTGAAGTTTAAAACAGTTGAAGTGCCTCAACTTCCTAAGACAGCGGCTAATGAACCAGATGTTTCCTATGCAAGCTATTGGGTTGAGGGTGTTTGGACGAGAAGCAAAAACAAGACTGTTGCTTGGGATTTCTTAAAATTTATGTCATCCAAAGAATCCTTAGAAAAATTTTATAATCTGGCATCAAAACAAAGAATGTTTGGCGAGCCGTACCCCAGAGTTGATATGGCAAATTTACTTATGAGTCATCCAATAATAGGGTCGACTGTTAAACAGGGACCTATTGCTCAATCGTGGTTTTTGCAATCCAGGACTTGGGATGGGCCAACAGGGATTAATACTCAGATAAATAAATATTTTGAGGACGCAGTAAATGCAGTAAATCAAGGAAAAGAAGCAGATAAAGCATTAGAGACTGTATCTTCCGGAGTAATTCAGGTACTATCTCAATATGGAATTAAAGTCCAGTGAAAAGAGATCTATTATTTACCACAGCATTTTTAATTATCCATTAACTGAAACGGATTTAAAAAAATGGACTTGCAAATATAAATTCAATTTTAACCAAAAGAAAATTCAATTTAAGAAGGTAAACGGTTTTTGTGTTCTAAAAGGACAAGAAAAAAATGTTAAAAAAAGATCGAATAATGAAAAATATTCAAAGAAAAAACTAGTAATTGCTAAAAAGGCAGCGAAGTTAATTTCAAAAATTCCTTCAGTTTTGTTTATTGGAATAACAGGAAGTCTTGCGATGATGAATGCAAAAAAAGAAAGTGATATTGATTTTTTAATAATTACAAAAAGTGGATGGCTTTGGGTAACCCGTCTACTTGTTTATTGCTTTTTAAATACTACATCCTACATACTGCGCAAACCGCAAAGTGAAAATGAGCGGGATGCGCTTTGTTTAAACATGTGGCTTGATGAAAACGATCTAGTATGGAACAAAAAAGATAGAAATATTTATACAGCTCATGAAATAGCACAAATAATTCCACTTTATAATAAAAACAAAACTTATCAGAAATTTTTGTATTTAAATAGGTGGATTTTAAATTATTGGCCAAACTCGGTAAACATGCCACATGCCATAAGCCGTAAGTTCTATGCTAAAAAAACCATAAGACATACAGCATATAGCTTAAAACTATTAGAAAAAATTGCATATTTTTTCCAGTATCAGTATATGAAAAATAAAATTACAAATGAAGTAGTAACCCCAACCCGCGCCCTTTTTCATCCAAGAAATAATTCAAAATTTATTTTGGAGAAAATGAAAAAGTAATAGCACTCAGTAGTATATATTGCTAATTTGCCTCTTGACAGAGCAGAAAAAATTTTTAAAATATAATCACCAAAATATGATTATATATCTTGCTTAAATAACATTTTAAGCTCGCTATAAAGAAAGTAATATGAGTAAGATTAATCTAAAACCAACTCCAGGATATTTGTTAATTGAGCCTCTTGCTAAAGAGGAAAAAACTGCATCAGGGATTTATCTACCTGAAACAAATAGTGAAAAACCACAAATGGGAAAAGTAATTGCTGTTGGGGCGAAGATACACAGCGATGGACACGAAATTGAATCACCAGCAGAAGTTGGTGATACAGTTCTTTATAAAAAATGGGGAGGAAATGAAGTTAAAATTGATGGAGTGGAATATCTATTTGTAAAATTTGAAGATATTTTGGCCGTCCAGGCCTAAATATCTGTTATTTGGACATACATTATTATGGCAAAACAACTAAAATTCGGAAAAGATGCAAGAAAATCCCTAATGAAGGGAATTGATCTTGTTGCCAAGGCGGTTGTAACTACCCTGGGGCCAAAAGGAAGAAATGTCGCCTTGGACAAAAAATATGGTGCACCGAACATAGTACATGATGGGGTGTCTGTTGCCAAAGAAATTGATCTTCCTGATCCATTTGAAAATATGGGTGCTCAACTCGTCAAAGAGGCTTCGAGCAAAACAAATGATAATGCAGGTGATGGTACAACAACATCAACACTTTTGGCCCAGGTGATGACTTCAAAAGGAATGAAACTTGTTGACGACAAAGGTGCTAATCCAATGATACTTAAAAAGGGAATTGAAAAAGCTGTTGAAGTGGTCGTTTCTGAACTTAAAAAGCAGGCAAAGCCAATTAAAAGTCACGAAGAAATAAAACAAGTAGCAACAATTTCTGCGGGAGACAGCGAAATTGGGGCAAAAATTGCTGAGGCTTTAGATAAGGTTGGAAGAGATGGCGTTGTGACAGTTGAAGACGGCAAAGGATTTACAATTGATATTGAATACAAAGACGGAATGGAGTTTGATAAAGGCTATGCCTCACCATACTTTGTAACAGATCCTTCCAAAATGGAGGCTGAAATTGAGAATCCTTACATATTATTAACAGACAAGAAAATATCATCAATTCAAGAACCTCTTCCATTTTTGGAAAAATTTGTCAAAGTTTCTAAAAACTTGGTAATTATTGCCGATGAAATTGAGGGAGAGGCACTTGCCACGCTAGTTGTTAATAAACTTCGGGGAACATTTAATGTATTGGCAATTAAAGCACCAGGATTTGGTGATAGAAGAAAGGAAATCTTAGAGGATATTGCGGTTTTGACAGGCGGAACCGTCATCTCTGAAGATACGGGTAGAAAATTGGAATCAATTGAAGTAAGTGATCTTGGAGAAGCTGAAAAAGTTTGGGCAGACAAGGACAATGCAAGAATAATTGGGGGTAAGGGGGATAAAGAAGCTATCAAGAAAAGAGAAGAACTATTAAGAAATCAGATTAAACAGACTGATTCTGATTATGACAAAGAAAAGCTTCAAGAAAGGCTAGCCAAACTAACTGGAGGTGTTGCTCAGATTAATGTAGGAGCTGCAACTGAAGTTGAATTAAACGAAAAGAAAGAAAGAGTTAAAGATGCGGTTGGGGCGACAAAGGCTGCGGTTGAGGAGGGGATCGTTCCAGGGGGAGAAACTGCACTTCTTCGGGCAAGAGAAGTAATAAAATCTTTAAAACTTGTTGGAGATGAAAAACTGGGTGCCGACTTGGTTTATGAAACACTAGAAGAGCCAATTAGGTGGCTTGCTAAAAATGCAGGAGATAATGATGAGGCAGTTGTAAAGAAAATATTAGCCTCAAAAGATGTTGATTTTGGTTATAATGCTCTAACGGGCGAATTTGGATCGTTGATCAAAATGGGAGTTATCGACCCAGTTAAAGTTACAAGATTTGCGCTTGAAAATGCTGGAAGTGTGGCTAAAACTGTCATAACTACAGAATGCCTGGTGACAGACTTGCCTGAAAAGAAAGATACCCCACAAATGCCCCAAGGTGGAATGGGAATGGATTATTAAATTAGCTGGTATAATTTCTTCATGTGGGAAAAGGCGGAGGGATTTTTAAGTAAAGATAAATATATTGGGCCGTTGGTTAAAAAATATGGCCCATGTGGGATCAAACCAACATCAAAATCTAGGTATTTTGAAAGTTTGGTTGAAACAATTTGTAGTCAGCAGTTATCAGGCAAAGCCGCAAAAACAATTTTTGGCAGGGTAAAAACACTTCTTGGAGTTATTAATTTTGAAAATGTTTTAAATGCAAAAGATCAAAAACTTAGGGATTGTGGACTTTCCTGGCAAAAAGTTAAATATGTAAAAGACTTGGCAATAAAAGTTAAGAATGAAGAGTTAAGAATTAATAATCTGGACAAATTAGAGGATGAAGAAGTAATTAATGAACTTATTAAAGTTAAAGGAATAGGGAGATGGTCTGCTGAAATGATATTAATGTTTGACTTAGCAAGACCAGACATATTGCCAAAAGATGATTTAGGTATTAATAAAGCCATAAAAAATTTAAAAATTAAACAAAAAGATACTGAAAAATGGAGGCCATACAGAACAGTCGCAAGCTGGTATCTCTGGAGAAGCCTTGAAAACAATTAAAAATTCGATTTTTCTACTTCGACAAAATTAACAGGGGATTGACTGGTATTCCATGATCCCTAATTTCTAAATGTAAATGGTCGCCGCTTGATCTTCCTGTTGACCCCATTTCTCCAATTTTGGTTTCGGTTGTAACAAGTTGATTCTCAGATACTTCGATTTTTGAAAGATGGGCATAGAGTGAAGTTAGGCCGTCTCCATGATCAATCAGGACAGAATTGCCGTATGCGAATTTAGAATAAGAAACGCTTGCAACAACACCTTTTTTAACAGGTTTAACTTCATCACCTGTAATTCCATCCAAATCAAGGCCAGGATGATAAAATTTGTAGCCTTGAGTAATTTTAATATCATCAACTGGAAACTGTGTTGAAATTTCAGTTTTGATAGGATTTTGCGTTCCATCGATTGCTGAGACTGTCGTCTCAAGATTGATATTTCCTAATGTTTGAGTAGGGAAGGATGAGGTGGCAATCAGCATTAGTGCAATATTTGACCCAAAAATTGCCTTGACCTTTTTGTGTTCAAAAATGTATCTAAAGAACTTTTGGAATAAGTTTCCCACTCTGTATTTTCTGCCCAAAACAGAAGTTGTAGGCACAAACGGCTCGGCATGAGGATCTCTTCGCTTTTTGATAAGCCTAAAGGCTAGATGTAAGCGATACTTGGGCAGATGTATGGTAATTTTTTGCATAAAGCCTCCTTTTAAGAGGTACAAAAAATCCCGCAAATAGTTGCGAGATGGGCTATTTTAACATACAAAACCCAAAAAAGTCAAATGACATCCTCCCCGCCATACTGGTGGGGTATCCGTCTAAACGAGGATGACATACCAGCGTTCAATTCATCCACAGGCTTATCGCCCGTGGTTTTCTTGAATGATGTTATAAAAACCTTAAGAGATCCGGGCGGGAATTGAACCCGCGAATAAGAGTTTTGCAGACTCTCGCCTTACCACTTGGCCACCGGATCGGTAGTTAGTATTGTAGCATACCAACTACTTATTTAGCCTTAATTGCAATTTTTCTAGGTCTTGCACTTTCGGCCTTTGGAATCTCAACCTTAACAACACCATCTTCTACAACAGCCTCTGCTTTATCCCACTGACCGCCGGAAAGGGCCGTGGTGTAGTAGTACTGATATGCCGAGGATTTGTATTCGTTTTTACTCTCGCTTTCTTCTTTTATCTCAGCCTTGATGGTTAAGACTCCATCCTCAATTTCCACTTCAACATTTTTCTTTGGGACACCGGCAACAATTCCCTCAACCAAAATAGAATCACCAGTATCCTTAATTTTTAGCCCTCTTTGTTGTTGAAGTGATGGAAAATCATCATCAAGCAAACTTCTAAATGGGTCAAGTCTCATCAGTTGCATAGTCTCACCTCCTTCTGGCACTCAATATTAGTGAGTGCTAGTTATAATATAATTAATTTGCTTTCCTCTGTCAAGAGTTTTGTTTTAATCGATAAACTGGTAAGCTTAAGTTCTAGAAAAAATGAAAAAAATTATATCAACAATTTTAAGCCTGCTAGCGATTGCCACAATCATATTTATAATTCTTGCATTTCTCGGTTTTTTTAAAAAACAAAAAGCAGGAATTTTAATAGAATCTGAGCCCAGGTCAAAAGTTTTAATAAATAATGAACTTGTTGGCGAAACTCCCTATGACGGACTTCTAGATGCAGGCGTTGTAAGTGTAAAGGTAATTCCTGATTTGGTTGAGGGTGTGGTTTTTGATGATTATGAGACAAAGATAAAGCTCGTCCCTGGCGTTAAAACGATCATCAAAAGGTCTTTTAATCAAAACGAGGACATGGCAAGTATTGTAATCGTTTCCTTTGAAGAGATATCTAAAAATAAATCAGAGGCCGTGATAGTTACAAATCCAACTAATTCTCAGGTTATCATAAACCAAAGGTCTCATGGTTATACACCTTTAAGTATTGATCTTCCCGAGGGGGAGCATAACTTAGTAATTTCTGCTAATGAATATAAAGAGAAATCCTTGCCCGTAAAAATATATAAAGGATATAAACTCACAGCCTATGTCAAACTTGCAAAAGAAGGCGGCAACCAAAACCAAGAAGATCAAAGTCGGTCAGACAGCAATGATACAGTAAAACCTTTGTTTAGAATAAAGATTAAAAACAATTCGTCTCAGGTAATAGATATCAAAAGCGGGGCCAATATAGGTTTTCCAAAAATTGGCGAGGTAAAGGAAGGAGAAGAATATGATGTAATAGAGGAAGGAGAGGGTGGAAGTTGGTATAAAATTATTCTCACCAGTGGGCAACAAGGCTGGATTCCATCAGAAGTTACTACAAAACTTCAGCAATCCAATTATACATTAAATCCCACTGACTGATACTCCGGAGTAAAGAATCCAGTAGACAACCACCACCCAAAGGGTGATTGCAATAATTAAAGATTTATCTGTTAGAAGTAACTTTTCAGGAGCTTCACTTTTTCCCTCAAAAATTAATGCTTCGTATCTCATGATTCCGAAAATAACAATTGGAATTGTTATCATCATTAGTTTATTGATGGTTGTTGCCTTTGAAACTTCGGCCAAAACTAGCCAGAAGTTGATATTGGCTTTGGGACTTTCAAAAAAAGTATAGAGGCTCCAGCTCATCCAGGCTGCATTTCCAAACATGGTTACATAGCTATTTAATAGCTCTCTGGAGTATTTTGAAAGACTAACTCTAGTTTTTCCTTCAGTAGCATTTAACAAATTCATTTCGGCTCTTCTTTTTCCTGCCGCCAAAAATAGTGAGGCTGAAACAACACAAAGCAAAAACCAGACTGAAAGATGTGCATCAATTACTAAAGCTCCTGCATAGACTCTTAATATAAATCCCGTGGCAATAATTAAAATGTCAATCACATGGAGGTTTTTTAACCCCAAACTGTAAAAAAATTGAAGAATTAAATACGCTAAAAGCAATATAAAAAACAAATGATTTAAAGCCTCAGCCAAAATCAGCCCAAGAAAAAGAAAAATCAACAGTTCAAAAATTGCCAAAAAAACTGGAATTTTGCCAGATGCAATTGGTCTAAACTTTTTTAATGGATGTAGCCTATCTTTTGAGGCATCCATTAGGTCATTAAAAATATATGTCGCGGATGTTGCAAAAGAAAAAGCCATGAAAGCAATAACTACATTTTGGAAAAGCTCTTTTTCAAAAAGAGCTCCGGTTAAAAAGATTGCGGCAAAAAGGGCAAAATTTTTAACCCAATGAATGGGTCTTGCTGCAGAAATTACTTGGATCGCCAGGTTAGCCACAATATTAATCCTCCAACTATAAAACCTACCCCTATAATTGTATATAACTTGTATGTACTATTCAAATTCAAAGCCAAAATTCCCAATATTGCAGTCATTGACCAGTAAACCTGCGAAACCTGTTTTTTGGACAAGCCAGAATCCAAAAGTTTGTGGTGCAAATGCCCTCGATCTCCCCAAACGGGGGACTTGCCGGATAAAATTCTTCTTATCATGCTATAGCCTACATCTATTAGGGGAACTCCCAGCACAACAATCAGTGTCCCTACTTTTGTAGTTGAAAGAATTGAGGCTATGGCCAGTAAATACCCCGCCAAAGTAGCCCCGCCGTAGCCGGGCATTATTTTTTGGGGGAAAACATGCCAAGGAAGAAAACCAGCAAATGCACCTGCTGTTATCCCAGTTAGAATAATTACCGGCCATTGAGTGATATCCGCCGAATAATAGAATGAAAGGGCTGAAATAGTTATCGCCGAGATAATGACAACACCCGATAATTGTCCATCAATTCCCTTAGCGCCCATGTTAATCATATTCATCATAAAAACAATCCAAATCATAGCAAAGATATCAGCAATAATTGGATTTGAAAGGTCGATTATGCCTCCGAATGGATTTGTAATAAAGGATATCCCAATTCCTGAAAATATTGGAATTGAAGCCGAGAAAAATCCTATTGCAAGTCTTAAATATGGATTTAGGTTGTATCTGTCGTCTAAAAAACCCATGACTGCAATTACAAGCGCTCCTGCTAAAATTGATATGGTGTGTTTATCCAAGGGCAGAAATATCAAAGCTGTTATTAAAAGAGAAACAAAAATTGGAATGCCGCCTCCTCTTGGAGTGGGCTTTTGGTGAATGACTTTTGGATGTTTATTTTTTTTAGGATCGTCTATTATTTTTAAGCGCTTAGCCGTTTTAATTACTAAATGGGTAACTATATATGAGATAAAGGCGGCAAAGATAGTGGGCAGTAGAAAAAGTGTTAAAAATTTCATTTTTCTAAAACATTCCAACTAAAAATACAATTTTAATAATAGTGACAACTGAAAGCAGGGAAACAGAAATAGATGCCACCCAAAGCGACTTTATTAAGAAAATATTATCAATTCTCGTCGTCAATACACTATTTATAATTACCACAAAAATTGCAATTAAAGAAGGAATAACAATCATTATTTTCGGAGCAAGTTGATCTTCCGTTTGCGGTAAACCATAAAAAAGTGGGATTTCTGGGGGAAGCACAAACTGAAATAACAAACCCACAATAATACCCAGAAAACCCAAGATCAGACTTACCTTTTGATTAATAGCCATATTTGGGAGTCATTAATTTCAGTGATTATATAATAGTTTCCTTCTAAAAAGCCATAAAGCTCTGGAAAGGGATATGAATTATCGGTGATAATCACAAATTTAGGTTTGTTTTTGTTAAGGGCACTTAAAGTTTCATCTTTTGTCGAAAAGTCAATAAAATGATAGTCCGCGACATATTTTGTAGGAGGAAGTCTTCTTGAAAGTGAATAAACCGCCGATGAATCATTGCTCCAGACAAAAATTTTATCATTTTTTTGGGATGAGGTTTTTAAAAATTCCGCAATTTTGTAGTTTCTATTAACATTTTTAGAAAAGTAGTCAAAATATTCGCTTTTATCAATTTTTTGCACAGCAAATTTTAGAAAATTTGAATAATAAGGGGTAGTTGGGTAATACCAAAATTTAAAATAATAGGGGACAAAGGCAAATAAAGCGAGCGGAATTATTGCCAAAATCTGTTCAATGTTTTTGTTTGTGAAAAGCATGCCAAAAAGTATCGCTGCAGGTGTAACTGATTGTAAAAGATAGTGCGGATAAGGTCTTTCGGATAGGGTTACGGCAAAGAGTGTGGCCAGAAGCCAGCCTGACACAAATACAAATTGTTTAGAGAGTTTGTTTTTAAATAGCCAAAGGACTATAAATCCGAAGATCATGATCGAAAATCTAACCAGAAGCGGCAGATTCCTTTCCAGGAAAGGCTTGGCGACATCTTGTGGTCTCCAACTGCTGACATAACCAAAATTCTGCTTGAATGCGGCGGTAAGATATTGATTAAATGATCCATTTAAATAAAACCAGAAAAACGATATTAAATGGGGAATAAAAAATGCTGTGGAAAGGATTGCCAGTTTTTTTACAAATTGCCAGAAGTCAGTCTTTTTTGTGTAAATTAGCCAAAATACAACAATTGCTAAAATATCAAATGCAGCAACAATTTTAAAAAGTGAGGCAATAGCAATAAGTATTCCGCCAAAGAAGATTTTTCTTAAATCATCCCTATTTTTGTAAGCAAGATATAATCCCAAAAGAGTAGGAACAATCATAAAATTTTCTGCATTGGCAATATTACCTTCAAGAAGGGGGATGGTGGTGAAAATGCCAAACAGAACAGTTGCAACCTTTTGTAGTTTCTCATTTTTGATAAACAGCTCTCTTATAAGTTTCCAGAATAGATAAACAGAAATTAAGCTAAATAAAGCTAAAAGTACTTTAAAGATAAACAAGTTGCTGGAGACTGCCGCGGTTAAATAAAGAAGCGGCGGCTTATTGTCATGAAGTCCAAGGTAAAGTGGTATACCCTGCCTAATCCCATGCCCCAGAGTCATATAAATCATCTCATCGCCATAGTAGTAAGGCTCAAAAAATGATGGAATTCTAAGGATAACTAGTATGGCAAAAAACATCTCAAGCCAGAGAGGAGTATCAATTTTTGAGACCAACCAATTCCAACTTTTTATCACATTTTTATTCTAACATAAAACTAGACTTTTTCGGTAACTTTATATTGGATGTATTTCCCAAGCATCAGTCTTGTATGGGCATCAAGGCCGGGGATAGCTCCAAAAATAAAGCCAACGACGGGCATTAGAACGAATTCCAAAGGAGAAAATACCCTTTTCCAGTAAGGGGCATCTTTTGGCTTATAAACATTATCTATAAAAATCATAACCAACAAAAAGGCCAAAGATATAGTTAGGATGATTGATGATAATTTTGGCACCATAAATCCAAGTGCTGTTCTACCAAATGCAGGGTTTATAAGTGTCGGAATTGTAAGCCCTATGGTTATGATAAACCAGTTAACTGGCCACAAAAAATGAGCTTTCAGAGCCTGGACAACTCTTGTTGTTTTGTCCCAAAAAGGAATTTTTCTATCTATTAAATAGTTTCTAATGATCCAACTGTCATCAGATGCTCCCCAAGCCCATCTTTGAATTTGTAAATATTGGTTTTTGAATGTCTGCCAAGTGCTATGCGACTGCACCGCGTCAGCAAAAAGAGGCAGATAAATGGGCTCAACTTCAACTCCTCCTCCGGCTTTATAAAAAGATTTAAAGAATATTCCCCAATCTTCAGGAATTTTATCAGCATCCCAATAGCCCGATTTGTGAAGCAGTTTAAAGGAAAGCGAATAATGCCCTGGACCTATTATTAGCCTGTCTTTTCTAGGTAGTTGCGATAAATTCCAAATGGACATCAGAGTATTAAGTACCCTAATAGGCGATGGGACTTGCCAGATGTTATTGTAAAAAAGAATAGCTGGTTGCCAGAAATATTTATATCTTTTAGGATTATCCAAAAATTTAAAAGAAAGGGCAGAAAAATAGTTTTTATTGAAAGTGTGATCCGCATCGCAACTTGTAATTGTAGTGTAGTCAAGATTTTCTCTGTTGTCTTTGATGTAATTTTTGTAATAATAAGTTGCTGCAAACCTTTCATTTGAGGCCTTTCCAACGACTTCGCCGGGAACCAGCTTATGAACAGTTTGGATAAAATTATTAAATTTATTTCCAAATTTAGAGTTTAATGTTTGGAATTTAGTATCTCTATCTTTGAGGGGTTCTTTTTCCTCCATTGCGATAATTACCGTAATCATTTTGGTTGGCAGAGTTTGGGAAATCAAAGATTGCATAGTTCTTTCCAAAATATGAAGGGGTTCTTTGTATGTTGGGATAATTACTACATGATTTAATTTATTCCAATCTTTAAAAGTTTTTAAGTCAGATAGCCAATCATAATTTAGAGCCGCCTGAATTTTTAAGTGGGAAACAATTGATGTAACTGCGATCAAAAGTGACTGATAAAACCAATAAACATTAAAAAGAAGTACAAAGTAGGCAACAAAATTAGGAAAAACAAAAATACCCCAATAGGGAAGTAAAATCATATTCCAAGAAAAAAAGCCAGGAAGCATTTCTAAAAGTCTTAAAGTCAATTTTTCATTTCGTTTAATCCAATTTCTCATATTCTGGGAAAAAGAGGCTTTGCAACAGCTTTGATGTTTGGTTCTTTAAACATATTCTCAATTTTTGTTGATGTCTCTGGCATGAAAGGCTGTAAGTTGTATGCTATATGTATTACAGTTGAAATTACATCTTGTAGAAACTTGTTCAGGTCATTACCTGTCAACTTCCAAGGCTCTTCCTTATTAATTTTTTGATCAAGTTCTGATATTTGTGTCCAAATTATTTTAAGTGCTTCATCAAATCTAAAAGTTTCAATGTTCTTGACTACATCTTTATTCCAATGTTTTAAAACATTGATATGTGATTTAAAGTTAGAATTTTCAGCCAGTTTTGCAATTCTTGAAACAAGGTTACCTAAACCATTAGCAAGGTCTGCATTATATACATCAGTTAGTTTTTCTTCAGAAAAGTCCCCGTCAGTAAAGGGGTTAAACTTTGCCAAAAAGTAATACCTCAGCGCATCTGCTCCAAATTTATTTATTATTCCAACAGGATCAATTACATTACCCAGAGTTTTACTCATTTTTTGCCCATTAACAGTAAAGTATCCATGTATAAATAGCTCTTTTGGTAATTCTAAATTTGCAGACATCAAAAACGCCGGCCAGTAAACGGCGTGGAATCTACTAATACCTTTACCAATAACATGACAATCAGCTGGCCAATATTTTTTATATTTTTCACTATCCCAGTTGAAGCCAACACCTGTTTGGTATATATTCAATGCGTCAAACCAAACATATATTCGCTGTAGATTATCGTTTGGAACGGGTACGCCCCAGTTTTTGGCTCTCTCATTACTTCTTGAAATTGATATATCTTGAAGTGGCTCATTTAAAAAAGATAATATTTCGTTTTTGCGTTCAGTGGGAGTTATTTTTAGTTCATCTGATTTTATTAATTTAATTAGTGGTTCTTGATATCTTGAGAGTTTAAAAAAATAATTTTTTTCTTTTACTTCTTCAAGTTTTTTGCCAATATGTTCAAAGCACTCACCATTTTCATTTAGTTCTTCTTTTTCATAAAATGTCTCGCAACCAAGACAGTAAAGGCCAGAATATTCTTTTTCATAAATATCACCATTCTCAAAACATAACTGCCAAAGTTTTTGTGAGGAAGGGAAGTGTTTTTCTTGATCGCTTCCTTTTTGCCAAACATCAAACTTACAATTTAATTTTTCAACCAACGCTTCAAATAGTTTGTTGTTTTTGTCTACAAACTCCTGAACAGGAACGCCCGCAGTTTCTGCAGCCTGCACATTTTTCAAAGCATTTTCATCCCCACCTGAAAGTAAAACTACATCTTCTCCAAGAAGTCTGTGATATCTTGCTAAGACATCACCTTGTACAAATTCCAAAGCATGGCCTACATGTGGAGCTGCATTTACATATGGAATCGCACAAGTAATGTAATATTTCTTGTCTGACTTGTTGCTGTAAGCTTTTTTGCCCATGAGCCTATTATACAAGTATCTGATCTATTTTTCCTAGTTTGTGTTATATCTAGTTTGTAAAAGCTTATGACAGCATATATAATATGAGTAATGATCAAAAAAATTAGCACGGCGTTTCTCGTTATCGCAATACTTTTTGCTGGGGGTCTTTCATTTGTTGATGCACAAGGCAATAACTCTCCAGTCTATCTGTTTGTCAGCTCAGAAACAAAAACAATCGTTAAGGACGAACCTTTCTCTGTCGATTTACATGTAAACACAATGGGTAATAAGGTCAAAAAGATTAGTACAAGAGTTGTAATTGAAGGTAAATTCAATAGTCCTTCAGGGTTCACTTATAATAAACATCCCAACCTAAGTACATTGCCCCTGCAATCAAACATCAATCTTGTCAGTTACACTGAGAATGAAACACCAACTAAGTTATATGTTGACGTTGTCTTTGATAGCTTTGGTCCAAAATATTTTAATGAAGGTTCCAGCGATATCTATTTATACCAAATTAAAGGTAGAATTTCTCAGTCGAGTGATGTTTTGGCCTATATCGATCCTAGATACACAACAGTAGAGATTGACGGTGAACAAAACCCTCTAAACATATCTACAACGATGGGTAACCCCCTAAAACTAACGGTTGACTCTACGGCTTCTGAAGAATTGAAAATAGTTTCAGAAAAGATAACCCAGGTTAGTGAAGATGTCTCAGAGGTTAAGGATCAAGTCAACACGCAGAAGGAGCAACTGAATGTAATCCAGTCATTGCTGGAAAAAATTAGTTTGTTTTTTCAAAAAATTATTTCTAGGTTTCAAAATTAACTGGTAATTTTCTTTATTTTTTCACTCCAGACATTGGCCCATTCGTCAGCTTCCATTTTTTTTAAAGCCAGTTTAATTCCTTCTTTTTCAATTTGCTTTTCAAGCACCGCAATTGTTGCAGAAGAAACTTTTAGATTTGTTTTTATGTTTTCGTAACTTCTTCGCTTTTTTAAATAATAAAAAATTGCCAATCTCTTTGAATAAGTTTCTAGCTCGTTTTTATTAAAAAAGTCCGTGATAAAAGCTCTTTTTTCATCAAAGTTTTTCAAGTCGTCAAGTGTCTGGATAAAGTTTTTTAGAATAGTCTTGCCTAAATTTTGGTTAATTTTTGTTTTTGAAACGCGCATATATTTCCGCAATTATACCAAGCCCGAAAAGGAGAATAAAGTTTAATATATTTCCTACGCCCAAAACTTTTAAAACCATAAAAATAACCAAAACTGTAGATGTAATAAACCCTTGACGCGAATTTCCAAAAATAAGTGAAAAGGTAAACAAAAGAAGGGCAAAAAGCAGTATAAAAAATAAAATAACTAAAATTCCCGAGGGTTGGGTAAAATAGACAAGTGCAAAAAGGAGCGTGGCAAGAATAAAAATAATAATCAAGGTAGGAAGAAAATTTTTTCTTTTAAGTATTATCTTTTTCCTTAATTCTTTTTGCATAGTATAATCTAATTTAAGTATATATGGAAAGTTTGCTTTTAGTAATTATATTGGCAGTTTTGATCGTTCTGGTGATTTTAATTATAAATCAGAAAAAAACATCCCCAGAGCTTCTGGAATACCTAAAATCTACAAACATAAGACTTAATGAACAAAATAAAAATTTTAATGAAAGACTTGATAATGCCGCGAAAGTTATATCTCAAGTCCAGAAAAATATTGGAGAATTTAGCGAAATAGGTAAAAGCATGAAGGATTTGCAGGAATTTCTAAATTCTCCAAAACTGCGTGGGAATATTGGAGAACAAGTATTAAAAGAACTTTTAAAACAGTTTTTGCCGCATGATAGTTATAAACTTCAATATTCATTTAAAAGTGGAGAAAAAGTCGATGCTGTTGTTTTAACTTCAGGTGGTTTAATACCAATTGATTCTAAATTTCCAATGGAAAATTTCAGAAAGCTTCAAGAAGACAAAAGTTATTTAAAAGATTTTGAAAGAGATGTTAAAAAACATGTGGATGACATATCCAAAAAATATATAGTTGCGGATGAGGGAACGATTGATTATGCCCTGATGTATATCCCAAGTGAAGCGGTCTACTATGAAATCGTAAATAACCAGGTGCTGTTTGATTATGCTGGAGCAAGACGAGTTTTACCTGTTTCTCCAACAACTTTTTATGCATACTTAAAAGCAATATTAATGAGTTTTGAAGGGCAAAAAATTGAAAAACAAGCAAAAGAGATACTGATCTCTTTGAGATCAGTAAAAAAAGATTTTGAAAAAACAGAAGAAAATTTAGGGGTATTGCAAAAACATTTAACCAATGCCTACAACATGATGAATAATGTCTTTTCCTCCTTTAACACATTGGGACAAAAAATTGACGGTACACAAAAATTAGAAAGTGGTAAATGATATAATTAAGTATGAGAAACTGGAATACTGATACTACGGCGTTTAAAAGCAAGCTCTCTAAAAGAATTTGGGAGCTGTCTCAAATGATTAATTATGGACTTAATGGCAAAAGACTTAAACTAGTTGAAATTAAGGATAATTGGAAATTTTTAAAAAATGAGTTAGATACAAATAGGGCGAGAATGATAGAATACTTAATATGGGGAAAAACTTACTCACTCCGAAACAAAAACAGCTTTTGGGGCTTATCTCAGAAGATAAAATAATCACAAGAGATTTCTATCTAACAGGTGGTACTGCATTATCATATTTTTATTTCAAGCATCGTTTTTCTGAAGACCTTGATTTTTTTTGTCAAAAAGAGATTAGTTCAAAGGCTCTATTAACTTCAATCTCAAAAATCGGTGATTTGGTTAAACCAAAAAAGATAGAAATGCAAAGTCTAAATAAACAGGAAATATTTTATTTTTATTTTGGAAGTAAAAGCTTTGTAAAACTTGATTTTGCCCATTTCCCTTTTGACACTCTAGGTAAATTTGTGAAGTTTAACAACTTAAGTATTACATCCGTTGAAGATATCACTATAAATAAGGTTCATGCGTTAATAAATAGAAAAAGAGCAAGAGATTACTTTGATCTATGTTTATGTATGAAAAAATTAAAATGGGACGGTTATGATTTAATAAAGAATTACAGATTAAAATTTGAAATAAATCTACCTATTGAGCAGTTAGCAACAAATTTTATAAATGTACTAGATGCAGAAGATTTACCTATTTTTGTAAAAAAGGAAGACTTTAATAAAACTAGAGAGTTTTTCTTAAAAGAAGCGGACAAATTAAAGAAAGATATCATCTCATGAATCAAAAAAAATGACGGTACACAAAAATTGGAAAGTGCTAAAATATAACAAAGATGGACGAATTACTTTTAGTATATACAACTTGGGAGTCAGAAGAACAGGTAAAGGAAGCTGGCAAAAAGCTTCTTGAAAGAAGAGTTTGTGGATGTGTAAATATTTATCCCAATATGACACCTATGTTTTGGTGGCCTCCTAAAGAAAATAAAATTGATGAATCTAAAGAAGTGGTCATGATTATAAAAACCTTAAAAAGTAAATATGATGAGTTGGAAAAAGCAATTTACGGTTTAGAGATGTTGGAAGTGCCGTGTATAATCGCAATTCCGACACATAAAGTTAATAAAGATTATTTTGATTGGATAAAAGGGGAGATAATATGAAAGTAATTTTGGTTGGAAACAGATATCAAAAAATTAAAAATGATTTAGTGCTACTTCATTATAGCAGAACCCAAGAAAACCCCGTGCGTTAGCCCGTGGGATGAATTGACAATTTTTAATAAAAAACTGGTTATTCTTTCTGATATGTCATCCCCCTTTACGGGATACCCCGCTCGTAAGAGCGGGGAGGATGTCATAAAGTTGTTAGGTAAAAAATTTGACACAATATAAAGTTTCTTGGTAAGGTTGTTAATATCAAGAAAGGGGGTGATTGTATGTTATCAGCAGTAGTAGAAGAATTGAAAAACACCTTGGTTGCTACAATTCAAGGAACCGATGATGTTTTAACTGCACTTAGAACCGCAGTCAAAAATCAAGTGGTAGGAGTACTCAAGAACGCCTCAGATGTAGTTGAAGCCGCTGTTGTTTCCGTCCAAAGTACAGGAACATCTGTTGTTGTTGCTGCAAGAGAAGCCACCACTGCCGCAGTTAAGGCTGTTGGAGAAACAGGTGGTGATGTCTTAAAGACTGGCGCAGAAGCGGTTTCCGGTGCTGTTAAAGGTGCTGGAGATGTTGGCGCTGATGTTGGTCAGGTTGCAGTTTCTGCAGTTGAAGGGGTAGTTTCAACCCTTACAGAACTAGGTAAAGATGTAACTGAGGGAACAAGGGAAGCGTTGGTTAGTGCAGTTAAAGCCGCAGACGAATTGGGCGCAGAAGCAGGTTCATCTGTTAGAAACGCGTTATTATCAGCAGCTTCACTTCCTAAAGATTTAGTTAATTCAGTATTAGGTAAGTGATATAGACAAAATCAAAGACGGATGGATTTTCTTTCGTCTTGATTTTGTTGGTTAAATGTCATATTGTGGTGATTATATTCCTCTTGTGAAAAAAAAATTAAACAAAGAGCAACTTCAGGCAATTAGACACAAAAGTGGGCCATTATTAATTATTGCAGGGGCTGGGACGGGCAAGACTACAGTTATAACAGAGCGGATTAAGTATTTAATTTCTAAAGGCTTAGCAAGACCCGAGGAAATATTGGCTCTAACTTTTACAGAAAAGGCTGCGGTTGAAATGGAAACAAGAGTCGACGAGATAATGCCTCTATCATATGGCGATATCTGGATTACAACATTCCATTCCTTTTGCGATCGTGTTTTGCGTGAATCTGGCTTACATATAGGCATACCAACAAACTACAAGCTAATGACTAAGGAAAAAAGCATTGATTTGTTTAAAAAAAACTTATTTAATTTTTCCTTAAACTATTTTAGGCCATTGGGAAATCCCAATAAGTTTATAGATTCCTTACTTACACATTTTTCAAGATTGCAGGATGAACTAATATCTTCAGTTGACTACATCAACTGGTGCAAAAAACTTAAAAACTCAAAAACTCAAAAACTCAGTGAGGAAGAAAAGTTAGAAAAAGAAAAATGGGAGGAACTGGCAACTGTTTATAAAGAATATAACGATTTAAAACTTAAAGAAGCAAAATTTGATTTTGGAGATTTGATTATAAAGACAGTTGAATTATTTAAGATAAGACCCAATGTTCTAAATCTGTATCAAAAAAAGTTTAAGTATGTTTTAGTAGACGAGTTTCAAGATACAAACTTTGGCCAAAACGAGTTGGTCACTTTACTTGTTCAGAAATCTAAAAATATCACGGTAGTCGGGGATGATAATCAGTCAATTTACCGCTTTAGAGGTGCAGCAATCAGTAATATCCTACAGTTTACTAAAGTCTATCCCGAGGCCAAACTAATCACACTATATAAAAACTATAGATCAACACAGAGAATATTGGATAGTGCCTACAAACTTATAAAACATAATGATCCCGATACTTTGGAGGCAAGACTAGGAATAAATAAAAAGTTAAAAGCTGTAAGCCGTAAGGTCTCTGGTATAGAGAATCTATCTTTTCAGACCGGTGAGGGAGAAGCAGAATATGTTAGTAATAAAATAACTGAGTTAGTTAAAAAATACAAATATAACTACTTTGATTTTGCGGTACTAGTTCGCGCCAATAACCATGCAGACAGTTTTATAAGAGAATTTGAAAGAAAGGGGATCTCTCATCAATTTCTAGGGCCCAGTAAATTATTTGAAAAAGAAGAAATAGTTGATCTAATTTCTTACTTGAAAAGTTTATATGATCCCGAAGATAACGAAAGTTTTTATAGACTAATTTCCTCCAAATTTTTAAAAATTGATCCTTTGAAACTTATAAAAATTGCAGGAGAGGCAAAAAGAAAAAGCACCTCGATTTATGAACTTTTCAAAGAAAATGCATTACATAAAAAACTACTGGAGATTTTTGATAGACACCTGCTAACTTTACACAATAAAGGGGCGGGTGAGATTTTATATGAATATTTGGTTGAAATGGGTATCTATGAAATCATTTTGATAAAAGAAGAAGACATAAAAGCTAAAAATATCTCTAACTTTTTTCAGAAGGTAAAAACTTTTGAAAATGAAAACCCAAAGGCAAAGCTCCGCGAGGTTGTTGATTATATTAATTTACTTAATGAAGTTGGGGAATCCCCAAGTGTTAATGATAGCCCTTGGCTGGAAAATAATGCGGTAAATGTATTAACGATACATTCAAGTAAAGGGCTTGAATTCCCCGTTGTCTTCATGGTCAATCTCGTTTCAGACAGATTTCCTAGCAGAAATAGAAACGATGATATTCCAATCCCCGATGAGTTAATAAAAGAAGAATTGCCAGTGGGGGATTTTCATCTACAGGAAGAAAGAAGGCTTTTTTATGTTGGCATGACAAGGGCAAAGGAAAGACTTTATTTAACAGCCGCGGATTATTACGGAGATGGAGTAAGACAGAAAAAAATAAGTCCGTTCGTTACAGAAGCTCTTGGAGAAACAGCTATAAGTCATATGCCATATGCTATAAGCAAGAACAACTTAGAGGTGAATAAACCACCCATAAAGCCTAAAGCATATAGCATAAAGCCAAAGATAGAATATCTTTCTGTAAGTCAAATTGAAACATTTGAAACTTGTCCGCTTCATTACAAACTAAAATATATATATAATCTTCCAACACCAAAAACAGCCTCTATTTCGTTTGGAATATCAATACATGAAACATTAAGGGAATTTTACAAGAATGACGGAAACCTCTTAGAAATTTTTCATAAATATTTTATGAGTGAAGGTTACGAAAACAAAAAACATAAAGAATTATTTTTTAATAAAGGCAAAGAATATTTATTGGGGTTTTTAAAAAATGGATATGATCCAAAAATCAAAACCATTGAGCTTGAAAAAAAGTTTACAATCAAACTAACTGATGATTTGAAAATAGGCGGAACTATTGACAGGATTGATCAAATATCAAAAGGGAATTATGAAATAATAGACTACAAAACTGGGGCTAATATTCCTACACAAAAAGAGGTGGATAAAGATTTGCAGTTGTCAGTTTATTGTATGGCCGTTAGTAAATTGTATGATGTAGATCCAGAAAACATAAAACTGTCGTTATATTATCTGGATACTCAGGAAAAACTGACTACCTATAGATCAGAAGAACAACTCATGGAGGTTAAAGAAAAAATATTGGAAATTAGAAAAGAAATAGAAAACAGCGACTTTAAATGCAACAATTCATATTTTTGTCAAAAGGGTTGTGAGTTTAAAATGTTTTGTGGTAAAGACTAAAAGGGTAACCTAAATTTAGTGTAACATCCGGGGTAGAGGACTTCAGATCCACCAAATTGTTTTTTGAAGTGGGTGAATCCAAGCCAAGATTTAATAGGGAAGCGGTCATCATAAATTCCTTCCATATCAAAAATTTTACAACCCATCTTTTTACCCCATAGTATACCTTGATAGAGGAGGGCGTACTGGGAGAGGGAAGTGCGACCTTCTTTGTTTGTAAAACCATACATATAATATGTAGCAAAATTTTGATTTTCGTGTGAAGAAATCGTGAAAAGCGCTCCTCCTATAATATTGCCAAAGATATTGTGCGACGCAAGGAATATTGATGTATTGTTCGGGAAGCTTTTCTTCAAATTTAAAAATGTCTTAAGGCTTGGCACATATCGATTAAATTTTGCAGACCTTTTCCATGCATCATGAAATATTTTAATTTCTTGTGGAGTAGAATGTTCTTTTATTTTTTGCTTCTCCCCCCTTTTAATGCTGTACCTTGCTGACTTAGTAAAATTACGGAAAATCTGTTCTTTGGTTTGTGTTAAGTTGATTTGTATTGTTTTTGAAGGTAAATATGGACTTTTTGAGAGTTTATAATCATATTGCATACAGCTTACGGCTTGAAGCTGGTTAGCAGGCTCAATAATAATCTGAAATGGTTTGTATCGATGTATTAATACATCGATACCGTCCCAGTCTAGTTTTTGAGGTCGTTGAATTTTTAAAATAGAACCCAGCAGAGGTATTTTTTTAACAAAATAATTAATATTGTCTATTCTTTCCACAATCCAACCTTGAGATTTTAGATATTTTGCATAACTTACCGTCTGCCTAATATCAGGAAGACTTTGTTTATTTGAGCTCATTTCTTAAGACGAAGTATAAACCATCTGATTTTTTCTGCAAACCTATACAAATAATATAACGGCTTATTAATTACTAAATCCCAACTACCTATAAACTCAACAACTTCTGGATTATAACCTTCCTTAAACCTTGTAAATCCTTTGCCTTCCTCTCTCCCCCATAAATCAAAAGTTTTTAATTTTAATTTTTTCCCAAACTTAATAGCTTCCCACATCATAAGATTATTAGCCATTACTTCTTTATATTTGTCAGTAGATGCTCCATATGGATAGTACAAAAATCCATCATGTGCGAAAAGAACCCAAGTGCTTATTATTTCACTTTTATCGGCTTTGCCGGCCAAGCTTGGCTTATACTTTGCAACCAACAGGTTTGCTATTGGAGTTTTTGATTTTTTGAATTTTTGAGTTTTATTCAAATATTTCCACATCAATCTGTGGTATTTGGGGGTGTGTGAGTAAAACCCTTGTCTTTTGTTTGTTTCTGCTGTTAATTCTAGGTATTTCTCAAATGCTTTGTCACTATTATCAATTTCAACTTTAACACCATGCTTTTGAGCAAGTCGAATATTGTACCTAGTTTTACTAGAGAAAGATTTCAAAAGTTCTTCTTCACTTTTAGTTAAATCAATCCAAAATGTAGTGGGGGTAAAAAAAGGTTTTCCGGCAACAAAATATTTTTGAATTTTTTTCCATTCACCATGTTTTTTACTACCAGATACTATATTGGGCTCAAACTTTATAAAGATTGCGTCATGTTTTTTGCCTATATTTCGAAATAAATCAGGTTCTGAATCTGTAATTGGGTCGCACTTTAGGCAAGTTCCAATTGTAAAATTAGTGTGAGGGATTTTACTAAAGATAACTAATTTGCCTTTTACAAATTCGATTTCATTCCCCCACTCTTTTCTAAACTCCGCCCAAGCCTTAGTTTGTAATGGATGAGTCATATGATATTTTATCATTTCAGATACTTATCCAAAATATCATCAAAGCCAAAATTATCACTCTTGTTTTTTGGATTATAATCATCAAATTCATCAAAAGTTTTTGAAATACTACCATCAAGTAAGCTCTCAGGTATTTCTGAAAGGAACCTACTTGGGGTATTACTTTGAGACTGTCCATATATTAATCTTCTTGTTGCATAACTTAAATAGAGTTTTTGCTTGGCTCTTGTAATTCCTACATACATTAATCTTCTTTCTTCTTCCAACTGGTCTTTTTCCCAAAGACTTCTTGAGTGTGGAAATATCCCTTCCTCAAGGCCGACTATAAAAACCACTGGAAACTCTAAACCTTTTGCACTGTGTAGTGTCATAAGCGTAACATTGTTTGATTGTTGTGAATTTTGTGTTGCAGGCTGATTTTCTACCAAAGATACTTGTTCTAAAAATTCCAAGATGTTGGGAAAAGATAATGCAACCGATCTCAATTCTTTTATATTTTCAAGCCTCGAAGCGTCTTCGGGATCAGTTTCTTTAAATTTCAAAATATATTCAGTGGTTGAAACTACAAGATCCATTATTTCAAGGGTTGTCATTTTTTCAACATCAATATTTAAACTTTCAAATTTTTCAAATCTTCTTTTGCCCAATGCTAGCGCTCTTTTTTTAGAGACGACATCTTTTTTATTTGCTATAAGTCTTAAATATGAAAGAATGTCTTTAATTTCTTTTCTGTCATAAAATCTCGTGCCCCCAACTAAGACATAAGGTATTCCCTGGTGAATTAAAGCCTCTTCCAATACACGAGACTGGGCGTTTGTTCTATATAAAACCGCAATATCAGACAAAGTGATTTGTGGTGGATAGTTAGCGATTAGCGATTTGATTTCGTTTGTCACAAATTCAGCTTCATCAAAGCCGTTTTTGGCACTATATAAAGATATTTTCTCCCCCCCATTTTTGTCTGTCCAAAGCTTTAATACGGGGTGACTGCTATTGTTTGAAATAACAAAATTTGCCGCCTCAAGTATGTTTTGCGTACTTCTATAGTTTTGCTCCAAATTAATAACTTTTATATTTGGATAATCTTTTATCAAATAATTTATATTTCTAAAATCAGCGCCGCGCCAACTGTAAATTGATTGACTCGCGTCGCCCACGGCTGTTAAAAGACCCCTCTTACTATCAAGAAGTTTGACTAGGTTATATTGAATTTTATTTGTGTCCTGCCATTCGTCTACAAATATGTGTTTTATTATATTTTGCCATTTTTCTAAAACATCTTTATTTTTAAAAAGTTCCAAGACCTTAATCATCAGATCGTCAAAATCTAGGGCATTAATTTCCTTTAATCGTTTTTGATATTCTCTATAGACTCTTGAAACAACTTTCCCAAAATCGCCATGAGCAATTTCTTCATAAAAAGTTGGGTCTAGCATTTGGTTTTTAGCTTCACTAATTGAATATAGAATTGAATTGGGCCTAAAATTATCAGGTATATTTAAATCGTTACAAATGTCTTTGACTAAATCTTTTTGATCATTATCGTCATATATTAAAAAGTTTGTATCAATTCCAATTGCATTTCCATCAATTCGTAGTATTTTTGCACAAAAACTATGAAATGTGCCAGCAAAGGCTAATTTCTGATTATTGTCATCAAGAAGCCTTGATATTCTTTCCTTCATTTCATTTGCGGCCTTGTTGGTAAATGTTAGAAGTAAACAATTCTGCGCCTCAACTACATTTTCTTTTATTAAATATGCGACTCTATGGGTTAAAACTTTAGTTTTTCCTGATCCCGCACCGGCTAAAACCAAAAGCGGATTTCCACCATCCGGTGAATAATATTCCACTGCTTCTCGTTGTTGCTTGTTCAAATCATCCATAATCTTGTTTATATACCCTAAAGCAAATACAATAGTAGCATGAGAATTATTAAATTTGTTTTGCTGTTTTTGTTGCTGCTTTTTCTTTTTTTGACAACAAGCGCGGTAGTTGCCTATATAAAGATCCCTGATCTTAAAGAAAATCAGGCAATTTTGATTTTGGGAAAGGGAGGTGAAGGACATACTGCCTCGGATTTAACTGATGTTATAATGCTTGCTTACTTAAATAAAAATAAAAATAGGATAAGCGTGATTTCAATTCCTCGGGATATCTGGATTTTTGAAACCAGAGCAAAAATAAATGCGAGTTATTATTATGGAGGTTTTAAAATGGTTAGTAAGAGTATTAAGTCGATTACAAATATTGAGATATCAAATGTTATAGTGATTGATTTTGATTTTTTTAAGGAGTTTATTGATGCCATTGGTGGGATTGAGGTTGTGGTTGAAAATTCGTTTGTTGACCAAAAGTTTCCCATTCCTGGCCGCGAAAACGATTTGTGCGGCGGGGATAGAACATTTGCCTGCAGGTATGAGACTCTTCAATTTCTTAAGGGTAAGCAACTGATGAATGGTGAGACGGCTCTTAAGTTTGTAAGGAGTAGGAATGCTAAGGGAGACGAAGGTACAGATCTGGCAAGAGAAAAAAGACAACAGAAAGTTGTTGACGCGATAAAAAAGAAACTTACCTTCCCGCAGATATTGACAAGTCCTATGGTTATTAAAAATATATATAGTGTCCTTTCTAACAATTTGAAAACAGATCTAGACAAAAACAAAGCGATGGTTATTTTGAAATACCTGGCCGGATCGAAGCCAAATATTTCATATCTTAATTTTCCTCAAGAATTGATTACTGCCTCAATCAACAATAAAAAATATGACTATCAATATGTTTTTATTCCAAAAGATGGATCTTGGGAGCCGCTTCAACAATGGTTTATGAGTAACTTTTAGATTTTTACCACCCTACCCATCCGAATTTATTTATCCACAAAACTCCCCAGAAGTTAACAAGGGCGCCAAAGAAAAGTAGGATCCAATGTATTTTTTTTGGCCCATTTCCTTTTGCAACTCCCTTTATTGTTAAATAAGTCAAAAATGGATAGAAATCGACGGCAAATCTGTATCCAAATTGAGCGAAACCTGTCCCGCCATGGGCTCCGACAATTATAAATATCAAGAAAATTGAAAGCCATGATAGTTTTACAAAAAGTTCTTTAAAGTTGGCTTTCAGGGCAAAAATGAACGCGGGAGTTGTTAGCCAGATGGCCATCCCCGCCCAAGATGGAATAATATATGGGAATGCACTTACTATTATTGGCAATTTTAAAAAGGCGACTTTTAAATCCTCAATAATGTAAGTTGGGTGCATGATTCCCTTGGCAAACCATGGTTCATTTTGGGTTCCGGGGATTAAAAAATATCCCTGGTTAAAAAGTGTTCCATAGCGACTGAAGTTATAGAAAAGGTCAAATCCAAAAAATATTGAAAAGATTGCTCCAAAGTAAATTACAGGCTTAAAGTTTTTAAAATGTTTCCAAATAACAAAAGCCGTGGCAGGAAAAATTAAAATTAAATGAACTCGAGACAGGTAAGCGCAGCCTAGAAAAAAACCCAAAAGAAACGGTCTTTTTTTGCCCAGCAACTCATTTATCAAAAGAGTTAAAAATAATGCGGCAGTAATTTGTCCTAAATACCAAACTGAGCCAACACTTGATAAAAACCAAACAATACTGCCAACCCCAATCAAAAGCATGGACCAGGCAGCAAGTTTTAATTCGTTTTTAATTTTTAAGGACATACAGAAAGTAGAAAATGCCAGTAAAACGCCAATTAGATGAGCAAATATATGTTGCGGGAAAGACAAACCCCAAATCGCAACGAATGGCAAAAGAAGTATTGCGGGCATTGGAGGGTTGACTATAAAAAATCTAAATTCATCAAGCGGAGCTTTTTCAATCCAAGGATAAATTCCCTCGACGAAAAAGTTTCCTTTTAAAAAAGCATCTGATAATAAAACAAAGTGATTATAGGGAGTTTCACCTCCTGAAGTAAAAAAATAAATTATAAAAATACCGATTGATAATAAAATGCTTACCAGCCAAGTTCGATTGCCCATAATACCCCCCAAAAATTTACTATAACAGAAATTAAAATAAGAGTAAGATTTAAAACTGTTGGTTTAAAACGAATCGTCAAAATGATCATTAAAAAGACAATAAAATCCAAAACAAATCTGTATCCAAATTGAACCCAGCCTTGGGCATAGTGCATAAAAACGGGAATTGCTGCAAAAATAGATCCTATGTATAGATTTAATTCCCTTTTATTTTTAAACTTAGGCAAAAGAGCAAGAAAGAGAAGCGGAGATGTGAATAAAACCCCCATTCCAAATGGAGATGGTCTTATTTGTCTGATTGTCCCATCGGAGATGGATATATCTGGAGGCATTGATAAAAAGGCGTAGAGATGAGACGGAATATTTCTGACATCAAAATAATTAAATTTTTGACCAACAGAATATTTTAGGTTTGAGTTTTTATATTGTTGATAGACTTTCTTGTAGCCGGTTTCAAAAACATCACCAAATCTTAAATAATTGTAACTGAAAAATATCGGGATGAAAATAAATGCTCCCATTAGAAAACTCAAAAACTTTTTTGGGGTTTTAAACAGTTCCAAAAGAAAAAATATTCCGGATAAAATTACAGACATTCTAGTTAATACGGCAAGGGCAAAAAATACCCCCGATAAAAAATATAGCTTTTTAAAATGAAAAAGAAGCGAAGTCGTCAGAAAAAAAACCAAAACTACATGAGCAAAAAACCAAGTTGTTCCCACAACTGCTGACCAAAAGAAACTCGTTCCAAATCCAAAAAAAAGAGACAAAAGTACCGAGTTTTTTTGTGAGGTAAAGTTGGTAAGCAATATATAAATAATTGCAATATTTATGCTCCCTAAAATTATTGAAGCTTGCTGTTGGGTTACATTTCCATCGATAATTAAAAAAGGAAGCAGAGCAAATGATGCTCCGGGGGGAAATGGCACATAAATCTTGCCTTCAAATTCTATTTTATCGTGGTAAAATTGTGGAAGGTTTGGCATGTCTACACGCATAACAAGAATTGATTTGGCCAGATGTAAATAGTGATCGTACCAGTTTCTAGGATCAGGATATATGTTTTTGTATATCAGCCAAGTTCCTACAAATAACAAAATTGGAATTAACACATGAGAAAATTTTTTAATAAGTTTATACATAAACTTGATTTTAACATTTTTTATCTGTTGTTTTCGGCTCTAATTTTTAGACTTTTTATTGCCAATTTTGGCATACTTGATCTTGATCAAGGCACTTTCATTGCCTGGGCGAAAAATCTATCAGAGAATGGTTTTGGGACCTTTTACGATTCTTGGTCGGATTATTTTCCTGGGTATTTGTATGTTTTATATTTGTTGGGTAAGATTAACTCGATACTGCCCGAGCTTCAAACGATTTTATTTAAGTTGCCGGCAATTTTTGCCGATCTAATAACTGGTTATTTAATTTACAAGGTAATCTTGAATATCGGAAAAGAAAAAACCGCTATTATTGTTTCTAGTCTTTATCTTTTTAATCCTGCAGTTTTTGCCAACTCATCTCTTTGGGGGCAAGTTGATAGTTTAACAGCTCTGTTTTCTGTTTTGTCTTTGTTTGTTTTTTCTAAATCATATCTTCTATCTTCTATCTTTTTGTCCGTGGGGACATTAATAAAGCCTCAGGCGGCTTTTGTCCTGCCTGCATTTTTTTACCTAATGTCTAAAAATAAATTTAATTTCAAAAAATTTTTAACATTTGGCCTTTCAGCATTTAGCATTTTTATTTTTGGTTTCTTACCTTTTAATAATAGACCTAACTTTTTAGAGTTTATTTTAGAGAGATTTTCGGTTTCGTCGGGCCAATATCCCTACGGATCCGTTAACGCTTTTTCATTTTGGGGTTTTTTTGGGTTTTGGAAGCCCGACAATTTTATTTTATGGATAGGACTTACTATTTCACTTATTTTAATCATTCTAATTACGATAATTATTCTTAAAAAGAAAACAATAAATGGGGAATATCTAATTTCCGGCTTCTCATTTTTAGTAACCTTCCTATTTATGACTAGAATGCATGAAAGACATCTTCTTCCCTCTCTTGCTCCTCTTTTAATTTACGCATCGACAAATTCATTGGCACTAATTTCTTATTTTCTTCTCTCGCTAACTTATTTGGCAAATTTGTCTTATGCCTATCAATGGATAACATATAACTTTAAAGAAATATTTAATTTAACTATGATTAGAATTTTTATAGCTGTAAATATTTCCACTTTAGTTTTAATGATTATCTCTTTGTTTAAAAATATAAAAATAAAATTTGTTAAATTTGCCAAGGGAGATATACAAAACTTTTCTTTCAAAACAAAAGATGTTTCAAAGAAAAAAGCCATGCTTCTTTTAAGTGCAGTATTTTTATTTGGATTTTTAACGAGATTTTATGGACTAAATAAGCCCGAGAATATGTATTTTGATGAGGTTTATCATGCGTTTACAGCAAAACTAGTTTATCAAAATGATCCCAAGGCTTGGGAGTGGTGGAATCCGCATCCCGAAGGTTTTGCTTACGAGTGGACACACCCCCCGCTTTCCAAATTGGGAATGGCACTAGGTATGATTATTTTTGGTAATAATTCTTTTGGCTGGAGGGCCCCACAAGCGATATTAGGGTCTCTTTGTGTTTTGTTAATTTATTTTTTGGTTAAAGAAATATTTAAGGATAGATTAACTGCTATTTTGGCATCATTAGTTTTTACACTTGAAGGATTGCCGTTGGTATTAAGTCGAATGGGAATGAATGATATCTATTTATTATTTTTCTTAATTTTGTCATTTTTACTTTTCTTAAAAGACAAAAGCTTTTTCTCCGCTTTAGCTTTCGGATTAGCTTTATCTTCAAAATGGAGCGCAATTTACGCAATTCCAGTGTTTATAGTTTCCTTCTTTGTCTTTAAAAAGAAATTTAGAGTCTCATATTTATCTTTTTTGGTAATTCCGATCCTTATTTATATTTCAAGCTATTTTTTAATGTTTAAGACAGGACATAGTTGGGATCAATTTATTGAGGTACAAAAACAGATGTGGTGGTACCACACCAATTTGGATGCGGATCATCCGTACACATCGCCAGCCTGGACCTGGCCGCTTAATATTAGACCTGTTTATTTATATGATGGACAAGTTGATGGTAACGGAAAAGTTGCAAGAATATATGCTTTTGGAAATCCCACTGTTTTATGGTTTGGGTTATTTTCAATAATTCTATCAATTTTTATATCCAAAAAAGAAAAGAATAAAAAACTTGGATTTTTAATTTTTTCCTATTTAATTTTTTTCCTTCCGTGGCTTGCGAGTCCTAGAATTATGTTTTTCTACCACTATTTACCATCAATTCCGTTTTTGGCAATTATCGCGGGGTATATTTTGAGGCGACTTGAAAAGATTAGATTTATCTTTTTAGCATTAGCCTTTATAACATTTATTTACTTTTACCCACATTGGACGGGGGTTAGGATTCCAATTAAGCTTGACGAAAGTTACTACTGGTTTTCCTCGTGGCGCTGAGACATAAAACACATGAAGGGTATCTAGAGCGCGAGCAGTAATGACCCGATTATTATAAGTATTCCAAATCCCGCCCCCAATATTGTGGGCCATTTGGTTCCGACCTCAGGTAATGGTGGCGATGTTGGGGTGGCAGTTGAGGTCGGGGTAGCGGTTGAACAGATGCAGTCTGAATCTGTCAAGCATTGTGTGTTTCTGCAGTTTCCTGTGGTTGCCCCGCTTGGAATATAACAAATTAGGTTAGACGGGCATTGGCTGTTTGATGTACAGCTATAGTTGCATTGTGGTGGCGATGTTGGGGTGGCAGTTGAGGTGGGCGTTGATGTCGGTGTTCCTGATCCTGTAGATGTCGGTGTCGGTGAACCCGTCCCGGTTGGAGTCGATGTACTCGTTGCTGTTGGAGTTGGTGTAGCGGTAGATAAAGATAAGCTAAACGACAGAGAACATAAATTTGGGGAGGGAGTTTGGGTTGCGTCTGCCCTTGGCCTACTTGATGGAACATTTGGAGCAACTGTCTGTTGCCTTGTTTGATAGAGCTTCATGGCGGTAAAGATTGCAACGCCCGCCAAAACGAGTGTTGTTAATATTATTCCAACAACTGTTAATTTGTTTTTCATATATTTTTTAAAAAATTATTTCCAACCCAATGTTGCATGATGAATTTGGGCTGAGACATTAAATGTTGTAACACCACTTGGTATTACATAACTTTGACAAAAGTCAGAACTTCCAGGTCTCACAGTTGTCGTTTCAGCTTGTAATGCTCCATTTATTGTAAATCTTGCTTTGTTAAATGATCCACTTGATGCCGACCCTACCACACAGAAGTTAACAGAATCACCCGCTTCAAGCTGAGAAAGCTGCGTGCTTGTTAGCGGTGACCAAGTCGTGTTGTATGCTTTAACATTTTGACATTGTGCGCTGGGCCCGCCCGGTGGAGGCGTCTCCTCCCCCTCCCCACACCCACAAGTACTCTCTTGTGACATATGGCTACCATCTGATGCGTCTATTTGAATTATTCCACAAAAGCAGGTTGGTATCGAATTCAATGTCTTGTACCCTTGAGTACTACTATCACATCTCTCTCCAGCCGCTTCATATTGGGCGCGTGTACAACTATAAATTACCGCGGCTTGGTACCCAAACTCTCCCGGGTTTGGACATCTATATCCAGAAGCACAAGTATTACAGCTTATCCTTACATCTGGCCCGTTCGTCCCATCGCTACATCCCAGGGTGATTGTTTCTACTAGTCCATTCTCAATTGCGGTTCTAACACATGTTTTATTCTGAGGAGTACAGAATCCACCAACATTCTGACCATTGGAATCTGTTATTTGATCACACCAGAATCCTCCCCCAGATTGACACTCGTTACTATTGTCCGCATTATTAATATTTGTATTCGATTGTGGGGTTACTATGGGATTTGGAGGACTTAATGGATCGTCTTGATAATCTGGTCTGGTGCATATTCCATAAACTCTACATTCGCATACACGATAACCGCTTTCTTCCCGACATTCATCAAAGGCATCTGCCTTTTCCCTAATATCTTGATTTTGTTGAACTAAATAAACTCCTGCCCCTACTCCACCAACAAGTAAAAATAGTCCAAGTATGGTTGCAATAACCCTCCCCCCTGCAAATTTTTTCTTTGGTGTTGATCCTGTTACTACAACAGGACTGTCTGCATCTGTATTTTTAATATCATCAGTTGGGAAAGCTGATCCACTGGAAGTTGGGTTTGTTGCAGGGGATGTATTTGATGTGTCCGATTGTGTGGGCACATCGCTAGGCGAAGTTTGAGCCCCGCTTAGCGGGGGCATAGGTGGGAGTGTATCTTCTGATACTAATACAGGAGGGTTTTGGCTACTGTCTTGTGTTTTTTTGTCGTCAGTCGGCATGTTCTTTTTTAAATAACAATGTACTACCAAAAAGTAGTGATATACCCATTATGAATAAGCCAAGAGTTGCTGTCAAGTTCCCTGTTTCTGGAGTTGGAGCGAGTGTGGCCGATGCTGTTGATGCTTTTGCGGTTGGTGTTGAGGACGATTTGCCTGTTGAAGTAGCGGTTGGGGTTACAGAATTACTTGGTGTTGCAGAAGGACTTGGACTGAGCGAAGCTGAAGGCGTTGATTCAAAAGCGGGCCCTTCCGCTGCCTGGACAATGAAAGTTCTTGTGATGGTACGCAATATTCCTTGTGCATCCCTCCATTTTATGGTTAACTTATGCTCTCCAGGACTAAGGTTTTTGGGCGGACTCCAGCTCCAACGACCGTTCGTGTTTGGAGTGACTGTTGCGGATTGATACTCAGATTCGACTGAAATTTCAATCTCAATTCCTGTTGGGGCGCTTCCAAAAAACTCTGGATCTGTTGTTGTTATAATTTCTCCATCATCAATAGATTCAATCGAGACAGTGGTTGTTTGGCTACCGCCTTCAGTTTTTGAAATTTCAAATCTTGATGATCTTTCGATTTCTTCTGGGATTGAGAGAGAGCTTTCTGGTAAGCTGCCAGATTCCTCGGTAGACAAAGTTCTGAAATCATATGTTCTACCCAAAACCATTGTCGGTATGGCCTTTAATCCCGTGGGGTAAATAACTGCAGAGGCTGATCCGTTTACGCCTGCGTCCACAGATAGATTTATGGCGGTATTTTCGGCAATACTCTCGATATAATTTGATATTGGGATGATGAAATTACCCTCCCGAGAGGTGATGCCGGAAAGCACAATACCGTTAATTGTCAGATAGACAATTGCTTCTGCTGGGGTAGATCCGTTTGAAGAAATGATTGCGCCGGAGGCTACGATGTTGTTTTTTGATTTTATCTCTTGCGCTAAGGTTTTAGCCTTCCAGGGTGCATTGTTGTTGTCAAAATCTTCTCCATTGGAATTGATTTTAAAATAAATATCTGATCCTGGATCTATCCCTAAAACATTTACGAAATGAATAAACGATTCGTTATTGCCGCTGTTTCCCAGAGACACTTTTGTTATAGTGGTCTGGCTATTTCCCCATTTAACAAAGCCCTTGGTTGGGATATCTGTAGTCCACGAAACTGTCAAAGATGTATTTGAAATATTTGTAATACGGACATTTTTCGGTGAGGCTTCAATTGTAGCTCCGAGTTTAAAGTTTTGTCTCGAATTGATAAGCAAAACTCCGGCAAACACACCAAATATCAACACAAATAATCCGAGGATGGTGGGAATGACAAACTTATTCTTCATAGTAGTTTCTCGATTTAATCTGATTAACTGTTTCACTATCTAGTTTTGGGTTGACATCCTCCAATAGTTCATTTGGCAATTCTATATTTGGGGGCTTGCTGACGGCGGAATAAATACTAAATACCACCCAAAACACTATTGTGATAGATGTTAATATTAACAAAATAATCAGGTTTGGCAATCTAGTTTTATTGGTTTTCATGGTTATTGATATATGGTGATCTGCCTGAAATTGTTAACACAAGCGTTCGGTTTTGGTCACTAATACTTACATTGACAATCATACCATCCGTTTTTATAGGTATCCTCAAATTTTCAAGTCCCATTAAAAACCCCACAATTCCCTGATAACTTCCTGATACAGAAATTGAAAAAGGAACCTCCTGGGCACCTCCTGTATTTTGTCCCGGTTTTGACTTTTTGATTTGAGGCTTTCCGACGAGAGAGACATCAGAAACTGATATTCCGAGGATTTTTAAACTATTAAGAGTGGCAAGGGACTCAAATTGTTTTATCAAACTATCTGGTTTTGGGTCGGACGGAACGGCTTGAGAAATATAACTCATATCTGCCGCGAGTTTCTGTATTTCTGAACTTGCTGTTTGCAAGTTTCTCAATTTTTTATTTAGTTTCTCTAGTGTGGTTTCTTTGGCCTCTATTTGTTTGAAGACATCGATTATTGTCAAAGCTGTTGGTTTTATGGCAAATAAGGAAAAGATGATGATTGTGGTGATTGAAAGCATTAGCTCCAAATAGATTTTGAGATTAGGCTTAGAATTATAGATTCTTAAGATATTCAAAAAGAAACTTTTATATCTAAAATAGTTTTCTTTCCAACTTTGCCTCACAAAGACCTTCCTCCTTTCACTGTAAATAAAGTAACAAGCGGATTATCAGCGCTCGAAGATACCTGTGTAAGTATTGGACTTGTCAGCAATTTACCGTTTTCAATGTTTACCAAAAACTGTGCAATTGATTGTTCGTTTGATGAATAGGCCTTAATTTGTACGCCGTCGTCTCCTATTGAAAAACTACTCAGAAAGACATCTGAAGGCATGACTGCTGCCAATTTATTCAAAAAGTCACTCTCCTTTGGGAGGATGTAAAAGCTTTTGGTTACGCTTAATTTTTTTTGCAGGAGTCTAAATTCATCTTCAACCTTTTTATATGCATTTACCTGAGCCGAAGCTATTTTAACCTGTTCCCCAAGATCAGAATTCTTGGCGTCTAACCAGAACCTAGACAAAAATGCGGACATTACAATAAGCTCTGTAACAATAACTAAAGCTCTGAAAGTAGACAATGCCCATTTCAAAACCCTACCAAAAGAGGAGCTTTCAAAGTCGTCTCTAGGTAATAAGTTTATTTGTCGATTCCTTTTAGTGGGCATGAACTAAATATAGCATATGAAAACCAGTCTAAGAAGAAGCTTATTTTTTAATGCTAGTTAGTTTAGAAGTTAGTTTAGATTTTATTCTTCCGGCTTTATTTTTGTGAATAATATCCCTTCTTGCGGCTCGATCGGACAGACTTATTGCTTCCAAAATGTCCTTTTTAGTTTTCGTTTTTTTTGCCTTTTTCAGGGCAATATCAAGCCTTGAGAGAATGATTTTATTTACATTCTCTTTTCTTTTGGAACTTCGCAAGGCTCTTTTTGCTGTTTTGGTTACCGGCATAATAATAGTTGTGAGTATAAGACAAAGCGTTTAAAATATCAATCGTGAAGACTTTTAAAAATTTAATATTCGGCAAACAACACACTGTTTTGTCAGCGGCGACTTTAATCATGGCGATGATTGTTGTCTCAAGACTTTTAGGACTTGTCAGGCAGAGAGTTTTGGCTCATTTTTTCACCTCTACAGAATTAAGTTTGTTCTTTGCCGCTTTCCGTCTTCCCGATACTATTTTTGAAGTGTTGGTTTTTGGTACTTTTGCTTCGGCTTTTATTCCAGTTTTTACAAAAGCCATGAAAACATCAAGATATAAAGCTTCTAAAATTGCAGGTATTGTTGCAAATTGGGGTTTTTTAATTTTTTCAGTATTAGCCTTAATAGTTGTGATATATGCCAATCAGATTTATAAAATTTTAACTCCAGGTTTTGATGTTTCTGATCAAATTCAGATTGCAAAATTTGCAAGAATACTGTTTGTTGCACAAGGTTTTTTTGTGGTTTCATATGTAGCAACTGCCGTTTTAGAATCGTCGAAGCGTTTTTTTATTCCCGCAGTTGCTCCTCTTTTCTATAACTTAGGAATTATATTAATAACAGTCGTCTTTGCAGAAAAATACGGGTTATACGCGCCGGTTTTTGGTGTTGTGGCAGGTGCTTTTCTACATTTTGCAATTCAATTGCCGTTTGCGGTCAAGTCTGGTTTTAAATTTGGGTCAAGTTTAAAAATTACTCCCGAAGTTAGAAAAATTGCCAAACTATCAATCCCTAGAATAGTTGAAATATCTTTCTTACAGGTTGCAAAATTTGTTGAATTAACTTTAGCTTCGTTGATTTCACCTTCGGCATATACATACTTTACATTTGGGAATACAATACAGCTTCTACCCGTTGGGTTATTTGGTACATCGATTGCCAAGGCGGCTCTACCTACACTCTCATCACAGAGTGACGATTTAGATTTATTCAAAAAAACTTTATTTAAGACATTAAACCAAATCGTTTTTTTAATGACCCCCGTTGTTGCTTTTTTTATTGTTGCTAGAATTCCAATTGTAAGACTTGTTTTTGGTACCGACATTTTTTCCTGGAGCTCAACTGTTGAAACTTCTCTGGTTGTTTCCGCCTTTGCTGTAGGAATTTTTTCCCAAGCTGCAAACTCAATCTTGGCAAGAAGTTTTTACGCTCTTCATGATACTAAAACTCCTGTTAAAGTATCTATCCTTGCTTTGTTAATAAACATTGGTTTAGATATCTTGTTTGTTTTAGTTTATAAACTACCCATTTGGAGTTTGGCAGCGGCTTTTTCCTTTTCTTCCATAATTCAATCAATTGCCCTATATTTTTTGATTTTAAAGAGAATCAACAATGGTGCGTTTAATCTGTTATATATTCCAATTGTAAAGTCGGTTATAAGCGGTTTGATTTCGGGTTTTACGATGTTTTTTATATTGAAGTTTTTTGATAAATCAGTTTGGATTAAAAAGCTGTCTTTTATATCAAATCTTGACCTGCCTTTTGAAAAATTTGTATTGGATACTAGATATGCCAGCAACCTATTGTTACTGACGATGATTGTTGGAATAATAGGTTTTAGCGTTTATATCATAGTTTTGAAAATTCTTAAGTCCCATGAACTTGAAGTTTTTATAAATCTTTTAAAAAGATCAATCTCTGGTCAAAAGTTTTCAACTTTAACTACTTGACAAGACTTAGCACTCATATTAACATAGTGCTAGTATGAATTCATTAACTTCAAGACAGACGCAGATTTTAAAAGCTTTAATTGATGAATATATTGATACTGCCGAGCCCGTTGGTTCCGATGCGTTGGAAAAAAAGTATAATTTGGGGGTTTCCCCTGCAACTATTAGAAATGAGATGGTTAATTTAACAAAGAATGGATTTTTGAAACAGCCTCACACATCGGCTGGCCGAGTTCCGACTCCGGGAGCAATGAAGTTTTATGTAGATCAATTAATGGAGGAAAAACAGTTAAGTTTAGCTGATGAAGTTAAGGCCAAAGAGGAAGTTTGGGATGCAAGAGGTGATCTTGATAAACTTTTAGACGAAGCTACCCATTCACTAGCTCAAAGAACAGGAGGTATGGCGGTTGCTGCGACCGAAGATGGGGAGGTTTGGCAGGCGGGTTGGGCAAATATATTTAGTTATCCGGAGTTTAATGATCACGCACTTTGCGCCTCGTTATTTGGGTTTGTTGATGAGGAAGATCAATTGGTTGATTTATTTTTTAATAAGTTTCCAACAGAATCTATATTTGATGTTTTGTTTGCTGAAGAAATCGGTTTTAGAAATTTACCGGTTGGAATAGTAGCTGCCCATTTTAAAGCCAAGAATAGAAATGGAGCGCTTGGAGTAATTGGCCCAGTTAGGCAATCATATCAAAGGGTTGTTCCCACAATTAGATATTATAGGGACATGTTGGAAGAAATTATAAATTTATAAGCGGAGCTTGAAATATAAATATTATGATAAAAACTCAAAAAATCAAAAAATCAAAAACTCAAGGTGTTGAGACGGAACAATTAAAAAACCAGTTGGCGAGAGCCATGGCAGATTACGACAATTTGAAAAAAAGAAGCGAGGAGGAAAGAACTCAAATGTATAAATTGGCCAGTATTTCTTTCATGACAAAAATACTTCCGATTATCGACAATTTGAAAGCTGCACAAAATCATATTAAAGATAGCGGAATTGCAATGATCATAGGACAACTCGAAACACTGGCCAAAGAGGAAGGTTTTGAAGAAATAAAAATTAATACGGGCGATAAGTTTGACGAGAATATTGCGGAGGCGGTTGAGACTATTGAAACTGATGACGAAAAGTTGAATAATACAATTTCGGAAGTAGTACTTTCAGGATGGAAATATTCTGATGGTACAGTTGTAAGACATGCAAGGGTTAAAGTATACAAATACGAAGTACGAAATCCGAAATCCGAGACAAGTCAAAATGTTTAAAAATTTAAAATTTAAAAAATTAAATATTGTTTCGAGTTTCGAAATTGGAATTTCGAGTTTATAATATAAATGTATGAGTAAAATTATCGGAATTGATTTAGGTACAACAAATTCATGTGTGGCTGTAATGGAGGGTGGACAAGCAAAAGTTATCCCCGCTTCCGATACTGGCAAAAATACCACGCCTTCAGTTGTTGAATTAATTAAAAATTTGGTAGGCGATGTTGCCAAGAGACAAATGATTTTGAATCCTGCAAATACTTTGTTCTCTGTTAAAAGGCTGATGGGTCGAAGATACGATGATTCAGAGGTTGAAAGGACCAAGAAGATTGTTTCCTACAAGATTGTTAAGGGCAAGAATGGAATGGCTGAAGTTGAAGTCGAAGGTAAAACATACACTCCACAGGAGATTGGCGCGCGGGTTTTAATGAAGCTTAAAAAAGATGCTGAAAAGTATTTGGGTGAAGAAGTAACTCAGGCTGTAATCACAGTTCCCGCTTATTTTGATGATTCACAAAGGCAGGCGACAAAACAGGCAGGAGAGATTGCAGGTCTTAAAGTTGAGAGAATAATAAATGAGCCAACAGCTGCTGCTCTTGCTTATGGTTTGGATAAAAAGAAAGCTGAGAAGATTGCTGTCTACGATTTAGGTGGTGGAACCTTTGATATATCAATTCTTGAGCTTGGGGATGGAGTTTTTGAGGTTAAAGCCACAAACGGCGATACGCATCTTGGAGGAGATGATTTTGATGAGAAAATTGTTGACTATATTGCTGATGAATTCAAGAAGGAATATGCGGTTGATTTAAGACAAGATAAACAAGCACTTCAGAGAATAAGAGACGCCGCCGAAAAAGCTAAAATTGAGTTGACAGCGTCGGAAGAAGTTGAAATAAACCAGCCGTATATTACTCAAAAGGACGGTCAACCTCTTCATTTGACAATGAAGTTAACTAGGGCAAAATATGAGGCCTTGGTTGATGATTTGATTCAAAAGACAATCAAGCCTGTTGAGGCTGCCCTAAAAGATGCTGGTCTAAAAGCTTCCGATATTAACGAGGTTATTTTGGTCGGAGGAATGACCAGAACACCTAAAGTTATTGAAGAAGTTAAAAAGTTTTTTGGCAAAGAACCAAACAAATCAGTCAATCCTGATGAAGTGGTTGCAATTGGTGCTGCGATTCAGGCGGGAGTTTTAGCGGGTGATGTTAAAGACATACTTCTTTTGGATGTAACCCCCTTAACATTAGGGATTGAAACAATGGGAGGTGTAGCAACACCGATGATCCCAAGAAACACAACTGTTCCAACTTCAAAAACTGAGGTTTTCTCAACGGCTGCCGATAATCAAACACAAGTCGAAATACACATAACACAAGGAGAGAGACCGCTTTCAGCAGACAACAAATCGCTAGGCAGATTTATACTTGATGGTATTCCCCCAAGTCCTCGAGGGGTCCCTCAAATTGAGGTTACATTTGATTTGGATGCTAACGGGATATTGACTGTTACGGCAAAAGATAAAGCAACGGGTAAATCGCAAAATATCAAAATTACAGGGTCAGTTGGATTGACCGATGAAGAAGTTAAAAAAGCTCAAGAAGATGCAGAGAAAAACAAAGCGGAGGATGAAAGAAAGGCAGAAACTATAAAAGCTAAAAACAACGCAGATGCTTTAATAGTTCAAGCTGAAAAAGCAATTAAAGATGCAGGAGACAAAGCTCCAAAGGATGCTGTTGAGAAAGTACAAGAAAAAATCAAAGCTTTAAAAGATATTCTAGATTCGGGAACAAAAGAAGATTTAGAAGCAAAAACAAAAGATCTTTCAGAAACACTTAGTTCAGTTGGTCAAGCAATGTATCAAAGTCAGGGTACAGGGAATAGTGCACAGGGTACAGAAACTACAACAGAAGGACAAACAACAGAAGAGCCAAAAGAAGAAAACAAAAAAGCAAAGAAAGATGGTCCTGTTGAAGAAGGACAAGTGGTAGAATAACTTCAAATGTCCACAAAAAATGACTATTATGATATTCTTGGAGTAAACAAATCTGCTAATGCACAAGAAATTAAAACTGCATACAGAAAAAAAGCTTTAGAGTGGCATCCGGATAGGCATCAGGGTAGTGACAAAGAAGAAGCTGAAAAAAAATTTAAAGAAATAAACGAAGCTTACCAAGTTCTTTCTGACACTTCAAAAAGACAAGCATACGATCAATTTGGTCATGATGCATTTGCTCCTGGTGGCGGTGCCTCAGGATTTAGAGGAGGAAATCCATTTGGTGGAGGTTTCCAACAGTCTGGGCCATTTACATATACATGGTCATCTGCTGGTGGACAACCCTTTGGTTCGGCAGGCTCACCATTCGGAAATATGGATTTTGGTGATCCATTTGACATTTTTGAAAGTTTTTTTGGTGGTGGTTCACCATTTAGACAACAAAGGCAAGTTCCGCGTTACAGTGTAAAGCTTAATTTCATGGAAGCTGTAAAAGGCGTAACTAAAGAGTTTGATATAGAGGGAAAGAAAAGAAAAATTAAAATACCAGCAGGTGTTGATGAAGGAACAAGAATTAATTTTGGTGATTTTATGCTTTCAGTAAATGTTATCCCCCATGAATTTTTTGAAAGAGATGGGCAAGACATTTATGTCAATGTAATTATTCCCTATTCAATGGCTGTTTTAGGCGGGACTATCAATGTACCTACAATTGATGGCGAGGTTAAAATAAAAGTGAGAGAGGGAACAAGATCGGGGACGATGATTAGATTAAGAGGGCAAGGAGTGGTTTCAACCCACAGCAAACAAAAAGGCGATCAATATGTAAAAATTAATATCTTAGTTCCAGAAAAACTTACTCGATCCCAACAGAGAATAATTAGAGAAATGAAAGAAGAAGGGCTATAGCTTTTTATATACTTCTTTTCTGTGTTTGATTTCGAAAACTATTATTAGTAATTTTTTTTCAAAAATTTGATAAATTATTCTATAGTTTGAAAACCGCAATTTCCAATATCCTTTAAGCTGACCAACTAGAGGAAAACCTACTTTAGGATCTAATGAAAGTTTATTTAATGCCTTATCAACAGCACTTAGAAATTTCTTATCTAATTTTTTTAAATCTTTTGAAGCCTCTTTTGTAAAACTTATCTGGTACACATTCAAATTATATACCCAACTTTATTTTTAAGTCTTTATAAGATATTAAATCGCCATTTTTAACTTGCTTCTGGCCTATTTCTAATTTCTTCACCGTTTTAGTATCAGAAAGAACTTCTAAGGTTTCTTCTAATAAATCAAGGTGTTTTGCTGAGACTATTACAGCCTTAATGTTACCTTTTACAGTAATATATGTTTTTCTAAAAATACTATCTGCCAAATTGACCAATTCAGGTAGTTTTGTTCTAGCCTCTGATATAGGTAATGCATAACTCATAATAATTTCATTGTACATAAATTTGTACATTTGTCAAGTGTGTGCATATCATAGATACATTCATTGACTAGGAAGTGTGTTTAATGTAAACTTCAATACTGGTGGGAGATTCCCACTTTAATTTTTTTTGATATGAATAACCAACCAAGAACAGAATTTAATCAGGCGCTAAAGGCCTTAACACAGGAAAAAGGCTTGGATGCAAATGTCGTTTTGGATGCTATAAAACATGCAATAATAGCGGCATTTAGAAGAGACCAAAAGGAAGCTGGAATTGAGTACCCTGAGGAAACAGAATTTGATGCAAAAATTGACTCTCTTGACGGCGGAGCGAAGATTTTTGTTGATGGAAAAGATGTCACTCCACCGGGTTTTGGAAGAATTGCTGCTCAAACTGCAAAACAAGTCATTCATCAAAAAATTCGAGAGGCAGAAAGGGGAATTATTATGGAAGAATTTACGGGAAAAGTCGGATCTTTGGTTTCGGGTGTTGTTCTGCGGTTTGATGGCCCAAGTGTAAGAGTCGATTTGGGCAGGACCGAAGGAATAATGCCTTCAGAGGAAAGGATTCCAAGTGAGAGATTGTCCCAAGGACAAAGATTGACATTCCTGCTAAAGGACATAAAAGAAACAATCAAGGGTAAGGAGCTAATTCTTTCAAGAGCGGACCCTGATTTTGTCAAAAAACTTTTTGCAAGAGAAGTTCCGGAGATCGGTGCTGGATCGGTTGAAATAAAACTAATTTCAAGAGAAGCAGGAGTTAGAACTAAAATTGCAGTTTATTCCCAAAGCAAGGGTGTTGATCCTGTTGGAAGCTGCGTTGGGCAAAAAGGCGTCCGTGTTCAAGCTGTTACTAATGAAATTGGAGGCGAAAGAGTAGATGTCATTCCCTGGACCCAAGACATCAAAGAACTTATTAAACTTGCGCTTGCTCCTGCTGAAAATTTGACTGTTAAGGTATCAAAAACTAAAAAGGAAGCAGTCGTAACCGCTCCTGAGGATCAACTGTCTTTAGCAATTGGAAAAGATGGACAAAATGTTCGTTTGGCAAGTAAACTTACTGGCTACAAAATAGAGGTTGTAAGCAGTGGTAAAAATGAAGTGAAAAAGGAAAATGGAGATTTGAAGACTGATAGTGATAAATGAAAATGGAATATCTAATTTCAAAATTATTTTAAATCAATCTTCGTTTCCTGACTCCTGTTTTTTTAACAAAAATTATGACAAAAAAAAGACAACCGATAGTTGCTGTTTTGGGCCATGTCGATCATGGCAAGACATCGCTTCTCGATGTTTTAAGGAAAACAAATGTAGCAGGTGGTGAAGCAGGAGGCATAACACAATCAATTGGCGCTTCCGTAGTTGAAACGAAAGATGGAGGCAAAATTACATTTATTGATACTCCTGGTCATGCGTTGTTTAGTGGCATGAGAAAAAGAGGAGCAAATGCGGCAGATATTGCTTTGTTGGTAGTTGACGGCTCAAGCGGTATTAAGCCGCAAACAAAAGAGGCGATAGAAATTATTACCGGCCTTAAAATTCCTTTTATTTTGGTTATTACAAAAACAGATTTGCCATCAGCTTCAATTGAAAAGGTTTTGGAAGAGTTTGAGAGAGAAGGCATTTATTTTGAAGGGAGAGGCGGGCAGACGCCTTATATCGGAGTCTCAGCTAAGAATAAAATTAATCTAAACGAACTTCTGGATTTGATAATGCTACTTTGGGATTTAACAGAGGATGAAGAAGACAAAAGTGGTGAGTTTTCTGCGTTTGTTATTGAAACTTCAAAGGAAAAAGCGGGAATAACAGTATCTGTTGTTGTTAAAAAAGGAAGCATAAAAGTCGGAATGGATTTATATACAAATAAAGCAAAAGGCAGAGTCAAAGGACTTTTTGATTCATTGAATAAACCAGTTAAAGAAATTTTTTCGGGCGAGCCTGCTAAAATATTGGGATTTGAAAATCTGCCCGATGTCGGATCTCAAGTCTTTGATAAAAAAATTGAGATTCAAGAAGAAGCTGAAAAAAGGATTTTTGTGAGACATGATAAAACAAAAATTCCTCTATTTGTTAAGGCTTCAAATAAAGGGTCATTGGAAGCTATTCTTGCATCAATTCCTGGTGAATTTGTTGTGATTGATTCAGGTATTGGAGATGTCAGCGAGTCTGATGTCTTAAATGCCAAAGCTAATAATTCGCCAATTTTTGTTTTTGAAAGCGGTTTTTCTGGAAACATAAAAAAACTCGCTGATGCTGAAGGAGTGAAACTAGAGAGATTTAATGTAATTTATGAATTCTTAGAAAAACTTGCAGAGTTTTCAAAAGAAGGACAAAGTGCGGTTTTAGGAAAAGCTGAAATATTAGCCGAATTTCCCTACGACGGAAAAAAAGTTGCTGGAGCAAAAATAATTCAAGGAACCATTTCCAAAAGCAATAATATTTTGCTTTTGAGAAATGATATAGAGATAGGAAAGTCGAAAATTGTTTCAATAAGAAAGCAAAAAAAAGAGGTGGTTTCCGCCGGGCAAGGTGAAGAATGTGGAATACTTCTTATTCCTCAGCTTGATTTTCTTACAAAGGATGTTATTATAGCCGTGAAAGAGTAAAAATGGATAATTCATTCAAAAATTTGATAGATTCGATTGCCGAACACCAGGAAATTCTTGTTTTACTTCCTACAAAGCCTTATCTCGATCAAGTTGCCTCAGCTTTATCATTATATTTGTCGCTGACAGCTTATAAAAAAAATGTTAGCGTCTATTCTCATGTTCCTGCGACTGCCGAATTTTCAAGACTTGTTGGTGTCAATAAAATCACAAGCGATTTGGGTAAAAAAAACCTGACAATAAAATTTGTTGATTACAAAGCTGACTATATCGAAAAAGTAAGTTATGATGTTGATGGAGAAATTTTTAAATTAACAGTTACCCCAAAATCTTCTTTTAAAGCTCCATCAAAAGAGCAGATACATCTTGATTATTCAGGAATTTCCGCAGATTTAGCGATACTGGTTGGCGGTGCAAACGAGTCACATTTTCCAGTTTTGCAAAATCAAGAATTTAAAAATATAAAAATAATTCATGTTGGCACAAGGCTTTTGGAAATTTCAAGCGATTTACAGGTCTTATCATTTGCAAGGCCAGCATCGTCAACATCAGAAATTGTTGCAGGCTTAATCAAGGAAAGCGGTTTTCCTTTTGATGCGGATATTGCTACAAATTTAATAGCAGGCATAGAAGAGCAGAGCAAGAATTTTCAGTCTCCAGAAGTAACAGCCGATACTTTCATGGTTTTTGCCGAGCTTTTAAAAACGGGAGGAAAAAGACTGCCAAAAGTTATTCCTCAAAAGTTTCCGCAAGGCGCAATACCGACAATGCCCTACAGCCAAAAATTTACACCACAAGAAAATTCACTAATCAATCAAGTCGAAGAAGAAATTCCTATTCCCGAAGAGGTACCGCACGATATCCCCCCAACCTGGTCCGAACCAAAAATCTTCACAGGAACTAATATAAGTTAGAAAAGTACTTTACTTCAGCGGTATAATTAAGCGATGTATTTGATGTATATTGATGAGTCTGGAGATACTATCCCCCTTTCTCAAAAAGGTAAGAAATTTCTCGTGCTGACGGGTTGCATAATTCATGAGAATAGTATTTGTGAAATTGAACAAAGGTTTAGAAAAATAAAGCATGATTATTATCAGAATAGCGATATAGAAATAAAGTCAAATTTTTTAAGATATGCTAACCCAGATTTGACTGAAGATTCACCATTAAAGTTAAATTCAAAAGATAAATATAATGATTTAGAGAAAGATATTTCTGAATTACTGAAGAATATTGATGTTGTTTTATATTCTGTTGTAATAGATAAAGAGTCGTATTGGTCCCAATATCCATCTCAAAATCCATATAATATAGCATATTTGTTTTTATTAGAGAGATTCCAAATGTTTTTAAAAAGTAAGGATTCTTTAGGAATATGTATAATTGACCCTCGTGAAGGTCAAACAGAAAAGCACTTTATGGGAAATGAATTAAACAATATTCATCAAAAAATGCGGCATGAGGATGGGTCTATATGGAAGAAGTGCTCAAATGTTATTGAAAAATTGTTATTTTCTCAATCAGATCAAACGATTGGAATTCAAATAGCAGATCTGTATTGCTATCCTATATATCATGTTTTTGAATATGACAAAAAGTACAATGAATACTGGAGATTTGAAGAACTAAGTTTGCCAAAATTGTATAAGAACAATGACAAATTCGATGGCTTTGGATTGAAATATTTCCCAGATAAAACGAAAAAAGACCTTAGATTTTTCTCCTAAGATCTTGTTTCGATGGGCGCGATTTTTACCTCGCGACCAACTGTATTATATACCATACCTGTCAAGTGGATCAAATCAATCCCAAATTTTTGCAAGAACTAGTGTGAGCTGAGCACGAAATTTACTGGTTGAATTCTGTAGAGAGAGAGAAATATCGGCCATATTATGGCAAATGAATTAGGATCAAGAGTTGGGAGTGTTGTCGACATAACCGCATTTCTTAGAATGAAAGAATTGCCAATAGTTTTGACCAATACAGCAGAAAAATCAAAATCTAAACCAAAGGAAAAAGCTAAAAAGGTGAAAAAACCTGCAAAGAAAAAAGGTAATTAATTCCCCTTTGTAAATATCTACTAAGCCTGTTATAATACTCTTAAGTTTGCAAGGTTTAACCTAAATCATGCTTAATGGTTCTACTTTAGCAAAACGATAATTTTAAATAAATATGGCATTAAAAAAAGAAGAGAAGAAAGATTTAATTAAGAAGTTTGCGAGGGAAAAAGGCGATACAGGATCACCCGAGATTCAGATTGCGCTTCTAACAACCAAGATTAATAAACTTGCGGAGCATTTAAAAGAACACAAAAAAGATGTTCATTCAAGAAGGGGTTTACTTTCAATGGTTGCAAAAAGACGAAGACTTCTGGCATACTTGGCAAGGAAAGATGAAAAAAGATATAAAGATCTAATTAAAATATTAGGACTAAGTAAATAACTAGTAAAATTAGATACTTCATTCAAATAAATCATAAATTAGATGAAAAGAATAGAAAAAAAATTAGAATTGGGTGGTAAAACACTAACACTCACAACAGGAGAATTAGCAGAACAGACTGCCGCAGCTGTTACAGCAAGGATTGGCGATACAGTGGTATTGGCTACTGTTGCCGCCGCCGATCTTAAACAAGAACTTGATTATTTTCCTCTGCTCATTGATTACCAAGAGAGGCTTTATGCGGGTGGAAGAATAAAAGGATCAAGATGGGTCAAAAGAGAGGGAAAACCCACAGATGAAGAGATTTTATCAGGGAGATTGATTGATAGGTCAATAAGACCGCTTTTCCCCAAAACTTACAAGAAAGAAGTTCAGATAGTTGTAACTGTGCTTTCAGTTGATTTGGAGAATGATCCTGCAATTGTTGGAGCTCTTGCCGCCTCAGCCGCTGTTCATATTACATCCCTTCCTTGGAAAGGGCCAGTATCTGTATTAAAAATTGGATCGGATAATGATGGAAAATACTTATTAAATCCAACTCATGCAGAAATTGAAGCTTCAAAAATGGATCTGGTAGTTTCTTCAACTAAAGAAGCCGTTTTAATGGTTGAAGCTGGAGCTAATGAAGTTGTCGAGGAAGAAGTATTAACAGGAATTAATTTTGCATTTGATGAAAGCAAAAAAATATTAAAGCTTATTGAAGACTTTGCAAAAGAAGTTGGGGTAAAAAGAGATGTTTATGAAGAAGAAACACCATCTGTCGAACTTGAAAAAGAAGTTTCAAAATTGGTTAAAGATGAACTGCCTAAACTTGTTAAAAATATGGCGCTTCATGAGGGTGCATCAAGCGAATTTGAAGAATTTGTATTAGCTGTTTCCGAGAAGTTTGACGCGGAAGAAGATAAAAAGTGGGTTTCCTACATAATTGATCACCTTAAAAAAGATTACATCAGAAATCAAATATTAGAAAAAGGGTTAAGACCAGACGGAAGAAAATTAACTCAAATTAGACCACTTTCGGCTCAAGTTTCATATCTTCCAAGAGTTCATGGTTCAGGAATTTTTCACAGAGGTCAAACACAAGTATTGTCCGTTGCAACACTGGCTGCTTCGTCTGAAAGTTTGCTTTTAGAGTCAGCAGAAGGTGAGGATGAAAAACGCTATATTCATCACTATTCAATGCCTCCATATGCAAACGGCGAGACAGGAAGAATCGGGACGCCTGGAAGGCGCGAGATAGGTCACGGAGCATTAGCCGAACGGGCACTGCTTCCTGTAATTCCCTCCAAAGAAGAGTTCCCATATACAATTAGGGTAGTTTCTGAGGTCATGAGTTCGAATGGTTCTACATCAATGGCTTCAGTTTGTGGATCGACCTTAGCTTTGATGGATGCGGGCGTACCGATTAAAGCGCCTGTTTCAGGAATTGCCATGGGCTTAATTTTTGGTGATAAAGGCAAATTTGCAGTCTTGTCTGACATAATGGGGATTGAAGACTTTAATGGCGATATGGACTTTAAAGTCGCTGGAACTGATAAGGGAATTACCGCTTTACAGCTTGATGTTAAGACTTTGGAATTAACACCTGAAATTTTAGAAACGGCCTTAAAACAGGCAAAAGAAGGCAGGAGCCAAATCTTAAAAGTTATAACTGAGACAATTGGCGAGCCAAGAAAGGAGGTCAGTGTTTATGCTCCAAAAATTAAAGTTGTTACTATTCCTGTTGATAAAATTGGCGAGCTAATAGGCCCAAGCGGCAAAAACATCAAGAAGTTATCAGCTGATACTGGCGCAGAAATTGAAGTTGACGATTTTGGGCAAGTTAGCATATCGGCGGTGGATGTCTCAGCTCTTGAAAAGGCGGTTTCCTATGTAGAGGGTTTGACAAAAGAGGTTCAGCCAGGAGAAATCTACGATGGAGAGGTTGTAAGGCTTATGAATTTCGGAGCTTTTGTTAATATTCTTCCGGGTAAAGACGGAATGGTTCATGTTTCAGACATGGGTCAGAGCGGGTATGTAAACGATGCCTCTGATGTTTTATCAATTGGTCAAAAAATAAAAGTAAGAGTCAAAAAGATTGATGAAATGGGGAGAGTTAATCTCTCTTTGAATCTTGATCCGTCAATGGATGAGAAAGTGGAAGAAGAAAAAAAATCACATTTCATTTCCCGTGGGAATTCCGGTAACAGAGAAAGGGGTCATTTTAATCGAGGTCCAAGAGGCGGATTTAACAGAGATAAGCAAAGCTTGGCCGGCTACGGCAGTAGAGGCAGCGATAGAAGAAACGGCAGGCCAGGCGGCCCGCACTTTCCAACTTCAAGATACTTCCAGTCAAATACAAATCCTGACAGGTGATTGATTTTTGGTGATAAAACCTATAAATATAAAACAATTCACACACTTTTAGAACTTCCTGCTATACTATAACTACGATTACTGTTTAAATTAAATATGGACAATACTGCCTTTCAAGAAATAGATGTACTTTCTTCAAAAATTTCAGGTTCTAGTATACCTGAAGATTTGTTAAAGTCGGTAAACATTCGTTTGGAACAATTAAAAAAATTAACAAATTCTCCCACTTTTTTACCCGAATATGACAGGATAAATAAATATATTGATTGGATTGTTTCGCTTCCTTGGGAGAAAAAGTCGCAAGACAACCTTGATTTGGAAAATGCCAAAAAAATATTAGATGAACATCACTATGGCTTGGAAGATATTAAAAATAGAGTCTTGGAATATCTTGCAGTCATGAAATTAAAACAGGAAAAAGGTGAAGGAAGCGATGTATATAGGGCACCAATCCTCTGCTTCGTGGGTTTAGTTGGAACCGGCAAGACAACAATTGCTTATTCGATTGCAGAGGCTTTAGGGCGAAAAATTGCCCGCATTCCATTTGGAGGAATGGGAGATCCACTAGATCTTCGTGGACAATCAAAGATGCATCCTGAAGCTGAACCGGGAAAAATTATTAAAGCCCTAAGAGATACTGGCTTTAGAAATTCTGTGATTCTTCTTGATGAAATAGACAGGGTCACAGACCAAGGTAGAGCCTCAATAATGGGTGTTTTGGTTGAACTTTTGGATCCCGGACAAAACCATGCTTTTACGGATCACTATATAGATTATCCAATAAATCTTTCGGAGTGTATTTTTATAGCAACTGCCAACAATACAACAAATATTTCAACTGCTGTGATGGACAGAATTGAGCCTATTATGATGCCTTCGTATACAGATCAGGAAAAAATTGTAATTGGGAAACAGTATGTTTTTCCCAAAGCTCTAAAATCATCGGGGCTTCCAGAAAATACGATTTCTATAGACGATGAGGTATGGGTAAATTTGGTAAGGCCATTGGGATACGATGCTGGTATCCGTACAATGGAGAGGACAATCGCAGGCTTGGTCAGGAAAGTTGCCAAAATGGTGGTTGAGGGCAAAGGAACCCACTTTGATGTAAACTCCCAAAATATAAAACAGTTTTTACCACAATAATAATGAAAAACAAGAATACAATGTAGATTTAATGTTTGCCTCAATTGGAATAGTTGTGGCTGTTGTCTCATTGCAAATTGCTGTAAAATACAGAGAAGGAGTAAATAAAAATGGATGAAAGAATATCAATAGTTTATGCGATTGGAATAATAGCTACTTTTTCGTTTATTTTATGGTCTTATAGACAGATTTTTGGAGACAAGAAAAAATGAGTTTGCCAACCTTTTTATACATAGTTGCGTCAGTAATTGCTGTTTACACGATTTATATCGTGTTTTATAAAGATAAAAAAATTGATAACTATTGTGATAAACGAGTTTGACTTTGTTAAAGCAAGCTTGCCATTAAAATGGTAAAATTTCCCCATGAAATCCTATTCTGAATTATTAGATGAGTTTAAAGAAATTTCTGCTGAATTAGAAAAGTTAATAATTAAATTTCCGAAAGAAAAGGTAGAAATAACTGTCTTTGATAAATGGTCATTAAAAAATGTTGTTTCACATCTCAATCATTGGATGGAACACGATATTCTATGTTTAGAATCATTACAAAATGGAATTGTCCCATTTTGGGAACCAGATGTTGAAGAATTTAATAGAAAAGGAGTTGAAGCAAGAAAAGATTATAGTTGGGATATTGTGTTTAAAGAGTTTTTAGATTTAAAAGCAAAACTAATAAATATTTTTAAAAATTTAGAACTAGATTTAGAAAATGCAAGAATATGGCCAGATAAAAATGAAACGCCAAGGAGATTTTTAGAAGAAGACATTAAACATTGGAGAGATGAACACATAAAATCTCTAAACGACTTTTTCAATAAATGAAACTTCTGATTATTGGTGATACTCATGACAATATTGCAAACATAAAACATGTTGCAGGATTTGCCAAAGAGATTGATGCAGACGCCATTATTCATACAGGTGATTGGTGTCACATTAAAAGTTTTGAAATTTTAAAAGAATACAATATTCCTATTTATTCTGTTTTAGGTAATGGAGACATTGATCCAGAATTATCAAAATATTTTAAAGAAAGTGAAGAAATAGGGTTAGGTGGTTTAAAAATTGGAATTGTTCATAGACAAAGAGAAATTAAAAAATATTTTATGGATAAAAAACTCGATATTATTTTTAGTGGACATCATCATTCACAATCAGATGAAATAATTGAAGGTACAAGATTAATAAGGCCAGGTGCATTGGAAAACAATATTAATTTTGCAATTTTTGATACAAAAACTAAGATGGTAGAATTTGTTAAAGATGACCAAATTTGAAGAACTCCACAAACTTAAAGATTTGATGGAAAAGGATGACACACTTCCTTTAAAAAAGGGTGCCAATAAACTAGTTTTTGGATCGGGTAATACTGAAGCAAAAATACTTTTAATTGGAGAGGGTCCCGGGTTTAATGAAGATGCTCAAGGGTTACCATTCGTAGGTCAAGCCGGAAAACTTTTAGATAAACTACTGGAGCTGGCTGGTCTTGAAAGAAGAAAAGTATTTATAACAAACATAGTACATCATAGACCGCCCAATAATCGAGACCCTATCCCCAATGAAATTGAGAGTTATGGCAAGTATTTAGATCAAATAATTAAAATTATTAGCCCAAAAATAATTATAACTTTAGGCAGATTTTCAATGGCTAAATTTTTGCCGAATATTTACATATCGGATGTTCACGGAAAAAAATTTGAGATTAATTGGAGCGGGCAAAAATTAATTGTTGTCCCAATGTATCATCCCGCCGCCAGTCTTCGAAATGGGAAAATTTTAGAGGCAGAAAAACAGGATTTTATTAATCTTGGGAAAGTGTTAAAATCAGTTAAATAAGTAAATTATGTTGCGCTTCATAGCTCTTTCAGGTACCACCGGCGTAACCGAAAACCTCTATCTTTACGAAACCGATAAAGAAATGGTGGTATTGGATTGTGGGATAGGATTCCCCGATCTAGAAATGCCTGGAGTTGACCTTGTAATCCCTGATTTCTCATATGTTGTTAAAAATAGCCATAAATTAAGGGGAATAATCTTATCCCAAGGCCACGAGGATCATATCGGATCGCTACCCTTTTTATTGCGAGATTTATGGTCGAAAAAAAATAAAACACAAATCTGGGGTGCCGCTTTGGTTCGTGAATTTTTGGAATATAAATTCAAAGATTATGCTATACCTCGGGATAGCTATAAAATAAATGTTTTTAACCCCGAAAAGGACAGTTTTTTTGTGGGCCAGTTTAAGGTTTCACCTTTTAGGGTTACGCATTCCGTTCCCGACACTGTTGGTTTTCTGATTGAGGCGGAAGGTAAGAGAATAATGCATGTGCCTGAGCATAAAATGGATCAAGAGTCAGTTGATGGCATGTCTTTTGATATTTCCCGCGCCAAAGCTTTAGCACAAGATGGAGTGCTAGCTTTAATGCTTGATTGTCTTGGAGCAAATCAATCCGGTTTCACCCCAAGCGGCGTTCCTATAGAAGAAAATCTGTTTAAAATTTCAAGAAATGCTAAAGGAGCTATTTTTATGTCAGCGATGTCCTCGTCAATCGGCAGATTCCAGCAAATGATAAATGTTGCCAATCGTTTGGGTAGAAAAGTTGTATTTGTAGGAAGGTCTATAATCGAAAAAGCGAAAAGTGCGCACAAACTTGGCTATCTAAAATATCTTGACGATAATATTGTTGAATTAAGAAATGTGGGGAAATACTCTAGGGAAAAACTTGTATATATAATTGCTGGTTGTTATGGCCAGATAGGGAGCTCTGTTTACAGAGTTTCATTAAACGAAGAGGATAGGGTAAAAGTGAAAAATGGTGATGTATTTATTTTTTCTGCAAATCCTGCACCTCCATATTCAAAGGAAAGTCAGGATTTTGTGATCGACGAATTGATTGATAAGGGGGTTGATGTTCATTATTACGATCTCCATGAAAACCTGCATGTCTCCGGTCACGGTTATCAGGAGGATATCAAAGCTTTAATTAATATCGCCAAGCCCAAATATTTAGTGCCCACAGGTGGAACGATCAGACACATGAGTGCTTTTGAAAAATTAGTCGTTTCTATGGGGAAACCCTCAAAAAGCGTTTTTAAATTAAAACCAGGAGATTCTATAGAATTTAAGGACGGCTATGCTGTTTTGGGCAAGAAAATAAAGGTTAAAGAAGTGATGGTTCACGGATTGGGGATCGGAGATATCGGAAAGACGGTTTTAAAACACAGAACTCTTTTGGGAAAACAAGGAGTTGTTGTTATTGCAATCAAAGCTGACAAAAAAGGAAAAATTTTAGGATTTCCTGAAATAGTTTCTCGCGGATTTGTTTTTGAGGGAATCTCAAGCGGACTATTAAATGATTCGGTTCAGAGGCTCTTGAAGCATTTAAGATACAAAAACGGCATGAATGCAAAAGCGATCAAAGAAGAAACTGTAAAGTTTTTGGAAAACCACTTTTACCAAGTGACTGCTCGAAGCCCAATGATTATACCTGTTGTAGTTGAAGTATAGTATTATTTTGTTATAATATCGTTTATATGATTGAAATGAATAGAATGGCAATTGTATTTGACCCAAAGAGCGTTTTAGGTCCAACAAAACGAGTTGATGTTGTAGGTTCTCTAAAAATTGTTGCACTTAAGAGTAGTGACCAACCCTCAACGGTAGTAAAAGAAGAGTATCTAAAAGAAAAAGGGGTAATAGTTTTGATAAGGTATCCATTTCCTCCGTCTGCAAGCTAATTACTGGCTTCGCAACTTCAAGTTTGATATTATGTATATTGCGTATGGCAAAAAAACATAAAAGAAAAGCTGATAAGCGGTCCTTTAAGTTAAAATTAAAACCGCAAACTTATGCTTCTATTGCTCAAATTTTTTTTCTAGCGCTAGCGGGTCTTATAATCATATCCTTTTCAAGGAGGGGGCTGCTGCTTTATCGTTTCAACGATATAGTCATGTCTATTTTTGGCTGGGCCTCAATTTTTTTGCCTTTTCTGTGTCTTTCGTTTTCATTTGTGATTGGAAGAATTAAACTTCCATTGTCTCAGCCTAATGTAATTGTGGGATCGCTTCTTCTTTTTTTATCGATTTCGGCTATGGGTAAATCGGGACAGATGGGAATTATAATCTGGGATAGTATTTCGACTTTAGTTACTCCAGCTGGTGCGATAATTGTCTTTTTTGGATTGGTCTTAACAGGACTCGTCGTACTTTTTAACACATCATTTGATCAATTGTTTAAACTTCTTAAATCTATTTGGTCAATTGTCTCTTTTTATGTTTTTGGTCAGAAAGCTGTAGAGAGAGATAAAATTTTGCCGCGAAAAGACTTTAAAATTTCAGGAGCAACCGCAACTGTTTCCGAAACTAAGCCTGTACAAACTATATTAAATAAAGAACCAGATAACAAAAAAGACTTGGAAGAAAAACTGGTGAGCAATATAAAAGGAGACGAAACAATTTGGAAGTACCCGTCTATAGATTTGTTTTCAAGCGATTCAATTGGAAGGGTTGATAGAGGCGATATTAACGGTAATGCAGATATTATTGAAAAAACGCTTGAATCTTTTGGAATAACTGCAAAAGTAGTCGAAGTTAATTTGGGCCCCGCGGTTACTCAGTATGCAATCGAAGTGGCGTTGGGAACAAAACTTAGCAAGATTACGGCTCTGGAGAGGGATTTGGCGCTAGCTCTTTCCGCACCTACGGGGGCCATAAGAATTGAGGCGCCGATTCCGGGTAGAAATTTGGTTGGTATTGAGCTTCCTAACAAATCTCCAGAATTTGTACCAATAAAGAGGATTTTAGAATCAGACGAAATGGCTTCAAATAAGTCAAAACTTGCAATTGCTCTAGGTCTTGATGTTTCTGGAAAGCCCGTTGTTACTGATATTTCCAGAATGCCGCATGTCTTGGTTGCGGGGCAGACCGGGTCGGGTAAATCAGTTGCGATTAACACTTTTTTGGCATCAATGCTTTTTAGAAACAGTCCTTCTGAGGTAAAGTTTATAATGGTTGATCCAAAAAGAGTCGAGCTAACTGGTTACAACGATATTCCCCATCTTTTATCCCCTGTAATAGTTGATGCTGATAAAGTTATATCGGCGCTCAAATGGCTGACTAATGAAATGGACAGACGATACAAAAAATTTGCTGAGGTTGGAGCAAGAAATATTGATGCATATAACGAAATGAGCGGATTTCAAGCACTTCCCTACATAGTTTTAATAATCGATGAGTTGGCAGACATCATGCTTTTATCTCCAGTTGAGGTTGAAGACGCAATTACAAGAATTGCCCAAATGAGCCGAGCGGTAGGAATACATATGGTTCTTGCAACCCAGCGGCCTTCGGTAAATGTTATTACGGGTTTAATTAAAGCAAATATTCCAACAAGAATCGCTTTTGCGGTTTCCTCCCAAGTTGACAGCCGTGTAATCTTAGACACCCAAGGAGCAGAAAAACTTTTAGGTAAAGGAGACATGTTGTATCTTCCGCCTGATCAGGCAAAGCCATCAAGAATTCAAGGAGCTTTTGTGAGCGATTCTGAAATTAGAAATTTAGTTGGGTTTATAAAAAATCAAGGTGTGCCCGTTCAATATACCGAAGAGGTGACAACAATGACAAAATCAGGAAAACTGCCTGTACCGGGAGTTGGAGGAGATACCGACGATTTTTTCACCGAAGCAGTTAAAGTTGTTTGTCAATATGACAGAGCTTCGGCTTCACTGTTGCAGAGAAGACTTGCAATTGGCTATGCTAGGGCGGCAAGAGTGATTGATCAACTAGAAAGTGCGGGAGTAATTGGCCCAAGTGATGGCTCAAGTAAAGCACGCGAGGTTTTAATTAAAAATGCAGACGAATTTCTATCCCGTCTTCAAAGTTAGCTAAATTAATACTATGCAGACAGTAGGAGAATATCTTAAAAATGCCCGTGTGAGTAGAGGGATTTCTTTAAAAAAACTTGAAAAAATTACTAAAATTAAGGCAAGTTTTATTTCCCTAATTGAAAAAAACGATTGGAATAACCTGCCAAGTTATGCCGTAACTTCGGGATTTATTAAAAATATAAGTCTGGCATTGAAAATCTCACAAAACACAACTTCAGCGATGTTTCGGCGCGACTATCCAATTAAAAAAGAAATAAGCGCACCCAAACAGGAAATTAATAGTAAGTTTAGCTGGTCTCCAAAGATAACATTTATTCTTGCCGTATCTCTGGTAACAATATTTGTTATTGGCTACTTGGTTTTTGAGTACATCAAATTTATAAGTCCTCCCGATATTAAAATTACAAAACCTCTAGACGGAGAAGTGGTTTTGTCGGATAGAGTTAAAGTTTCAGGTTCAACCAAGACGGATGTAGTTTTAACCATAAACAACCAACCGGTAATTTTAGACATAAATGGCAACTTTGAGACGGAGATTGAAGTTAACAAAGACACAAAAGAATTAAAATTTGAGGCAGTTTCAAGGTCTGGTAAAAAAGCCTACAAAACTGTTAGAATTACTGTCGATACAGAATAATTTATATGGATATTCAAAGATTGTTAATAGTGGTTGTTATAAGTTTAACTGCTCTTTTGGTTGTGGTTGGGGTTCAAGTTGTGTTTATCATTTTGGACCTTAGAAAGGCAATAAAAAGATTAAACTCAATTTTAGAAGATGCAATTTTAGGAGGAGGGCTTATTAGACCTGAAAAACTAACAGGCATAATGGAACTATTTGGAAAAAATAAAACAACAACAACCCACGGACAAGAATAAATTAGTGTTTGTATGCATTTTGTCTGTGTTGGATTTTGTTTACTAAAATAATTAATTCTTTTTTCTTAAATTCATAAATAATTCTATATGGCCATGCTCGAATGGTATAACTTCCGATTAGTTTTCCTGTAAGCGGTTTTCCTGAAAGGGGGTTTGATTCAATTGATTTTAATTTTTTAATAACCTTTTTTTGCTCTGATTTTGGAAGTTTAGAAAATTCTTTCTCTGAATCTTTTGTAAGTACTAATTGAGACATTAATTAATGTTATACTTCTTGGTAAGGTTATCAAGAGTTATGAAATTGCCTTTTTTGTAGTCTATTTGGGATTTTTTAATATCCCTCATGAGTTTTTTGTCACTTAATATTTCAAGTGTTTCCTCCCAGGCTTCAACATCTTCGATAGGCATAACAACCGCCCTAGTTTTACCCCTGTGTGTAATTATAAAACGGCGTAAATTATCTCCAACTTCTTCAAGAATTTGGTAAAAATTAGCACGAGCAATATTTGCAGGTAATGTTCCTGATAATACATTCATAACTTAATAGTACTATTAGTTGTACCATTTGTCAAGCATGAGAAGATTATCTAGTGTTGTTCGATTACTAAAGATTTTAAATCTTCCTTTAAACTGCCCTGCATGCCGATTGTTGCTTTTAGTTCCTCAAGAGTGATTTTGTCACTATTATAATCATTCAGAGCTCGAGCAATTTTCGAGTGTAGGTCGCCTCGCCAGTCTTCCAAAGGCTGCTTGCCTTCCATGGAACTTTTCTTACTCCTCTCAAAGAATGTCATTGATATGTAGCAATTATATATCTTTACACTTCAAATTCCAAACTTTGGCCTGTATAATTAGCTTCATGATGAGAAGTAATGATGTTAGAGAAAAGTATTTAAAATTTTTTGAAAAAAGAGGGCACAAAATAATTTCTCCTGCACCACTTGTATTAGAAACTGATCCAACAACACTTTTTACAAGTTCTGGTATGCAACCACTCGTTCCTTATTTAATGGGAGAAAAACATCCAGAAGGAGTAAGGCTTGTTGATAGCCAACCGTCTATAAGACTTCAAGATATTGAAGAAGTTGGAGATAACAGACATACAACTTTTTTTGAAATGTTAGGCAATTGGAGTTTGGGAGATTATTTTAAAAAAGACCAACTTCCGTGGATCTGGGAATTTTTAACCAAAGAATTAAACTTACCAAAAGAAAAATTATATGTGTCAATTTTTGAGGGAAACGAACTTGTTCCTAAAGATTTGGAATCGAAAGAAATTTGGTTGTCACTTGGGGTTAGCGAATCTCACATTTTTGAATATGGAGTTAAAAAGAATTGGTGGAGTAGAAGTGGAACTCCTGATCAAATGCCTGTGGGTGAAATTGGAGGACCAGATAGCGAAATCTTTTACGAGTTCACCTCGGTTGAACATCAACATGAGTTTGGCTCAAAATGTCATCCAAATTGTGATTGTGGAAGATTTTTAGAAATTGGCAATTCAGTTTTTATACAGTATAAAAAAACAGACAAGGGTTTAGAAGAGTTACCTCAAAAAAATGTAGATTTTGGCGGTGGTTTAGAACGCATAACTGCAGCTATTAATAATGATCCTGATATTTTTAAAACTGATATTTACTGGCCATCTATCCAAAAGTTAGAAGAGTTAACTGGTAAAAAATATAAGGATAATATGGCAAGTTTCAGAATTTTTGCAGATCACTTAAGAGCATCATTGGCATTAGTTAATGCTGGTGTTATTCCTGGTAATAAAATGCAAGGTTATATCTTAAGAAGATTAATTAGAAGAATGACAACTAAATTTCCCGAAATAGATAAAATTATTGACAACACTGTTATTGGTGACGAGATTAAAAAATTTAAAATTACATTAAATAAGGGACTAAAGGAAATTGGTAAAATTGACAAAATTACGGGCAAGATAGCCTTTGATCTTTACCAATCTTATGGTTTCCCACTTGAGCTTACAGTTGAACTTTTTAAAGAAAAGGGACAAGAAGTTGATTTAGAAGAATTTAGAAAAGAATTTGAAGTACACAAAGACAAATCTAAGTCACTTTCTGCGGGAGTTTTTAAGGGGGGCCTTGCTGATCATTCACCAGGTGTCGTCAAACTTCACACGGCAACACATCTTTTATTGGCATCTCTAAGGAAAGTTTTGGGAGACAATGTTGTCCAAATGGGGCAAAACATAACTAAAGAGAGGTCAAGATTTGATTTCCCTAATTCTAGAAAACTAACGGTTGAGGAGCTGACAAAAGTTGAGGACATGATAAATAATGTCATTAAAAGAGATTTGCCCGTAAATTTTGCCGTAATGCCAAAAGAAGAAGCTTTAAAAACTGGGGCAATTCATGCCTTTAACGAAAAGTATGCGGATACAGTTAAAGTTTATTATGTTGGCAGTGACCTAGAATCGGCTTTTTCAAAGGAGTTTTGCGGGGGGCCTCATGTTGCAAAAACTTCCGAGATCGGACATGTTACAATAAATAAACAGGAGAAAATCGGCTCCGGTTTACTAAGAGTATATGTTGTCATATCCAATCAGAAATAATAAGGAAGATGAAGCCTACTGGGCGATTATTTTGGAGGATAATTGGGTATCTTCTGCCGTTTGGGTTATTAAGGATGGTAACGCCCAGATCATTTTTCAGGGAGAAGGAATAAGATATGAAGAAAATTTGACTGAAGCAGTTGATACATCGCTTTCAACGGTTGCTCAAAATTTGCCTGAGGATATCAAAGAACCTTCAAAAACTGTTTTTGGTCTTCCTTCAAATTGGGTTAGCGAAGGTAATATAAAAGAAGAGAAACTTGCGGTTTTGAAGAAGATTTGTGAAGATTTATCCTTAGCACCATCAGGATTTGTGGTTTTATCTGAAGCAATCGCCCATTTTATCAAATCCGAAGAGGGATCTGACTTTTCAGGAATTGTTGTGGGTGTTAATGATTCAGAACTTGATGTATCAATTTTTAATTTGGGGAAACTCATTGGTACCACTTTGGTTGCAAGAAGTGTTGTGCCATCGGATGATTTAATTGAAGGTTTAAGCAGACTTTCATCGCTTATAAATTTATATCCATCCAGGATCGTGATTTTTAATCAAAAACAAGATGAGCTCGCCTCCATAAAACAAAGTTTTGAAGATGTTAGTTGGGGCAAGGTGGGGGAGGCAAGTTTTGCACATCCTCCAGTGATTGAAATTTTTGATCCTTATAAAAAACTTGCCGCAGTTTGTCTTGCTGGCGGAGCGGAATTGGGTGCGGTAGGTGCTGACATTGTCAAAACTGACGATTTGATTGTAAATATTGAGGAGCCAGCAGGCGTAACTCCAGAAGATTTAGGTTTTAAAGTGGAGCCAACCGAACAAAGCGAAAAGCCGAGTTTAAAGATTCCTCAAGTTCCAAGTTTACCCAAAATAAATTTTAATTTGAACCTAGCGTTTTTGAGATCGCAAAGAAGTTTAGTTGTAATTTTAGCTTCAATTGCCACATTTATAGTCTCTGGTTTTTCTGTCTGGTGGTTTTTGCCTAAAGCTGATGTTGTTGTTTTTGTGTCCCCTAAAAAAATAGAAGAAAGTTTTGAAATGGATATCGAAAATAATCTTGATCTAAAAGAGGTTGGTGCAGAGCAAGCAGGAGAAAAGACAAAACAAACAACCGGAACTAAAACAGTTGGAGATAAAGCAAAAGGTTCTGTCAAAATCCAAAATGGTACAGCTTTTCCAATAAATTTACCTGCAGGGACACAACTTGTGTCGACATCAGATTTAAAGTTCCAAACTACTAAACAGGCTTCAGTTTCCGGTGCTATCTCGCCAAGCAATCCTGGGACTGCAACCATTGATCTGGAAGCTGTAAATATTGGTTCAGAATATAATTTATCAAAAGATGAAGTTTTTAAAGTTGGAAATTATCCAAAAGCTGAAGTTGATGCAGTCGCCGTTGATAATTTTAGTGGCGGATCGAGTAGGCAAATCCCTGCAGTTTCAAAAGATGACATAGACACTCTTTTTGACGAACTTAAAGAGGAACTCTTGGAAAAGGCTAAGGCCGATTTATTGAGAGAAATCTCAAGCGATGAAGTGTTAATTGAAGATTCTTTAGAAGAAAGCGTGGTAGAAGATGACTACAGTAATAAACTTGGAGATGAAGCGACTTCCATTAAACTTTCTTTGAAAATTAAAGTGGTCGCTAAAGTTGCAAAAAAGGGGGAGCTTACAAAACTTGCAAGAGAAAAACTTGAAGGGAGTGTGCCGTCGGGATTTGTCCTAAAAGATGACCAGATAGAATACAATTTTGATTTAAATGGAGATGGGCAAGATAAACTTAAAGTATCAGCCAATCTTATACCTGATATTTCAACTGAAGAAATTGCTAAAAAAATTTCTGGCAAATATCCAAAAGTTGCGGAAGAATATCTATCAACAATACCTGGATTTGTGAGTGCTGAGTTTAGACTAAGACCAAGATTCCCAGAAAAGATTAAGACGCTCCCCCACATTTTAAAAAATATTGATATAGTTATATCTGCCCAAAAATGAACAAGAGAAAAATAATTAAAGCCTCGGCGTTAATCTCTGCGCTGTCGGGGGTAGTAATACTCTCAGCCTCGACATGGCCGATTATTGAATACCAGTTAGTTGATGCTCAAAATTATCAAACACTGTTAACACCTCTTTCTTTAGAAAAATTTAACGCCCAAAACCCAACCGATTACACAAAGGCGTCAAATTGGTTTCCCGATGCTTCTCAAAATGTTGATTTTAATTCACCAAAAGTGACTTATTACACTCTTTCAATTCCAAAACTTAGAATTGAAAACGCCTCTGTTGCCATAGGTGGAGAGGATTTGTCAAAAAGCCTAGTACAGTATCCTGGAACCGCCCTTCCTGGAAAACGAGGGAACGCTGTGATTTTTGGTCACTCTATACTTCCAATATTTTATAACCCCAAAAATTATATGGCCATCTTTTCAACGCTGCCGACATTAAGAAATGGCGACGAAATATTTATAAATTATGACGGCGTAAATTATAAATTTGTCGTTGAAGAAGTTTATGAAATTTTTCCATCTGATATTCAGATATTGGAACAGGATCCAAGCGATTCGTTTATAACTTTGGTCACATGTACGCCGCCTGGCGATCCTAGAAATCCGAAAAGATTAATTGTCAAAGCAAGAGTAGTTTCTTGAAAATGAATATACTGGGAATCGATTACGGGAAAAGTAAAGTAGGTCTGGCCCTTTCTCGGGGCAAACTTTCCGAGCCCCTAAGAGTTATTAAATACAAAGATGAAAACAATTTAATTCAAGAAATACAAAAAATAATAATACAAGAAAAAATAGAAAAAATTGTTGTTGGAATATCAGAGGGAGAAATGGCTGAAGAGTCGAAGAAGTTTAGTTTAGATTTAAAGAACGCTTTAGATGTTTCTGTTGTTAATCAAGACGAAACACTTTCAACAAGGGATGCTATAAATTTGTCTATTCAAGGTGGAATTGGAAGAAAAAAGAGAAAAGAAATGGAAGATGCCTATGCCGCTTCCATAATGCTCCAGAATTATATTGACTCTTTTTCCCATTGACGAGGAGGGTTTCATGGTATAATTTAACTGCATGTTTAAGAATGTGATAGCTCCAATACAGGCATGGCTCCTTTCCCAAGGAAAGTGTGTCGGTTGTGGGATGCCCCTGTCAAAGGCTAAAACTCAAAAGCATAAGTATGGACAAATGGTGACATGTAAATGTGGAAGAATTTATATTCAAGACATGAAAACCAAAAAATACAGAAGAGCACTGCTAAATGAAGTCTAGAATAAAAAAAATTATACTTCTTGTCATTCCGATTGCTGTTGCAGTTATTTTTGCCGCTTTTTATTTAAAAATGCTTTTTGAACCTATTTCAAACGATAGTAGAGAAATTGACTTTTTGATCACCAAGGGGTCATCTGTGTCGCAAATAGGAAAAAAACTTGAAAAAGAGGGAATAATTAGAAGCGCTGTCGCCTTTAAATTTTATGTTCAGCTAACCAGTTCTACCAGCAAAATCCAGGCGGGTGAATTCCAATTATCTCCCAATTTAACACTTATGCAAATTGTTGACAGGCTTAAAAAAGGACCAACTGAAATTTGGGTGACAATTCCTGAAGGGTTGCGCAGGGAAGAGATTGCCTTGAAATTTGCAGAAATTCTGGAAAAAGATCAATCTTTTATCAAAGAGTTTCTAAAATTAACTCAAGATAAGGAGGGTTACTTATTTCCTGATACATATCTTTTCCCCAAAAATGCTGCAGCTGAAAGTATTGTTAACAAAATGATCTCAACTTTTGAAAAGAAAAACGGCGATGTTGCATATAAAGAGTTAATCATGGCATCACTTCTTGAAAGAGAAACTTTAAGCGATGAGGAAAAACCGATAGTTGCAGGGGTTCTTTACAAAAGATTAAGTAATAATTGGCCACTTCAGGTAGATGCAACACTTCAATATGCTAAGGCAAGTGTTAAGTGTCAAGCGTCAAGTGCCAAGTGTGATTATTGGGAGGTACCGACCAGTTTAGATAAAGAGATAAATTCAGCTTTTAATACTTATAAAAATACAGGACTTCCTCCTAGTCCCATAGCAAATCCGGGAAAAACATCAATTGATGCCGCCAAAAACCCCCAAGAATCGGACTATTGGTTTTACATTCATGACAGTCAAGGCAGAATTCATTTTGCAAAAACTATAGAGGAGCACAATGTAAATATTGAGAGATATTTAAGATGATTTTTCCCCACTTGACAGTGCGGGAAAATCACATATAATCCCTAATCAGGCCTAACTTGAATTAGGCTCTCCTGTTTTCGGGAGATTTTTATTTATTTGTAAATTTCAAATGAGCTTAAAAACAACCCTTAGACGAAGTTTTGGTAAAAAAGAAGACGATTTACCCAAACTAGACTTAACTCTTGTACAACGCGAGTCTTGGCAGTGGTTTTTAACTTTTGGCATAGCAGAAGAACTCAAAAATATATCTCCAATTGATGATTTTACTGGTAAAAACTGGCAACTTTTATTTAGTGAACACAGTCTTGGAAAGCCGTCTATAACTGCCTCACATGCGCAGGCTAAAGGACTGACATATTCAAGCCCTCTAAAAATTACAGCAACTCTTATCAATAAAAAAACAGGAAAAGAAATAACACAAGAAGTTTTTTTGGGTGATCTTCCTCAAATGACATCAAGAGGAACATTTATTATAAATGGAATTGAAAGAGCTGTTATAAACCAAATTGTTAGAAGCCCCGGTGTTTATTTCGCGGGAGAGGTTGAGCCGGCTTCAGGAAGAAGCCTTTATTCCGGAGAGATAAGGCCGCTTCATGGCACATGGCTTGAGTTTGAGGTGACAAAAGGTGATTTGATTTATGCCCGAATAGACAGACGCAAAAAAGTTTTAGCAACAACTCTTTTGAGGGCTTTTGGTTTGGAAACAGATGAAGAGATCAAGAATTTATTTAAGGATGTAGATATTGATAAGAATCATAAATATATTGAGACTACTTTATCCAAAGATTCCACAAAATCTAAAGACGAAGCATTGCTTGATATCTATAGAAAACTAAGACCAGGAGAACCAGTCTTAATAGAAAACGCTACAAAACTCTTTGAAGACATGTTTTTGGATAAAAGAAGATATGATCTGGGCAAGGTCGGAAGGTATAAAATAAACAAAAGACTTGGAGTTGACCGAGATGAAAAACTTACAGAAGTTTTGACTCAAAAAGATGTCGTCATGACTTTAAAATATCTTGTCGGTTTACAAAACGGTCAAGGCGGGGTTGATGATATTGACCATCTTGCTAACAGAAGGCTAAGAAGGGTTGGGGAATTGGTAAGCATTAATGCTTTTAGAATTGGACTACTCCGCCTTGAAAGAAGCGTCAAGGAAAAAATGAGTTTGGTTTCTCCTGATGATAAGCCTCTCCCTTCAAATTTGATTAATGCCCGACCACTAATTTCTTCCTTAAACGAGTTCTTCAGAAGTAACCAGCTATCGACAATTTTAGACGATACAAATCCTCTTTCTGAGGTTGATAATTTAAGAAGGGTTTCAGTTTTAGGAACTGGCGGAATTAATCGCGATAGAGCATCATTTTCAATAAGAGATGTTAATTCATCGCAGTATGGAAGAATTGATCCTGTAAGGAGCCCTGAGGGTCCGAATATTGGTCTTGTCACTTATCTCTCTTTATATGCACGAGTGAATGAATATGGATTTTTGGAGACTCCATATAGAAAAGTTGAGAAAAAGGGCGGCAAAGTTAGGGTTACAGATGAAATAGTCTATTTAACCGCTGACGATGAAGAGGGCTATTATCTTACTCACTCAAGCATAAGTATTGACGAAAACGGATTTATTAAAGACCAAAGGGTGCCGTTAAGACATATGGGTAATTTTACCGAAGGATCGGTTGATTTGATTGATTTTGTAGATATCTCCCCAAGACAGTTGGTTGGAACATCGGCTTCGCTTATTCCGTTTTTAGCTCATGACGAAGGAAATAGAGCTCTCATGGGTTCCAACATGCAGTGTCAGGCTGTTCCTTTAGTTAATCCTGAAGCCCCTATTGTGGGTACAGGTATGGAAAACGCTATTTCTCTGGCTATGAATAGAGCTGTTATTGCAAGACATGACGGTCTAGTCGAGTATGCAGACAGCAGTAAAATTGAGATTAGGCTTGATCAAAAAGTTTCTATCGATGAATCTGTTGAGGATATTGAGGTGGTAAATGGAGGGAAAAGTGAAGTTTATCAAGTATCTAAGTTTAGAAGAACAGCTCACTCAACTTGCTATAACCAGGTTGTTTTGGTTAAACCTGGCGATAAAGTCAAAAAAGGCCAAGTTTTAGCAGATGCTCCGTCAAGTGACCAAGGAGAACTTTCTTTGGGCAGGAACTTAATGGTTGCCTATACCACTTACGGCGGTTATGGATTTGAGGATGCAATTTTAATATCAGATAGATTAGTTAAAGAAGATTTACTAACCTCAATTCACATAGAAGAGTATGAAGCAGAACTTGTTGATACAAAGCTAGGGCCTGAAGAAAGAACAAAAGATATACCAAATGTTTCTGAAGCAGAGCTTGCAAACCTAGGTCCGGATGGAATAGTTGTTATTGGGGCCGAGGTTTCCCCAAATGATATTCTGGTTGGAAAAATTGCTCCGAAGGGAGAGACAGAGTTGACTTCTGAAGAAAGACTGCTTCGCGCAATCTTTGGTGAAAAAGCAAGAGAAGTTAGAGACACATCTCTTCGTGTTCCTCATGGTGAAAAAGGAATAGTTGTGGGCGTTGACATTCTAGATAGAAGCAAAGGTGATGAACTTGGCCCAGGAGTAATTGAAAAAATAATCGTTAAAGTAGCCCAGATCAGAAAGATTACTGTGGGGGATAAAATTGCCGGGAGACATGGAAATAAGGGTGTTATTGCCAAAATAATGCCAGTTGAGGACATGCCGTATCTTGAAGATGGAACACCTGTCGATGTAATTATTTCTCCTTTGTCAGTACTTTCCCGTATGAACTTGGGTCAGCTTTTGGAAGCTCATTTTGGACTTGCGCTTTACAAAAAAGGAGAAAAAGGAGCCTTTCCTGTTTTTGACAAAGTAACAGAGGATGATCTTGTTAGAGAACTTAAAAGTGCGAACTTGCCAGTAAACGGCAAGATGAGATTGATTGACGGCAGAACTGGTGAGAAGTTTAAGGAGGACACTGTTGTTGGAGTGGGCTACATACTAAAGCTTACCCACATGGTCGAGGATAAGACTCATGCCAGGTCAACTGGTCCGTACTCGCTTGTTACACAACAACCTCTTGGCGGTAAAGCACAAATGGGTGGCCAAAGATTGGGAGAAATGGAGGTCTGGGCTCTTGAAGCACATCGTGCACAACATATTTTGCAGGAAATGCTGACCATAAAATCTGACGATATCGTCGGACGGGCTAAAGCGTTTGAAGCAATTGTTAAAGGTCTTGATATTCCTGAATCAACGATACCCGAGTCATTTAAAGTATTAACCCGTGAATTAAACGCTCTTGGTCTAAATATTATTCCAAGAGGTGTAGTTATTGCCAGGAGTGATACTGATGAGGTATCATCCGCTGGAGAGGAATTGGCAAAGGCAACAGGCGCCGAAGTAGTAGCAACAGAAGAATTGCTAAGTGCGGACGGGCCAATGGAGGTAGAAGATGTCAACGAATAATAATATTTCACAAGAACAATTGATTGATTTAAAAAATATAGAGGATTTTAAGTCCTTGGTGGTTAAATTGGCTTCACCTGACGATATTAGAAAGTGGAGTCGCGGTGAAATAACAAAACCGGAAACCATAAATTATCGGACACTAAAATCCGAAAAAGATGGTCTTTTTGATGAAAAAATCTTCGGACCCACAAAAGATTGGGAATGTTACTGCGGCAAATACAAGAGAATAAGGTTTAAGGGGGTTATCTGTGACAAATGCGGCGTCGAGGTAACTCAGTCAAGAGTTAGAAGAGAACGAATGGGCCATATTAGTTTGGCTTGCCCTGTTGCCCACATTTGGTACTTTAAGGGAGCTCCTTCAAAGATTTCAAATATTTTGGGTGTTCCTCCAAAATCTTTAGAGCAAGTTGTTTATTTTGCAAGATATTTAGTTTTAAATGTTGATGAAGACAAGAAGAAAGAAGCCGTTAAGATATTGCAAACGGCTCTTTTGGATAATGAGAAAAAAATAGTTGAGTCGTTTAAAGAAAAAAAAGAAAATCTTGATGCAGAGGCACTTAAAGCCAAGGAAAAAATTGAGGGGAAGATAAAAGATAAAGAACAACAAGCCTTAGCAATTTCTGAAGTTGAATTGACCTTAAGAAAGAAAGAAACCGCAATTGTTGAGGAAGAAAAATCTGCTTTAAGTAGGAATTCCAGATTATTTGAAAACTTAATAAGCCTTGTTAAGGGCCTTAAAGTTTTAAGCATTTTGTCTGAAGAGGAATATGATGAGCTTTCGAATTACTCAGCGGCCGATTTCTTTGAAGCAAAAATGGGTGCAGAAGCTGTTTTAGAAATATTAAGCGGTGTCAATATAGAAAAACTATCTGTAGACTTGAGAAAAGAAGTCGAGGAAACAAAAACTAATAGCCCTAAATATGCAAAAGTTGTCAAAAGACTTAAAGTTGTTAATGGACTAAGAAAGGCAAAAATTGATCCAACTTGGATGATATTAAAAGTTTTGCCTGTTCTACCTCCTGATCTTCGACCGATGGTTCAGTTATCAGGCGGAAGATTTGCCACCTCTGATTTGAATGATTTGTATAGAAGAGTCATAAACAGGAATAATAGATTGAAACATCTAATTGGACTAGGTGCTCCCGAAATAATTTTAAGAAATGAGAAAAGAATGCTTCAAGAGGCAGTTGATTCTCTTCTTGATCAAAGTCAGAGAAAAGCAACCAGAAAAGCAAGAGGAAGACAGCCTTTAAGGTCTCTCTCAGACATGCTTAAAGGTAAACAAGGAAGATTTAGACAGAACTTGTTGGGTAAGAGAGTTGATTACTCTGGAAGAAGTGTAATTGTCGTTGGGCCCGAACTAAATCTTAATCAATGCGGTCTTCCCAAAGAGATGGCTCTTGAAATGTTTAAGCCATTTGTTCTTCGGGAAATGATAGGAAGAGGAATTGCCCCAAATGTCAAGTCAGCTAAAAATATGTTGGACAGAAGACCGCCTGAAGTTTTTGATATTTTGGAAGAGATTACCAAAGACCATCCTGTTATCTTGAATCGTGCTCCTACACTTCATAAACTAGGTATGCAGGCATTTTATCCAATTCTTATTGAAGGATCAGCAATTAGACTTCACCCCGCTGTTTGTGCAGGTTTTAATGCAGATTTCGATGGAGATCAAATGGCCGTTCATGTCCCTCTTTCTGCCAAGGCAATTGAAGAAGCCAAAAAATTGATGCTTCCGGAACACAATTTGCTTCGCCCGGCTGATGGAACACCCGTTTCGACCCCGTCATCGAAAGAAATGGCTCTGGGTGTTTATTATCTTACTTCACCAGACATTAGGATTGAGAAGGATCAAACTGTATATGCTGATCAAAATGAAGCAGTAATAGCTCATCAGACGGGAAAAATTGAGTTAAGACAATTAATTATGGTTAGGATTAATGAGCAGGTTGTAGAGACAACGGTCGGTAGAATTTATTTCAATGAGATTTTACCTTCGGTTTTTGGATTTGTGAATGAATCTGCTACATCTTCTGTTATAAAGAAATTGTTTAATGTTGCTTATGCAAAGTGCGATGAGAAAACGGTTGTTAAAATGATTGATGATGTCAAATCGATAGGCTTCTGGGCAGGTACAATTTCAGGAATTTCATTTGGTGTTTTTGATGCAGTGCTTTTGCCGGACAAGCAGGAAATAATTCAGGAAGCAGAAGAAAAGATTGCAGAAATTGAGAATAACTTTAACATGGGCTTAATTACAGCGGGTGAGAAAAAAAGAATGTCTCAGGAGGTTTGGATTGATGTTTCAGAGGTTTTGGCTGATAAGACTTGGGATTTGATGGAGCCTACAAATCCAATCAGAGTTGTAATAGATGCAAAAGTAGGAAGGGCTTCAAGAGATCAGGTTAAACAATTGTCTGCTATGAGGGGACTAGTTACTGATCCAACGGGTAAAATTGTAGAACTTCCAATTAAGAGTAATTTTAGGGAGGGATTGTCAGTTTTTGAATATGTGACTTCTTCAAGAGGCTCAAGAAAAGGACTGACCGATACGGCCATCAAGACCGCTGATGCAGGATATTTGACCCGAAGGCTAGTTGATGTCTCCCACGATGTGATAATTAGAAAAGATGATTGTGGAACAAGCGACGGATTGACTATTAGAAAAAAGGATAGACCCCAATCTTATCCTTCTAGAATACTTGGCAGATATTTGGTGCAGGATGTTAAAGATTCAAACGGCAAAGTTATTGCTGTTGCGGGTGACTTGTTGGACGAGGAATTGTCATCTAAAATATCTGAAGCAACAGAGGAAGTTGTAGTTAGATCTCCCCTGACATGTCAACTGAGGTTTGGGCTTTGTGTCAAATGTTACGGTTGGGATTTGTCCAACAAAAAAGCGGTTGAGATTGGAACCCCTGTTGGGGTGATTGCAGCCCAGTCAATTGGTGAACCGGGAACACAGCTTACACTAAGAACCAAACACGCGGCGGGTGCAATTGGTGCTGATGTCACCCAAGGCTTACCTAGAGTTGAAGAATTAGTTGAGGCCCGTGCCCCGAAGGTTTTGTCATCGCTTGCTCAAGCTTCTGGTAAAGTCTCCGTAACCGAAACGGATGCGGGTTATAAAGTTGTTATTAGAACCTCTAGCAAATCAAAAGACGAATTGGAGTATATTGTACCTAAAGCTCTTGAACTTTCAGTAAAAGATGGAGATATTGTTGAGGAAGGTAGCGCACTTGCTTTGGGACCTCTGGATATCAAAGAAGTCTTGTTGGTTAGAGGTTTAAGGTCTGCTCAAGAATATTTGATTTCTGAGCTTCAAAAAGTTTATGAATCTCAAGGTATTGGCATAAACGATAAGCATTTTGAGATTATCGTTAGAAAAATGTCTGACGAATTGAGGGTTGTAACAGCTGGAGATACACAGTTCTTGCCTGGCGAATTTGTAAGCAAAGCCAATTTTGAGACAGAAAATGAAAAAACAATTGCAGCTGGAGGCGAGCCTGCAACAGCACAACAAATTATTTTAGGGATAACGAGACGGGCTTTGTATACAGATAGCTGGTTATCTGCTGCTTCATTTGAACAAACAACCGAGGTTTTGACAGAAAGCTCTTTGATGGCGCGGGAAGATAAATTATTGGGGTTGAAAGAAAATGTAATAATTGGAAGATTAATTCCTGTAACTGAAGATCGGGCTTTGATGGAATAATATTATGCCAACAGCAAATCAATTAATAAGACACGGTAGAAAATCAACTAAAAAGAAGTCTAAGACGACTTCCTTGAAAAAGTGGTTTAATGCCAAAGATAGAAGTTATGGAGAAAACTCATCTCCTTTTAAAAGAGGAGTTGTCATATCGGTTAGAACCATGACTCCAAGAAAACCAAATTCAGCTCTTCGCAAAGTTGCAAGAGTTAGGCTCTCTAATAAGCAGGAAATTACGGCTTATATTCCAGGCGAAGGCCATGAGCTAGCTGAGCATTCAGTTGTGATGGTTAGGGGCGGAAGAGTAAAGGATTTATCGGGTGTAAAATATACGGTTGTTAGGGGAAAATTTGATACAACCGGAGTAGCAGGTCGAAAAACATCAAGAAGCAGGTATGGAGTTAAAAGAAATCAAGGAGGAAAATAATTAAATGAGTAGAAAAGGTCCATCAAGAAAAAGAAAAATTGCAGGCGATCCTGTTTATGGCAGTGTGTTGTTATCAAAACTTATAAATAGGGCAATGTATGATGGCAAAAAGTCTGTTGCTCAAAAAGAAGTTTATGGTGCTTTGGAAATTATTAAACAAAAAGGGGAAGAAGATCCAGCTGCCGTTTTTGAAAAGGCTGTTGAATCTGTAAAGCCAGAGATGGAGGTTAGAGCCAGAAGAATAGGAGGAGCGGCCTACCAAGTTCCAATGCAGGTAAGAGGCGATAGACAGGTTTCATTGGCTATAAGATGGATAGTCAATGCCGCGCGGTTAAGACCAAGTTCTGAATATCATACATTCGCTGAAAAATTAGCTCAGGAGCTTTTAGATGCAGTCAAAGGCGAGGGCGGTGCTATAAAAAAGAAACAGGACATGGAAAAACAAGCAGAAGCCAATAAAGCATTCAGTCATTTTAAATGGTAAACCTATAGTATTATGTCGAAGATTGATATCCAGGGTTCACTTCCAGAAAGCCTTAAAGAATTCTACGCTGGACATAAAGACCATGGTAGGTTTGGTATAATATTCGCCGGTAGGAGAAGAGGGTTTTTTGGAGATCCAATTAAACTTGGTTGTAGCAACTGTGCTGTTGGACCACATCCTGTAACTACTTCCGAAACGATATTGCCAGATGAAGATTTAGTCATTGTAGCAAAAAACCTCCAAGAAGTTTGGTAGTAGTTATTGAATTAGTTTTCCACTCCTGCTACAATCACATTTGTCCTTCGATTTCGCTCAGGATTAAAACTCTTGATTTGGAGTTTTGTTTTGCTACTTACTAGTTCTTCATTTAGAATTTAGCATTTAGCATTTGTAATTTTTAAGATATGGCTGAAGAGAAAACAAAGAAATCTGCAATGGTTATGACGGTCACAAAAGACCGTGTTGTCCCTTTGGATAAAATTAGAAATATTGGAATTATTGCCCATATCGATGCAGGCAAAACAACAACAACCGAAAGACTTCTTTATGAAACAGGCAGAACTTATAAATTAGGCTCAGTTGATGAAGGAACCACAGTTACTGACTGGATGGCTCAGGAAAGAGAAAGAGGAATAACAATAGTTTCCGCGGCAATTACTGCCTTTTGGGAGCTTAAAAAAACCACATCAGTTGAAGAAGGGAAATATAGAATTAACTTAATAGATACCCCGGGCCATATTGATTTTACAGCTGAAGTTGAAAGGTCTCTTCGTGTTCTTGATGGAGCCTTGATGGTCTTCGACGGAAGAACTGGAGTTGAAAGCCAATCTGAAACTGTTTGGAGGCAAGCTGATAAATACAATGTTCCAAGGATTTGCGTTTTGAATAAATTGAATTTGATAGGTGCAGATTTTGACAAGTCAATTGCATCAATCAGGGAAAGATTGGGGGCCAATGCGTCGCCGGTAATTTATCCAATCGGCCAAGAACATGCCCATAGGGGTGTTATTGATTTAATTACAATGAAGGCTTTAAGTTATAAGGCCATTGAAGACCACGAGCTAATAGAAGAAGAAATTCCTGCTGACCTTTTAGATATTGCCAAAAAATATAGAACAGAACTTATTGAAAAAGTTTCAGAATTTGATGATCAGGCTCTAGAATTCTATCTAAATGGGCAAGAACCCGACGAGACTGTTTTAAAGCGAGCTATTAGAAAAGGGGTAATTCTTGGTAAATTTTTCCCAATTTTTGGAGGAGACAATAGAACGGCGGAGAGCCAGCTTTTGTTGAATGGTGTTGTTGAATATTTACCTTCACCGATAGACTTATCTGCTGTTTCTGGTACCAATCCAAAAACAGGCGAAACTGAAGCAAGAGAAAGAAAAAATGAAGCTCCATTTTCCGGCCTTGCTTTTAAAGTTGTTACTGATCCTCATGTGGGTAGACTTGTTTATGTTAGGGTTTACTCAGGCAGTTTAAAAACTGGTCAAACTGTCTATAACTCCACGAAACAAATACAGGAAAGAATTGGAAAACTTGTTCTTTTGCATGCTGATCAAAGAGAACTTATAGAGGAAGCTTTTGCAGGTGAAATTGTTGCTGTGGTTGGAGTTAAAGATACTTCAACAGGACATACCATTTGCGATCCTGCGCATCCGATTTATCTTGAGTCAATATCATTTCCTGAACCCGTTATCTCTCTTGCGATTGAACCTGCGACAAAATCTGATCAGGAAAAAATGGGTTTGGCTCTAAATAAACTTTCTGATGAAGATCCTACATTTAGAATAAAGACCAATCATGAAACAGGGCAAACTATTATTTCGGGAATGGGAGAGCTCCAACTTGAAGTGTTGGTTGATAGAATGAAAAGAGAATTTAATGTAGTTGCAACAACTGGTGCGCCTCAAGTTGCTTATAAAGAAACAATCAAGAAATATGCCGAGGGCGAAGGGAAGTATATAAGACAGACTGGGGGGCGTGGTCAATATGGACACTGTTTCATCAAGGTTGAACCTAAAGGTAGAGGGGAAGGATTTGAATTTGTGAACCAAATTAAAGGTGGAGCAATTCCAGCTGAGTACATTCCTGCAATTGAAAAAGGTGTTAAAGAAAAATTGGAGAATGGAATTCTTGCAGGTTTTCCAATGGTTGATATTAAAGTAATTGTTTACGATGGAACTTACCATGATGTTGATTCATCAGAAATGGCCTTTAAGATAGCGGGTTCTTTGGGTGTTGAAGATGCCATTAAAAAAGCTGAGATGACCCTTCTTGAACCTATCATGAAGGTTGAAGTCTTTACCCCTGCAGAATATATGGGGGATGTTATGGGTGACCTTTCAAGTAAAAGAGCACAAATTTCAGGAACCGAAGAAAAGATGGGAGAAACAGTTGTCTATGCAACTGCTCCTTTGGCTGAGCTTTCAGGATATGCAACGAAGTTAAGATCTCTAACCCAAGGTAGAGCAAGAGCCTTTATTGAGCCAAGTCACTATGAAGAAGTTCCTCCACACATTGCAGCCCAAATCGTTGCCAAATCAGGCAAGACCGAAATGCCAAGAGGGTAATTAGTCGCTTTGCTCCAATTATCAATTTCCAATTTACAATTTTCAAAAAATAAATCAGCGTGTCATTGCGAACTTTAGTGAAGCAATCTGTTTAACCTTTATAAATATCATGCGTTCCAGCTTTATGAAAAACAACTTCACCTTTATCTATAAAATCAAAGATAATTCTGTATTTACGATTGATTGAAAATGCCCAATAACCCTTTAATTTCCCAGTTAGTTTATGAGTTTTGAGACTTGGAGCAAATGGTTCTTTCTTGAATAATTTTTCTTTTGGTTCTGACTCAATTTTTATAGCTTCAGGAAGCTTCTTGTAACTAGAAATAAATTTATTTGTGTAATAAATTTTCACTAATTAATATTAGCGCAAATCTTTTAAAGAATTAAGTATTTTAAATCTTCCTGCTTTAAAATCAGCTCGACTAGCTTTTAATTCTCTTAATAATTTTTCTTCTTTCCAAAATCGAAGAACATGCCTAAAGAATTCACTTTTGGTAGCAAAGTTGCCCAAAGTTACTTCAGTTTCAATTTCTTCAATCATAGGCTTTGGAAGTGATATATTTAATATTGCTCTCATATGTAACACATTGTATTACAGGTTATTACACATTGTCAACTGGAAAGTTGAGATGGCAAGGGGATAATTATTTTCCAAGTTCCTTAGTTCCCACTTGTGATTTTATACATTCTTTATAAAAATCAGTAAAAGCATGGGCTAACTCTTTTAGTTCACCTGAAGCGTTTTCATCTTCTAGAATAGTTATAGCTTCTTGCTTCACTGTTTCTAAATCAAGTTCTTGATCAAAATATAAGTCAAAAAATTTATTGTGTGCTTCAAGCAAAGTGATTTCGTTTACCAAACTCTTTAACATGGTAGAATTATAGCATGTTTTTGGGTGTTGACACACATATTTAGCTTCGAATATAATTTAAGAGTTGAGGCAAATTAGCCTCTTGTTTTTTGCCCATTCGGCAAGCTCAGGGTAAAAAAGTAATACTAGACATAAATATATTAAGCATTTATAATACACAAATAATATGGCAGCCCAAGATACAAAACAAAAATTTGACAGAAGCAAACCCCATGTGAATATTGGTACTATTGGTCATGTCGATCATGGTAAAACTACTTTAACTGCGGCAATTACCACAGTTTTGGCTAAAAATTTCCCCGGTGGAGTTAATAAGGCTTATGCATTTGATCAAATTGATGCCGCTCCTGAAGAGAAACAAAGAGGAGTTACAATTAATATTTCTCATGTTGAATACGAGACAGATAAGAGGCATTATGCGCACATTGATGCTCCGGGTCATGCTGATTACATCAAAAACATGATTACTGGTGCGGCTCAAATGGACGGCGCGATTTTGGTTGTTTCTGCTCCAGATGGACCTATGCCTCAAACAAGAGAACATGTCATCCTGGCAAGACAGGTTAATGTTCCTTCCTTAATTGTTGCTTTAAATAAATGTGATGCTATGACTGATCCTGAGCTTTTGGATTTAGTTGAGGCTGATATTAGAGACTTACTTAAGAAATATCAGTTCCCAGGTGATGAGACGCCTATCGTTAGAGTCTCAGCATTGAAGGCATTGGAGGGAGATGTGGAAGCCGAAAAAGCTGTTTTAGAACTGATGAAGACAGCAGATTCATACATTCCTGATCCTGTAAGAGATACAGATAAGCCATTTTTGATGCCGGTTGAAGATGTCTTTTCAATTTCTGGTCGAGGCACAGTTGTTACCGGCCGTGTTGAAAGAGGATTATTGAAAGTCAATGAGGAAGTTGAAATTGTGGGAATAAACCCAACTCAAAAGACCGTTGTTACAGGGATTGAAATGTTTAAGAAACTTCTTGATGATGCTCAAGCGGGTGATAATGTTGGTGTTTTACTTCGAGGCATCGAAAAAAATCAAGTTGAAAGAGGTCAGGTTTTGGCCAAACCAAGTTCTGTCACTCCTCATACAGAATTTGAAGCTGAGGTTTATATACTTTCAAAAGATGAAGGAGGAAGGCATACACCATTCTTTTCGGGCTACAAACCTCAATTCTTTATAAGAACAGCAGATGTTACAGGTGAGGTTAAGCTGGCGGAAGGCGTTGAGATGATTATGCCTGGCGATAATGCAAAAATGACTGTAAAATTAATTGCTCCAGTTGCTATGGAGGAAGGTTTGAGATTTGCCATAAGAGAAGGCGGACACACAGTTGGTGCAGGTGTTATAACCAAAATAATCGCTTAATTTGAAAGAATAGCTCGTTCATAGGGCCTAATTTATGCAAAGGTTAAGAGTAAAGCTGAAAGCTTACGACCATAGAGTAATAGATGAGGCGGCGGTAAAGATTATAGACGCTGCTCTTGCTTCAGGTGCTAAAATTTCAGGTCCGATTCCACTTCCAACAGATAGATCAGTAATGGCTATCAAAGAATCTCCTTTTACAGATAAAGATGCTCAGGAACATTATGAGGTACTGATTCACAAAAGGTTGATAGATATAATAGAACCAACTGCCAGAACAGTTGATGCGCTCTCCAATATGGATCTCCCGGCAGGAGTATCAATTGAGATAAAAATGTAACCTACTCCTTGCGAAGATTGGGCAATATTGATATAATTCCACAATAGAAAATATGGAGGTGGTTTTAGTAAAATAACCCCGAAATAGATTAAACAAAAGCAGGTGATAAATAGGCGCTTTTGGCGCTTTTTTATTTGGCTAAATTTTTAGAAAAAATGGACACATTATTCGGCATAAAAGGAAGGATGACACAAACCTTTATTGAAGGTTTTAGAATTCCTGTAGCAAAAATTAATCTTGGACCATGTCGTGTCCTTGGGATTAAGAATATGCAAAAAGATGGCTATTGGGCACTTCAATTAGGCTTCCAAGAAAAAAAGACTTCAAAAAAAACTCCAAAAAATAATCAAAACAAATTCAAATTCATAAAAGAAGTAAGATTTATGGAAGAACCAAAGTATAAAGTCGGCGACACGATATCAATTTCAGATATTTTTAAAATAGGCGACATTGTCAATGTTTCGGGCATTACTAAAGGAAAAGGTTTTGCGGGAGGGGTTAGAAGATACAACTTTAGAGGCGGACCCAAGACGCATGGTCAGTCCGATCGTCATAGGGCTCCAGGGTCAATTGGACAAACTACTACTCCCGGGAGGGTTTATAAAGGCAAAAGAATGGCGGGTAGAATGGGAAGTGATTTGGTGACGATTAAAAACTTACATGTTGTTAATGTTTATCCTGAATTGAATCAAATTGATTTGTCAGGCCCTGTACCGGGAAGATTTGGATCTTTTTTAACCGTTAGAAAAATCAAATCTGGGTCTTTACATGATTTGGAGAAAGAAACAGTTGCACAAGTTGTTGAGGTTGAAACGCCTGCTGATGAAAATAAGGAGGGAGTAAAAAATGAAGGTTGAACAAATAATAAAATTGCCAAAAGAAATCGAGGCAAAGATGAATGAAGGACTGGTGGCTCAGGCAAAGAGAGTTTATGAGGATAGAATTCATCTTGGGCTTGCTAAAGTTAAAACGAGATCGGAAATTTCTCGAACCAAAAAGAAATGGTATAGACAAAAGGGTACGGGAGGAGCAAGACACGGGGCAAGATCGGCACATATTTTTGTTGGCGGTGGGGTAGTTCATGGCCCAACAGGGGTTAAGAAACTGTTAAGATTTCCATCTAAAATGAAAAAATTGGCATTAAATATGGTTTTAACCAAGATAGCTAAGGAAAAAAGACTATTTGTAATTAAAGAAGTGAATAAAGTTAAAAAAACTAAAGATGCGGCAAAACTTGTTGAGGATATCAGATTGGTATTATTGGCGGATAAAAATAGTCAGGTTTTGAAATATTTTAGAAATTTAAAATCAGCCTCGGTTAAACTCTTTAAAGACTTAAATGTTTTGGATTTAATAAAAAGTTCCAAAGTTTTAATTGATGCAGATGTTTTTGAAACAAGGAAAGGAAAAGCAAAATGAAAATAAAACCTATTTTTACTGAAAAAAGTATGAAAGATGCCAAGAATGGAGCATACACATTTGGCGTACTCCCAAAATACACAAAATGGGAGATTAAAAAAGTTATTGAAAAAGTTTTTGGCGTTAAGGTCGAGGGAATTAGAACACTAAATTACAAAAAAAATATTCAAAAAAATTTAAGGGGCAGAAATAAAGTTAAAAAATCTATCAAAAAAATTTTAGTGACATTAAAATCAGGAAAAATCGATCTTTTTGAAGAAACTAAATGATTATGAAAAATTTAAAAGTGCTGTTAAAGAAAAAATCGGGTAGAAGTAGAGGTAAACTGACAGTTCGCCACCAGGGAGGTCGTGCAAAAAGGTTTTTAAGAGTGATTGATTTTAAAAGATCGAAAAAGGATATTTGGGCAAAAGTTGAGGCAATTGAATACGATCCCAATAGAAATGCAAGAATTGCAAGACTCATCTATTCTGATGGTACAAGAAGCTATATAATAGCCCCTGATGGCTTGAGTATCGGGGCCAAAGTTATTGCATCGAGTGATGCGCCAATTGAAGCTGGCAACTGTCTCCCGCTTTCAAAGATTCCTGTTGGTCAGGCCGTGCATAATATTGAAATAAAGTCAGGCAGAGGAGGGCAAGTTGCAAGGGGGGCGGGAGTTGCGGCTTTTGTTTTTGGTAAGGAAGAGAATTATGTTTTAGTTAAAATGCCGTCAGGAGAGATAAGAAGATTTAATCCTGATGCCCAAGCGACTATTGGCCAAGTTAGCAATGTCGATTATAAGAATAGGAAGCTTAAGAAGGCGGGACAAAATAGATGGAGGGGAATAAGACCGACTGTTAGGGGTGTTGCAATGCATCCAGATGCCCATCCTCATGGAGGTGGAGAAGGTAGAAGCAGCATTGGACTTAAGTACCCGAAGACCCCTTGGGGTAAAAAAACGGTTGGTAAAACCAGAGTACCTGATAAGTATTCGAATGATTTGATTGTTCAAGGCAGGCAGAGAGGAAAGAAAGTTTAAAAAATATGAGTAGTAGAAGCAGTAAAAAAGGACCGTTTGTTGATGAGAGGCTAACTAAAAAAATAGCTTCTGGTTTGGGTGTTAAGGAAAAGCCAATAAAGACCTGGTCCAGAGCTAGCCAGATTTCGCCTGAGTTTGTTGGCAAATATTTTCAAGTTCATAATGGCAGAGTGTTTATAGATGTTTTTGTGACGGAAGACATGGTTGGTCATCGGCTTGGTGAGTTTGCACCAACCAGAACATTCAAAGGACATGGAGAAGTTGTCAAAAGAACCATGGACAAGACTTAATTTATTAAAAATATGGAATACATATCTGAACAAAAATATTTAATTATAAGTCCAAGAAAATTGAGACCTATAGTTGAGATTATCAAAAAGTTAAAACCGAGCCAGGCATTGGAAAAAGTTTCTTTTATTAAAAAAAGAGGTAGTGAATATCTTTACAAAGTGATTAAATCTGCGATTGCCAATGCTTATCAAAAAGGTTCAAGTGCAGAAAAGCTTATTTTTAAAGAAATTCAAATTATGGAAGGTCCGAGGCTTAAAAGGGGAAGGCCGGTGTCGCGCGGACGATGGCACCCGATCAAGAAAAGAATGAGCCATATACGCGTTGTATTGATAGAGCAAAATTCTAAGTTACAAATGTCAAACGCTAAATTAAAACAGCAAGATAAAGTTACAAAAACAAAAAAGAAAGGAGTCAAAAAAGATGTCACAAAAAATTAATCCAATTGGTTTTAGAGTTGGCAGAACATTGCCCTGGAGATCAAGGTGGTTTTCCAATAATAAAAATTACAAAGAGTTTTTATTGGAAGATATAAAAATAAGATCAATGCTTATGAAAAAGTTATCTCTGGCTGGAATTATTGGTGTTGAGATTGAGAGATTGCCAAAAAGTATTGTTATTGCGGTTTGGGTGTCTCGACCCGGAATGGTAATTGGAAGAGGCGGATCGGGAATAGAAGACCTTAAAAAAGATGTGATGGAAATTCTTAAAAAGAGCAAAGTTACCAAGGTTGAACAGGTAAAAGTTGATTTTAAAATTCAGGAAGTCAAAAATCCTGAATTGTCAGCCCACTTGATTGCCGAGAAAATTGCGTCTGATTTGGAAAGAAGGATTCCGCACAGAAGAGCAGTTACCAAGGCTATGGAGAGGGTAATGTCTGCTGGGGCAACTGGAGTAAAAATTGTTTTGGGAGGGCGAATAAATGGTGCAGAAATTTCAAGAGTTGAAAAGTTCCACCAAGGATCAGTTCCTACACAAACCTTAAGAGAAATAATAGATTATGCTCAAAAACCGGCTTTGGCTAAAAGAGGCTATGTTGGTGTTAAGGTTTGGATACACAGAAAGGAGGACCAATAATACCAATAAATACAAATTGGGCATTATTTAAAATTGATCTATGTTGCAGCCAAAAAAAAGAAAATTTATCAAAGATATGAGGGGCAGGAGAAAAGGCCTGTCTTTTCGTGGGAGTGAAGTTAATTTTGGCGATTTTGGTTTGAAGTCATTAGGTACAGCCTGGGTAACAGCTAATCAAATTGAGGCGGCGAGAAAAGCCATTACACATTTTCTTAAAAAAGGAGGAAGGGTGTGGATTAGAATTTTTCCTGATAAACCTGTAAGCGGTCGAGCCGCTGGCAAAAGAATGGGTGGGGGAAAAGGAGAAGTTGAAAAGTATGTTGCAGTTATAAAACCTGGCAGAGTTTTATTTGAAGTTGCCGGTGTATCCAAGGAAATTGCTAAGGAGGCTTTTGTTAGAGCCTCTGCAAAATTACCGATAAAAACTATAATGGTTGAAAACTAATTTAAAACTATGAAAAAAAGCGAAAAAGTTAAAATCAGAAGCATGACAGTTGATCAAATAAAAAAAATTGTCGGCGAGAAAAGGGATAATTTGTTAAAATATGCATCTGGTGTTTTGGATAAAAATAACAAAAACAGAAAAAAGGTTTGGAGTACAAGAAAAGAACTGGCATTGCTTTTAACAATTTTAAAGGAAAAAGAAATGGAGGGTAAATAAAAAATATGAAGGTATTTACAGGTATGGTTGTTTCTTTAAAGATGGCAAAGACTATAACTGTTGAGGTTGAGAGATTTGTCAGCCATCCTGTTTATAAAAAGAGATTCAAAAGAACAAAGAAGTACCAAGTTGCCAGCAGTAAAGAGCACAAGGTTGGGGATGTGGTTAAATTTATCGAAACCGCGCCCATTAGTAAAACAAAAAAATGGAAGGAGTTAGATAAATAACAATGGTTCAATTAAGATCGATTTTAGTTCCAGCTGATAATTCAGGCGCCAAAAAATTGATGATAATTGGCGTTCCAGGAAGAATTGGGAAAGTGGCAACGCTTGGCGACACTGTTTTGTGTGTTGTAAAAGGAGCAGATCCAAACGGTACTGTGAAAGATCATGAAAAAGTGAGCGCTGTCGTTGTTAGAGTTAGAAAAGAGGTAAGAAGAAAAGACGGAACATATATCAGATTTGATGATAATGCAGGCGTGGTAATTGATAAGCAGGGCATGCCTTTAGGAACTAGAGTTTTAGGGCCTGTTGCAAGAGAAGTAAAAGAAGTTGGATTTAATAAAATTGCATCATTGTCAAGGGAGGTTGTCTAAAAATATGGGAAATAAAATAGTAAAGATTAAAAAAGGTGATTTAGTAAAGGTGGTTTTGGGTAAAGATAAAGGCCGCGAGGGTAAGGTTGAAGCTGTGTATAAAAAGAAGAATGCGGTATTAGTTCCTACGCTAAATCTTTATAAAAGACATTTAAAAGGCGGCCAAGGACAAAAAAGCGGTATCTATGAGGTGCCAAGGCCAATAAATGTTTCTAAAATTATGCTAATTTGCCCAAACTGCAAAAAAATAACGCGAGTTGGGTTTAAAATTGAAAAAAAAGAAAAGTTTAGAGTTTGTAGGAAATGCAATAAAAGAATATGAGTAGATTAAAAGAATATTACAACAGTAAAATAGTGCCAATTCTTATGGAAGAGTTTGGTATAAAAAATAAGATGGGCGTGCCCAAACTTGTTAAAATCAATGTCAATGTTGGAATTGGTGACTTAACAAAAAATAAAGAGGGAAAGGAAAAATTGGAGCAGGATTTTAACAATATCTGCGGCCAAAAATTATCAGAAAGAAGAGCCAAGATTTCAGTTGCATCATTTTCAGTCAGGCAGGGGATGGTTGTTGGGCTGGGAGCAACATTAAGAAAGAACAGGATGTATGATTTTTTTGATAAATTTGTTAATATCGTTCTTCCAAGACTTAGAGATTTTAGAGGCGTTAAGGTTTCCGGTTTTGATAACTACGGAAACTACACGATTGGGCTAACGGATCATACCGTTTTTCCTGAAATTGATACATCAAAATCTGCTCCGGCGCATGGATTTGAGATTACTTTTGTTACAAATGCTAAAGATCAGGAAAAAGGCAAAAGATTATTAGAATTATTAGGGATGCCCTTTAAGAAAAAAGATAAATGATAAAAATGAAAATGATAAACTATTTAGCATTTAGTTTTTTGAAATTTAGCATTTAACAATTATGGCAAAAATATCAAAAATTGTAAGAGAAACAAAAAAACTAAAATATAAAGTGCGCTACCGCAACAGGTGCAGAATCTGCGGCAGGTCAAGGGGATATATCAGAAAATATGGGATCTGCAGATTATGTTTTAGAAGTCAGGCTTTGGCTGGAAATTTGCCTGGGGTTAGAAAGGCAAGCTGGTAATATGACAAACTATCATTTAGGTGATTTTCTAATCAGACTTAAAAATGCCGCAATGGCGAACTTGAAAGAGGTTTCGTTTCCAAAGACGAAACTTGTTTTGGCTGTTGCCCAAGTGTTGAAAAAGGAAAAATTTATAGATGAGATTAAAGTTTTGGAGAATAAAATAGTGGTAACATTAACATATTATTCAAAAAAACCAATTTTAACTGATGTGGCCATTGTCTCAAAACCTGGTCTCAGAATTTACATGAATGTAGATAAAATTGAAAAAATTAAAAGTCCGTATACTTTTATTTTCTCAACAAATAAAGGAGTGATGACCAAGGAAACTGCTGTTAAAGAAAGAATCGGAGGCGAGTTAATAGCAAAAGTTATTTAATTATTATGAGTAAAATCGGAAAAAAACCAATTAAATTGCCAGGCGGGACAACAGTTGAGGTTAGTGGAAAAACTTTGAGTGCTAAAGGTACAAAAGGCGTTTTGGAAATCAAATTACCTGAAAATCTGAAAGTCAAAGTTGAGGATGGAAGCATTTTCGTGTCCGCCCAAAAAAATGACAGAGAGACAATTTCAATGTGGGGAACGATCGCCAAAATTATATCTAACATGGTTAATGGAGTGAGTGAGGGGTGGCAGAAGCAATTAGAAATTATTGGTACCGGTTACAGAGCAGAAGTTCAGGGTAATACTTTAATTTTAACTGTTGGATATTCGCACCCTGTTAAAATTGAAGCACCTGAAAATATCAGTTTTTCTGTTGCCAAAAATGTGATAACAGTTTTTGGCATAGACAGACAGGTAGTTGGCCAGATTGCGGCAGAGATTAGAAAAGTTAGGCCGCCCGAGCCGTATAAAGGCAAGGGTATAAAGTATATCGATGAGGTTATCCGAAGAAAGGCAGGTAAAGCGGCCAAAGCAGCTGCTTAAGTGAAAATATGAAAAAAGAATTGAATTTCAACAGAAGAAAGAATAGGACTAGAATAAAGATAAAAAGTTTGACCGACAAACCTAGGATTTGTGTCTACAAATCAAACAGGTTTATGTATGTACAGACAATTGACAGTGACGGCAATGTGATTGGCGCCGTTTCTGATAAGAGTTTAGGAAAACTCGGCAAGCTAGGCAAGAACAATATAGATAGGATGAAAGAGCTTGGTAAGATGATAGCAGAAAAATTGTTGAAGAAAAAAGTAAAAGATGTTGTTTTTGACAGAAGCGGGTACAGATATCACGGTCGTGTGAAAGCTGTCGCCCAAGGAGCAAGGGAAGGAGGGCTAGTCTTTTAATGGATAAGAATTATTATAACCAACAAGAAAAAGAGTTTATTGATACAGTTGTTGAAATAAACAGAATTTCCAAAAAAACAAAGGGTGGAAATCAGATCAGATTTGCTGCAACGGTTGTTGTTGGTGATAAAAAAGGTAAAGTTGGAGTTGGCAATGCAAAGGCGACAGATGTCCGAAATGCTATTAGAAAATCAATCGAGGATGCTAAAAAGAATATGGTTAGCGTTTTAATAAAAGGAACGACCATCCCTTGCTCAGTTAACTATAAATTAGGAGCGTCTAGAATTATTCTAAAACCCGCTCCTCCTGGTTCAGGAATTATAGCAGGAGGACCCATGAGAATTGTTTTGGAAACAGCTGGTTTTAAAGATGTCGTTGGAAAGGTCTTGGGAAGCAACAATAAGATATTAAATGTTCGAGCAACTGTTGAAGCCTTGGAAAAAACAAGATTTTTATTTGAGAAAAAGAGCTTTCAAAAAGGGGGTAAAAGGTAAATATGGCAAAAAGAGTTGGCAGAGGTTACGGCAGCGGTAAAGGCGGACATACAACCGGCCGAGGTCAAAAAGGTCAAAAGGCCAGGGGCAGTGTTCATATCCTTTTTGAGGGTTTGAAGGTCAAAAAATCAACACTTAAGAAGTTACCTCTTTTGAGGGGAAAGGGCAAATTTGCTCCAAAACAAAAGCCTGTTATTGTTAATATCAATAAATTGAAGGATTTAAAACCGGGCGATGAAGTAACCCTAGAATTATTGGTCAGGAAGGGAATTATTTCAGCTAAATTGGCAAAATTAGGCATTAAAATTTTGGGAAAAAGCGAATTTAAGAAAGACTTAATTTTTAAAGTGCCTGTTTCAAAATAATGTTTGACAAAATTGCCCAGTTTTTTAAAAAAGTAATTACACATAGAGCTTTAAGAAGAAAAATCTTAATAGTTGCCCTGGTTTTGGTTGTTTTTAGAATAGCTTCTCACATACCTGCGGCAGGGGTTGATAGAGAAAGTTTATCAGCTCTGTTTTTAGGAAGCCCGTTACTGTCGCTTCTTGATATCTTTTCAGGTGGAACTCTGGCCAATTTTTCAATTATGGCGCTGGGGCTAAACCCTTATATAAATGCTTCAATTATAATGCAGATTTTAAGCTATGTTATTCCTTCGCTTGAAGAACTGCAAAAAGAAGGTGAGTACGGACAGGAAAAAATAAATATGTACACAAGATATTTGACCGTCCCTCTGGCTGTTATGCAGAGCTTCGGAATGTACGCCTTATTAAAATCCCAATCAATAATTTCCAATTTACAGTTTTTTGATTTGATGCTTTTGTGTTTAACAATGACAGCGGGTACGATGTTTGCTGTTTGGCTTGGAGACTTAATTACCGAATATGCATTTAAAAATGGCGTATCTTTCTTAATTTTTATAGGTATCGTTTCAAGATTGCCTGTTGTTATTGGTCAAACTTATTCAACATTTGATGCGCAAGATATATTTAAATATTTAATTTTTGCAATTTTGGCAATTGTTATTATGGGAACAATTATATTTTTTAATGAGGCAATTAGAAAAATACCAATAAGTTATGCCAAACAAACAAGCGGTTTAAGACAAAATCAATCATACCTGCCCTTAAGACTGAATCAGGCAGGGGTGATCCCTATAATTTTTGCAGTATCTTTGGTTTTAATGCCCTCAATGATTGTTCAGTTTTTAGGTTCATCCGGCAATGAGGCAATAACAAATTTAGCCTTAAATATTCAAAAATATCTTGATCCTAATTCATTTTTCTATAATTTAATTTATTTCTTACTCGTTTTAGGATTTACATATTTTTACACATCTGTTGTTTTTAATCCGGAAAAAATATCTGAGAATTTGCAGAAATCGGGCGGATTTATTCCTGGAATCAGGCCTGGGCAATCAACCATTAAATATTTAAGCTTTGTGTTAAATAGAATTACGCTGGTTGGGGCAAGTTTTCTGGGAGCAGTAGCCGTTCTTCCATCGATTTTCCAAAACACAATTGGAATTGCCAACTTAGCAATTGGCGGGACGGGGCTTCTAATTGCAATATCTGTGGTTTTGGAGATTATTAGGGAAATTGAGGGAGAGATGGTTATGACAAAATACGAGATTTATACAAGATGAACATAATATTTTTTGGGCCTCAAGGTTCGGGCAAAGGAACACAAGCAAGACTTTTATCAGAAAAATACGGATTTTTCTATTTTGAATCAGGAGCTTATTTGAGGCGCTTAGCCTTGGAACACCCTGATATTAAAGCAATTATGGACTCGGGTAAACTTGTTCCCGATCAAGAGTTTACATCGTATTTGACAGCTTATTTAGATGAACAAAATTTATACGATGGAATTATTTTTGATGGTTTTCCGAGGACAGTTGAACAATATTTGTTTTTAAAAAAATGGCTATCGCAAAAAAAAGTATCAATTGATCTTGCTATTGTTCTTGAAATAAGTGAACGCGAGACGATAAAAAGACTTAGCGCCCGAAGGCTTGATCCAGAAACTGGCAGGATTTATAACTTAATAACCGATCCTCCGCCAAATGATATAACGACAAGGCTCATCCAAAGAGATGATGACAAGCCGAGCGCTATATCAAGGCGGCTTGCAATTTATAATGTTAAAACAAAAGAGCTGATTGAGTATTTTAAGAAAAATACTAAAGTTATAAGGATTAATGGTGAGAGGCCAATTGAAGAAATACATAAAGATATAATAAATGTTGTTGAAAGTCTTCGGCCAAAATGAACAAATTAACTATAAAAACCCCAGAGGAACTAAAAATTATGCAAGAGTGTGGGAAAATTTTATCGGATATTAAAAAAACGCTTGTTAATCATATAAAAATTGGGGTGTCGGCTTTTGATATAGATAAACTGGCTGAAAACTTAATTGAAAAAGCAGGTGCTAAACCTTCTTTTAAAATGGTAAAAGATTATAAATGGTCAACTTGTATAAGTGTAAACGAAGGTGTTGTTCACGGCATTCCACATAAACACATAATTTTTAAACGAGGTGATTTAGTTAGTCTTGATTTGGGAATTTTTTACAAAGGGTTTCATACAGACACCTCAACAACTCTTTGCTTAGGGAAGGATGCAATAAAGGATAGATTTTTAAATATTGGTAGAGAAGCTTTTTCCCATGCAGTTTATTCTATTAAACCAAATAACTCCTATATTTATGATATCTCTAACGCAATGGAAAGCGTTTTGATTAAAAATGGCTATTCGCCAATAAAGGATCTAACGGGACATGGCATAGGCAAAAACTTACATGAAGACCCTTATATTCCATGTTTTGCTTCCGGTAGAAGAGAGGATACAGCAAAAATAATTACCGGCATGGCTCTTGCAATTGAAGTAATGTATGTTGAAGGTAATTCAAAGTTGATGGTTGAAAATGATGGGTGGACAATTAAGACTCGAGATGGTAAAATGGCAGGGCTTTTTGAAGATACTGTAATAGTTACCCAAAAAGGTTATAAAGTAATCACTTAAAAGGTTTTTAAGTGATTAATTTTTGATTTTTTTAAAAATGAACAGAGATAAAGAAAATTACGAAGTTGAAGGTGAGGTTTTAGAGTTGCTGCCAAATACAATGTTTAGGGTTTTATTAAAAGACGGTAGGAAAGCTTTGGCCGTTTTAAAAGGAAGCCTTAGAAAGAGTTACATTAGGATTTTTCCAGGAGACAGGGTAAAAGTTGAAATGACGCCTTATGACTTGGAAAGAGGAAGAATCGTATATAAATTTTAAAGATCATGAAAGTTTTAGCGTCTGTTAAAAAAAGATGTAGGGATTGTAAACTTATTAAGCGAGCCGGGGTTTTGCGTGTGGTTTGTAAAAATCCAAGGCACAAACAACGCCAGGGCTAAAGTCTGATAAGATAAATGATTAAAAAGAAAATGATAAATTATTTAGCATTTAATATATATGGCAAGATTAGCTGGAATTGAGTTAAATGATAATTGGAGAGTTGATTATGCTTTAACAAAAATAAAAGGCATTGGTTGGTCGTTATCCAAAAAGGTTTTGGACAGTTTAAAAATTGCCCATTCTACAAGAATTAAGGATGTTTCAGTTGAGAATTTGAACAAAATTGGTTCCGAGATAGAAAAATATCCAATAGAGGGAGAACTTTTAAGAAAAGTCAGAGCAAATATTGCTCGACTCCAGGCAATTATTTCTTATAGAGGCTTAAGACATGCAAAAGGATTACCTGTTAGAGGCCAAAGAACTAAAACAAACGCCAGAACCAAAAGAGGAAAGAGAAAGACTGTTGGTGCATTTAAGAAAGAAGTTTTGGCTAAGCAAAAAACGGCCGAAAACGCGAAAAAATAAAATATGGCAAATAAATTAGGTAAAGTATATATATCAGCATCATTTAATAATACTTTGGTTACAATAACCAATGAAAAAGGGGAGACAATTACCTGGTCTTCCTCTGGAAATGTTGGCTTTAAAGGTACTCGAAAATCAACTCCATTTGCGGCTACTTCGGCTTTAGAAAAAGCTGTAACTAAAGCTAAAGAAAAAGGTGTCGAGGAAGTCGAGATTTATGTTAAAGGACCCGGTCCTGGCAGAGATGCCGCATTAAGAGCGATTAGAGCATCAGGAGTTAAAATATCGTCGATTGCGGATGTTACGCCAATTCCGCATAATGGTCCAAGGCCGAAAAAGCACAGGCGGGCATAGAAACTATTAGTATTTAATTATTATGGCAAGATATACAGGTCCAAAAGATAAATTATCAAGAAGGGAAGGGGTTGACCTCTTTGGGAAAGGGGCCAAACTGACGAGGTTGAATATTCCGCCTGGTGTTCATGGACCAAAAGGACTGACAAAATCGCAATCGCAGTTTGGAAGACAGCTTAGGGAGAAACAAAAGGTCAAAAGAATGTACGGATTGATGGAAAAACAGTTTAAAAAATATGTGGAAAAAGCACTTAAATCAAAGGGTAATACGGGAGAGGCTCTTTTGGTTGAACTTGAGAGAAGGCTTGATAATGTTGTCTATAGATTAGGGTTTGCCAATACCAGGGCAATGGCCAGGCAGTTGGTTTCCCACAGACATATTGAGGTGAATGGAAAAAGAGTAAATATAGCTTCGTATCAAGCAAAAATTGGTGATTTAGTTTCACTTGTCGCAAAAGCTGTAAATAATGTGAACATAAAAAAAGTTTTGGATAATGAGGATCATACTCTACCACCTTGGCTTGAAAGAAAAGCGACGGTTGGTAAAATACTACGGCTTCCTGTTAGAGAAGATATCAAAGAAGATGTGTCGGAATCTGATATAGTTGAATTTTACTCACGATAACCTTGATTCTTATTCCCGTTGATTTGAATCAAGGATGATGGTAAAATTCGAGAACTTGAGATGAGGTGATATTTTATGTCGCAAAAATTATTTGAAATTATTGAAGAAGAAAACAAGAATAATTATTCAAAGGTTGTAATTACTCCGTTGGAGCAGGGGTATGGTTACACATTGGGAAATTCTTTAAGGAGAGTACTTCTATCATCCTTAAAAGGAGCAGCAATTACCTCTGTTAAGATAGCGGGTGTTAATCATCAATTCTCTTCCCTTTTGGGAATGAAGGAAGATATTGTTGAATTCTGCCTTAATCTTAAAAAGGTTAGGTTATCCTATGACGGAGACAAGCCAACAACTGCAGCTCTTAAAGTATCAACTGTTGGAGAAGTAAAGGCAGGCGATATTAAAGTACCAACGGGTGTTAAGATTGCGAATCCCGGCCTGGTTCTGGCAGTTTTAAATAAAGGGGCAAAACTTGACGCGGTTTTAACTATCGAATCAGGAGTGGGTTATGTTCAAGCTGATACCAAAAATGTTTCGGAAATTGGTCTAATTCCATTAGACGCGGCATTTTCGCCTGTAGTTAGAGTCAATTATAAAGTTGAGGAGACTCGTGTTGGTAGACTTACGAATTATGACAAATTGACTCTTGATATAGTAACTGACGGTACTATTGATGGGAAATCCGCAGTACAGCAGGCTGCCTCAATACTTGTTGATTATTTCAGTCAGATAGTAAATCCCAAAAAAGTTGAAAAAAAGAAAGAGGATCACGCGGTAAATGATCTGGGAGCAGTAGGAAAGCTTTCAGTTGAAGAAATTGGTCTTCCCACAAGGGTTGCAAATGCCTTAGTTAAGGCGGGATATGAAACTGTTGAAGCATTAGTTAAAGCAGATAAAAACGAACTTGTAAAAGTCAGGAATTTGGGCGAAAAATCTTTAAAAATTATATCTGCTGCACTTGGGGAAAAAGGAGTTGCCTTTTAATTAATGAAAAAATTGGTTTTTGGTAAAAAACTCTCAAGAGGGAGGTCTTCACGCGAGATGCTTTTTGTATCTTTAGTAGAGGGCCTTATTGGGAATGGCAAAATAGTAACAACTAAAGCTAAGGCTAAAGCTGTTGCAGGTTTTGCTGATAAGTTAGTGACGCTTGCCAAAAAAGGAACGCTTTCATCAAAAAGACTAATACTAAAAAAGCTTAAAAACAGTAAGCTCTCCAGTAAATTGTGGCAGGATATTGCTAAATTGTTTGAAGATAGAAATGGCGGTTATACAAGGATTGTTCCTTTGGTTTCGAGGAAAGGAGACTTGGCAAAAATGGTCAGGCTTGAATGGACAAGCAAAAAGAAAGATGAAAACTTATCAACCAAAACAAAAAGAAATTAAAAGAGAGTGGCACTTGATTGATGCAAAAGACCAGATTTTAGGGAGACTTGCAACAAAAGCGGCGAATCTTTTGATGGGAAAACATAAAAATAACTATTCATCTCATATGGATTCTGGCGATTTCGTTGTTGTTATTAATGCAGAAAAAATTACCTTGACGGGTAAAAAAGCAGAATCAAAAGTTTATCGAAGCCACTCTGGATATCCTGGTGGTTTTAAAGAGGTAAGTTTCTCTAAAATGCTAAAGGAACATCCTAATAGAATTGTTGAATATGCTGTCTATGGGATGCTGCCGGATAATAGACTAAGAGATCAAAGAATAGCTAGGCTATTTGTAACCAGGGGTGAGAAACACAAATATGAAAACAAATTCAATCGGTAGAAGAAAAACTGCATCAGCAAGGGTTCGTCTTTTGAAAGGCAAAGGCGAAAGTGTTATTAATGGAAAAAATATTGAGCATTATTTTGTAAACAAGGTTGATAGATTATTGATTAGTAAAGTGTTTGATCTAGTCGGTTTGACTGATAAATATTATTTTAGTGCAAAGGTTGCTGGCGGTGGCAAATCGGGTCAAATTGCTGCAATTGTACATGGAATTGCGAGGGCAATAGTCAAGATTGACAAGGAAAAATACAAAAGTTTGCTTAAAAAAGCAGGATACTTAAAAAGAGACCCTAGAGAAAGACAGAGAAGGATGGTAGGTACAGGTGGTAAATCAAGAAGGAAGAAGCAATCCCCGAAGAGATAGAGGGCATAAAAACATGCCAAGATTAAAAAATTTTGTCAAAAAACATTGGAAGAAGATACTGGTTTTTTTAGTAGTTACTGCTTTTATATCCTGGATATTTTGGGGGAGAAAAAATAAAAATATCGAATCGACTCAAATAAGAAAGGGAAATTTACAGGAGGAAATGATTTTATCTGGGGAAATTGACGCCGTAAATCACGCAAAACTTTCATTTGAAACTTCAGGAAAAATTGTTTTTGTCGGTGTTAAAGAGGGAGATAAAGTTAACAAAGGAAAACTTTTGAGTAAGTTAGATACGACAATTTTAAATTCAAGTTACCAGATTGCCCTTTCCAACCTAAGACTCTATGAAGCGACAGCACAGAATGTTTTGGACCAAGTTAAAAATAATGATAATGATGAGACATTTGCTCAAAAAGACCAAAGAACTACAGCTGAGGCAAATAAAGATAAAGCCCATGAAGCAGTAATTCAAGCAAAAAGAAATTTAGATGGGGCGTTTCTTTATGCACCGTTTAGCGGCATAGTGACTTATCTTGCTCATCCTTTTCCAAATGTTTTTACAACAGCCGGGGCTGTTGAGGTTGAGGTAATTGATCCGTCTACAATGTATTTCAAAGTTTTGGCGGATCAAATTGAAGTAACCAAGTTAAACTTGGGGCAAAGAGTTGAAATAGTTCTTGACCCGTTTGAGGAAAAAACATTTGAAGGAAAAGTTTCAAACATATCTTTTGTTCCAAGTATTGGCGAGGCGGGATCCACTTACTCTGTAAAAGTTGATTTTAAAAACATAACTTTAAGTGATAGTAAATTTAAAATTGCAATGACAGGTGATGCTAAATTTATAATTTCTGAAAAAAATGATGTTTTATATCTTCCTTTAAATTATGTCAAACAAGATAAACAGGGTAAATTTATAAAAATAAACAAAAAAGGACAAAGACAATATATTGAAACAGGAATAGAATCAGAAGATTATATTGAAATTAAAGGTGATCTAAAAGAAGGCCAGTTGGTTTTTGATTAATGTGGTTAAACTTTTAAATGTTTATAAAACTTATTATCTTGGAGAAGATCTGGTAAAAGCCTTAGATGGCGTTTCTTTGACTATTAAAAAGGGTGAGTATATAAGCATTTTGGGTTCATCGGGATCGGGCAAGTCTACTTTAATGCATATAATTGGGCTTTTAGATAAGCCCACTTCAGGGATAGTAGAAATAAAAGGTGATGATATTTCAAAATTAAATGATAATCAAATATCCAAAATCAGAAGCACCTTTGTAGGATTTGTTTTTCAGCAGTTTAATCTAATAAACAAGCTAACAGTTTTGGAAAATGTTATGCTTCCCGCAATTTATAGCAAAGAAAAGCTTAAGTTTGATCCGCAGAAGAAAGCGAAAGATTTGCTTATCAAATTCGGTATGGAGGAAAGGCTTAATTTCTATCCAAATAAAATATCAGGTGGACAGCAACAAAGAGTTGCCATTGCAAGAGCTTTAATTATGGATCCAGACCTGATTCTAGCTGATGAACCGACGGGGAATTTAGATAGCAGAACAGGTGATGAGATTTTGGATATATTGGAAGATTTAAATAAAAAAACGGGAGTAACAGTAGTAATAGTTACCCACGAAAAAGATGTTGCCGACAGAACAAGAAGAAGAATATATATAAAAGACGGCAAGGTTGTAAACAAATACTAAACAAAATAATATGAACCAATATAAAAATTTAGTTGCGTCATCGTTTGACGATTTTAAAAGAAACAAAGTCAGAACTTTTTTAACCTCTCTTGGAATTATGGTTGGTGTAATGTCTGTTGTTTTGTTAATTGCATTAGGTCTTGGTTTAAAAAATTATATTGAGGAACAATTTGAAAGTTTGGGTGCAAACTTATTAATAATTTTTCCAGGCAATGTATTTTCAGAAGACAGTGGTACTGGAGGAAACTTTGGCGCAGGGTTTGCAGGTGGAGCAAATTTTGATGAAAAGGATGTTCGAACTTTGAAAAAAGTTAGTAATGTCAAATATGTCGTTCCACTTTTTTCCAAAAGTATGGCCATATCAAATGGAAAAGAAAAGAAAGCGGGGTATATCAATGGTTCTTCAGATGAGGCGTTTGAAGTGATGAATATAGAAATCGAAGAGGGCAGAACCTTTAATAAAAGTGATTTGACGGGCAGGGCAAAAAAGGGTGTTATGGGTTATACAATGGCTGAAAAATTGTTTGCAGATCCTTTAAGTGCTGTAGGAAAAACAGTCAAAGCGAGCGACATAAGATTTGAAATAATAGGCGTTGCTAAAAAGAAGGGAGACAGACAAATGGATGATGGAATATTTGTACCGTATACTTCAACTTTTGGAAGTTTAAATCCTAATAAAACTTTTTTTGCAATTTATCTGGGTACTGATTCCGAGGATTCAATTCAATCGGTTAAAGTGGGTGCAAAAGAAGCTCTTTTGAAAAGATATGATGAAGATGACTTTTCAGTTACCGAACAATCGCAGATATTGTCATCTGTGAATCAGATATTTGGGATTATTAATACTATTTTAATTGCAATCGGTTCAATATCGCTGTTTGTGGGAGGTATTGGAATTATGAATATAATGTACTCAACTGTTACAGAAAGAACCAAAGAAATAGGAATCAGGCGAGCAATTGGGGCGACTGAAAGAGATATACTTTTGCAGTTTTTAATGGAATCAGTGATATTATCGCTTTTGGGTGGAATAGTTGGGTTGATACTTTCGGGAATCATAGTTTTTATAGTCAGGTTTTTCTTTCCTGCAAGTCTTAATTTGACAGCAATTTTAGTTGCAGTAATAGTCTCGTCAATTATTGGGATAGTTTTTGGGGTATTCCCTGCCCGCCGCGCCGCCAAACTCTCCCCAATCGAAGCTATTAGATATGAGTAAATTTGTTTGTTAAAATATTACTACGGGGATTAGTTTAACGGTAGAATGGGCGCATGGGGTGCGTCCGGCCTGAGTTCAATTCTCAGATCCCCGACATTTCCCCTATTGCATTTGGGGAAAGTTCGTAATATCTTGTAAGAAGCAATATGGCGAAGAAAAAGCAAGACATTACTTCTGCCCCGATAAAACAGGAAGGTTCTGCACAAAAACTTCAAGCTATAAAAATTGCCATGGAGCAAATTGAAAAGCAATATGGCAAGGGGTCAATTATGAAACTTGGTGAAGGCACCAAAGATATTAAAATAGATGTTATCCCAACTGGGTCGATTGCTCTTGATTTGGCACTTGGTGTTGGCGGTTTGCCAAGAGGTAGGATAATTGAAATATATGGTCCTGAGGCTTCAGGTAAGACAACTTTGGCCTTGTCTGTCATTGCAGAAGCTCAAAAAATGGGAGGGCAGTGCGCCTTTGTTGATGCAGAACATGCACTTGATCCTGTAAGAGCTGAAACAATTGGTGTTAACCTTGACGAACTTTTGCTGTCTCAACCAGATACAGGGGAGCAAGCTCTAGAAATTACGGAGACTTTAGTTAGAAGTGGAGCTTTAGATGTTATCGTTGTCGATTCTGTGGCGGCGCTTGTTCCAAGAGCTGAACTTGAGGGACAAATGGGTGACGCAGTTATGGGGCTTCAGGCGCGGTTAATGAGTCAGGCTTTAAGAAAATTAACCGGAGCAATAAGTAAAAGCAAAACAGTTTTGATATTTACAAATCAGCTTCGTCAGAAGATCGGTGTAATGTTTGGAAATCCTGAGACAACAACTGGAGGAATGGCTTTGAAATTCTATGCTTCTGTCAGGCTTGACATAAGACGAGTTGAATCCATTAAAGACGGAGATAATGTTATTGGGACAAGATCAAGAGTCCGAGTTGTTAAAAATAAAGTAGCGCCTCCCTTAAAAGTTGCTGAATTTGATATCATGAACGATGAAGGTATTAGTAAATCAGGCAATTTCTTGGATGTCGCAGTTGATCTGGGGTTAATCATAAAATCAGGATCATTCTTTAACTATGAAGGTAAAGTTTTGGCTCAAGGGAGAGAAGGAGCAAAACTGTATATAAAAGAAAATGAAAAATTCGCAATAGAACTTGAGAAAAAAATCAGAGAATTGGCAACTTCAGGTACAAAACTCCCAAAGGAAATAGGTGAGGAAGAAAAAGATGAAGAAGAATAGATGGACGACAAAATTTTTAATAGAATCCTCAAATTTATAAATATAAGACCAAGATCTGAAAAAGAAGTAGTCGATTATTTAAAGCGAAAGCGTATCGATGTATTAAAACATCGATACATAATAGAAAGAATTAAAAATCTAAATCTTTTAGATGATTTTGAATTTACAAAGTTTTGGATCGAATCAAGAATTAGTCAAGGTAAATCCAAAAAATCTATTGTTTACGAGTTAAAAATTAAGGGTATAAGTAAAGAGATATTAGAAGAAGTTTTTAATAAGATGGAGATAGATGAATTAAAAATTGCTAAAGAACTAGTAGCTAAAAAAAGGTATAAATGGCAAAAATACGATGAAAAAACAAGGAAACAAAAAATTTCCCAATATTTGCTAAGTAAAGGATATGATTGGAATGTGATAAATGATGTGATAAAATATAAGACAGGAGATAGATATGAGTAAAATTTTAAACAAATTTGCTTCAGAGAGACTCTCCGTTATTTATGGCTACACAAAATGATTATATTAAAAAACTAGAAGCAGTTTCTAAAATGACAGCTGATGAAGCTAAAAAGGTGCTTCTTGAAGAAGTTTCTAAAGAATTAACTGCCGAAATTGCCAAAAGAATAAGACAGGCTCAGGAAAAGATTAAACTTGAATCGCAGGAAAAGTTTAAGGAGATTTTAGCAGATAGTCTAAAACATGGAGTTACTTCATTTGTTGCAGAATATACTGTTTCATCAATTATTGTTCCTAATGAAGAAGTAAAAGGGAGAATAATAGGCGCCGAAGGGAGAAACATTAGAGCAATTGAAAAAGAAGGCGGAGTTGAGATTTTGATAGACGAAACAAACGAAATAAGAATTTCATCATTTGATTCAATAAGGAGAGAAATTGCCAAAAGGGCCTTAGAGATACTAATTAAAGATTCAAGAATTCAGCCTTCGAGAATTGAGGAAGTTTTTAAACAGGTGAGGGCTGACTTGGATGTTGTTTTACTGGAAGAGGGTAAAAGAATTGCCGAGGAATGCGGAGTTTATAATTTACCTGTTGAACTTATTAAACTCCTAGGCAAATTCAAGTTTAGAACATCATATGGTCAAAATTTAGGTCACCATACTATTGAAGAAACTAAAATTGGTGTTGCAATTGCAGAAGAGCTGGGTGCAAAAGTTGATGTTGTAAGACTTGGGTGTTTGCTCCACGACATTGGAAAAGTAGTCACCGATGAAGAAGGAAATCACATTGATGTAGGAGTCGCAACACTTAAAAAATATGGAATTCCCAAGGAAGTTGTAAATTGTGTTGCAGAACACCATGAAGACAAGCCATTTTCATCAATTGAAAGTTATATAGTTTGGATAGCTGATGCGGCGTCAGGTTCAAGGCCTGGAGCCAGGTATGAACCGCACGAGGGTTATGTCAAAAGAATGGATAAAATTGAGGCTTTGGTCAAAAGTTTTGATGGTGTGGAGACCGCTTATGCATTTCAGGCAGGCCGCGATGTCCGTGTTTTTGTTAATCCTAATGAAGTTGATGATGATAAGCTAACTATTTTGACTCATGAGATAGTTAAAAAACTTGAGAAAGAAGCGGAGTACGCGGGGCAAATAAAAGTAACTGCAGTTCGCGAAGTGCGTGCTGTTGACACAACCAAGGCTAAATAGTATCATAAGGTGCATATATGACAAAAAGAGATATTGTCGATCAGGTAGCAAGAAAAGCTCATTTAACCAAAAAGGGAGCCGAGGAGGCAATAGAAGTGTTTTTGGCAGAAATAGGGAGAGTGCTTTCTAAGGGTGAAAAAGTTGTTCTTTCCGGATTTGGTACTTTCAGAGTTATTTCAATGAAGGGAAAGACTGTTAAAATTCCAAAGACCGACAAAATGGTAACGATTAAAACTCATAGGGCTCCAAAATTTACTCCAGGTAAAACTCTCAAAAGACAAGTTTCAAGATAAAGGGTGGTATAATAACTTTTGCTAATGGAGAAGGCAATAATAGTTGATCGTTTGATCAAAAATTTCCAAATATCTCAGAAAGAGTCTGGTTTTGTTGGCTTTATATCTTCTATTGCAAATCCAACAAAAAAAACTATACACGCTTTAAAAGGGGTATCTTTTACTGTTCAATCTGGCGAGCTGGTTGGTTTTATTGGTCCTAATGGTGCAGGGAAAACCACAACAATGAAAATTTTATCGGGACTTATCCACCCCACCTCAGGTTTTGTATCGGTTTTGGGTTTTGACCCTTGGGAAAAAAGCTATGATTATCTTAAAAAAATATCTCTAGTAATGGGTCAGAAAAATCAGCTTTGGTGGGATCTTCCTGTTATTGATAGTTTTGAGTTTAATAAAGAAATTTATGAAATCCCCGATAAAGAATACCAAAAGAATTTATCTGATCTTGTAGAAATTTTAAATGTGGAAGATTTATTAAAAACTCAAGTTAGAAAGCTATCTTTAGGGCAACGAATGAAAATGGAGTTAATAGCCTCTCTAATCCACAAGCCTGAAGTAATGTTTTTGGATGAACCAACAATCGGTCTTGATTTAGTAGCGCAGCAGGCGTTACGGGATTTCATTTATGAATACAATCGTAAAAATGGAGCAACAATAATTTTAACTTCTCACAATATGAATGATTTAATTGATTTAACAAGAAGAGTAATAGTAATTGATGAAGGAATAATTATTTATGATGGACCGCTGGAGGATCTATCCAAAAAATTCGCCAAAGAAAAAATAATCAAATTAACTCTTGAGGATGAAGCCAAAAAGGAGATATTTGAAGGTTTTGGCGAAATTAAGAAATATTCGCCTCGCGAGGTTTCAATCTCTGTTCCAAGAGAAACCACTGCTTTTGTGGCGGCTGAAATATTGCAGAGCATTAAGTTAAGTGATTTAAGTATCGAAGAACCGCCGATTGAAGATGTAATAAGAAGAGTTTTTAAGGGTGAACTAGCTAAAGAAGGATGACTAAGTATTTATCGAGTTTTAAATTGGCGTTAAAACAAGAATTTGTGTATAAACTGAATTTCGTATTAGGAAGATTTAGAAATATTATTCATATATTAGTTTTTTTCTTTTTGTGGAGTAGTGTTTTTGATACAACAGTTGGCAATCATTTTGGCTATACAAAGAGTGCGATGTTGACATATGCTTTTTTGTTGATTCTTTTCCGCTCCATTACTTTGTCTTCGAAGTCGGGTGATATTGCGGGAATTATTTCAAATGGAGATCTGTCCAATTATCTTTTAAAGCCCATCAGTTTTTTTAAATATTGGTTAATGCGTGATTTTGCATCTAAAGCCCTGCATGTTATATTTTCAATTTTTGAAATAATTATTCTTTTTATAGTCCTGCGTCCCGATATATATTTGCAGACAAATCCTGTAAATCTGCTAATTTTTGTTTATCTTTGCATAACAGCAATTTTTATATTTTTTAATTTATTGATTTTAACTAGTTTTGTTCCTTTTTGGCTTCCCGAGCTTGGCTGGGGAGCCCAGTTTTTGATAGTTGCAATAATAGTTGAATTTTTTTCTGGTGCTGTTTTTCCTTTGGATATTTTCCCAAAAATATTTTTTGAAATTTTAAAATTTACACCTTTTCCCTACCTTGTATATGTTCCGATCAAAGTATATTTAGGAGGATCGGAGATAAATCTTATTCAAAGTGCTCTGATTTCAACACTTTGGGTATTTATTCTTTTTCGAGTAACTAAAATTGTTTGGCATAAAGGTTTATTGGTTTATGACTCATCAGGAAGGTGATATATGAAAGAGATAAGATTTATTTATTATTTTAAAATTTGGCTTGTAATGGCAAAAAACTCTTTTTTGGGATGGATATTTAAAAGAGGGGCGATAGCAATATTTTTAACGGGCAAGCTAATCAGATATTTTTTTTATTTTTTGTTTCTTTATTTTTTAACAAATCAGACACAAGGTTTTTTGGGCTATACAAAAGACCAGATATTATTTTTTGCAGTAAGTTATTTATTTGTTGATGTTGCCGGTCAATTCTTTTTCAGAAATGTCTACACATTCAGACAGCTTGTTATAAGCGGAGATTTGGATTTGATTTTATCGAAACCAACAAATTCACTCTTCAGAGTTTTAATGGGTGGACCGGATCTATTGGATTTGATAACTATTCCCCCAATTATTTTTTTGATTTTTTATTTTGGTACTCCCGTGTTTTCAAATTTTGCCAATGTCTTTTATTACTCAGCCCTTTTGTTAAACGGTCTTATAATTTCGGCGGCATTTCATATTTTTGTTTTGGCTTTTGGCGTTATTACTTTAGAGGTTGATAATTTGGTTATGATTTATAGAGATATCCTTTCAATGGGCAGATTCCCAATTGATATTTATAAAGAACCGATAAAAAGTTTGCTTTTAGTTTTTGTGCCAATTGGGATTATGACAACGGTTCCAGCTAAAGCTATGATTGGTTTAGTAAGTCCTGTGGGTGTATTGTCAGCTCTAATTTTTGGAGTATCTCTTTTTACTCTCTCAACTAAATTTTGGCAATTGGCCCTGAAGAAGTATACTAGTGCAAGCAGTTAAATGAAAAAACTTCTAATTATTTGTGGTGCGACGGGAGTGGGGAAAACAAAACTTGGAATATATTTGGCAAAGAAATTTAATGGGGAGATTATCTCTTCTGACTCAAGACAGGTTTATAAATACATGGATATTGGGACCGGCAAGGAATGGGATGAAACAGGAGAGGTCAAAATACACGGGTATGATTTAGTCGAGCCAAGTTATGATTATAGTGTCTTTGAGTTTTTTAAATTTGCAAAAAAAACGATAGAAGATATTTGGTCAAGAAATAAATTGCCGATTGCAGTCGGCGGGACGGGATTTTATATAAAAAGTATAACGGGCGGAATTGAAACTTTAGATGTTCCTAAAAATGTACAGCTGCGAAAAGAGCTTGAAAATTATTCTACTGACCAACTTTTTGAAAAACTTGCAGTTTTGGATGGAGGCAGGGCAGCTAAATTGAATTTCTCCGATAAAAAAAACAAAAGGCGTTTGATAAGGGCAATAGAAATAGCAATTTGGAATTTAGAGAATTCCAAAAACCGCAAGATAATTAAAAAAAAGAGCAAACTGCTAGCGAATGAGGTGGATTTTTTAAGAATTGGATTGGCGGAAAATATAGATATTTTGAAAAACAGGTTGGAGACAAAAATTGAGGATAGAATAAATAAAGGATTTATTGAAGAAATTGAATCTTTACTCCGGAAAGGAATTTCTTGGAAAAATCAGTCCATGAGAGCAATTGGTTATAAAGAAGCTGAAGATTTCTTAAAAAAAGGTCTTACTTATGAAGAATTTTTGAGAAACTGGTTAAGCAGTGAAATGAAATATATTAAAAGGCAGATAACATGGTTTAAGAAAGATAGACAAATAAAATGGTTTAATGTTGGAGATTTAAATTTACATCAAAGAATAGAAAAAATAGTCAGAAAATGGTACGATATGTGAAATGCCTAGAAAAATTGAAATATCTCATAAGACAATTGTTTTTACAGCGGTTTTTGTTGGTTTTTTGTGGCTTCTTTTCCAAATAAGGGATATATTGTTGCAGCTTTTTGTTGCGCTTTTGCTGATGGCGATTTTAAATCCTGCTGTAACAAAACTGTCAAAATATAAGATCCCAAAAGGCTTATCTGTTTTGGTCTCCTATCTACTACTTTTCGGCATTTTAGGTTTAGCTGTCAGTTCAATAATTCCGCCATTAGTTGAGCAGACAACAAATCTGGCAAGCAATCTTCCGGGATATATCCAAAAACTTAAACTCGAGCAGTATATAAGTGAGGATATTTTAAAAGAATTTGCTTCACAACTTGGTAGTATTCCAGGACAGATAATAAAATCAATATTATCGCTTTTTGGCAATGTCATAAGCATTTTAACAGTTGCAATTTTGGCTTTTTATCTTCTATTAACGCGGGATAATTTGGAAAATAATTTAGAGGATTGGTTCGGAGAAGATAATTCCAAAAAAATTGCCTTAGTAATTGATGATCTGGAAAGAAAACTTGGAGGTTGGGCAAGGGGTCAGTTGTTTCTAATGTTATTAATAGGGGTTTTAACCTATTTTGGCCTTTTGCTTTTAGGAATTCCCTATGCTCTGCCGTTAGCTATTTTTGCTGGAATAATGGAAATAATTCCATATATTGGCCCAATAGTCGCGGCGGTTCCTGCTGCAATTTTGGGTTTTAGTATTTCTCCCTTCTTAGGATTTGCGTCTATTGGTCTATCTCTTTTAATTCAACAACTTGAAAATTATGTTTTTGTACCCAAAGTCATGGAGAAATCAACAGGTGTTCCTCCAATTATTGTTTTGATTGCTTTAGCGATTGGTTTTAATTTAGCTGGAGTAGTTGGGATGATTGTTTCGGTACCTGTTGTCATAATAATTCAGAGCTTGGTATCTTCAAAACTTTCTAAATAAGTCCAATTTTGGTAAAATACAGTCTAGTTTTAGAGGTGGGACAATAGCCCCGTTATTTAACGGAGAGGAAAGTCCAGGCAGTAGAAGACAGGGTGCCTTGCCGCAAGGCAAGGGGTTTCTCCGCCATCGGCGGGGGAATACAGTCAGAGCAACAGAGACGAGTCCCCCGCTTGTCGGGGGAGTGAAACGGGCAATCCTCCCCACTGCAACCTCCGAATTGGCCGATATTTGGATGTCTTCCCAATATCGCATTTGCGATGCGGCCTAAGGCATGAGGGCGTAGATAGATTATTGTCAATATTAAACAGAACCTGGCTTATCAGCCTCTAAAACCAAAAATATATAGTTACTTTAGTCACAAATGAAATTGGTAATTCAAAGAGTAAAACGAGCAAGTGTAAAAGTAATTAAGACTGGAAAAATTTCGGGTGAAATTAAAAAAGGTCTATTTGTCTTGTTTGGAGTTAAAAAAGGAGATACCAAGGAAAATGCGGACTTATTAGTTGAAAAAATTTCTAAATTAAGGATTATTTCTGATCAAAACGAAAAAATGAACTTATCAGTAATTGATTCTAAACAAGAAATTTTAGTAGTTTCACAATTTACACTCAATGCAAATACAAAAGATGGGAATAGACCGAGTTTCATTGAATCAGAGAATCCATTAAAAGCTAAAAAACTGTATAAATATTTTATTGATAGATTAAGATACAAAGGTATAGAGGTTAAAAGTGGCAGTTTTGGAGATAATATGGAGATAACAGCGGTTCTTGATGGACCCGTTACAATTTTTTTAGAAAGCTAAATTAATTTTTCATTTCCCAAAAATTCTACGAGTTTTTTTGTTGTGGTGTACTGACGGCCAATTGAGACAAATAGACGGTTTATATCTTTCCAATATTTTTTAGGAAGAATTTTTATAAGTTCTTTTTCAGTTTCCTCGGGCTTTTTTGTTTTTACCCAACCCAGTAGATTACTGATTCTGTGAACATGGATATCAACGGCCACGGCCGGAATACCAAAAGCGCGATTTAAAACCAAATTTGCGGTTTTTCTACCAACACCAGGAAGTTTCATAAGTTCCTGTCGTGTTTTTGGGATAAAAGCAGGGTGCAACCCTGCTATGGCTGTCAAATATTTTGCCTTGGTTTTGTAAAATCCCACAGGATATATTAAATTTCTAATCTCTAATTCACTTAATTGACATAATTTTTTTAAGTTCGGAGCTTTTTTAAAAAGTCTTTTTGATGCTTCGAATGTCACTTCATCTTTAGTTCTAGAAGAAAGCAATGTTGAAATCAGGGTATCGTATGGGTTTACAGAAAACACTTCAAGAGGCACTAGTTTGTAGTGCTTCCTGAAGGATTTAAAAACTGGCTCAAAATTAATTTCCGCCAATTTTGAACATTGTAGTTCCGCAAACTTCACAAACTGCCTTTGTTGCTTTTTTGCCATTTTTCATTGTGACAGCTTGTGCGTCTTTACCTTCTCTTTTAGTTCTACACTTTACGCAGTACATCGCCATATTTAAATCACCCCCTTCGTTTTCGGCTAGCTTGGGGCAAGTCCCCAGGTGCCTATTTCGAAACCCAGTATATCACCACAAGGGAAATCACGATTAACAAGGCTAAAATCAAACTTTTTATAAGGTCTTTTTTGTCTAAGGTTGTTTCGATGTTTATTTCCGTATTTTTGGAATTTTTGTGGTTAAGTTGTTGTGCGGCGGGAACTTGGAACTTGTAATTCAATTGGGTATTGACAGGCTGTATATGAGCTTTATTTTTATGCTTTTTTGTTCTTTTTTTTGCCATAATTTTTATGTATCCTATTTTTAAGCTACATGAATATTACATTATCGTTTTTCATTTTGGCAACAGTTTGGCTTGTTGGACTGACGGTTTTTTTAGTATGGCTTTATCTAAGACTTAAAAATTTGTTTTTAAATGCCAAAGATGGAGATTTTCTAAAAGCCATTAAAAAGATTGAAAACCTCCAAGAGGCGTCCTTGTCAGATATTAAAGATATAAAGCGCGACATTTTAAGTTTTAAAGAGATTTCATTAAATGATTTTAGTAAAATTGGAGTGGTTAAATTTAACCCTTTTAACGACACTGGAGGTGGAAACAGTTTTTCTATGGCACTTCTAGATGGAAACAAGAATGGCATTATTGTCACAAGCCTTCATAGCAGGGAGAGGACAAGGCTTTATTTGAAGGAAATAAAATCTGGCAAAAGTACTGTTGAATTATCAAAAGATGAAGAAAAGGCACTTGCCAAGGCATTAAAATAATGAAAAAATGAAAAAACTAGAAATAATTATGTCTTCTAAAAATTTTATGCTGGTATTAGGCTTTTTGGGTTTATACCTTGTTTCAACGGGTGTATCTTTGGCAGGCTTTACATTTTTGGGCAAAGGTGAAACCGGGAGGAAAAATACAATTAGTCCGTCGGGCAAAGTCTCGAGAATTGATTTATCAAAACCGAAAACCGAAGAGTGCCCAATAAACGGAGCATATTTTACCAAAGAAGAGAGGCAGTCTTGGGAGAAAAAACGGCCAATTATTGCAATGATTGAAAATTCAACCGACGCAAGGCCCCAGTCGGGTTTGTCTTACGCAGACGTTATCTATGAGGCAGTGGCTGAGGGTGGAATAACGCGGTTTATGCCAGTTTTTTATTGCAACACATTAGCTGAGGAAGTAAAGATTGCACCCGTTAGGTCCGCAAGAATATATTTTATAAATTTAGCCATGGAATATGGAGATAAGCCAATATTTATGCATGTAGGCGGTGCCAATAACTACTCGGGGAGCGGAGACACTACCAAGGAGGTCAGGGCACTTGAATATTTGGAAACAATCGGTTGGAGAGTGCCGAGGGGTAATGACTTTGACACAACATATGATTCTGCCTTTCCTGTTTTTTGGAGAAATTATGAAAGATTGGGTCGTGAAATAGCGACAGAACATACAATGATGGCGTCTCTTGATGCCGCCTATGAACAGGCCGCAAAGCGGAAGTTAAATTATAAGGATGAAGACGGCAAGGCTTGGGATGAGGATTTTAAGCCTTGGAAATTTGCAGATGACAAACCACAAACTCCAAAGGCGTCTGAAATATCTTATGCATTTTGGGATGGCAAAGCTGATTATGATGTTTTATGGAAATACGATCAGAGTAAAAATGCGTATTTCAGATATACTGGCGGTCAGGAACACAAAGACCTCGAAACTCAACTGCCGCTAACTGCAAAGAATGTGGTTATTATGTTTGCCAAAGAAAAGGGACCGGTTGATAAAAACATGCACATGTTTTACCAGGTAACAGGCGAGGGTGAGGCTTTGGTTTTTCAAAATGGACAGGTAATTGAAGGAACATGGGAGAAAAAAACAGGCTTTGATAGGACTCTATTTTTAGATAAAAATGGCGATGAAATCGAATTTGTTAGAGGTCGGACTTGGATTTCTGTCGTTCCGTCGGGAAATCGTATTAGTTATTAACTACCCCATTCATTTTTAAAAATAATATTGTATAATTATTGTAAACAATATGGCCAATATTTCAGATGTTATTACTTCAAAAGTCAGAGTTAAAATTTTAAATCTTTTTTACTCTAATTTAAAGGAAATGTACCATGTTAGAGGAATCGTTAGAGAGGTTGGTGAAGAAATAAATGCAGTAAGAAGAGAATTGATAAGGCTTGAAACTGCTGGAATTCTCAAGAAAGAACAAAGGGGGAACAGGGTTTACTATTTTGTACGCAGTGATTATCCTCTTTTTGGCGATATTTTGTCTATTGTTTCCAAAGAAACAGGTTTGGGAAAACAGTTAATTGAATCAAAATCAAAACTTGGAAAAGTTTCTTACATTATGTTTTCCGGTAGATTTTCTAGAGGGAAATCCAGGAAAAAAGACGACGAAGTCGAAATTTTGGTAGTTGGCGACATTGTCTTGCCTGAGTTGGCCGCAATAGTAAGAGTTTACGAATCAAAACTGGGTAGAGATATAAATTACACAGTAATGAGTAGGGAAGAACTAGATTATAGAAAAAAGAGAAGGGACCCGTTTTTACTTGGCATTTTAACAGCCAGTAGAACTATGATTATCGGAGATGAAGAAGAGCTTATTGGTTAAATTACTTCTAATTTTAGCAATTGTTGGCGTCTCACTATATGTGAGTTTTTTTGATTCCCGTTTTAAGTTTTCACTAGGACTTGATTTGGCGGGAGGAAGCCGCCTTGTTTTTGAGGCAGATACTAGTCGAGTTGATTTATCCATAAAGGACAAAGCACTAGAATCCTTAAGAACTGTAATTGAAAAAAGAGTCAATTTGTTTGGTGTGTCTGAAAGTAATGTATATTCGTCCAATTTTGAAAACAAAGATAGAATAATAGTGGAGCTTCCTGGGATTACTGATCCAAAAGAGGCAACATTATTAATCGGAAAAACTGCTCAGCTTGTTTTTGCTATACCTAATTCTGAATCGGAAGCAACCGCATCATCTGAAATTGTTGGGCTAATACCAACAAATTTGACAGGAGCGGATTTGAAATCGGCTGAAACGATTTTTGATCAAAATACAGGAAAACCTGCCGTGGCGATTGAATTTAATGACGAAGGTTCCAAAAAATTTGAGACAATAACGGGAGAAAATATAGGCAAGCCTCTGGCTATACTTTTAGATAATGAAATCGTTTCATCGCCGCTTGTAAATGAGAAAATTACCGGCGGTAAGGCACAAATTTCAGGACAATTTACACTGGAAGAGGCAGAAAAGTTAGAAACTCAGCTAAATGCTGGCGCACTTCCTGTTCCTGTCTTATTGGTTGAAGAGAAGACTGTAGGAGCGTCTCTTGGCGTGGACTCGATTAATAAAAGTCTAAAAGCTGGAATAATTGGGCTTATAATGATATCTATTTTTATGATTCTTATTTATGGCAGATATGGAATTGTGTCGGTAATTTCTCTTTTAATTTTTGCCATAATTACGATTGCTATTTATAAAATTATCCCGATTACGCTTACTCTTCCCGGAATTGCAGGGTTTCTACTGACAGTTGGAATGGCGGTTGATAGCAATATTTTGATTTTTGAAAGACTTAAAGAAGAAATAAAGTTAAAATCGTTGGAGACGGCAATGGAAGTTTCTTTTGGCAAGGCTTGGGATTCTATAAGAGACGCAAATATTGCAACACTAGTTGCGGCATTTATTCTGGCAAATCCGCTAGATTGGGGTTTTTTGCATATTTCAGGACCTGTTCGCGGTTTTGCAATAACATTAGCTTTGGGTATAGGTATAAGTTTGTTTACAGGAATAGTTGTAAGCCGTAGTTTACTTAGACTATTCATAAGAAATGACAAATAAATACAAATATCAAATAAATACAAATGCTCAATATTGGAAATTTGCGATTGGTTTATTGGTAATTATTTTTATTTATTGATTATGAATTGGATGAAATACAAGTTATTATATTTGACGATATCCTTGGTTTTTATATCATCGGGATTATACAGTCTCTTCAAGTGGGGGCTAAGTTTGTCAATTGATTTTACTGGAGGAGTAAAGGCTGTTTATAAACTTGAAAATGGAGAGATTTTAAACATAAAAGAGGGGATAAAGACAATTCAGGAGGTGGATAAAATCAGAAATGAGTATAAGTCAAAAGGAGCAATTGAAGAGGTTTTTGAGGTGGTTGGACCTTCAATTGGCCCAGAGCTTATAAAAAAGACATATTATGCTGTTGGTATTTCAACTGTCCTTATTTTACTTTGGATTACAGTTCAATTTAGAAGTGTAAAATTTGGAATTTCTGCTGTTCTTGCTATGCTTCACGATATGTTGGTACTGATTGGATCATTTTCATTATTTGGCCATTTTCTTAATGCTGAGATTGATTTTCTTTTTGTAACTGCAGTATTAACCACCCTTTCGTTTTCAGTTCACGACACAATTGTAGTTTTTGACAGAATTAGAGAAAAATTGAAATTATCGTCAACTGAAAACTTGGAGCTTATAGCAAATCAGGCGATTACAGAAACAATGGTTAGATCAGTCAATAACTCATTAACTATAATTTTTATGCTTTTATCTCTGATTCTTTTGGGTGGGGAGACAATTAAATGGTTTGGTTTAGCCCTTTTAATAGGGACAGTTTCAGGAACTTACTCATCTCCATTTGTTGCAATCCCATTTCTTGTTACATGGGAATACATACAGAAAAAATATGTGTCATTGCGAACAAAGTGAAGCAATCTAAATTAGATCCCCACACTCACTTTTGTTTGCATGCGATGACATATCTTTATTTAACGACGATTTAACAGGTGAAGATAGGTCTCACAATAAAAAGACTACCAATTAAATCGGTTCGAGTTTGAGAGTCAATTTAGAATTTAAAGCTTGAGCGATTCTTTTCAAAAACGATAATGATGGATTTCCTGACATACTTTCAACTCTTGAAATTGCAGCCTGTGATGTTTTAACTTTTTTAGCAAGATCTCTCTGAGAAACTTTTTTCTGAAGTCTGGCTTTAATTAAGCTATCAGCTAACAAATATTCAGGTTCACTTCTTTTCCACTCTTTAGCAAACTCTGGATTTTTTAAGAGTTCTTTCAAGTGGTCATCTAAACTATATAAAAGAAGTTTACTTTTCATAAATAAATGATACCATATATGATATCATTGTCAACTGCCATTTCTCGTGATCCAATCACGATATCGATTTAAAGAAATATTAAGGTCTTTTATGGGAGTTTTCTGTTTTTTCTTAAAAAACCCATGAAGTAGAAGGATATCTTTATGATATATGATGGCATGGATTAGTCTAATATTATCTTTTCCTAAGATTCTAATTTCCCATAATTTAGTTCCTGATAATTTTTTAGTAAATGGAAATGAATTTTGAACACTGTTATTTTCAATAGCCTTAAGTATGCGTAAGACTTTCGACAGTTGAGAATTTGAGAGTTTTTCAAGAAATTCTTTCACAGGAATATTTCCAGATACAGTTTTGTAATAGTAGGTTCTACTCATATTTAAAGATATTTAATTTTGAAAGTAAAATATCTCTATCATTTTCAATTGTTTTTTCTTCAACTTCTTTAAACAATTTTTCTAAAACCTCACCTACTTTAGGTCCACTTGGGATATTTAAAGTATCCATTACATCCTTTCCATTTATCTTTAAATCTTTTATTGAAAAAGGTTGTTTTTGAACCTCAATAAGTCTTTTTTTGAAATCATCAAGTCTCCATGATGATTCTCTAGCTCCGCTTCCTAACCTATCAGCCCGGCGGAGTTCAAGCATGTCCTCTACATTTTCAAGGCCGACATTTCTGATAAATCGTCTGACAGCAGAATCAGTTTGATGTTCACTGACAGTAAATTGATGATATCTGATAAGTTTAATTAATTTATCTTTTTCTGCATTTGATAATCTTAATCTGTCGGCAATGTTTCGTGCAATTTTAGTCGAAACTATCTCATGATTGTAAAAAGTAATCACTTCGCTATCCAATTTTTTGTAAGTTTGAGGCTTGCCCACATCATGAAGAAGGGTTGCAAATCTAGTAATTGGATCACTGCTTTGACAATGTTTGAGACTCATCAATAAATGAGTTCCTACATCATAAATATGATGTCTATTAGGTGATTTTTGTTCGACGCCAAAACATTTTGTTAATTCTGGTAAGATTTGATCCATCAATCCTGTTTCTTTTAAATGAATAAATCCGTCGTAGGAATTATCTCCTTTAAGAATCTTGAAAAGTTCATCTTTTATTCTCTCCTTGGCAATTTTATTGATTAAAGTGGCATTGTTTTTAATGGCAGACAGCGTATTTTGTTCGATTTCAAATTTTAATTCACCCGCAATCCTAACGGCTCTCAGCATACGGAGTGCATCCTCGTTAAATCGTTCACTAGGATCCCCAACTGCCCTTAATACTTTATTTTTCAGGTCTTCCAAACCGTTGTATAAATCAACCAATTCAGTACCTAGTACCTTGTACTTAATACTTAGTACTGCGCGAAGTGCCAGGGCGTTCACTGTGAAGTCTCTACGCGCAAGGTCTTCTTTAAGTGTCTTGCCCCAAGCTATTTTATCTGGTCTTCTGTTGTCCGAATATCCAAATTCTGTTCTATATGTAGTTATTTCAAAGGGTTTACTAAAATTCTCAAATTTTACTCCAACTGTTCCAAATTTATTATCGTAAAAACCATCGGGAATAACTTTTAAAATCTCGTCTGGGGTTGCATTAGTTGTAAAGTCCCAGTCTGTTACAGTCTTTTCCATTAATAGATCCCTTACGGCACCCCCCACAATATATATTTCGTGATTATTTTTTCTAAAATCAGAGAGTATTTTTTTTACTTCATCTGGAAGATTAAATTGCATACTATGTTATTATATCAGAATATGAAGTGGCAGATACTTAAAAAACTCAAAAAACCAAAAAATCAAAAATTCCAAAATATAGAAATAGTTGAAACTATTCTTGAAAACAGAAATTTAAAAACAAATAAAGAAGTTGAAAGTTTTTTAAATCCAAAAAAACCAGAAAAGATTAGGATTGAGGAATTAGGAATTAGAAAAAAGGATTTAAAAAAAATAACAAAGAGGCTTCAGATTGCAAAAGAGAAAAAAGAAAAAGTAGTTATTTTTGGGGATTATGATTGTGATGGAGTTTGTGCTACAGCCATACTTTGGGAAAGCATGTATAAATTAGGTTACGATGTCATGCCATATATTCCCGACAGATTTACTGAAGGATACGGCCTCAAAACTTCTAGTTTTGAAATGCTAAATGCTAAAAATCTCAATGCTAAATTAATAATATGTGTGGATAACGGCATCGTTGCTTACGACGCAATTAACAAAGCAAAAGAATTAGGGATTGATATAATTGTTGTCGACCATCACGCAAAAGGTTCTCAACCTCTTAATGCATATGGCATATTGCATAGTACTAAGGTGTGTGGTTCTGCACTTTCATGGTTTTTAGTAAGAGAAATTTCTAATAAGGTCGAACCTTCAAAGCAAGTCCTAAAAAGGTTCGACCTTGACATGTTGGAACTTTGTTGTATTGGCACAATTTCTGACCAGATGCCATTAACAAATATTAATAGATCAATTGTTAAATATGGATTAGAAGAATTAAACAATACAAAAAGGTTAGGATTAAAACAAATAATTAAAGATTCAGGTATTACAAAAGTAGGAGTATATGAAGTTGGTTTTATGATAGCGCCAAGAATTAATGCCATGGGAAGGCTTTCTCATGCAATTGAAGCATTAAGATTAATCTGTACAAGAGATAGTTTAAAAGCCTTAAATCTTTCTAAGTCTTTAACAGAAACAAACACAAAAAGGCAAAAAATTGTTGATGAGGTAGTAGCACGAGTACTAGAAGAAACAAGTGATAAAGATAAAATAATGGTAGTAGCTGGAGAATATCACGAGGGGGTAATAGGTCTAGCATCAGGAAGATTAACAGAAAAATACCATAAGCCTTCAATTGTAATTTCTATAAACAAGGAAGTTTCAAAAGCGTCTGCAAGGTCAATAGAAGGGTTTAACATAATTGAAGCAATTAAAGAAACAAATCTCATATTAGAAGGAGGGGGACATACAATGGCTGCGGGTTTTTCAATTTCGACTACAAAAATAGAAGAATTTAGAAAAAAAATTAATGAACTGGCAAATATTAAATTAACAGAAGAATTATTAGAAAAAAAACTAAAAATAGATTTAGTATTAAATTTTGAAAATATAACAATAGATTTAGTAGAAGAATTAAAAAAATTAGAACCATATGGATATGGAAATAGTCAGCCAATATTCATGTCAGAAAAAGTTAAAATATTGGAAGTAAAAACGGTAGGAAGTGACGGAAAACACCTAAAACTAAAATTAGAACAAAATGGAATAAAACTTGATGCAATATGGTTTAACACTCAGTACAAAGTACAAAGTACAAAGTACATAGATGTAGCATACTCAATAGAAGAACACACCTGGAACTCCAAAACTTCAATACAGTTGAAAATTAAAGATATCATTTTGCATTAATATTAATCTTCTTTACCAATACCCAGAGTTCTCCAAAACGATCGTGGTAACCCAGATGGAGGTCTTGGTTCGGGAACTTCCGGACTAAGTTCATCTTCTGGTACATCCCAGCTTCGGGCCTGATCAGCAGGAGTATATTCACCTAGTTCTACCGGATCCTTTTTAGGTTCTTCATCATCAAAAGGACCTGGCCCTTTATATAGGTCTTTCATTTATCATCACCTCCCTCGTTTGTTTTTTTATTTTTATCCATATTTTGGATTTTAAAAAAACCTCTTGTTTTAAGAGGTTTGTCTATTTATTAACTAACGACAAGACAAACCCCTATATAAAGAGGTTAAAAATAATTGTCTTGTAAATCCTTGAAAAATTCATAATGTGATTGTAAGTTTATAAAATATAGTTAATAGTTGTCAAGACATAGTTTTAAATCTAAAATACAAGATATGAATAGAACTTTGGTTAAAGATACTGTAAATAAAATTGATGAAGTTGTTAGGCTTTGTGGCTGGGTAAATACAATTCGTGATCATGGAAAAATATCCTTCATAGATTTAAGAGACAGAAGTGGTGTTTTGCAGTGTGTAGGATCGAACTTGGAAAAAGTTACTCCTGAATCTTCTATTGAAATTATTGGAAAAGTTGTAAAACGACCTGAAAAACTTGTAAATCCTGATATTGAAACAGGACAAATTGAACTCCAAATTGAAGAAATAAAAATATTAAGCAAAGCTCAAGAATTACCTTTTGATATGGGTAAAAAAGATTTAGATCTTAGTTTACCGATACTTCTGGACAATAGACCGCTTATTCTTAAAAACCAAAAACAATCCGCAATTTTTAAGGTTCAAAACGAAGTTGCAAAAGCATTTAGAAAAGCTGCTGAAGATTTAAACTGTCAGGAGATTTTTGTCCCAACAATTTCAGCTTCTTCAACCGAGGGTGGGTCCGAAGTTTTTGAGATTAAATACTATGATCACAAAGCATTTCTTACTCAAAGTCCGCAGTTATATAAACAAATTGCGGTAGGTGCTTTTGAACGGGTTTATCTTTTTTCCCATGCTTATAGAGCAGAACCGTCTGTTACAACCAGACATTTGTCAGAAGTTGTTCAGATGGACTGCGAAATTGCATTTATCAAGGATTTCGACGAATTGTTGGATGCAGTCGAATTTGTTGGTTCCGAAATGATAATAAATGCTTACAAAAATAGTTCCGATCAAATGAGCCTGTATGATGTAGAAAGTCCCACACTCGAAGGTAAAATTCCAAGACTGACATTGTTAGAGGCACAAGAAGTTATTGAAAAAAGAACTAGTAGGAAGGTCGTGGGTGAAAAAGATTTATCTCCAGAAGATGAAGTAGAAATATGCAAGTGGGCACTTAAAGAAAAGAAAAGTGATTTTGTAACTATCACACATTTTCCAACAAAAAAGAGAGCTTTTTACACCATGCCTGATCCAAGTAATCCTGAAGTTAGTTTGTCATACGACTTGCTGTTTAGGGGTGTTGAAATTTGTTCAGGAAGTCAAAGAATAAATGATTATCAGGCGCTTGTTGACGCTATTAAATCAAGAGGAATGAACCCAGACGACTTTGAGTTGTATCTACAGAGTTTTAGATATGGTATGCCACCAGAGGGTGGATTTTCATTTGGCCTTGAAAGAGTGACGATGAAACTACTAGAGCTTAAAAATGTTAGAGAAGCCTCACTTTTTCCAAGAGATATGGAGAGAGTTGATGTTAGGCTATCTACGGTAGATAAAAAAGTAAATGGAGAAAGTGTATATGATTCAATTATTTCAGGGCTTAAATCAAATTCTATAGATTTTGAAAAATATGAACATGAACCAGTTTTCACTAGTGAAGAAGCTGCAAAAGTGAGGGGAACGGATATTCACCAAGGTGCAAAAGCTCTGGTTTTGCAAGCTGACAATAATTTTGTTTTGTTAGTGTTGCCCGCTGATATGAAAGCTGATTTAGAACTTCTAAAAAACAAAAAAGGATTTACTAAAATTGCTATGGCTTCAAAAGAAACTGTGAAAGCTAAAACAGGTCTTGATGTTGGCTCAATACCCCCAGTTGGTTCACTTCTGGGACTAAAAACGATTGTAGATTCTCGTCTTTCCGATAATAATGAAATCGTTTTTAATGCAGGAAGACATGATAGATCAGTTAAAATGAAGTATGAGGATTATCTTAAATTTGAAAATCCAGAAATAATTGATTTCTAATGAAATTAAAAAGAGAGAAATTAAAAGATTTAACTGCAAATTTTTTTGCAAACATTGGAGTTGCATGGTTTACGGGTGGCGTAGTTGGTATATTTTTAAACAACAGCCTAAGTCAAATTGAAATATTATATTCGTTAAGTTGGGGAATTGGTTTCGCTTCATTGAGTCTTTTGTTTGCAACAGCTATAATTAAGGGGAAAATATAAACAATGAGTACAGGATTTGAAAATTTAGTGCAACTTTATTCAATTGCAACGCTTGCAACAGCAGGTATGGTTTTGGCTGTTTATTTAATTTTAAAACATGCAAATAAATGATATTCCTACACCACTTTTAGCAATTGTATCGCTGACCATTTTCTTCGTGGTTTATATTTATGTAATGAAGAATTTAAGAAAGTAATTCATGAAAAAAAATAACCTGCTGTATCTATCTTTACTTTCTTTTGTTTTTATAGCAACCTCTGCAATAGCTATAAGTTCCGATGGTCAAAAAATCATAACATTTTTACCTATAAAAATATCAAATAATAAAATATATCCCAAACTTCCTATTTTGAAGGAAAATTCCGGTTTTCCTGTAATATCGGCTCAATCTGCGATGGCTGTTGATTTGGATTCAGGAGTGACGCTTTATGAAAAAGATCCGATAAGACCACTTCTTCCCGCCTCAACTACAAAAATTGTAACAGCATTAGTTTCTCTTGATACTTACCGTTTGGATCAAATTTTGAGGGTTGGGAAAATAAATGTTGCGGGACAAAAAATGGACCTTGTCATGGGTGAGGAAATTTTATTTGAAGATTTGTTAAAAGGACTTTTAATTTATTCAGCAAATGATGCCGCAGAAGTTTTGGCTCAAAACCATCCGGGAGGAAGAGACTTGTTTATAGCTTTAATGAATAAAAAGGCAAAAGACCTGGGGCTTAACAGCACCAATTTTACAAATCCCACGGGTCTTGATAATGGAGCGCAGTATTCAACTACTAGAGACTTAATTGTAATCTCAAAAGAAGCAATGAAAATCCCAATTTTTGCAGAAATTGTTGCAACAAAAGAAGCAATTGTTAAGTCAACTGACGGCAGGTTCACGCATAGACTTTTAAACATAAACAAGTTATTAGGTGAAGTTTATGGCGTTAAAGGGGTTAAAACAGGCTGGACTGAAAATGCTAGAGAGAATTTGGTTACATATATAGAAAGAGATGATAAAAAAATAATGATTGCAGTTTTAGGAAGTAGTGACAGATTTGGTGAAACAAAAGAATTGATTGATTGGATTTTTACAAACTACAATTGGCAAGAAGTTAGGCCAAAATAAAAAGGCTATTCTCCGTAATAGTCATTGGTGACGGCGGGAATGTAGGCCACAAAATCTTTATCTCCTTCAAAAACGAATACAGGCTGCATAAATTCAGTGTAAACCCCGGCATCATAGTAGGCCAAATATATTCTTCTGATTTTTACATTTTCCTCATCTACTGTTGTGCCGTAACTTGCAGGATAGTAATTGCCACTTACTAATTCTTGCCAGGCGGTTTCGGATGATTTAATGGGATATGTTGAAAACTGTGATTCATCAACCGGAAAATAATGGTATTCTCCTGCAATCACATCTCTTCCTCCTTCTCTTAATCCGCTCACCATAAACCAAACATTAGACTGGCTGAAATTTTTACTAACAACAGGTTTTTCATCCAGATTTTTTCTAAACAAGTCAATTCTAACAATATTTCCATCAGATAAGGAAAGTGCAGGTATAAAGCCGCCGCTTTGAGTTTTTAAATATTTATGTTCTACTTTGCCCGTTAAATCATCGGGAAGAAGACCTGCACTTGATAAATATGATCTAACGGCTGATGCGGCAATTTCAGGAAGAGGTGGTTTGACGGCTAATACTTCTCGATCAAGGTTTAAATCAAAACTAGTTGAAAAGGCGCCTGTTATAATGTCAATTTCCATTGTTTGCGGCGCTGATTTATGGAAAAATCTGTACAACGAATCGGATATTTGCTGGGGTTCTGATGTAAAGCCAAGTCTTGCGGCTTTCTCTTTAGCAAAATCAAGAGAAAGAAGGTTGGCAGAAGTTTTTGGCATAAAATAAACCTTCGCCTGGTCACCAAGAGCGGGGACGGCTCCATCAGGCGTCTCGAGTGTAAACTGTAAATTTCTTTTAGTTGTTTCAGGGAACGGCAATTTGGTTAGTTTTCCAAATAAAATTGTTGGAGGTGGCGGCGGAGCGGGAAACACCTTTTTATAAATCGCAATTGCCGTTAGAATCAAAGATCTTAGAACCACGATTGCAATTATAGAATAAATAAAATATCTCAGGCTTTTTCTAGCAATAATTGAAGCCTCAGTTAAAGTCGCCATACTTTAAGTATAATGCTAAATGCTAAAAATCTAAATGCTAAATTTAATTTAAAGATGATAGAATATAGATATATGAACGAAGCAACAAACTCCATCATCAGAACAAGATTTGCCCCGAGCCCTACGGGATTTTTACATATAGGAAGTTTAAGAACTGCCCTTTATGCCTTTCTTTTAGCCAAGCATGAAAGTGGAGATTTTTTGCTTAGAATCGAGGATACAGATAAAAAAAGAGAAGTAGAGGGAGCAGAAGATGCTTTAAAAGAAATCTTAACGAAATTTGGACTTATTTGGGATGAATTTTATAAGCAGTCTGAAAGACTTGAGAAATACCTCAAAGCCGCTCAAAAATTGGTTGAGGAAGGTCATGCATTCTACTGTCAATGTAAACCCAAAAATGCAAAAGTAGAAGGGTTTTCAAATGTGCTAAGAGATCCATGTAGAGATAAAAGTTTAAAAAGTGGGGCTGTTAAACTCAGAGTTCCCGAAAACCAAACCTTAAGCTATTTTGATTTTGTTCATAAAAAAGAAATTTCCTGGAAATCAGATACTGTCTATGATGCAACCCTCTTAAAGTCTGATGGATACCCAACTTATCATTTAGCAGTTGCAGTTGATGATTTGGATATGAAAATAACCCACATCTTAAGAGGTCATGATTGGCTGCCCAGTACCCCAATTCATCTTTTGGTTTTTGAGTATCTTGGAGGAAAAGCTCCTAAAATAGGGCATTTGACAGATATATTATCTTCAGAAACAGGAAAAAAACTTTCTAAAAGAAGAGATTCTGTTTTTGTTGAGCAGTTTGTAAATGATGGATATTTAGAGGAGGCATTATTAAATTTCGTTTTACTTTTAGGTTGGGCTCCAAAGGATAATAAAGAACTATTTACACTTGATGAAATGGTTAAAGTTTTTGATATCAATGGTTTTCAGGAAGCAAACCCCAGATTTTTTATGGACAAATTAAATTGGATGAACGGACAGTATATTAGAAATCTTCCCATGGAAGATTTGAATTCTAAATTTCAAATGACAAATGCTAAATTTAAGGCATTAGACAATAAAAAACAGTTGGAGATAACAAAATTATTACAGGAGAGAATGGTTAAATTGACTGATCTAAATACTTTAGCAAAGTTTTTCTGGGAAAAACCTGATGTTGATATAAGTTTGTTTGGTGAAAATTACAAAAAACACTTGGAGGTTGCAAACGAAGTTGTAAATAATATTGATGAATGGAAATTAGAAGTACTAAATGAAAAATTAATGGAGAGGATAAAAAGTGAGGGTTTTAAAGTTGGAGACTTTTTCATGTCGCTTCGTATTGCAATTACAGGTATGAAATTCACACCACCAATTAACGACTCAATTATTATTTTAGGAAAAGAAGAAACCATCGAAAGATTAACCAGTGTCATTACGAGGAGTAAAACGACGAAGTAATCTAATTAAATATATAAGATTGCTTCCGCCACGCTTTGCTCGCGGTCGCAATGACATTATAGAATTAAAAACTAAGAACTAAAAAATTAAAAATTATGACGACTGCCCAAAGCTTTGATAATTTTAGGCAAAAATTAAAATTAAAGGGTTTAGAAACACAAAAAAGTTTCAAACAAAATTTTCCCGAAGCTCATCGATTTTTGCTTGAGAAGGGACTGGAATTAAAAAAACTTCGATCTCATTCTGCAAAATTAATATCGGCGGGGGCTTTAACTGGAACTTTACTGTTAACTCCTCCAAACGGAACCACCCAACTTCCATCACCAGTTGAGTTATTGGTACCGTCTGACAAAACCAAAGATAATGAGTTGCCTCAACGAACATTAATCGATGCCCTTAAAAGTATGCTTCCCGGTGATGTTAGACCGCTGTCGCGGGATGAGGAAAAAAGATTGGAACAAGTTATAAAAGATACCGTAGGAATACCTGCTAAAGCTACACTTGAAGGTGAACATTTAAACACTACCTACGGTTATATTGGAGCTGAGCAACATTTAAAAAGATATCCAGGCGATGTTTTGGAAAATCATGGGCCATATTACAAAGAAGGTATAGCCCCAGGTCTTGGAGCTTGGGGATATTTCGCAAAGTCTAAAGCAGACCTGACCCAAAACTTGATTGAAACTGAAAAATGGTATTCAGTTGCTCAAACACTTTATCTTGAGGATTGGGCTAAAAGACAGCCTTATCTTCGAGATTGGTATAAATATAGAAAACTATTAATTGTTAATACTAAAAATGGCAACGCGGTCGTTACTGCTCTTGCAGATTCTGGGCCAGCTGCCTGGACAGGTAAACATTTTGGTGGAAGCCCTGAAGTGATGGAGTATTTGGGAGGATCAAGATACAAAAAAGGTCCAGTTTTAGTATTTTTTGTAGATGACCCTGAAAACAAAATAAAGTTAGGCCCAGTTCTATATAATGAAATAGACAAAAATAATTTAATTAATATATGAGTCAACTATTTTTTGATCACTTATTGGATTTAGGCAAGCTTGAAGAAAAGCTAAACAAACTAACTAGCTCGACTGATGAAAAAGCTGAATTATGGCTACATATTGATGAAATACTACACCACAGGATAATTTCGTGTTGTTTAATACATTTGCACAAAGATTACCATCAAGAATTTTTAGAGATATTTATTAGAAGGCCTTACGATAAAAAAATATTAAGTTATCTTGACCAAAAAACAAAAAAGAATATGAGAAAAATTTTACAAAAAGAGGTAAATTTACTCGAGAAAGAAATTAGAAGTTTAAAATAAATTTTATGGATAAACATTATAAGGGCTTGATTTGGACTAACCACGCAATTTCCAGAATGTATGAAAGAGGGATATCTCAAGGTGACGCATGGGCAACATGGAATAGACCTGAACAGTCAAGAAAAGGTCAATCGGGGAATTGGATATACTATAGAACTTACGGCAATCAAAGAATAGAAGTTGTTGCAAAAAATCTGCCTGCGCAGGCAGGAAACCAGGAAGGGAAGTGGATAATACTTTCGGTTTGGAGTAAATATATTAACAAAAAACCATCTAAAAGTTTTCCTTGGTTGACAAACATATTAAATTTGTTTAAGTTTAAATAATGAGGAAAAGTAAGACTCTACTACCGCTTCTTGCGATTACTGCTTTTATTTTAAGCTTCAGCGTTGTCAATTATATGCCTTACCTATCACAAGGTAACACGGCTCAGGTTTTAAGCGAAAATGATGAGGTGGAGGAAGTAAGGGAGATGAAAACTAGAGTGGAGACTAAAAGAGAGGAAGAAAAAAAGAGATTTGAAGTAAAAGTTAGAGAAGTAGAAAGAAAGATAGAACTAGAAAACGAAGATGAAAGTACACCGTCAAGTTTAAACACCTCAAGAAAAGAAGATAAGAGAATGTTTGAGCTCGAATCTGAAGGGGTGACCGCAACTACCCGGTTTCCTTTAAAATTAAATACAACAACTAATGAGTTGACGATAACTAAAGATGGAGAAGTTAAAAAGGTTGTTGTTCTACCTGATAAGGCTGTTGAGAATTTATCAAGAAATAAGAAGATTGAGTTAGTAGGAGAGGTTGAATTGGAAGAAAATGGTGAAACAGGTAAACTTGAGTATAAAGCCAAAGCCTTTGAAATGAAGAAATTATTAGGTTTATTTGAAATTAAACTAAATAAAGAATATAAAGTTTCATCAGACGATGGGGCAGTTGAGGAAGTTAAACTAACTGGCTTAAGGAGGCTTCTTGATCTTCTTTCATTTTAAAATTTTTTAAAACCTCAATCATTTGATGGGTAGTTTTACCGCCCATTAATAAGTTTCTAAGTTCGCTTGCATCAGGAAAATCTTTAATATACATTTTTAAAAACTTTTTTAAGATGTCAGATTTGCTTTCCCCGTATATTTTTTTAAATAAATTCACATGTTTAATTGCAAGCTCTACCCGCTCTTTTATTGAATGATTCTTTTTGTCTTTTTCAAAAGCCCAAGGGTTTGAAAAGATGCCCCTCCCGATCATTAAACCATCCACTTTATAATCCCTGGCTTTTTGTAGGCCATCATTATAGGAAGATACATCGCCATTGCCAATAATTATTGTATTAGGCGAGATTTTATCTCTAATTCCAACAGCTTTTTTAATTTCACTCCAATTGGCAGGGAATTTGGATAAATCTTTCGCAAGCCTGCCATGGACGGTTAATGTGGAAATTTTTTGTTCGAGTAAAAAACTAATCCAATCCTGAGTAACAATTTCTTTTGTTCCGATTCTTGTTTTTACACTAACCGGTATATTTTTAACCCCCTCTTTTGTAGCAGCAATTATTTCTTTGGCCAGATTTTTATTTTCAATTAAAGCTGAACAAGCTCCAATTTTCATAACTTTTCTGTCCGGACAGCCCATATTAATATCAACTCCATTAAAACCTAAACTTTCAATTAATTTACTTGCTTTATAATAATTTTCAGGTTTAATTCCCCAAATTTGAGCAACTATTGGTTTTTGAATTTTACTGAATTTGAATCGTTGTATTGTTTTGTCAAAACCTTTGGAATTTAAAGCCTCTACATTAGTGAATTCTGTAAAAAGCGCAGAAGGTTTGGGTAAATATTTAGAAACTATTTCACGAAAGACGAAATCGGTAACATCTTCCATCGGAGCCAAAACAAAAAATGGTTTTTCTAAATTCATCCAAAAATTTTTCATAATTAGTTGTTTTTGAAAATTATAAAGGAATTAACGATATCATTCATAGGTTTTATCTCAATAATCGGTTTAAATATATTAAACGAAGATTTGGAAAGTGGTTTATAAAGTATCTTTCTTGTTCCCCAACTACTACGGGCTAGAATATGTGTATTCTTTTTTATCTTAAGTTTTATTTTGCTTAAAACCTTGTTTTTTTGACTTACCAAAGCAGCGAGAAAGATGACGTTATGTTTATAATATAAATTAAAATCTAAAGCATCGGAATTTACGACTTGAATTTTTTTATTCAATTTTAGTTTTTGTATCAATTTAGATGCAATTTGGAAAGCTACTCTTTCTCTTTCAAGGATTGTTACTTTTTGTTTGTAAGCTGAGGCCAAAATAATTGCAGTCATTGGAAGAGGCCCACCACCAATAAATAAAATTGAGTGCCTCTTATGAAAACTACAACTTTTTAAACTAAACCACTCCAACCTTGTAAGTTTTTGATAGTTTTCAAGATAGACAAAATCCTTTAGTGTGGCATCTGGTTTACTACTTTTAATAATTTTTTGAGCCCAGTATTTTTCAAGTTCATATTCAGCCATCGAGCAGATTTTTTGAAGAGAATTAATCTGAACCTTACTTAAATTGATATATTTTTTTGACAATACAACATCAACCAATTTTGTAAAGAGTGCATTCACTCTTTTGGATGGCTTATAATTTCCAAGACTTTTTATTTGGTTATACAGTTTTTGCATTCCCCAAAAAATTCAAGGTTATGTCTTTTTACATAAAAATTTTTGCTTAAAACTTCTTGGACAACTTTTCTTATTGATGTTTCCAATTTTTGTGAGGCTACTTCTTGGATATCGCCACAAACATCACAGACTAGATGGTGATGGTGTGCCAAATGTGCGGCCTCATAATATGTTATGTAAGCATCAAATTTAACTTGGGAAATTATATTTTTTCCAAGCAAGAAATTGATCTCTCTATAAAGAGTAGATTTATTAATCCTTAAAGATTTTTCCTTGAGAAGTTCTAAAATTTGCGGCACGCTAAGAGGTTTTTTGATATTAAAGACTATATTTATAGTTTCCCTACGGACTTTAGTAATCTTATTACCACCTTTTTTTATTAAAGATAGAGCATCGAATATATTCACCCTGAGATTATATGCAACCGAGTTGCATTTGTCAATTGAATTTTTGCTACGGGGCTTGGATTTGAACCAAGATAATATCCTCCAGAGGGATATGTCCTACCGTTAGACGACCCCGTATTATATACAGAGGCTATAACGGCCAAGCTCTGCTTACCGTTAGACGACCCCGTATCACAATATACTTAATTATACCTCAAAGGAAGGCACAAAAAAACTTTTTGTGGTATATTTAATTATGTTTACTCTCCCAAAACTTGGATATGAATATGACGCTCTTGAGCCATATTTCGACGCCTTGACCATGGAAATCCACCACACGAAACACCATCAAACTTATGTTGATAAATTAAATGCAATTATAAATGCCAATCCCAATTTAAATAATAAAAAACTTGAAGAATTAGTAACTATCCCTGAGACCAAAAATATGGCCGGGGGACATTATAATCACTCATTTTTTTGGGAGATCCTAAGGCCATCGACTGGTCAAAAAATCCTTAAAGAGATTGCAGTTTTTAAAGACGAATTTACAAATAAAGCTCTAAATCTTTTTGGAAGTGGTTGGATATGGCTGGCTAAGAAAAATGAGGAATTGACTATAGTTACGACGCAGCTTCAGGATTCGCCTTTAACTCTAGGCGCAACACCCATTCTTGGACTTGACCTTTGGGAGCATGCTTATTATTTAAAATATCAAAACAGGCGCTCTGAATATATAGATGCATTTTGGAATATTGTTAATTGGGATAAAGTGAATAAACTTTTAAAATCTTGAAAAAAATAATTGGTGTCATTTTGTTTATATCAATTTTGGTGGGGTTTTCTTTCTACGCCTATAAAAACTTTTTACCCAAGATTACCCCACCCAGTAAAGATGTAAAGCAATATCTGCCTGCAAATACTGGATCCGCATCTCCCATAAAAGTTCCGCAAGGCTTAAAGATTGATGTATTTGCTGATCTTGGGAGTGAAATGCCAAGGGTCTTAGCTTTTGATGAGAACGGAGCATTGTTTGTAACAGCCACTTTTGCAGGTAAAATTTATGCTTTTAAAGATGAAAATCGTGATTTAAAACCTGACCAAAAATTGGAAATTGTTAATGGCTTAAATAAACCTCATGGAATCGTTTTTGATGGTGATTTTGTTTATGTTGCTGAAACTGATAAAGTGTCTAGATTTTCATATGATCCAGATGCTTTCTCTTTTTCAAATAAACAAATATTGTTTGATCTCCCGTCAGGAGGGAGGCATTTTACACGAACTATCAAAATATATAATAACAGACTTTATACTTCTGTAGGCTCATCTTGTGATGTTTGTCGAGAAAGTAACCCATATCGAGCAGCAATTTTAAGTTCAAATTTAGATGGGTCTGACCTTAAAGTTTTTGCCAGTGGCCTGAGAAACACCGTGTTTTTTGATTTTGATAAAAATGGCAATATCTGGGGAATGGATATGGGTAGAGATAATCTTGGCGATAATCTGCCTCCTGAAGAATTGAATATTATTGAAGAAAATAAAAATTATGGTTGGCCCTATTGTTATGGACAGAAAATAAAAGATACTAAATTTAATAGTGATCAGAGTATTACTTGTGAAAATACCACTCCTCCGGTTTTTGAACTTCCTGCGCATAGCGCGCCTTTAGGAATCGTATTTGATAGCGCAGGCAATTTACTAGTTGCTCTTCATGGCTCATGGAATTCTACTGTTCCAGTTGGCTACAAAATTGTCAAGCTTAATGTCTTTGGCGGCGGTGTAAATAACTCCGAGGATTATATTTACGGCTTTTTACAAAGCGGGGGAGATATTTTGGGTAGACCCGTCGATTTAAAATTTGATAGCTTCAATAATTTATTTATAACTGATGACAAGGCGGGACTTATTTATGTAGTATCCAAAGATAACTAATTTGTCTTTCCTCTTGCATCGTGACATTGATTCTTTCTATTTTTGCAGATTTCACCTCCCTGACATGTGGGGTCATTGATGTAGACATCAGGGCAGCCTGATAAAGCGGGGTTTGCATAAGCTTCACATTTTCCTCCAGGTGCGCAAACATACTGAACAATTTCTGGTTGGGGGTCTTTGGCTCCATTGCTTGCGGGTGGCGGAGTAGTTTGCGCCGCTTCACAAAATGTCTTTAAGTTTTGGTTGGATGATGCAGCGCCATAATTAAATTGACAATCAGGTCCGCATCCGTTTCGACAGCCAATTTTATCGATTATTTTATCTTTCGTGTACTCAAGGTTGGCATAAAGTTGATACCATTTTGGGCAAGTTCCGACCTCGGGCACATATGTATATGAAATTTTGCTTTTTGGATCGCAAGGAATGTTATCCATTAGAACAAGATTGCCGTTTATAATTTTCTCACCGCAAACGGGAATTGCTTGAGGATAGCAATTTGTGTCTTCATAGTACTCTTCTATAGCATTTTTAACCGAGGCAAGATGAGATTTCCTAACGGCATCTCTTGCTTTTTGGAGCTGAATAGGCGCATAAACTGCTGAAAAAATTGAAACAGCGCCAATAATGGCAAATGCAATCAGAATATCAACTAGCGTGAAGCTTTTTTTAGAAAAATTTGATTTAATTATTTTTCTCACAGTTTCGGTAAAAAGAGAATAAGCCCGATAATTGCAGAAATTACTGAAGTAATCAAAACCATACCCGCCGAAACATCTTTTATCTCTCGTATTTTTTCAGATTTTTCAGGGTGGATAAAGTCACAAATCCTTTCAACTATCGTGTTTACAAATTCTGCCAGGAAAATAATTGCAATTGTTAAAAATAAAACAGCAAATTCAACAGCAGTGAATCTTAAAAAGTAAGCCCAGAGGATAACCAAAAACGCAGTTATAAAATGTATCTTTAGATTTGACTCAAGTCTTAATGAATCTTTGATTCCCTGGATTGCGTATTTGAAACTATTTAATATAGACTGCATAGTCAGAAATAGTATATCATTATTTGATGATTACTTTTCTGGCAAGTATTTTAATATGGTTAATGTTTTTTGGCCTTATTGTCCTTTGGGTGATAGATGGAAGAGTTAAAAAAGAAACGGTACTGCATGCAGTTTTTGCATGTCTTGTTGCCTGGATAATTGCTGAGTCTATAAAATACTTTTTTCCGACCCCAAGACCGTTTGAGACAAATGGGCTAACTCCATTGACAACAACAATTCCTGAAGATGGAGCATTTCCTTCGTCTCATACGGCAGTTGGGCTTGCCTTGGCGGTATCCATATTAAGACACCACAAAAAACTTGGAATTTTGTATTTGATTATGGCTTTTTTGGTGGGTACAGCCAGGATATTGGCCAATGTTCATTATCCGGTTGATATAGCAGGCGGTGCAGTTTTGGGAGCGTTAGTTGCCTTACTGACTCAAAGAGTGCATTTGTTTAAATTATTAAAGACTTCTTGACATTTAGCAGACAGATTGATAGACTGCTAGTATATTTAAATGATTAGATCAATTCCATTAATTCCGATTCGTGGAGCAGTAGTTTTTCCTCACACGGATACTCTGTTATCTTTTTCAAGGACGAAGTCTGTGGTGGCGGCTAACGAATCTTTTCAAAAGGATAGATTAGTTGTAATTTTTACTCAAAAAGATTCTAGGATAAATGATCCATCTAAGGAAGATTTGAACCAAATTGGAACACTAGCTTCAATTACCCAGATGATGGCAGTTGATGAAGGAACACATGCGCTTGTTCATGGGTTATCAAGAGTAAGACTTTTAGATATTGTCCCCGGTGCAAATTATCCAATGGCTGTTGTCGAAGAGATTCCCGAAGTCAAAGATGAAAGCCCTGAAATTTTAGCTCTGGCTAAAAATATTTCAGATATGTTTAAAAAAGCCTTAGGTTTGGGAAAAATGGTTGAAGTTTTTTCAATTGTGAAATTGGTTTCCGAATCCTCAGATCCGAGCGAATTAACCGATCAGGTAGCCGCAGTTTTAGATATTAAATCAACAGAAAAACAACAAATTCTTGAGACATTACCACTTCTCGAAAGAATGAAGATGGTCATGGATTTTTTGGCCAAGGAAATAAATGTTTTAGAGATTGAAAAATCACTGGCAACAGAAACCCAAAAGCAATTTGATGAGAATATGAAGAGAAATATTTTAAAGGAGAAAAAAAGGGCAATCGATAAAGAATTGAATGAAATCGGTAAAGGCATGGAGGATGGTGCCGTTGATTCAGAAGAAATAAAAGAATATAAAAAGAAAATTAAAGATGCGAGAATGCCCAAAGAAGTCGAAGAAAAAGCTGAAAAAGAGCTTATCAAGCTTTCAAAAATGAGTTCGTATAATCCTGAATCGGGTTTTTTGAGAAATTATTTGGATTGGCTTTGTGAAATGCCATGGAGCAAGTTAAGTCCCAATAATGTTGATATAACAAAAGCAGGAAAAGTAATGGACAAACGACATTACGGCTTAAAAAAGACGAAAGAGAGAATATTAGAGTATCTGGCTGTGATGAAGCTTCTGGAAAAAAAGAAGAAAAATAATAAAGAACATAGTTTTCAGCCAACAATTTTGTGTTTCATGGGACCTCCTGGCGTTGGTAAAACATCAATAGGCAGGGCTATAGCTGAGGCCATGGGTAGGAAATTTGTCAGAATTTCTTTGGGTGGAATTAGAGATGAAGCAGAAATTAGAGGTCATAGAAGAACATATGTTGGCGCACTTCCCGGAAGAATAATACAAGGTATTAAACAGGCTGGGACCAGAAATCCCGTTTTTATGCTTGATGAAATTGATAAAGTGGGAGCTGATTTTAGAGGAGATCCTTCATCGGCACTTCTTGAGGCACTGGATCCGGAACAAAACAGAGAATTTTCGGATCATTATTTAGAAGTTCCTTTTGATTTGTCTGAAGTCTTTTTTATAGCCACAGGAAATGTTTTGGATACCATTCCCCAGGCTTTAAGAGATAGGATGGAAATAATTCATTTTGCCGGCTACACAGAGGATGAAAAATATCAAATCGCCAAAAAGTTTATTTGGCCAAAACAGTTAAAAAATCATGGAATTGACGATAAGAAAATTGACATATCAGATAAAGCATTGAGGGAAATTATAAACAGATACACAAGAGAGTCGGGTGTCAGGCATCTGGAGAGAAATTTAGCTTCAATTTTGCGAAAAATTGCAAAACTTGTTGCAGAGAAGAAGAAATATCCAAAACTTGTAAAGACGCACCATGTTTTAAAGTTTTTGGGACCTCACAAATATTCGTCGTTAATTGCTGAGAAGAAAAATGAGGTTGGAATGTCAACAGGATTGGCTGTTACAAATGCTGGAGGAGAAATTTTATTTATAGAAGTTTCAGTTATGCCGGGAAGGGGAAGGCTAACGCTTACAGGTCAGCTTGGGGATGTAATGAAAGAATCGGCTCAAGCGGCTTTTACCTGGACCAGGGCGAATCATAAACTTTTGGGTCTAAAACCTGATTTTTCCCATAAAATTGATGTTCATATCCATGTTCCCGAGGGAGCCGTTCCAAAAGATGGGCCAAGTGCAGGAACTGCCATAACAACAGCACTTGTCTCCGCCTTAACTAAAATTGCGACAAAGAGAGATACGGGAATGACAGGTGAAATTACGCTTCGGGGCAAGGTTACAGAAATTGGAGGTTTGAAAGAGAAAACAATAGCAGGACATAGAGCAGGCTTAAAAACTATAATTATTCCAAAAGACAATAAAAAAGATATGATTGATGTCCCTGACAAAGTTAAGAAAGATATTGATTTTATTTATGCAACACAAGTTGAAGATGTACTGTCAAATACTCTCACTAAATGGCCGATCAAAAATTAACTGGATTACTAATTTAAAGAATATCTTTTGGTTACTTCCTCAATAATTCTAGTAGTTGACTGAAGTTTATCATATTTGTGAGTTATTTTTTTGAAGACACAATCTTTAATATGTTTTTGACGCTCCTTAAAATCTATTTCGAATCCAAAATTACGCCCACATGTTACATATGAAGGGTAAAACCTGTTGTAAAGGTCAATAAAATATCTATTATTCATATCCAAGCTATCATTGATTGCAAAAACAAAATCAATAGACTTGTTTTCTAATAAGACTTCTATTCGCTGCTCTAAAGGAATTATTGGTCTATTACGACCTTTGTAACTTCTAATTCTTTCATCTGAATCTATTCCTACGATTAAATAATCTCCAAATCTTTTAGATTGTTTCAGAAATTCCATGTGCCCTATGTGGAGAAGATCGAAGGACCCGTGGGTTAAAACTATATTTTTACCATGATTTTTCAATTGGTTGGCTACATCTATTAGAGTGCTTGTTTTTAAATAACAGGCCATATGTGTTTATATTTGCTATAATACAACTTAATTGGCCCCATCGTCTAGTGGCCTAGGACACTTGGTTCTCATCCAAGAAACCTGGATTCGAATTCCAGTGGGGTCACACAATGAGAAGTTTCCTCAAAATATTGAGGCTAGAGTAAAATAGTTTTTATTGACAGTGAAAACTATTGATACAGTCTGATTGCTTGACAAAGGGGAATTTAGGAGTTACACTCGAAACCGTTATTAATTTTTATGACTACTTTTTCCAACACATTTGCCGCTATAAGCCTTATTATTAAGGTCGGGTAATTTGTTGGAGAGAGCAAAAGTTTTAAGTCTCTCCAAGAAGGAGAGATTATTTTTTTTGAGACGAGGAAGTAAAAAAATATGAGAAAAAATATACAACTTACAGCAAAGGGGCTAGAGGCTCTAAAAAAAGAGCTTGAAGATTTGGTTAAAAATAAAAGACCAAAACTAGTAGACAGGCTATCAAATGCTCGAGCTCAAGGTGATTTGTCCGAAAATAGCGATTATCAAAATGCCAAAGAAGAACTGGAGTTCTTGGATGGTAAAATTGAAGAACTTGAAAATGTGGTTAAAAATGCCAAAGTCGTTGAGGAATTTAAAGGCGGCAAAGGTGTGAACATTGGTACAAAAGTAACTGTTCGCGTAAATGGCGTTAAAAATACATTTGAAATAGTTGGTGAATGGGAAGCTGACTTAAAATCGAAAAAGATAAGCCACACCTCACCTCTTGGCGAGGCGCTAGTCGGTAGAAATGTTGGTGATAAATTTGAAGTTGAAGCGCCTGCTGGCAAGTTGCAATATGAAATAATTGCCATTGAATAGGCTTTTGGAATATAATTATCTTTAAATGAATGTCCAGAATAATGTTTACGAAGAAAGACTTTTAAAACTTCAAGAAATCAAAAAATTGGGAATTGATCCTTACCCTTCCCAAATTTCACTTGCCGGTCAAAGAATTTCAACCATTGGTGCAAAAGAGCTTATGGGTGAAATAGTTCTCGTTGCGGGCCGTGTAATGTCTATTCGTTTGCATGGCGGTGTTTCATTCGTGGATTTGAAGGATGAGGAAGGTAATATTCAACTTTTTTTCCAGAAAAAAACTTTAGGAGAAAAATATAATTTAATTAAACTTGTAGACACAGGAGATTTTGTGGCTGCAAAAGGTGAAGTTATTAAAACTATTGCGGGAGAAATATCTGTTTTGGCATCAAATTTCGAGCTTTTGACAAAATCTATTCGTCAACTGCCAAACACTTGGCATGGATTGAAAGATGTTGAAGAGAGGTATAGACAAAGATATGTGGATCTCTTGTTAAATGACGATCTAAAAAATGTTTTTCGTAAAAAAGCCATTTTTTGGAATAGTTTTAGAAAATTCCTGCAAGAAAGGGATTTTTTAGAAGTTGAAACTCCAGTTTTGGAAAATACGGCAGGTGGAGCTGATGCTAACCCATTCGTTACCCACCATGATGCTTTGGATATTGATTTATATTTGAGAATTTCAATGGGTGAATTGTGGCAAAAAAGATTAATGGTTGCTGGTTTTGAAAAAACTTTTGAAATAGGGAGGCAATTTAGAAACGAAGGACTTTCCCGTGAGCATCTCCAGGATTATACTCAAATGGAATTTTACTGGGCCTATGCAAATTATGAGGATTCAATGGCCTTGGTTGAAGAGATGTATAAGTATGTTGCTAAAGAGACTTTTGGAAAATTAGAATTTGATATAAACGGCCACAAAGTAAATATGAATGGCAAATGGAAAAAAATCGATTATACCTTAACAATCAAAAAGGAAACGGGGGTTGATATTGGTAAGGCTAGCGTTTCAGAGATCAAGGAGAAATTAAAAAATCTCAAAATTGAATTTGATGCAAAACTTGATAAACCAAGATTAATTGACCTGCTTTGGAAGAAAGTCAGAAAAGGAATTGTGGGGCCAGTTTTTTTAGTTGGGCATCCAGTTGAAATTTCGCCGCTCGCCAAGCGGATGAAAAGTGATCCTGAAAAAGTTGAAAGGTATCAGGTTATTATTGCTGGGAGCGAGATGGGAAATGGATACTCTGAGTTAAATGACCCGATTGATCAAGCAAAAAGATTTGAAGAACAACAAAAATTAAGAGACGCTGGTGATATTGAAGCGCAAATGAATGATTGGGATTTTGTAAGGGCTTTGGAGTATGGAATGCCGCCGGTTACAGGATTTGGAGTATCTGAAAGGTTATTTTCATTTTTGGCAGATAAATCAATCAAAGAAACTGTTTTGTTCCCATTATTAAGGCCTGAAAATTGACGATTTACTTTTTATAAAAAAGTTTGTAAACTGCATTTGGGTAAAATGGCAAAAAGAGTTATCAAAAAAACAATTAAAAAAGAAACGCTTGGACCAGACGAGGCTAAAATGAAAATTTATGAGCTTCGCGGTGAGATGACCCATGCAGTGATTGAATCTGTTGCAATTACAATTTTAGCTCTACTTTTGTTTATCGGTGCACCGTCGGTTTTCCCTGAGGTTATAAATCCCTACCTTCCATCGTCTCTTAAAATAATGCAGGCATTTATTGCAGTTCCTGCGGTTTTTTGGCTGGTTACAGTTTTTGGCAACATGGTTAGATATTTTAAGATTCTTAAACTTCAAGATCTACTTAAAAAATAATGGTTTTGACACGAGAAGACGCATATAAATTGGTTACTTCATGGACAGAAAACAAAAATCTTATTAAACACATGCTTGCAGTTGAGGCTGCAATGGGTGGACTAGCAGAATATTTTAAAGAAGATCAGGCTTTGTGGAAATTAGTAGGACTTCTTCATGATGCAGACTATGAAAAATATCCAGATCAACATCCAAAAATATTAATAGATGAGTTGGTAAAGAGGAAAGAGGATGAAGTGGTAATTAACGCTATAAAAGCTCATGCTTGGAAATATAATAGCATGGACAGAGAGCCACAAAGTAGATTAGAATGGGCAATTTATACTTGTGATGAATTAACGGGACTTATCATTGCAGTAACACTTGTAAGACCAGAAAAGAAATTATCCGTGGTTACTGTTGATAATATCCTTTCAAAATGGGATAAAAAAGACTTTGCAAAAGGTGTAGAAAGATCCCAAATAGCAATGTGTGAAGAAAAACTAGGAATTAAACTAAATGACTTTATTCAAATCGTCTTAACTTCAATGCAAAGAATTTCGAACGATTTAGGGTTGTAATATAAATACTTTTTAAAAATTTTCAGTTATGGAAATTGAGTGAATTTGCCAAAGTCTAATCTTGAAGATTTTAAGAATTTGGCGGCTTTTTCTGGAGACATGATACCATTTATCACTTCACACTCTAATATTGGAGCTAGACTCGAAAACTCACGAGTTCTACCGTCATCCATTTCGATTGTTGCCGTTCTGGTTTCACCAAACCCCATAAAGCCCTCTTTCCTTCTACATGTAACTCCTTGTGCTTTGCAAATTGTGCAATCAGCCATATATTGGGATTTTATCACTTCTTGAGATATAATCAAATAATGTTGGATATTAAATTCATTAGAGAAAATGTTGATTTTGTAAAAACTTCAACAAAAAACAAAGGATTTGATGAGACTGTTGTTGATAGGCTTCTTGCTGTGGATGAAAATAGAAGGAAATTAATCCAAGAAACAGAAGAATTAAGGGCTAAAAGAAACAAATTAACTAAAAATGATATTGAGGAAGGTAAAAAATTAAAAGAATCCTTAAAGGTAAAAGAATCTGAATTAGAAATAATTGAAAAGGATTTTAATGAACTAATTAATCAGATACCTAACCCTGCATTAAAAGATGCTCCAGTTGGTAAAAACGATAAAGAAAATGTAGAAATAAAAAAGTGGGGAGAAATTAGAAAATTTGATTTTTCTCCAAAAGACCATCTTGAATTGGGTACTAATTTGGGAATTATAGATTTTGAAAGTGGGGCAAAAGTTGCAGGTTCTCAATTTTATTATTTATATGGTGATGGAGCACTACTTGAGCTCTCACTTACTATGTATGCATTAGAAAAATTGTCTAAAAAAGGTTTTCTTCCAGTAATTACTCCTGATTTGGCAAAAGCTAAATTTTATTTGGGTACAGGATACGTACCTAAAGGAGAAGAAGCTCAAACATATACAATTGAAAATGAAGACTTAGGTTTAATTGCAACTGCAGAAGTCACTTTAGCAGGAAAACATTCTGATGAAGTTATTCCTGAAGAGAAACTTCCGATTAAATATGTTGGTTATTCACATTGTTTCAGGCAAGAAGCAGGAGCGTATGGAAAATACTCAAAAGGACTATATAGAGTTCATCAATTTAGTAAGGTAGAAATGTTTGTTTACTGTACACCTGAGAGTTCAGAAAAAATACATCAAGAGCTTTTAGCAATAGAAGAAGAAATCTATCAAGAACTGGGAATCCCATATAGAGTTTTGGATATGTGTACAGGAGACCTAGGAGCAATGGCTGCAAGAAAATATGATGTGGAGGCTTGGATGCCTGGAAGAAATGATTATGGTGAGATAACATCAACATCAAATGTTACTGATTATCAGGCAAGGAATTTAAACATCAAATACAAGAAAAAAGATGGAACAAATGAATTTGTGCACATGTTAAACGGGACTGCAATTGTAATGTCTAGAGTTCCAATAGCAATTCTTGAAAATTATCAAAATGAAGATGGTAGTATTGATATTCCTCAAGTACTTCAAAAATGGATGGGAAAGACAAAAATAGAAGCTAAATGAAAATAATAAAGTCCGAATTTTTAAGACTTTTTTCAATTACAAAATGGGTTGTATCAATCTATTTTAAAAATCATCCTTTTCATATGGTCGTAAACCTGATTACGCATATGATTAATTCACTGTCAAATTTGACTAATGCCTATATTATTGCCCTAGCAACGGACAGAGCAATTTATATTTTGGGACAAAAAAATTATGGAATTTATGATTTTTTACCGATTGTAATATTGATTATTGGTTCATATCTCTTCTTTCAATTTTCGGGGATCATAAATACTTATGCTTGGAGGATTATATCCTATAAAGACTATTTTGTATTAAGAAAAATATTAATTAATAGGCTATCTAAACTTGGCATTCAAAATTTGGAAAATCCAGAGGTTGCAAATAAAACTCAAAGATTCAATGAAGAGCAAAATAACATTTTAGGTTATATGCAAAGTTTATTAAATATTGCCTCTGGTTTTATGAGTTTTATAGTTTCGGGATTAGTTATTGTAAGAACAATGCCTCTTGTTGCCGGCGCATTTTTTGTTGTGATGGTGGTTAAATTTATGGCAAACCAAAAATACATAAGATTGTTGTGGGTTTTAAATAGGAATTTAACGGAGGAGAGAAGAAAAAATATTGGAGCGATGAATTATCTGGCCGAACCCGCCCCCCTAAAAGAGTTGATTTTGTCTCAGGGAACGAAATTTCTAGAGAATAAAATTGACAAATATGTAAACTTTGTTGTTGACCAAGTTGTGTCAATTAGAAAAAGATGGAATTTATCAAAGATAATTGGATCGATCTTGGATTCAGGTGTTTTTGGTTGGGGAATTATTGTTGTTTTACAAAGATTAGTTAATGGAATTATTAGTATTGGGCAATTAACTTTTGAAATAAGGGCGTTAAGAATTTTCTCTGATTCATTTGGTAATTTTATGGGAGATTTGGTGGCACTTCGAGAGTCCTCAATTAAAATAGGTGACATATTAGATCTTTTTACCAAATATGAAGCGGATAAAGATGGAAACAAAATACTTAAGCAAAAATTGCCACTCATTAAATTTAATAATGTTAGTTTTAAATATCCAAATTCTGATAAATACATCTTTAAAGATCTTAATTTAGAAATTAAACCGGGAGAAAAAATTGCAATAGTTGGGGAAAATGGCGCAGGAAAAACGACTTTAATTAAACTTCTCTGCCGTTTTTATAGAGTTAACAGAGGTAGAATTTTATTGTCAGAAGTAAATGTCAACGATTTAAAAATAAAAAGCTGGTATAAAAAGCTTGGTGTTTTGTTTCAGGATTATAATGTCTATGGAGTATTAACTGTTAGAGAGAACATTGAAATTGACAGCACGGATAAAAAAGTAACAGAGGAAAGTTTGATAAAAGCGCTAAAAGAAGCAAACGCGATTTCTTTTGTGCAAAAATACAAAAATAAACTTAATCAAATACTTTCAGAAAGATTTAGCGGCGGAACCAGGCCGTCAACAGGACAATGGCAAAAAATTGCGATTGCTAGAGTGTTTCATAGAAATGCACCAATTCTTATTTTAGATGAACCAACGGCTTCAATTGATGCGGTGGCAGAAGCCAAAATTTTTGACAATATTTATAAATTTTCAAAAAATAAGACAGTTATTATTATTTCACATAGATTTTCAACTGTTAGAAATGCAGACAGAATAATAGTTTTAGACAAAGGAAAAATTATTGAACAAGGAAGCCATGAAGAATTATTAAAAATAAATGGAAAATATGCCAATGCTTTTAAACTACAAGCAAGAGGGTATCAATAATTACATTTAACTTGGCTTGCTAGCTCCATTATTTTGAGTGCCACAATGTTCGTCAATAATCATATCTAACTCTTTTTGACCTATTCCTAATGTTTTTGCTAGCGCATTTAGTGTTAGTTCCCTAGACGAAAGGAAAATAATCATTTGTTCATATAATGTTTTTGGATCAGGTTTCTTAGGAAGATCGTTTTCCATTTTGGGAATTGTAGTACAATTTGATGATGCTTGGAACTACGATTTTAGAAGAAAGGGAATCTAAATATAATGGCCATATAAGAGTGCTTCGTACTTGGGGAATGGGTACTTATATTCAATCAGATGGTTTAACCCAAAGTGGGGGAATAGTAGAAAGCATCTGGCGACAGACGCTTGAAAATATAAATTTCAAAAAACTAAATGCTAAATCAATTTTGATTTTGGGATTGGGTGGGGGCACCGTTGCAAAACTGCTTCGCAAAAAATATCCCAAAGCCAATATTATTGGAGTTGAAATTGATCCAATAATGATTGAATTGGGTAGAAAATATTTAGATTTAGATAAATATGATCTGGATATAAAAATTTGCGATGCTGTTAAATTTTTAAAAAATAATCGCAAAAAATATGACTTGTTAATAGTAGATACATATTTAGGGGATAAGTTTGTCGAGATCACAGGGTTGCACCCTGTGATTGCCGAAATTACGGTGTTTAATAGACTTTATTTTAAAAACAAAAAACAAGAAGCAATTGATTTTGGAAAAAAACTGGAAACGATGTACAGAAATGTAACTTGGTTTTATCCAACAACAAACCTCATGTTCATTTGCGAGTCTTAACCTGTTAGAATTACATTGCGATAAAAATATGTTTAAATTTTTAAATAAAATATTTGATTTAAATCAAAAAGAATTAAATCGTCTTGTCCAAATTGTTGAAAAGATAAATAGTCTTGACGGTAAATATAAAACGAGAAATATCAGTGAATTTAAGAAAAAAACTGAGGATTTTAAAAAAAGAATTAAAAACGGAGAAGATTTAACTTCCCTAATTCCTGAAACATATGCCCTAGCAAGAGAAGCATCTTATAGAGTTTTGGGACAGAGACACTACGATGTCCAGTTAATGGCTGCAATTGCTCTTTTTGAAGGTAAAATTATTGAGCAAAAAACAGGAGAGGGAAAAACATTGTCTGCTGTGCCGGCGCTTTATCTTAGATCGTTAACAGGAAAAGGAGCGCACCTTGTAACTGTCAATGATTTTTTAGCAAGATTGGGTGCGGGTTGGAATGGACCTATTTTTGAAGCTCTTGGTATAAGCGCTGGTGTCGTTATTCAGGAAGGCAAATCATATATCTATGATCCAAAATACAGTGATACAAGCCATGGTGACCCAAGGCTATCACATCTCAGGCCTGTTGATAGAAAAGAGGCTTATGCCTGCGACATCACCTACGGTACAAACAATGAGTTTGGTTTTGATTATTTGCGGGATAACATGGTTTCATCGCTTGATGAAATGGTTCAGAGAGGTCATTATTTTGCAATAGTTGACGAAGTTGACTCTATTCTAATTGATGAGGCCAGGACTCCTCTTATAATATCAGCTCCAGATACTGATCCGACCGATAAATACTATAAATTTGCCAAAATTGCGGCTAATTTACAGCAGGATACAGATTTTAAAGTTGATGAAAAAGCCAAAAGCGCTTCCTTGACTGAAACGGGTATAAGTAAAGTGGAAAAGATATTAGGCGTTGATAATTTATATGAAAAAGATTTTGACTCAATTAGGCATATTGAAAACGCTCTTCGGGCAAAGTCGCTTTACTTAAAAGATCGGGATTATGTGATTAAAGATGGCGAAGTTGTCATCGTTGATGAATTTACAGGGAGGCTTATGGTTGGCAGGCGGTGGAGCGACGGACTTCATCAAGCTGTTGAGGCTAAAGAAGGTGTGGTTATAAAACAAGAAAGCAAGACTTTGGCAACAATCTCGTTTCAGAACTATTTTAGGATGTATCAACATTTATCGGGTATGACTGGAACGGCAGTAACTGAAGCTGAAGAATTTAAAAAAATATATAAGCTTGATGTTGTTGCAATTCCAACTCATAGAGAAAATGTAAGAATTGACCATGGAGATGTAATCTACAAGACACTATCTGCCAAGTACAGAGCAATTGCAAATGAAGTAGAAGAAAAATATAAAAATGGCCAGCCCGTCTTGGTTGGAACAACCTCGATTGAAAAAAATGAAATTATAAGTGAGTTATTAAAAAGAAAAAAAATTCCACACAATGTTTTAAATGCCAAAAATCATGAAAAAGAGGCTGAAATTATTGCCAATGCAGGTAAACTCAAAGCAGTAACGGTTGCAACCAATATGGCAGGTCGAGGAGTAGATATTATATTGGGCGGAGCAAGGCCTGAGACAAAATCAAAATATGAACTTAAAAAATGGGAGGAAAATCACCGCGAAGTTGTTGAGGTTGGGGGGCTTCATGTAATAGGAACAGAAAGGCATGAATCAAGAAGAATAGATAACCAATTAAGAGGTCGAGCGGGAAGGCAGGGTGATCCGGGTTCTTCTAAGTTTTATCTGTCTTTAGAGGATGATTTAATGCGCATTTTTGGCGGTGAGCAAATAAAATCCTTAATGGATAGACTTTCTATTCCTGATGATCAGCCTATTGAAAACTCATTGGTAAGTCGTGCTATTGAACAGTCTCAAGTTAAAGTTGAGGGTTTCCATTTTGATACAAGAAAAAGATTGGTTGAATTTGATGATGTTGCCAATCAACAAAGAGATGTTGTTTATAAGCTCAGACGAAAAGTTTTAGAGAGTGAAATTGTCAAAGACGAAATTTTGGAAAAGCTTGGAATATATGCTGGCGCGATTTCTGCGAATGAACTAGGGGAAGTTGATTATGAAGCAGTTACGGCAAAATTTTTGGAAGCAGTTCCCTTTGATCCCGATTCAATTAAGAAATTTAAATCGGAACTTAAAAAAAGAAAAACGAGCCAAGAAGTTGAGGAATTTTTGGAAGGTGTATTTAAAGATGTTCATAAATTAAGAGAGGTTGAAGTTGGTTCACAGACTATGCGTCAAATTGAAAAATTTGCTTATCTTGGGGCAATCGACCATCATTTTATAAACCATATTGACGCGATTGATGACCTTCGGGGTGCAATAAGTCTTCGTGCATATGGACAAAGAGATCCTTTGGTTGAATTTAAACAAGAAGCATATCAGATGTTTGAAGATTTATTAAAACGAATTGATGAGGAAGTTGTAAAAAGGATATTCAGGATTGGAGTTGCCCAAAAACCCCAAGAAATACCCACTAATTTAATGAGAGAAAACATTGATATAAATGATGGAACAGGACTTGTTTCAAATCCTAAATCCGAGATCTTAAATCTAAAATCTAAGTTGGGACGCAACGACCCTTGTTGGTGCGGGTCGGGCAAAAAATGGAAAAAATGTCATTATCCTCAAGAAGGATAATATAGTGTATACTTAGACAGTATATGCAGGAAGGCGATAGCATTATAAAATCGTTTTTGGGGTATTTAGTAGTTGTGGGTGTTGTAACTGTTGGAATCGTTTATCTTTTGAATTATACAAAAGATCCAGTTGTTAACAATCAGACAGTAGTAGAAAATAGTAATAACAAAATGAATGAAGAATTAAAAATTGAGGATTTAGTTGTTGGAACGGGCGAAGAAGCAGTTTCTGGTAGGCTGATATCTGTGCATTACACAGGAACACTTGCTGATGGAACAAAGTTTGATTCTTCGAAAGATCGTGGGACACCTTTTGAGTTTACTTTGGGGGCTGGGGAAGTAATTCAAGGTTGGGATCAGGGATTTAACGGAATGAAAGTCGGAGGAAAGAGAAGATTAACAATACCTCCTTCTCTTGGATATGGGGAGGCTGGAGCGGGGGATGTTATTCCCCCAAATGCCACGCTTATTTTTGAGGTAGAACTTCTTGCTGTGAAATAATTTGCGATTTTGTGATAGTATTTATTTATGCCCGAAGACGGTAAACTAAAAAAGAAGAAAGTTTTGGTTGTTGAAGAAGTTGCCGATGCAACCAAAGAGGTGGAAGACAAAAAATCAGTTGATGATACTAAATCAGAAGCTCCCCAGGAAATTGAACCTGTCATCGAAGAGTCTCAGGAAAAGCCAAATTATCTTTGGATAATTATTCCAACAACACTTTTGGTTGGTGCGTTAGTTGGAGGGTTTATTACTTATTTTTCAGGAATTGCAAGTTTGAGCCAAACTCAAGTCACCCCAGTTCCTACAGTTGAACCCGTTGTCGAAACTCCAACCCCAAAAGCGTCTACAACACCTTCATCAGCTATTAAAAAAGAGGATTTAAAAATACAAGTTTTGAATGGCAGTGGAGTGCCGGGAGCGGCGGGTGAAGCGAAGGCATTTCTTGAGGGCTTAGGCTACAAAAATATTGAGGTGGGAAATGCTCAGTCTTCTAATTTTGAAACCACCGAGGTTTCAATTAAAGAGGTAAAGAAAGATTATTTGGATGTGTTAGTTAAGGATTTATCTGAGGAATATGAAGTCAATAAAAAGACAGGGACGGTTCCTGCTTCAGGCAAGTTTGATATAATAATTACTCTTGGTAAAAAATGATTTCTCCTAAATTTTTCCGATCCAGCACAGGTGAGATACCTTTGCCTGTATTTTTTCCTGATGCAACAAGGGCTGTTGTAAAGTTGCTTGATACAAAAGACCTTGAATCAACAAAAACCAACGGACTCTTGATAAATACATATCATTTATATAAGGAATTAGGGTTACCCTTTATTAAAAAACTGGGTGGAATTAGGAAGTTTATGGGCTGGGATGGCGCTCTAATTTCTGATTCCGGCGGCTTTCAGGTTGGAAGTTTAATCAAGAAGCATGGTACAAGGCTTGGAAAAGTAACTGATGACGGAGCAATGTTTAGGCTTGATGGCAAGAAGATTTTATTAACTCCCGAACTTTCAATTCAAATACAAATGGAATTAGGCGTCGATATGGTTGTGGTATTGGATGATTTTACGGATCCGTTAGTCCCGCGTCAAAACGCAAAGGAAAGTGTTAATAGGACTATAAATTGGGCACATAGATCAAAAATTGAATTTGAGAAAATCAATAGAAAAAGTATGAGAAATAGTCGAAGACCTTATTTGTTGGGTATTGTTCAGGGAGGTTACTATCAAGATTTGAGAAAGCACTGTATTGAAGAGTTGCTGAAAATAGGTTTTGACGGTTTGGGTTATGGAGGTTGGCCATTAAAGCAAAACATGACTTTTGACTACGAAAGTGCAAAAACTATTTCAGAAAATACCCCCAGTAATTATTTATTATACGGTTTAGGCGTCGGTAAACCATGTGAGATAGTCAATTTGTATAAATTGGGATATACGATTTTTGATTGCGTTTTGCCAACAAGGGATGCAAGACATGGCAGGCTTTATGTCTATAAGGCCGATTCAATTGAAGAAATTGATATATCAAAAAATGATTTTTACGAATTCTATTACCCCACAAAGTCAAAACACCAAGATGATTTTTCTCCAGTAAGTATGGCCTGTGATTGTCTGACATGTAAAAACTACTCGCGAAGTTACTTGCGGCATCTTTTTAAAATTAAAGACGCAACTGCAGGGAGGCTTGCAACAATCCATAATCTTCGTTTTTATTCGATTTTGATGGAGAAACTAAGTCTTTTTAATATTTGACACTTGATACTTGACACTTGATACTTGTTATATGTATACTCGGCCGACAGTATGGAAGAGGCACAAACACAAGATCAAATAGCAAAAGAGGGCCCAATGCCCGTTTCCTCATTTTCTCCAACAGTAAGATCGCAATCTAGTGGAACAAAGTGGCTTGTGATTTTTATAATCCTTTTAGTTTTGGGTGGTGCTGGGGTTTTCTTCTTTACAAAGTCGAGTTCAATGCCGATTGCCACGCCAACTCCATCTTTTGGTGTTGTTCCAATTGAGGATAATGCTGAAATAGAGCCAACCCAGACACCAACTTCATCTCCTGCGGCTGTTGATAAGGAAGATGTTTCAATTGAAGTCCAAAACGGAACAGGGATAACTGGAGAGGCTGCGTTTTTGCAGGGAAAGTTAAAGACTTTAGGCTATAGCGATATTAAAGTCGGAAATGCTCCAACAACTGATAACACAGAGACAACTGTAACATTTTCTAAATCCTTATCTTCTACTGTCCAAGCCGAAATTAAGAAAGAGCTTGAGTCAATCTACAAAACTGTTAATGTCAAAACTTCTTCAACTCAAACAACTGATGTTGTTATCGTAACGGGCTTGAGAGGTTCACAAACTGCAAAGCCAACAACTTCGTCAACATCAAGTCCAAAACCAACATCAACAAGTTCTGCTTCACCCACAGCTTCGCCTAATTAATTTTTTCGTTTCTGAAAAGGTATATAAGGTATATAATGTATATTAAAGATGCAGAATTTTTTTGAGTTTTTTTCCAAAATAGATTTTGATTTGGGGCAAAATCAGACGAAAGCAATTTTAATAGCAGGATTGTTTTTTTTGGCGGTTGTTTTGTTTGCATATATCAGAAAGTATTTTGTCAAGTCAACACTTGATGGAGTGTTATTAGGAATTTTTTTTGGTTTTTTACTAACGCTTCTTTTGGAGGGGTTTTTGTTAATTGCGGGAAAAACCGCGGTAACTGAACTTTTGGGATGGGAAAAAGCGCCTAAACCCATTTCAACAGCTCTTGATTTAGGAAGAGAAAGACTTAAAAATGTCCTGGGCGAAGAACGCGAAATTCCAATTTCCAATGCCAAGGATCCAGTTTATGAAGACGCAATATCGGTTTATCAAAGTCTTGACCCGCTTGAACAGCAAAAAGTGAAAAAGATAATTTGTGCTCCGTGATATACTAAAAAAATTTAATATGCCCAACCAAAATCTATCTATTGAAAGTTTAAATCTGCGCATGCAAAAGTTTTTAGAAGTTTTTAGTCTGTCCAAGAAGGAAGATGAACTAAAACAACTTGAAGCAGAGTCGTTAGAACCAAATCTTTGGAGTGATCAGGGCAGAGCAAGAAAACTTCTGCAAAACATCAGCAGTTTAAAATCAGAAATTGAGGAGGTTAAAGATATTATATCCACTCTCGAGATTTTAAATGAAGTTGAGGATGAGAAGGAGATGGCTAAGCTCGAAAAAGTTATTTCAAAATTAGAATTGAAGTCTTATTTATCGAGTCCATATGATATAAAAAATGCAGTTATTACTCTTCATGCCGGCCAAGGTGGTACAGAAGCAATGGATTGGACATCTATGCTTTACAGAATGTATCTAAGGTATGCAGAAAATAAAGGTTTTTCGGTTGAAACAATTGACCAGACTTTCGGAGAAGAGGCGGGTATTAAAAGTATTACCTTTATTGTCAAAGGAAGGTATGCATATGGTTATCTTAAAAACGAAGCTGGAACCCACAGATTGGTTAGACAATCTCCTTTTAACGCAAATAATTTAAGACAAACTTCTTTTTCTTTGGTTGAAGTTTTACCTGATCTTGAGGATATTGAATTACCCGATATTGAAATTAAAGATGACGATCTTGATTGGCAGTTTACAAGAGCAGGTGGACATGGGGGGCAGAATGTCAATAAAGTTTCGACTGCCGTCAGGCTTACCCATATTCCAACCGGCATCGTTGTAACTGCAAGGACTGAAAGATTTCAAGAACAAAATAGAAAAATTGCCCTTGGCCTTCTTCGCGCCAAACTTTGGCTTCGACAAAAAGAAGTAGAGAAGAATCACATTAAAGATATAAAAGGAGAATACAGGCCGCCTTCTTGGGGAAATCAGATTAGAAGCTATGTCCTGCATCCTTATAAAATGGTAAAGGATTTAAGAACAGGAGTGGAATCAGGCAATCCCGACTCTGTTCTTGATGGAAATTTAGATGAATTTGTTGCAGAAGAACTAAAATTGAAGTAGTATAAAATTGGTGACTTTTATGGAGAATCAAGATCAAATACAACAGCCGCAAATGTTCCAGGAAAAGCCAAAACAAAATGGAAGCGGATTTTTGGTTGGTTTGCTTTCAACTTTACTTCTTTTGGCCAGTATTATTGCAGGTTTTTTTGCATATCAAACACAAAAATTAGTTAGTGAGTTGAGAGTTATGAGTGAAGAGTTAAAACAGGCCGCAAAAACTCCCGAACCAACAACCTCACCTCTTGCAACCCCTGACCCGACTGCAGATTGGAAAACCTACACAAATACGAAATATGGTTATTCGTTTAAGTATTCGGGTGAATTTGAACTTAAAAATATTTCAGGTGAGTCCATAACTGTACCGCAAAATACAAGTGGCGTCTACTTAGTAAAAAAATCTTATCCTGATTATGCAAATCGTGTCCTTGAGGTGCAATATTTAGATATATTTGTACCACCCGTTGGTTGGACATCAGCCAATGTTGTTGTTGGTGGCCAAAATGCCAAAAGATATATGTTTGTTGGCGGGGATGCTACAATTAAGTTTGATATTTATCAGGTTCCTTTGACTTCTGGTGGAATTGAAATCATGGTCAATAAGCAAATGTTGGAGGACATTGACCAAATTCTTTCCACCTTTAAATTTACAAATTAATCTCTCCCTTGTTTTTGGTTTGTCAGTTATGGTACTTTAATATGTATGGAAAGTGTTTTAAATCCAGTTGATCCAAACAGCAGTCAACAATCAGTTGTCAGAAAGATTAAGGTAAAATCTGATTTATTAAAAAACAATTTGGTTTTAGCCGTAATATCTGTAATTGTTGTTTTAGCAGGAATTGGGACGGGCTACTATTTTTCTGGAGCCTATAAAAATCCAGACTATGGAGGCATAAATATATCTTCAGATTTAAAGACAGGTGAAAGCGAGGCTGGCATTGCCGATGAATCAACATTTCCCGACTCGACGGAGGGGATATTGGAAGAGGGAGGAATAAATGGCGAAGGAACCCATCATTTGGTTAGAGGTTCCGGTCCTGCACAGTATGCTTATCTTACATCAACTGTTATAAATCTTGATAATTTTGTTGGCAAAAAAGTTCAAGTTTGGGGCCAGACAATTGCTGGTAAGAAGGCGGGTTGGCTGATGGATGTAGGTAAAATCAAAGTTATAGAATGATCATTTTCAAAAATGTCTCCAAGTCTTTTGGTTTAATAAAAGCCTTAACCAATGTAAGTTTTGAGGTTAATAAAGGCGAGTTCGTCTATTTAACAGGACCTTCAGGTTCGGGCAAAACAACAATATTAAAAATAATACAAAGAGAGGTTTTGCCTGATTCAGGCCAGGTTCTATTTGATAATGTTGATATTACGCAAATTCCGCTTCACGATATTCCAACACTTCGTCAAAATATGGGTGTGGTTTTCCAAGATTTTAAGGTTTTAATGGAGAGAACAGTTTCTGAAAATGTTTCAGTTGCTCTGGCTGTTTTAGAAGTTGATGAAGCCGAATGGGCTAAACGAGTAGAGCATGTTTTGAAGCTGGTTGGGCTTTTAAAACAGAAAAATATGTTTCCGAGCCAGCTTTCAGGAGGAGAACTGCAAAGGGTATCTTTGGCTCGTGCATTGGTTATAAATCCAAAAATAATCTTAGCCGACGAACCAACGGGTAATCTTGATTGGAAAACGGCTGACGGGATCATGGATTTGTTAGAAAAAATTAATAAAGAAGGTAAAACGATAATTATGGCCACTCACCATGCAGGGATTTTGAAGGAATACAAGCACAGAATTATACATATTGAAAATGGTAAAATAATCAAGAATTAGAAAACTATGAGTATTCATACAAAAACGGCAATTGAAGCAGTAAAAAGATCTCCCTTTCAAGCGTTTTCTGCAATTTTTGTAACAAGTCTAACTTTTTTTATTGCTTCATTTGTTGCAGTTTTGGTATATGCATCAAATCAGGCTTTAAATTTCTTTGAAACAAGACCTCAGATAATCGCTTTTTTGAAAGATTCTGCAAAAGAAAGCGATATTTCAGGTTTGAAGTCAAAACTGGAGAGAGATATCCGAATCAGAGATTTAAAATTTGTCTCAAAAGAAGAGGCTCTAAATATCTATAAAGAAGCAACTGCTGATAATCCTTTGCTTTCGGAATTAGTCAATCCTTCAATTTTTCCCGCCTCTTTAGAATTTTCGGTTGTTGAACTAGATTTAGCATCGACTGTCATCGAAGAAGTTAAGAAGGAGCCTGCTGTAGACCAGGTTGGGTTTACTGCAAATTTGGGTAGTGAAAAGACTCTAAACGATGTCGTATCAAGACTTAAAATGGTTGCTAATTATTTAAGATATGGTGGATTGGCTTTTGTGCTAGTACTTGGAATGGTCTCATTTGTGGTATTGACAGTAATTATTACCATGCGAATGATTGCTAGAAGAAATGAAGTGGAAATATTGTCTTTGATTGGGGCAAAGCCTAGCTTTATTAGAAGCCCTATTATGTTTGAGGCAATAATTTATGTTGTTTCAGGCGTTTTTATAGGCTGGGTTTCAAGTTTTATAATTTGGCTTTATTTTGCTCCAAGCGCGATTAAATATTTCGGCCAGATTCCAATACTGCCTAAAGACCCAGTGATGTTTTTTGCAATGTTTTTGATAATTCTTCTGGGAGAGATCTTTTTGGGCCTCACAATGGCCTTTTTAGGCAGTTTGATCGCGGTTAATCGCGTGCTTAAAAAGTTAAAATGAGAATATTTTTTGCCATTTTTATCGCAGTAATTGCTTTCCTCTTAAACTTTTTGAACCGCGGCGTATATGCTCAGGAATGCAGTGGAGATTTAGAGTCAAGAATTGCATGTTATGAATCAAACATAGTAAAACTTAAAGAATCTTCAAAAACTCTATCAAATCAAATTGCTCAATTTGATGCACAAATTAGGTTAACTACGCTAAAAATTTCTCAAACTGAAGCAAAAATAAATTTATTAAGCGGTAGAATCGATCAATTAACAGGATCACTTGAATCGTTAAATAATGCTTTTAATAAAAGGGTCGTCGAGACTTATAAAATGGCAAGGATGGGAAGTCCTCTTGCTCTTGCTTTTTCCCAATCCAGCTTATCTGAGGTTTTTTCCACCTACTCATATTTGAAAAAAATTCAGGATGCTGACAGAAATCTTCTTGTGAGACTTCAAAAAGCGCAAGATGCATATGAAGAAGAAAAACTTGACCAGGAAGATTTGCAAAGACAGCTGGAAGAACAAAAGAAAAATTTAGATAATCAAAAGGCCGCAAAAGCTTATTTTTTAGCAGCGACTAAAAATGACGAAAAGAAATATCAGCAGTTGTTGGCACAGGCAAGGGCAGAATATGAAGCTATTCAGGCTATTATTGCTGGTCGTGGAACAGAGACCGAAGTAGGAAATGTTAACGAAGGTCAGAAGATTGCAACTATTATCCAAGGTGCGTCGTGCAATTCTGGCGGAACCCACCTCCATTTTATTGTAAGAAAGCAGAATAATTCGACTGAAAATCCATTTAATTACCTTCGCGGAGGAATTGATTTTGAAAATTGTTCTGGTTCATCGTGTGGAAGCTCAGACGGTGATTTATTTAACCCTAGTGGTTCTTGGAATTGGCCTGTGCAACCCAAAATTAAATTTACTCAAGGTTATGGAAATACTTGGGCCATCAAAAATACTTGGGTAGGGAGAATTTATAATTTTCATAACGGTATAGATATAAATAGCTTATCTTCAAGCGAAGTAAAGGCGGTAAGGGCGGGGAAACTTTATCAAGGCAGTTATAATGTTGGATGCAAGTTGAAATATGTAAGAGTTGATCATGACGATAGTGACCTAGACACTCTATATTTACATATAAATTATTAAATCTACAACAAGTACAAACCAAAACGCCACTCTTTTTATGCGAGATCTAAGTCGTTTTATCTCGAAATGACCATGTATCGATGTTTTAATACATCGGTACAAAAAGATTGCAGACAATTTAAAACTGAATGTGATACAGTTAAATAAATGACACAAGTCTCAAAATATAGACTTTCGGAAGAAATTAAAAAACAAATTGAAGATTTATTTTTTCAAACGATCGCTTCCCTAACTTCAAAAGAGAAGGTAAAAGAATTTTTTGATGAATTTTTGACGAAGAATGAAAAAGTTATGTTTTCAAAAAGACTGGCAATTGGTATTTTTCTTGCCAGAGGCCATGAGTATAGAGAGATATCGAGAGTACTTAAGGTAAGTACTTCAACAATTACATCATTTGCGGCAATTTACAAACTTGAATCAAATTACAAAAGAATAGTGGATAGAGTGAATAAAAATATAGAGAGTAAGAAAAATATTTTAGAAATTGCAGAATCGATTGCTTCTATTGGTGCAGTAGGCGGTGCCAAATCTGCGGGTTGGTTTGAAACGAGAAATGAAATTAGAAAAAGGAAGAATAAATTGCTTTAAGCTGTTTTTGTATCGATGTTTTAATACATCGATACTGGTGGTAATGTTGTTTATTTTATTTACAAAAGATATAGCAGCTGCGAGAAAAATCACCATAAGTTCTGATAAATCATCCCTAAAAGGAGATGAAGAATCAATAATTACAGTTCAGTTGTTAGACTTTGTTTCTGGCGAATCAATATATATAAAGGGAGCTTTCTATCATGAATTGACCCCAACAAATTATTTTGGGTTGACATTAAAGGATACAAGTTGGATAAAAAATAGTCAGCAAACCACAGATCAGCTATCAGTCGTAATTGACCAATGGAATGGACAGTTAAAAATAAGAAGTGATTTTTTAGATTCAGGGTACAAAGGTGAAGGGGATTATAAATTTAAAGTTGGTTTTTACTATACCACTACAGGCGGAAATTTATCGTCAATTAACTGGTCAGAGAATATTTTAAGCTATATTATTAACGAGCCGGATCCAACTCCATCTCCAACAGTTGCTCCAACGATTGCTGCAACAGTCACCGCAACAGCAACACCCACCATTTCTCCGACCAAAACACCTACTCCAAAACCTACTCCCACCAAGACATCAACAGCAACTCCAAGCCCGACTGAGGAATCTCGTGAAACAGATGAGCCCGTAAGTTTCATAACCGATACAGATATTAAACTCGTTAAGGATTCACCAACAGGTATTGTTGCGGGTGCTAAGGATGCGAAGAAAACACCGATCTTGGCTATTTTTTTAATTGTTGCCGGTCTTGGATTCTTGGGATATGTGGGTTATATGATATATAATCAAAGACATGCAAATGATCAAAAAGAAGTTTAATAATTGGTATCCGGTTGTTCTTTGGGCTATGGTGATTTTTTTCTTTTCAAGTCTTCCAACTATTGTGACAACTAAGTTTTTTCTTTGGGACTTTTTATTTAAAAAAAGTGCCCATTTTGTAGAGTATGCGATCCTTGCGACTTTAACTTACAGAGCTTTTTTGAAAGAGAAAGTAAAAAATCAAAGAGCAATATTTTTTGCAGTTATATTCTCATTTATCTATGCAATAACGGATGAGTACCATCAGTCTTTTGTTCCAGGTCGCGGACCTGCTGTCCGCGATATAATAATTGATACGCTTGGGGCCATTTTTGCAACTTACGGCCTTATTCTTAACAAAAGCAAACTCCCGATCTCTTTACAAAACATGTATAATAAATTTATATTATGAAAAAGTTGTTGTACGGCCTTATCTCTAGTTTGTTTTTGCTATCTGTTGTTGCTTCAGATGCTTTAGCTAGCCACTCTTGGGGAAATTACCATTGGGCAAGAATAGCAAATCCCTTTACTTTGAAATTCGGTGATAATTTATCGTCAGCCTGGAAGCCTTATTTAGCGACAACTACTAATGATTGGAATCAATCGTCTGTTTTGGAGGCTCAAACAGAAGCTGGACAATCTGGAAAAAACTGTTCATCAACAACTGGCCGTGTTGAAGTTTGCAACAAGAAATATGGCAATAATGGTTGGTTGGGGATAGCTCAAATTTGGGTGAGCGGCGATCACATAACAAAAGGTGTTGTAAAAGTAAATGACACTTATTTCAACACTGCAAAGTACAACAAACCTGAATGGAGGAATTTAGTAATGTGTCAGGAGGTTGGACACACATTAGGGCTTGACCATCAAGATGAAAAATTTGATAATCCAAATCTTGGATCGTGCATGGACTACACAAGTAATCCCGATTCAAATCAACATCCCAACACTCATGATTATGAACAGCTCGAAGTAATTTATTCTCATCTTGATTCATTTTCAACCATAGGTGCATTGGCCGTTAAAAATTTTGGCCAATATTTAACTGAAAACCTTGAGAATCCGAATGAATGGGGTCAAAAAATAAAAGATAATGGAGCAATTGCAGAATATGAAAGACGACTTCCGACTGGTCTAAAGCTTCACACTTTTGTTATCTGGGCAAATTAATGAAAAAAATTGCAAATATTTTAATTTTTGCTTCAACAGTTTTACTATTGGTTATTTTTTGGCCGGTAGCTAAAGAAGAAACAAAATATCAAATAAATCAGACTTTTCAAAAAAGAGTTGAAGTAACTCCGCCTAACAGAGATTTTTCTATAGTCATCCCAAAAATCGGGGCCAGCCAAAAAATAATTAGAAATGTTGATCCATATAACAAGGCAGAATTTTTAAAAGCATTAAAAAATGGAGTTGCTCATGCTAAAAATACTTCATTCCCCGACAAAAACGGAAATATATATCTTTTTGCGCACTCAACCGACGCTTTTTATAATGTTTTAAATTATAATGCAGTTTTTTATCTTATAGGTAAACTTGAAAAGGACGACGAAATAAAATTATATTACCAAGATAATGAATATCGCTATAAAGTTATCGAAAAAAAGATTGTATCGGCCAGTGATACTTATTATTTAACGAGAAAAACACAAGATAATATTCTAACTCTACAAACATGCTATCCACCCGGAACAACACTTAAAAGACTTATAGTCGTTGCAAAAGTTGACAAGTAGTAGTAAAATCGCCCAAAAGGATGAAAAAAATTTGGTTTGGGCTATCGCTGTTTTCAATTCTGATAAATTCCTTGTTTGTACCGGTTACCGCCGTTGCACAGGAATTTTCTCCATCGCCAGAACCGACGCCAGTAGTTGAGGAATCTCCAACTCCAGAGACTGTTGCGACTGAAACATCGCAACTGACCGAAACACCAACACCCGAGCCCACAAACAGCGCACAACCAACCGAAATACCGTCAGAAACAGTAGAACCAACTACTCAATCCACAGAAAGTGCAGTAACAGAAAACAGCCAGACAACAACTGAAACATCAACGCCAACTTCAACACCTGTTATAACAACTGACAAAGATGACTATCATCCAGGGGAAACAGCAACGATTACGGGACATTTTTTTGAGTCATTGCAAAACCTTGTTTTGAAAGTTTTTGGCGGGACAGTAGAAGAAGGCAATTACAAAGAAGATAGCTACAATGTAACAACTGATGTTTTGGGAAGTTTTATTTTTCAATATGTTTTGGATAATGTCTTCAGACCACTTTATTCGGTTGAAGTTTCAGATTCCCAAGATACCAAACTCGCCGAAACCACCTTCACTGATAGTCCTCTTTGTCAAAATGATGTCGAGGGGGCGAACGATTTACCAGGACAAAAGGATTTAACAAGAATGTGTGCGGATTATGCCGCACTCCCAACAACTCTTAGTATTGACTGGAACTGGGATGATTCTGCTTGGTCTGGAGGTAATACAGGCGATGGATGTGCGCTTTTTGATACTGATGACGATGGAGATGTTAATTACGCACTATGTATCACCGTAGGAGGAAATCCTGCGGCGTTTATATCAAAACAACTTTATTCGTGTAATGATACTAAGTCAGATCGATGTGCCGGAAAAGTTGCTATTTCATCGAGTGCATCAACAACTTGTACCGCTTCTATACAAAGTACGGATCCATTTCCTCTTGGATCTAGCTTCCCCAGTGACACAACTGGTAGTTGCACGATTTTAATGTCTGATATTTCATCAACGACCGTAGACCTTGTTGATGTTTGTTCTTATCCCTCTAATGAACCAAATTCCGATCCGTCCGATTGTATAGTTGCAACACAACAACATACAGCAAAGTTGGAAATTGTTAAAGATCTCATTCCATCTAGTGATCCTGGATTGTTCAATTTGCAAATTGATGGTTCGACATTAGTTAGTAATGTTTCAGACAATGGGACAACAGGGGAAATTGTAGTTTTAGCCTCTGGTGGTTCTGGAACTGCGCATACATTTTCAGAGACAGCGGGTATAGGGACTAGTTTAAGTAATTATACGACCACTGTCCAGTGTAGGGATAATAACGGATCGGGTTCAGTTATTTCTACAACTGGAAGTAATCCCTGGACGATAAATATTGTTAAAGATAAAGACATTGTTTGCACAATTACAAACACAAGAATAAATAATGCATCGTTAACAATTGTTAAAGATGCGGTTCCAAACGATGCACAGGATTTTTCGTTTACTACAACTGGCACAGGATTATCTAATTTCACACTAGATGATGATAGTGATAACACACTTTCTAATACGAAGGTATTTAGCAATCTTGCCTCTGGTATATATTCGGTTTCTGAAACAGCGGTTGCTGGTTGGGACCAAACAAGCGCAACATGTACAGATGGAAGTACATTAAATTCCATTAACTTGTCACCAGGGGAAAATGTTACATGTACAATTACAAACTCGAGGTTGCCAAAACTTACAGTTGTTAAACAAGTCATAAATGATAATGGAGGTACAAAACAAATTTCTGATTTTCCACTTTTTGTAAATGGAAGTTCTGTTACAAGCGGCACAACAAATATTTATTCAACTGGATCATATGTTGTTTCAGAAACAACCGATAATGGTTATACTGCTACTTTTTTAGGAGATTGCGATGCGCAAGGCAATGTTTCTTTAAGTTACGGAGATGATAAAACATGTACTATCACAAACAATGATAAACCGGGACATTTGATTGTATATAAAGTTACTGTTCCAAATAACACGCAAGAAGTGTTTACAATTACACCAACAGGTTTGTCATCAGATACTGTTGCAACAGGCAGCCCAAGAGACTTCACGGTAAACGCAGGAATATATAGTGTTATTGAAACTGCAAAAACAGGATGGGAGGAAACCGGGAATACTTGCAGCAATATTACAGTTGCAAATGGGGAGACAAAAGAATGTACGATAACGAATACTCAAAAGGGTAAAATCATTGTTAAAAAGGAAACATTACCCGATGGAGATTCCCAAAGTTTTGAATTTGTAGCCAACTACAGTTCAAACTTTAATTTAAGCGATGGACAGCAAAATGATAGTGATTATTTATCACCCTCAATTTATTCAGTTTCTGAAAATGTACCTTCAGGTTGGGATTTAACATCAGCTACTTGTGATGATGGCAGTTCAATCAATCGAATTGAACTAGGCGCAGGCGAGATAGTTACTTGTACTTTCAATAACACAAAAAGAGGCAGTATTTTTGGGTACAAGTATGAGGATTTAAATGGGAACGGAACAAACGATAACGATTGGATCCCTGTATTAGGCTGGACGATTGAATTATGGCAAGGACAAACAAAACTTGAACAAACCTCTACAGATGCAAGTGGTTATTATTCATTCACAAATCTAATTCAGGGTGTTTATTCAGTCGTTGAACAAATGCTATCAGGATGGGACAATGCCACAGCCGATAGCCTGAATATTAGTTTGACTGCAGGTGAAAACGATGGACCAAATAATTTTGTTAATTTTGAAAAAGCTACTATAGTGGTCCATAAAGATGTGGTTAATCCTGACGGAGGCCAAACAGTTGATAATACTTCTTTTAAAGTCAAGTTGAATGGTAGTGATGAAAAAACAATTTCAGAAGATACAACTGCAACATATTCAGATCTAGTTCCGGGGTCTTATACAATTACAGAGAGTTTTGTTCCAAGTGGGTATGAATTAGTATCATTGACAGACGGTGGAATAGTAAATATTCAAAGCGGCGAAACACACCATGTTTATGTAGTTAATAAACAAAATCCAGCAAAATTAACTGTTATTAAAAATGTTATTAATAACAACGGTGGAGCGCTTGGTGCTGATGATTTTACAATGACGGTTGCTGGTAATAATCCTTCAGATACATCTTTTGCAGGATCAGAAACAGGTGTAACAATTGATTTATATGCAGGGAATTATTCAGTCGATGAAATTGAAATTTCAGGTTATACGAAGTCATTATCAACAGATTGTAGCGGCACAATAAATTGGGGTGAAGAAAAAACTTGCACAATTACTAACACGAGAGACATGGGAGAGATAATAATTAAGAAAGTTATTGATGAAGACGGCGATTTGAATACAATTAATGATCAAATTTTGGCTTCAGGGTGGGAGATTAATGTCGATGGATTAAGCGGTGATGTTGATGATCCTGCATCAGGCAGTACAGATTCAAACGGAGAATATAAAACAGGTAAAATCAAAACGGGCGTATATAGTGCTAGTGAAACAAGTCAGTCTGGATTTGATTTTGTTTCCGCTGTCTGTTCTGACCAAAGTCCAATAAATAATATAACTCTGGGTAAAGACGAGACAATAACTTGTATATTCTACAACACCCCAAATGGGACAATTCATGGCTATAAATGGAATGATTTAAATGGAGATGGTGTTAGCGATCTAGGTGAGAACAGATTGGGTGGATGGACTATAAATTTGTATGGCTGGGACGAAGAAGATAAGGATTACACTAATCTAGTAAAATCAACAGTTACAGATTCAAATCCCGGGATTGATTTTGGCTGGTATTGGTTCACTCACATTTACCCTGGAGATTATAAAGTCTGTGAGGTCAATCAAAATGGTTGGCAGCAGACATATCCAACAAATAACAACGGTTGTCATCTTGTTTCTATTCCTGATACTAATCCAAACAATTTTGAATTATTGGAAAATTTTGTAGAAGTTAGCCCTGTTTATAACTTCGGCAACATGGAAGATGATCCGGAAGTTGAAATTGAGAAGTCCAACAGTGCTTTAACTTCAGTTAATATAAATAGTGAGGTCACCTACACGCTTCTCGTCAAAAATACGGGAAATGTCAATTTAACCGATCTGAAAGTGTATGACGCAATTCCTGGAGGATTTGAATATGTGTTGGGGTCGAGTTATTTGAATGGCTTTCTACATTCCGATCCGAATGTCTTTGGTGGGCTTCTTTCGTGGAATATTGGAAATTTAGGTAAAGGTGAAAATGCAGAGATTGTATATAAACTAAAAGTTGGAGACTCTGTTTTGGGGGGCGGTTCATACGATAATTTTGCAACTTGCGAGGCTTATTATACTACAATTGCTTCAAATGAACTTTTAAGAGTTGAACTGGATCAATTTACTCGAAATAAAATAGAATGTAATATTGCCAGCTCTAAAGTGTTGATTAGTACATCAAATAGTTACGGAGGAAGCCTAACTGGTCAGGTATTGGGAGCATCAACGGAGCTTCCCGCAACAGGCAATCCATCGTGGGCATTGGCTTTTGCACTGTTAGGCTTGGCAGGAGGATTAATTTTAAAAAAGAAATATGTCTAAATTATTAACAGTATTAATTATACTTGGCTCGTTTTTATTTAGTGTTTTGGATGTTTTGGCGATTGAGCCCAGAATCTCCATTTCAAAACTACCAAGTTATATAAATAATGATAATTTCAAATTATCTTGTAGCGCCATTGGCGGCACCAATGTTCAATTTTCCTACAAAAAAGAAGGAGGGAGCTATCAAGATTTTGGCAGTGTAAATATTACAAGCAATCCATGCCAAATCCAGGTTACCGGCAGTCAAGTTAATGAACAGACAAAATATTATTTTAAAGTTACTTTAGATGGAAGCGTTTTTGATGAAACGGTCGCTATTTATGATGTTTCAGGGCCATCTCCCGTGTCCGGATTTAGAATAGATAACGGTGATAACAATACTGTTATTATTCACTGGAGAAACCCCAATAATGAGGATTTTAGTAAAGTGATTATTTATCGGGGTGAAACAGCAGATTTTTCGGCAGATAGCAATCATGAAATAGCAACTGTTTTAGGGTCGCCAGATTCAGAGATGACTTATTCAGTGAATGTTGATTCATTAAAACTTTATTATGCAATAAGGGCTATTGATAAAGCAGGCAACTCATCAAGCCTTGTGGGTAATGGAGGCAGTATTTCAACCACAGCAACTGTTTCTGCCAAACCTTCTAGCGGTCGAAATGAGACTGTAACAGCACTACCTAAAGAAGGAAGCGTCTTGGCTGAGGAAACATCCGTCCCTGAACCTTCTTCGCTTGATTTGAGAGAAAAAGAGGGATTAGTCAATAATTTAAGAGATTTGGTTTCTGATAATCCAAAAATCTCTCTTTACCTTGGCCTGGCCTTAGTTTTATTGGGAATTGTGATCTACTTTATTCGAACAAAAAAGAAAATCCGCTAAAATATGCTAATATAAATGCATATGAGTTTGATTGACAAACTGGTGCATTTATTAATCCCTCGGGAAAGCAATAATCATAAAGCTAAGATTTTACATCCATCAGGACTTTTTGCTCTGGCGTTATTTTTAATAATATTTCAAGGGGTGCTGGGATTTGCTGAAAAAAAAGCTCCATCTGTGCTTGGCTTTGCCGCTCAGATTTCAATTGATGAAGTTGTTGCTCTCACCAATTCCAAAAGGGCAGAAAAAGGTCTTCCGCCGCTAACTTTAAATCAAACTTTGTCATCAGCCGCATTTACCAAGGGCAGAGATATGATTGATAGGGATTATTGGGCTCATACAGCACCTGACGGCACAACGCCGTGGAGTTTTTTTAATCGTTTCGGTTATAAATACCGCTATGCGGGCGAAAATTTGGCTAGAGATTTTAACAGTGCATCAGCTGCTGTTGAAGCTTGGATGAATTCTCCAACACATAGGGATAATATTTTAAATCCTAAATATAAAGAGATAGGCATCGGAATTACAGAAGGTGATTTGGCAGGAAGCGACACAACTATTATAGTTCAATTTTTTGGTGCAACTTCAGGTACACAAGTTAGAGTTGCAGAAGCTGCTAGTACAACTCAAACTCCCGTGCTTGCAAGACAGGTATCACCAAGACCGACAGTTGTACCCACCCAAACTCTTGAGATAGTTGCCGCCAAACCTGTTGCATCTGCCGCCCCTGTCTTAATCACGAATTTGCCTTTGGAGCAGGAAGATCAAAAAGTATTAATATCTCCTTTTAATACGACAAAAACATTATCATTTGGGGTTGCAGTTTTATTATTGGTCGTATTTTTGGCTGATGCTTATCTGGTGTCGAAGAGAAGAATTACAAGAATTGCGGGCAGATCATTTGCACATTTTATATTTTTGTTGATGTTGCTATCGATAGTTATAATAATAAGGTCAGGACAGATATTGTAAATTATGGAAAAATTTAAAAAGCATATACCTCATTATTTCCCGCTTGCTGGAATTTTGGCGGCGGGGATTTTTGCATTCTATTTTTTTTCATATGATAGGTTTTTTCAGATAGGGGTAGTAGTCGCTCTTGCCATGGCTTATGTTTCATGGGGAGTGATACACCACACCATCCATAAAGATATAAGTTTGGGGGTAGTTTTGGAATACTTGGCAGTTGCGGTTTTAGGTGTTATTATGCTCTTGTCATTGATTTTTAGGAGCTGATGGGGTAGCATACAGAAAATTTATGAAGGGTATAATTTTGGCAGGAGGAAGTGGTACAAGGCTTTACCCTATTACTCGGGCCATCAGTAAACAACTAATGCCCATTTTTGATAAGCCAATGATTTATTACCCTCTTTCCACTCTTCTATCAGCAGGAATTAATGAAATATTAATAATATCAACACCAGAGGACATACCACTTTTTAAAAGACTTTTGGGTGATGGTAAAAATTTAGGTTGTAAATTTAGTTACAAAGTTCAAGAAATGCCAAGAGGTCTTGCTGATGCTTTTATCGTTGGCGAAGATTTTATTGGGAAAGACAAAGTAGCAATGATTTTAGGAGATAATATTTTTTATGGATCACAAATTGATAACGAACTTTCAAAATACACTAATATTGATGGGGCTTTAGGCTTTGCAGCTTATGTCAAAGATCCACAAAGGTATGGTGTTTATGAATTTGATAAAAATATGAATGTTGTATCAATTGAGGAAAAGCCTAAAAGACCTAAAAGTAATTATGCAAATTCAGGACTTTATTTTTTTGATAACAATGTTTCAAAAATTGCCAAACATGTGGCACCAAGTAAAAGAGGCGAAATTGAAATAACAAGCGTATTAGATAGTTATTTAAAGCAAGGTAACTTAAAAGTATGTTTACTTGAAAAAGGTACCGCATGGCTTGATACGGGTACTTTTGACTCTATGATGAAAGCCGCACAGTTTGTACAAGTAATTGAAGAAAGGCAGGGGATTAAAATTGGATGCATTGAAGAAATTGCCTATAAAAAAGGATTTATAAATAAAAAACAACTTAAAAAATTAGCAGAAAGCCAGATAAAAAGTGGTTATGGAAAGTATTTATTAGATTTAATATGAGAAATATATTAGTAACAGGTGGATGCGGATTTATTGGAAGTAATTTTATTGGTTACTGGCTTAAAAAACATCCAAAAGATAAAATAATAAATTTAGATAAACTAACTTATGCTGGCCATTTATCTTCTACAAAAGCGTTCTCCGAACTAAAAAATTACAAATTTGTAAAAGGTGATATTTGTGATGAAAAAGTAGTTGATAGATTGATGAAAGGAGTTGATATTGTTGTTCATTTTGCTGCTGAAAGCCATGTTGATAGATCTATTAAAGATCCAAATGTTTTTATCAAAACAAATATGCTAGGAACTGCAAATTTACTAAATTTTGCATTAAAACATAATGTAAAAAGATTCCATCATATTTCAACAGATGAAGTTTTTGGTGAATTGCCTCTTGGAAAGGGAAAATTTGACGAGAAAACTCCATATGACCCAAGAAGCCCATATTCTGCAAGTAAGGCCTCATCAGATTATTTAGTGAGGTCATACTACCACACATTTGGGTTACCTATAACAATTTCAAATTGTTCAAATAATTATGGACCATATCAAGACACTGAAAAATTTATACCAAGAATGATCACAAACATAATGAAGGGTGATCCGGTTTTAATTTATGGTGATGGAAAATATGTTCGTGATTGGCTTTTTGTAGAAGATCATGTCAGGGCAATCGAATTAATAATTAAAAAAGGAAAAATTGGAGAAACTTATTTGGTTGGAGGGCAAACAAAAGATGTTAATAATCTACAAATTGCAAAGATAATATTAAAAATTTTTGGCAAAGATTTTAAGTCTAATATTAAATTTATCAAGGATAGACCGGGACATGACAGAAGATACGCAGTTAATTGGGTAAAAATAAATAAAGAATTAGGCTGGAAACCAAAGCATAATTTTGACAAATGGTTGCAAAAGACAGTTGACTGGTATATAAAGAATGAGTGGTGGTGGGGTGATATGAAAAAAGTGTCTGAAAAGTTTTACGCGAAGCGATGAAATACGCAAAGCGATGAAATATTCAAAAAAATATGGGATTTATTAAAACAAAAAACGATTCGATAAAACTTCCAAAAAATATTGACTTGTATCAACAAACCTATGATAAGCAAGAATTGCCTGATGGTGTTGTAATAATAAAACTTAATGTTTTTTTTGATGATCAGGGGGGCTGGTTTAAAGAAGCTCTAAGAATAAATGATAAAGGCAATGTTGAGTCGCTAGAATCTCAAAATATAGAATTTAAAATAAAGCAAACGAATGTTTCATACTTAGGTGCTAATGCAAAAAGATTTTGGCATATACATCCTAAAACAAAAGAAAATGTAGGGCAAAATGAAATTTGGACAACAAACAATACTCTACTTCTTGGAATGATAGATTTAAGAAAAGATTCTAAAACTTATAATATGAAATCAAAAATTGTCCTGTCATCTGAAAAGGCTGTTTATATTCCTTCGGGTGTTGCACATGGACTTCTAAACCCAAATAATTATCCTGTAACTCTTATTTATTACACTGACCAATATTTTTCAGTTGAAAATACACAAGAATATAGAATTGACCCTAAAGATTTAAGTTTTGACTTTATAGAACCCGAATTAATGTAATGAAAATATTAATAACTGGTGCATCGGGATTGGTAGGTTCTAGATTTGTTGATTTATATCCAGAAAAAGAAAAGTTATTGATACCTGAACTTGCAGAATTAGACATAACTTCATTAGAAAGTGTCAAAAAATATTTTGATGAGAATAAACCAGAAGCTGTGATTAATTTTGCTGCATTTACGAATGTTGATGGAGCAGAAAAAGAAAGAGGGGATGAAAATGGAATTGTTTGGAAACTAAATGTTGAAGGTGTAAAAAATTTAATTGAAGTATGTAAAGAGAGGGATATATTTTTAGTCCAAATTTCTACAGATTTCGTTTTTATAGGTGATGAGCCTGATGCGGGGCCATATTCTGAAGACAAAAGTTTACCAGAAAGTAATGAAGGGATTGGTTGGTATGGTTGGACAAAGAACAGAGCAGAAAAGTTACTCAACGAATCTGGGATTGATTTTGCCATTGTGAGAATTGCATATCCTTTTTATGGTGCAAATTATGATGGAAAATTAGATTTTGCCAAAGGATTTTTAAAACTATTTGATGAGGGTAAACTGTATCCAGTCTTTTCTGATCAAATACATTCAGTATTAAATGTAGATTATTTAGTTGAACCATTAACAAAGATTGTGAAAGATAAAATTAGAGGAACTTTCCATATTGTTACTAGTGATACAACTACACCATTTGAATTTGTAAATTATCTGTTAGAAAAGGCTAGAGGAGCTAAAAATGTTTTACAAAAAGGATCTATGAAAGAATTTTTAAGTAAAGAAGGAAGAACTCCAAGGCCTAGGTTGGGGGGATTAAAAACTGAAATTACAGAAGAAAAATTGGGCGTTACACTAAAAACTTGGAGAGAAATGGTTGATGAGTTTGTTAAAACTATTTAGATTTTCTCCACTTTTCAATCTTTGGGTGGTTGCCGGTTAGGAGGATTTCTGGGACTTTCCAGTTATTGTAAACTTCTGGTCTTGTGTATTGGGGATACTCTGTGTCTAAATTCGAAGCACGAAATCCGAAATTCGAAAAAGATTCCTCTGCAAGAGATTCTGGTTTTATTACATTTGGTATAAGCCTTGTGACAGCGTCAGTTATTACCATTGCAGGTATTTCACCACCTGTTAGGACATAATCACCAATTGAAATAACTTCATCCACTAAATTTTCATGTACTCTATGGTCAACTCCTTCATAATGACCACAAATTAAAGTCAATTCGTCTAATTTTGAATATTCATATGCTTTTTTTTGGGTAAATTTTTCCCCACCTGCATCCAAAAGTATTATTTTTGATTTTTTGAGTTTTTGATTTTTTGAGTTTTTTAGGCTTTGTATAGCGGAGTCGATTACATCCACTCGGAGGATCATCCCAGCCCCACCACCATATGGTCTATCATCAACCGTTTTTCTTTTATCTATCCCAAATTGTTTCAAGTCAACAATGTTTAATTTTAAAAAATTTTTGTCTTGGGCTCTCCACATGACAGAATGATTAAGCGGACTACCCACGAACATTTTTGGAAACAGAGTTAATATATTAATTTTCACCATTGTATTTTACCAGCTGTGGGTATAAATTAAAAATTGTATGCAGAGAGTTGTGATTGTTATGCCAGCTTGGAATGAGGGAGAATCGATAGCAAAAATGGTCGATGTTCTTTTTAATAACGAATTTCCCAAAATCGATGCCGAAATGCACTTGCTGATAGTTGATAATCATTCTCAAGATGGGATGACAGAGACAGTTACAAAATTAACTCAAAAATACAAAAATTTAAAAATTATACAGCAGGAAAATAAAGGTCTTGGTTGGGCATATGTTACAGGGATGGAGTACGCGATGAAAAATTTAAAAGCAGATGCTATTTTGGAAATGGATGCCGATTTCCAGCACCCACCAAGATTTGTAAAACCAATGGTAGACGCATATTTATCAGGTGCTGAATATGTAATCGGTAGTAGATATGTCAAAGGTGGCTCGATTCCTGGGCAGTGGGAGCTTCTAAGAAAGGCAGTTTCTTATTTTGGGAATCTTTTTATAAGGGTTGTACTGTTGAAACCTTGGATCCACGATTTAACAACCGGATTTAGACTGGCAAAAGTTAAAGGTGTTCTCGATAAAATTGACCTGCGAAATTTAATGGAACTTAATAGGTTTGCTTACAAAGTTGATCTATTATATCAATGCATGAAGTTTTCCAAAAAAACAGTTGAAGTGCCGCTTCAATTTGAGCCAAGAAAAACTGATAGATCGAAATTTAACCCCAAGGAAATGATATCAACTTTCAAAGTAGCAATAATACTTGGGATAAAAGATAAAATTAAGTTTATTAAATTTGCGATAGTTGGAGGAACGGGATTTATTGTCAATTTCATAGCCCTTAGATTATTTAGAAATTTAGGGCTAACTGAAACCCTGTCTTGGGCTTTTTCTACAGAACTTGCAATTGTTAATAACTACATTTTTAATAACATTTGGACTTTTAAAGATCAAGAAATAAAAGGATTAAAGCAAACTTTAGTTAAATTTTTCCAGTTTAACCTAACTTCAGCTGGTGCACTTTTAATTCAGTCTATTGCAGGTCCAATTGGAGTTAGACTTGTTGGTGTTCAATATGACGCTTTAGTATTGGCCTTTATAGTACTATTTTTGGTGCTTCCATATAACTTCACAATGTATAACCTAGTAATTTGGAGGAAGAAAAAGTAAGTTTTAAAATATTTTTATGCTTTTTAGTGAATCTCAAATAAGAGAACGCGAAGACAACTTTTACAAGGAACTCATTAAATTATATTTAAAATATGGATCTGTTGATACTATATTTAAAGTTAAAAAATATAATCTTCCAATTTCATATCCGTCACTTCATAGGCTTATTAAAAGATGGGGAATAGTAAAATCAGTGGGACCAAATAGCAAACTTTCTGAAACTTTAACTATTTTAAATTTAATGACAAAACATCAAAGCATTGATAGATTGTATAAATCATTGCCGTTATCATTTCAAACATCATTAACAAGTCTTCATAGAATTGCACATAATATAAAAGAAGGATTAATTACAAGATATGGTACAGCCTTAGTAATAACACTTAATAACAAAAATAAAATTTTGGTGGGATACGATAATAAAAATAAAGCCCTAACAATTCCCATGACCTACTCCTCGCCAAAAGAAAGTCCTAAAGAATCAATTTTAAGAGTGTTACAACAAGAAGTTTATACAGATTTAGCAGTTGAGAAAAAGTTGCCAAAAAAAATTATACCCAAAAAACCAAAACCCTTTATGCATTTATTAATAGGGAATATTAAAGTATCTGTATATCAGATTGAACTTGCAAAAAAATATTTGGAAAATTTTAAATTTTCAAGCTACAAAGTTACAAACCATAAATTTATGAATATAGACGAAATTACTAACTTAAAAATATCTGTTAGATTGGGAGTAAAAGAAATTATTAAGTATTATTACGATTCTTCGTTTGATACTACTACTTCAACTTTTTCAGTTACATTTGCGCCGTCTTTGGTTACAATTATGGGGAGTTGATGTAATGGGTGAATTGAGGTTTTATGCCCATCTTTACAAAACGGCTTGGGAGGAAAGACAGGGTGACCTTTTTCACATAAAACACCATTCATTGACAATCGTTGTTTTCTAGTTCTCCAAAACCTAGGAATTTCCATGTGAGAATATACTTTAACCCTTAGTTGTTACCAGAAGCTATCAAGTTTGGTAAAGTCGGCTTTACTAGATTATTTATAAACAGTTATTAAAATAATAGATAATATGGAAAAGTGTGACAAAAAGGGTATAATTGTCGAGCCTGAGTCAACATTTGAAAGTATGATGAAGCTTTGGGAACAGGTAAATGAGTTGGAAGATGTTAATCCTGACTTGGGTGTGGCATGTACGGTTTGGTTTTTTGAAAAATTAGAATCAATTAAAGACGGTGAATTGGTTAAAAAGATTAGAAGACAAATTTTTCCTTATTTAGAACAATAAAAATGTTAGACATAAAAATACATGACTTTCAAATATCAATTTTAAAAGAGTTGCTTTTTAAGCCTAATGCACGGTTTAGAGATTTGAAAAAGTTTGACGTAACAAATGATCATTTTACCTTCCATGTTAATCATTTGGTTAAAGAAGGATTAGTAATAAAAGAAGATGGCAGATACAGTTTATCTGATGAGGGTAAAGAATTTGCCAATAGAATGGATACTGATTCGCTTAAACTCGAAAGACAAGCAAAGTTAGCAGTCGCCCTGCATGCAGTCAGAATCAAAAATGGAAAAAGGGAAATTTTAATACATCAACGACTTAAAGAACCTTTTTATGGTTGGTATGGTTCACACTCTGGAAAAATAAGATGGGGAGAAACTCCATTAGACTGTGCAGTTCGTGAATTTAGGGAAGAAACCGGACTTCACGGCGACTTTACTTTAAAAGGGATTGTTCACTATCACCACTTTCATGTAGACGGAAGGCTTTTAGAAGATAAATATTTTTGGGTTTATAAAATTGAAAATGTAAAAGGAGAATTAAAAGAAGTTGTTCCTGAAGGTAAAAATATTTGGATGGGAGAAAGGGAATTTAAAAAATTAAAAAATACTTTCGCAACTTATGCTGAAATAGTGGATGTAATTGATTCAAAACGGATAGTTTGTATAGATAGAAAAAGAATGGTTCAAGAATATTAATATGATAAAAGATCGCCCTCCACTTGGTGATGGTATAAACATTAGGTATTATGTCGTGTGTAACACCTGTCTCGGTATTAGAGAAGAAGATGGTGCTTTTATGGATCCACCCAACACGATTTTAGATTTCGACAATAGAACTACACGAGAAGAAGCTTTGCGAATTGCTAAATCCCACGAGAAAGAGTATTTGCAACGGGGACATGATCATGAGATTGAGGTACGAGCTGTTGCTGAATACTAATTTACAAAAATGGGGTCCAGTTGGCAATTGGCATGGTGTTTTGTGAAATGAAGGCAAGACTATAAAGAAAAATTGGAATAATAATAACAGTTAGGGCAATTTTAAATTCCTTTTTAATCAATAGTTCTCGAGCAGTAAAAATAATAAATGGAATTATAGGTATGGCGTATCTTAATAAATCTCTGTGGCTGACAAAAAGAAGTGAGGTAAAAAATACCAGAGTAAAATAAAAGTATGTGTATAGTTTTTGTTGGTAAAGTTTATAGATTGCAAGCACGCCTACAAGATAGAAAAATATAACTTCCTCTATCCAAAATGTACCTACCCAAGGGGCCGAATAATTAAATATTTGAAATGGCGGGAAGAAAAGATGAATGTTATCTCCTGATTTGAAATATACCCAAAAATCCCCATATCTAAAAAAGTAAAAACTAAAGACCAAAACCAGTCCAAACGGGATTAAAAGTATTGGGAGATATTTTTTTAAGTTTATCTCCTGCCATTTGTGAGATTTAATTAAAGGCACAAGCATGCTTAAAAAGTAACCAATAAAAAGTAAAATTCCAGGGGATTTTGTCATTTGGGCCAACAGCCCCCAGAGACCTGCTAAAAAGTATTTTTTATCGGCAAAATAGTATGTTGAAGCAAGAATTGTTGCTACAAAAAGCGGTTCAGCTGACCCAACACTTCTAACAATTAGCCACCTTGCAGGGAATATTGAAAAAATAAATGTCAAAAATAAAGCCTGGTTTTTATCAACAAGTTTAACTGAGTGGAGGTAGAAAAAATAAATTGCAAGAAATGATGACAATACGGTTACCAGAAGCATTGAGTATGGGTAGCCCAGAAGCGGAGAAAAAGCTTTAATTAAAAACGGAAAAAGGGGAAAATGGGCGGAGTAATATTCATTGGAAAGCGGGAATTGGTAGTTTGATCCAATTTGTTCGGGATTATATAGGGTCTTGGCGGCAATTAGATATAAAGGTCCATCGAAATTGGCAACTATTGTTGCCATACCATCTTTATTAAGAGGAATTGACCAAAAAGTATCCAATCTAAGGTAAAACGGAAGCCAGATTATAATTGTGGGTACAATAGTCAGGCAGACAAGTATTAATATATTAGAGACTTTTTTCACACCTTCATGATATCATAATGATATGTCTTATAAAATAGATGAGCTTTCGGTTTTCTTTCCAACCTATAATGAGGAAAAAAATATAAGAAGAACAGTGTTAAGGGCCAGGGCGGTTTTGACAAAAACAGCCAAAGTGTGGGAAATGCTTATAGTAAATGACGGTTCAAAGGACAAGACTTTCGAGATAGCCAAAAAATTAAGCCAAGAAGACAAGAGGATAAAATTAATTAATCATGAGGTTAATAGAGGTTACGGTGCCGCTTTTAAATCCGGTTTTTATAATGCCAGTTATAGGTGGATTGCATTTACTGATTCTGATGGGCAGTTTGATTTTTCTGAAATTGTTAATTTTATAGACAAGCAAAGGGAAACTAATGCAGATTTGGTAATAGGTTATTATAAAAAAAGACAAGTTTCAAAATTTAAGATTATAACTTCAAAAATGTGGGAGCTGGCAGTTTTTTTGCTTTTTGGACTTCATGCGCGGGATATTGATTGCGGTTTCAAATTGGTTTCAAAGAAGGTTATTGAAAATATTCCAAAGTTGGAAAGTGAAAGAGGAGCTTTTATATCAAGTGAATTTTTAATAAAAGCCAAAAAAACAGGATTTAAAATAGTTGAAATTCCAGTTACGCATTACCCCAGAATTGCAGGTAAAGGCACAGGGAGAGATATTAAAGTAATTATTCAAAGTTTTGTTGATTTATTCAAATTATGGCACAAATTAAATTAAAAATTAAAAATTTAAAATTTAAAATTGTCGATTTTGCAAAAGCAAATTGGATAATGATTCTAATTCTATTAATAGGTAGCTTCTTAAGATTATATAAAATTGACTCGTACATGACATTTCTTGGTGATGAGGGAAGGGATGTTTTAATTGTTAGAAATTTGTTAGTCAAAGCTGATCCAATTTTAATTGGTCCGGGGACATCAGTTGGAGGAATGTATTTGGGGCCTCTTTATTACTATTTTATGGCACCATTTTTACTTCTTTCAAATTTTAATCCGGTTGGACCCGCAATTGCGGTTGCACTTTTAGGTATATTAACAATTTTTTTGGTTTATAAATTTGCCAAAGAGCTGTTCGGTGAAAGGATAGCTTTTATAGCATCCCTGCTATACGCCGTTTCACCCACGATTATTGTCTACTCGAGGTCTTCTTGGAATCCAAACATAATGCCATTTTTCTCACTTCTATCAATTTATTCTATTTGGAAAGTTTACAAAGAGAAAAAATACAACTGGCTAATTGTGACTGCCGTATCTTTTGCGTTTGTCATGCAATCTCACTACTTAGGGGTTTTGCTTGCACCGGTTATCTTATTGTATTGGATTCTGACATTTAGAAATCATAAAAACTATGAACTAAAAACTAAAAACTTAATTCAAAAATCTGTTTTTTCTATTTTGATTTTTGGATTTCTCATGTCTCCCCTTTTGATTTTTGACTTCCGCCACAATTTTTTGAATTCAAAAGCATTATACAAGTTTTTAACTGTCAGGGAGGAAACTGTTTCTATAAAGCCCTGGACGGCAATCCCCAAAAGTTATCCTATCTTTGAGCAAATCAATACCAGTCTGATAGCGGCAGGAAATAAAAAAATAGGAACTATTTCGACTTTAGCGATTACAATTTTTGTTTTGTACAAATTATTAATTGACCGCAAAAAGAAAGATGAGTCGTTTCATTTGATAATATTCTGGTTGGCATTTGGCCTTATTGGATTTGGGTTATATAAACAGAATATTTATGATCATTATTTTGGTTTTTTGTTTCCAGTTGTTGTTATTTTAGCATCATATGTTTTGGGTCATATTTATTCAAGTCATTCAAAATTCTTAGTAATAATTATTTTGATAATTTTAATTTTTATAAATATAGATAATAGCCCGCTTAAATACCATCCAAATAATCAGATGCAAAGAAGTATTAATGTTGCCAATAAAATACTCGAAGTCACAAATGGCAAGCCATTTAACTTGGCGGTTTTGGCCGAAAGAAATTATGAGGATGGTTATAGATACTTTTTGGAATTAAATTCTGCCAAGGTACTGCATGCTGATAGGTGGGATAAATCAACAATATCTGATACCCTAATTGTAGTTTGCGAGATGGCTGAATCTAAATGTGATCCTACTCATTCGCCAAAGGCTGAAGTTGCAAATTTTGGCTGGAGTAAAATCGAGTCGAAATGGATTGTTGATGGAGTTATAATATACAAATTGCTACACAATAAATAATATGAGATACATCCAATCCAATGAATTTAAAAAACTGATCGAAGATAATAATAAATTTGTTTTAAATTGTCATATTTCTCCTGACTTAGATTCTGTAGCAAGCGTTTGTGCAATGTCACAATACTTAAAATCGATAGATAAAGAATTTGATATTATATCAACCGATGTTATTCCTGAATCCTATAAATACCTTCCTTACGCAGATAAAATAATACAGACAAAATTTGAAGATATAGAATTTAGTAAATATGATTGTTGGATTAGTCTTGATTCTGAACGATTAAATCAAACAGGTTTATCATTCAAGCCAAAAATAAATATAATAAACATTGACCATCATCCAAAAAATGATATTGAAGGGACTGTAAATGTTGTGAATATTGAATCCAGTTCTACTTGCGAGTTGCTGTTTGAATTATTTAATGATATCGATTTTAAAATTGATAAAACATTAGCAACTACATTACTATCTGGTGTTGTTTATGATACAAACTTTTTCCAACAAAAAAATACTACGGCAGTAACACATTTTGTAGCATATAAATTAATGGAGTTGGGCGCTGACAATAATTATATAAATTTTAAGGTTAAAAGAAGTAATAGTATTGGAGTGATTAAATTGTGGGGAGAGTTCAATAAAAGACTGAAATTTGACAAGAGATATAATTTTGTTTGGACAGCAATACCTTATAAGGTATATAGTAAAAATTTGGAAGATGTTAGCTCTACGGCCGAGTATTCAAATATGATTGCACGAACTGTTGTAGGTTCGAAATTTAGCATGGTAATGTCTGAAAAGTTGCCGAACAATTTAACTATGAGTATTAGATCAAGAGTTCCTGGTTTTGATGTTTCATTAATTGCACAGGAAATGGATGGAGGTGGGCACAAAGATGCAAGTGGTGCAGTAGTTAAAGGCCTTCCTTTCAAAGAAGCTGTAAAGGTTGCTTTAAAATATGCTAGAAAACATGCAAAACAAAATTTTGTTCCCGAAATACCTTTAGATTAAATATGAATTACCCTGAGTCTCAACTTGTTTTAGATGAAATTAAAAAGGCAAAAAGAATACTTCTAAATTGCCATACTAATCCTGATGCTGACAGTGTAGCGAGCGCATTTGCTTTAAATGAAGTTCTTAAGGTTCATTTTGAAAAGGATGTTACTATAATTTATCCAGATGGTCTCCCAGAAAATACAATGTTTATTAAAGATAGTTTGGAGGGAGAAGTTGTTTTAAAGAAAATTGATTTTAATACCTTCAATTTTTCAGAATATGATTTATTCATTGCGCTTGATTCGAGTAGTTGGGACAGAGTTAGGGGTGGAGGTAATAATGAAAAAATTGATATAAAAACAATCGTTATAGACCATCATCACACAAACACGCGTTTTGGTAAAATTAACATCGTAGATGACGCTATGAGTTCTACTGCCGAACTATTATATTTTATATTTAATGACTGGGGTATAAACCCTGATGGCGAATTTAATTACTCTTTTTATCAAACTGCATTATTGACTGGGATAATCAATGATACAGAGTGTTTCAGAACTAAGGTAGCTGATAGCAAAACGATGAAAGTTGTCTCTGACCTCATGAGATATTCTTCAAAAGATTTAATAATTCAGAATCTTTATCAGTCAAATTCTGTTACGACGTTAAAGTCAGTAAGTGATATGCTTGCAAACATTTCTATGGATGAGTCTAATAATTTTTGCTATACGTATATTAATTATGAAGAATACGTAAAAAATAATTTAGAAAGCTTTGCAAAAGATATGGTGGCCGACTTCTTTATTAATAGCGTAAACAAAACAGATTTTGGTTTTATTGCCGTTGAAAAGCAAAAGAATGAAATTTCTGTTAGTTTTAGAGCTAGGACAGATTTTGATACCTCGGTAATTGCAATGGAATTAGGTGGGGGTGGCCACAAGATTAGATCTGCGGCAACTCTACGAAATATTAAATTTGAGGATGCATTGGATAAAATACTAAGTACTTGTAGAAAATATGCTAGCAACAATTAAGCGGTTGTATACACCTTGGAATTTGTTGATTTTAATTATTCTTCTAGTTGCTTTTGTCCTTCGTACTTATAGAATTTCTGAACTTTTGGGATTTTGGTACGACCAAGGGAGGGACGCTTTAGTTATTTGGGACCTTATTCACAATGGAAAGATGTTTTTGATAGGACCAATGATGGGTAATACGGGTATTTTTAGAGGTCCTTGGTATTATTATATGCTTGCTCCGTTTTACTATATTGGGGAAGGAAATCCCGTAATTCCAGCTGTTTTTCTGGTTTTTCTTTCTGTAGTTGGTTTATATGTTTTATATAAGATAGCCGTTGAATTAGATGGAATAAAGCTGGCAGTTTTGTCAGTTACTATTGCTTCGGTTTCATCTTATATAATCGGGGCATCAAGATGGCTTTCAAATCCTACCCCGACTCTATTAACCGGAGTCTTGTTTATTTATTTTATGTATAGATTTTTGGAGAAAAAGAAATGGGCATTGCCCTTGGCTGTTTTTACAATTGGCATGGGATTAAACTTCGGTGCGGCAACGGAAGTTTATTTGGTACCTGCTCTTTTATTTATTCTTTATATTTTTAGAAAGAAATTAACATTTGATTGGAAAATTATTTCATTTTCCATTGGTTTGTTTGTTTTTTCATTTTTACCGCAGATTTTATTTGAAGTAAGACATGGCGGAGTTATGTCAAAAGCCTTTTATGATTTTGTAATAAACAAAAATTCATTTACATATAAGTTTTGGGAAATACTGCCGCATAGAATGTTGGAATTTTATAATTTATTTTACTCAAAGTTTTGGGTAGATGGCGCACTTACATTTTTACCATTTTTTATAATATTTATTTTTTATTTAGTTATTAATTTAAAGAGATATTGGGTTGACGATAAATTTAAGATATTGTTTATCGTATTTTTGTCTCCGTTTTTAGGAACTCTGTTTTTCGTGAGCAATCTTGGCGGATTTTATGATTATTATTTTACTGCATTTTATTTTATTTTTATATTATTTTTTTCATTTGTTTTACTGAAGACCAACAAAATATTTGTTTGCTTATTTTTATTAATCCTTATTTTTAAAAACACCTCAAATTATATGGAGAACTATTCTGTTGATATAAATAAATCTGATTTAATTTCGCTTAAAAGTCAAATTAGCGCAATTGAGTGGATCAGAAAAGATAGTGAAGGCAGTCAATTTAATGTAGATGTTTATGTTCCGCCTGTTGTCCCATATGCCTATGAATATCTGTTTTTATGGAGGAATTTAAGACAAAGCGAAAATCAAACAAGCCTGCTTTATACTTTAGTAGAAGCAGATCTCAATCACCCCGCTAGAATTGAGGCTTGGCTTAAAAGACAGGAAAAAATCGGCAACATTATATATGAACAAAGATTTGGGGGCATAACCGTACAAAGAAGAGAAAGAATATGAGTTTAAAAAAAATAGCAGTTATTTTCTTTTTGATAGTTGCCGTCGTTTGGGCAGGTAAAGGAATTTTTAAATATAATATTTTTAGTACTCATGACGGCAACCACCACTTATCAAGAGCCTATGATGCAATTCAAACAATTAAAGAAGGACATTTTCCTCTTCGTTGGGCGGGCAGTCTAAATTATCTCTGCGGGGTGCCTATTTTTAATTTTTTCTACCCTTTAATTTATTATTTAGTAATTGGAATTAACTTTATCGGTTTTGATGTTATCCTCAGCTTTAAGCTTATTTATTTTTTATCGCTTCTTGTTGGTACTTTATTTTTCTATTTCTGGATGATGGTGGAAACAAAAAACAAACTGCCGTCGCTGGGCGGCGCATTTTTATATCTTTATGCTCCTTATAGATTTTCACTTATTTTTGTAAGAGGCAGTCCAGAATTTTTAGCCTATGCCATTTTACCTGTTGTTTTGTATTTTTATTCAAAACTTGTATATGAAAAAGAAAACAAAAGTATTTACTATGCTTTCGCCGCTAGTATTTCTGGCGCACTCCTTGCAATATCTCATAACTTTACCGTTATGTTTTTATTCCCGATAATACTTGGATATTTATTCCTTAAATATTTAACTGAAAAAATATCATTTTTAAAATTAAAATGGATCGCGCTTTCATTTATTAGTAGCTTTGGATTTTCAGCCTTTTTTATAGGCCCTGCTATTTTAGAGAAAAGATTTACCAGAATTGGAGAAAATTTTTTAATCTGGCAAGAACACTTTCCAACTTTAGGGCAATTAATAAGATCTCCTTGGGGTTATTTTTATTCGTCTCAAGGGACTATCAATGACGGTATGAGTTTTATGCTGGGTTATGCCCATTGGGTAGTTTTATTGCTAGCCGCTGTCTTTATTATTTATAGTCTTTTCAAGAATAAAGTTGATAAATGGTCAATATCTTTATTTGTTGTTTCCCTCTTTGTAATTTATTTAATCCTGCCCATTTCGATTCCTCTTTGGGAAAAGTTGCCTCTTTTGCAGGAAATTCAATTTTCTTGGAGGCTTTTAGGAGTTGCTGTTTTTACAATTAGCGCCTTATTTTCGTTTGTTTTAAATAGGATTGAAAATAAAAAAATTATGGCTTTAATTTTTATCTTTATATCATTGCTGGCATATTATGGAAACAGGAATCATTTACTGCCGCAACCGGTTTCTGTTGAAGAAGTATATAAATATGATGACTACAATAAACTGCATCAACACCGATATTCAACCACCACGCTAGGCGATGATGTAATAGCTAAAGGCGCTAAGACTGCTTGCTGGTTTAATGATCCTTTTTTGTCAACGGATAGGGGAGAAATTAAACATAAAATTGTCGAGCAAGGAAATACTTATGGTTTTGTTAAATATGATCTAAGTCAAAAAAATTTAGAAACAAGTAAATTCGTAAAAGTTAAGCTGGGATTTTTCCCTGGCGCTTATAACTTTGAAGTTAATGGGCAAAAAGCAGATTCGTTTTCGTGTGATGGTAAAAACTGTTTTGATATTAGTTATTTTAAGACTGGTGAAAACACTTTGTCGTGGAAGATTGTTCAGACTCCAACACAAAAAATGTTTAATATCTTAACCATATTGTTTTTGATAATGTGGATAATATTATTATTAATAAACAAATTTGGAAAAGATAAAAAAGGAAAAACATTTTTGCTTTCTCTTGTTATTGTTTTTCTGATATTTATTTTTTTTAGAACATATAACCTTGAAGGCAGACTTGGCTTTGGCTGGGATCAGGAAAGGGATATTATCGCAGTTAAGGAAATACTTTCAGGTGATCTAAAATTAATTGGTCCAAGAGTCTATGGACCCGCAGGTTTTTTCCTGCCGCCATACTTTTTCTACATACTTGCGCCATTTTATTTTGCAGGCAATTTAAATCCATTTTCTGTTATTTGGTTTATCGCGGCCTCGTCCGTTTTATTTTTCATTTTGAGCTTCAAGATAATAACTCAAGTATTTAATCAAAAAACCGCATTGTTTTTCTTGGGTTTATGGGCTGTCAATCCTCTTGCAATTTCGATTGATACAATAGCTTGGAATCCGATTTTTGTACCTCTATTATTTTTGGCGGTGATTTACTTTTTCTATATTAGCTTAAAGACTTTGTCAGACAAAAACATTTTTCTATTGGGATTGTTTTTTGGTTTCGGAGTCAGTTTTCATCTTCAGTTTATTTTTATATTTCCAATGCTTTTGCCAATTTTTTATAACATTTTTAATAATCGCGATCCCGCAAAATTTTTAAAGTTTCTAATAGGGGCCATTATTCCATTTCTGCCGATATTGATTTTTGATTTAAGACATGATTTCTTGAATTTTAAGCAGATATTTTTATTTGAAGGATTTGGCGGAAATTCTGTAAATAGACTTTTACCTGTTTGGGGAAATGTATCATCATTTATCTTTGGTGTGAATTCAAATATTTCTGTGGGGGTGATTGGCTACATCTTACTAATAGTCGGCTATTTACTGCTTTTTATAACAGCATTCAAGAAAACCACGGGCGATAAGCCTGTGGATGAATTGAACGCTGATATGTCATCCTCGTTTAGACGGATACCCCGCCAGTATGGTGGGGAGGATGTCATTAACGAAAAAAATAAAGAGCTAAAGCAAGTTTATTTAGGCTTATTTTTGGTAGTTATGGTTTCTCTTCCAATATTTCGGTTTTTGATTAAAAATCCATCTGAATATTATTTTAATTATTTGATAGTTCCAATAATGATTTTAATTTCTATTTTATTCTCAAGATTGAAAAGATCAGGTGTGGTGATATGCATCTTTATAATAATATATTTAGCTTTTAAAAGTTTTCCATTATTAAATGATGCGAATTTGGGATTGAAGCAAAAAAATAATGCCGTAGTTTTCTTAAATAAAATAACGAAAGATTCAGGGGCCTTTAATGTTTCTTTTGATGTGCCATTTAATGAAGATTCCGGTTTCAGGTATTTGCTAAAATATAATAATGTTCCTGTAAGCGGGAAAGATAGTGATCCGTTAATTGAATTTGTTATACCTAGCAATAGAAAGAAAACCAGTTTTACCGTAGGTAGAATTGGTATAAGTATTCCTAGGGACTTTTTAAATGTTGGTTGGTTAGGTAAAATGTAAATATGGCTAAAAATATATATCTCTCGGTTGTTATTCCTGCATATAACGAGGAGATAAACTTAAAAAGAGGAGTTCTTGACTCGGTTTTTAACTATCTGATAGCTAAGAAATTTATCTGGGAAGTAATAATTTCAAATGATTGTTCCAATGATAAAACAAAGGAAATCGCGGAGGAATTTGTCAAAAAACACAAAGGTTTTAGACTTATAAACCAACCTGTTAATTTGGGCAAGGGCGGGAATGTCATAGCAGGAATAAAAGAGGCAAGGGGAGAACATATCTTGTTTGCTGATATGGATCAATCAACCCCTATAAATCAGTTTGAATTGTTTATACCAAAATTTAATGAAGGTTTTGATGTAGTTATTGGTTCAAGAAGTGGAAGACCTGGGCAGTCAATAATTAGAAAATTAATGGCCTATGGGTTTGTATTTTTGAGAACCATAATTTTACGCCTTCCTTATAAAGATACACAATGCGGTTTTAAGGCTTTTACAAAAGAAGCTGCTAATAAAATATTTGAGAGAATGAAAATTTTTGGTCAAAAACCAAGGTCGGGCAGGGGGTCAGTTACTGCTGGTTTTGATCTTGAAATGCTTTATATAGCGAGAAAATTGAAGCTTAAAGTTGCAGAGGTTCCTGTTGAGTGGTATGAATACGGACAGAGAAAGGAAGTCAACCCAATCAAGGATTCATGGGAGGGTTTGGTTGATCTTCTCAAAATTCGACTTAATGCAATTTTAGGAAGGTACAAATAATGAGATTTAGAGAAGCTATTGGTAGGTGGAAATGGGTGATTGGAGGATTATTTGCTGTTTTGTTAGTTGGCTACATAGTTAGATCAATTAATCTAACCTTGCTCCCAATTTTTGTTGATGAGGCAATATATGTAAGATGGGCGCAAATTATGTCATCAGAGCCAACATTGCGTTTTTTACCTCTTTCTGATGGAAAACAACCGCTCTATATGTGGATTTTAATGTTTTTGATTAAATATTTTTCAGATCCTTTATTTATTGGAAGAATGGTATCGGTCATGACGGGGGTAGGAACAGCATTGGGGGTATTTGTTTTTAGTTACATATTATTTAAAAATAAATCGGTTTCATTAGTCTCTTTGTTTCTTTATATAATATCGCCTTTCTCAGTTTTTTTTGATCGGTTGGCATTAGTTGATTCAATGCTTTCAATGTTTTGCCTATGGACCGCAATATTGGGTTATTTGACTGCAAAATATGATAGATGGGATCTAGCCATGTTGACGGGTTTTTCGCTGGGTTTTGGGTTATTAACAAAATCTCCCGCCATTTTTATTGCATTTTTGCTTCCAACATTTTGGCTGTTATTAAATATTAGAGGCATCTTAAAGCTTAGCGCGACATATATTATCGCATACCTGATGTACAACATTCAAAGACTTGGTCCCAATTTTGATTTATTAAGTTCGCGAACAGCTGATTATGTTAGACCGATAAATCATATATTTATAAGTTTTTTTGATCCCCTGATTCCCCATCTTAAAGATTTCTTGGTCTGGGTTGGAAGTCTCGGTCCATCTGCTATCATCCCTATTTTTTTAGTTGGGATATATTTCGGACTTAAAGAAAAATTAAGAGTAACGATTGTTCTATTAATTTGGTTTCTGGCTCCAGTTTTTGTTCAAGCTGAGTATGCACTGGCTTTCACCGCTAGATATGTTTACTTTGTTATCCCTTATCTATTTATACTTGCAGGCTTGGCAATAATGATAAACCAGAAAGTTATAAGATTCTTCGTTTTGGGATTTATTGTGATATTTGTTGTCCAAAGTATTATTTTTAATTTTTATCTACTGACAAATCCTGAAAAAGCCCAATTACCAAGAGGGGAAAGGTCAGGATACTTGGAAGAATGGACTGCTGGCCAGGGAATAGCCGAGATAGCAAGCTACCTCAAGAACCAATCATCAATAATCAATAACCAACAGATTATCGTTGGGACAGAGGGATATTTTGGAACACTACCTGACGGATTACAAATTTATGTTAATGATTACCCAAATATTATTGTTATAGGCGTGGGTGTAATAATTACTGAAACGCCGCAAAGTTTAAGGGAAGCGGTTGAAGCGGGTAATAAAACATATTTAGTTGTTAATAAGTCTAGATTTAGAGCAAATTATGAAGATTTGGGTTATAAGTTAATTTCAAAATACCCGAAAGCGCTAAGGTTGGCTGATTCTGATCAATATGCTAAATTTGGACCGCGGGAAGAACTTTTCTTTTTCGAAATTACAAAATGATACAATTTAAACTGTGGAACAAGAAATTGCAGTAGAAGAAGTCAAATCAAGGTCGGCAAAAGGAATAATAGTCTTAACCGGCAGAACTTTTATTTTGCAGCTCATTTCATTTGCGGCCCAACTGTTTCTTTTTGCCTATCTTGATATCTCGGATTTTGGCATTTTTGCCCTAGTTTCGGCAGTTGTTAATTTTTTGACATACTTTAGCGATATAGGTCTTGCCGCTTCGCTGATTCAAAAGAAAAGTGAGCCAACGCTTCAGGATTATAGGACAACATTTACAATTCAACAGACATTGGTGCTAATTTTAATAATTTTGCTATTTTTGTTTTCGGGGAAGATAAGCGGTTATTATGATTTAAATATCAATGGTTTATATCTTCTTTATGCTTTAGGCATTTCGCTTTTTTTATCATCGCTTAAAAGCATCCCTTCAGTTATTTTGGAAAGAAAACTTGAATTTACAAAGTTGGTTATTCCTCAAGTTGCTGAACAAATTATCTACAATGTTTCTCTAGTTTTACTTGCCATGAATGGATTTGGCATTGCAAGTTTTACATACTCTGTTTTACTTCGAAGTTTTGCAGGTTTGATAATTATTTACTATATAAGTCCATGGAAAGTAGGATTTGATTTTTCAATATCTTCTCTTAAAGAGTTGTTTAAATTTGGAATTCCATACCAATTAAATACTTTTTTGGCAACAATTAAAGATGATGGCATGACAATTGTTTTAGGTAGCATTCTTGGTTCAACTGGGATCGGCATCCTTTCTTTTGCTCAAAGAATTGGGCGATATCCATTAACTTTTTTTATGGATGCTGTGACAAAGGTTACATTTCCGGCATTTTCAAGGCTTCAGGATAGTAAGAATGACTTGGAAAAAACCGTAACAAGGTCAATATTTTTCATTTGTTTTCTTGTTTTTCCATCTCTTGTTAGTTTGGTAATTCTTTTGCCTGTAATAACCGAGGTTATTCCAAGATATTCCAAGTGGTCTGCGGCATTTTGGCCGCTTTTGCTGATTTCAATAAATTACATGTTTGCGGCGGCAACGACACAATTAACCAACTTATTAAGTGCAATTGGAAAAATAAAAATTACCTTCTTTTTAATGATAATGTGGACAGTTTTGACTTGGATTTTTGTGCCGTTTTTGGCATATAAATTCGGCGTAAATGGCGCATCTTCTGGCTACATGTTGGTGGGTTTGTCGTCTGTTGCCGCCGTGGTTATTGCGAAAAGGTATGTTGATTTTTCAATTATCGATTCGATAATAAAACCCTTGCTGGGATCCATAATTATGGGGGTTACCCTCATAGTTTCTACCCGTTTATTGCCTTACAATTTTAATTCTTTGATTATGCTGGTAATTATAGGCGGGGTATCGTATTTAATATCAATGGTTTCGATAATAGGGGTTAGTTTAATTGAAGATGCTAAAAAAAGTTTTAAGCAAGTGTTTAATAAATAATAAATTAGCTGCGTTTCTGATTATTCTTGGATCGATATCGTGGTCGTCTACGATGATTAAAAGCGGCTTCAAATATGAATATGGCTATGGTTTTTGGGGTGCAAACGGCTATGACGGCGTTTGGCATATAGCTTTAATTAATAATTTGGCAAGATTCAATTTTGAAAATCCGGTTCTTTCCGGAGAATTGATTAAAAATTATCACATAGGTTTTGATTTATTCATAGCTATTTTGCATCTAATAACATCAATTCCGGTGAAAACAATTTACTTTCAGCTATTTCCTCCATTTGCATCGATTATTTTAGGGTTTTTAACTTATCACTTTGTTTATAATTGGACTAAAAGTATAAAATCATCACTTTTTGCGCTATTTTTTATCTATTTTGGAGGTTCAGCGGCTTGGATTCTCAATTTAGGTGAGTCGGCTTTTTGGTCTCAACAATCAATTTCAACACTGATTAATCCGCCTTTTGCACTTTCTTTGATTTTTATATTGCTCGGACTTATCTTCATGCAAAAGGGGAAAATTCTTCTTGCGATTTTATCTTTTGGAGTCCTGATCCAGATAAAGGCTTATGCAGCGATTCTAGTTTTAGGGGGTTTGTTTGTTTCTATTTTTTATTCTTACATCTTACATCATACATCTTATATCTTAAAAATTTTCTTAGGCTCCCTTATTCTTAATCTTTTACTGTTTTTTTTAGTTAAAAATGATGGACTATCAACTTTTGTCTGGCAGCCATTCTGGTTTTTGGAGACAATGTTTGCTGCGAGCGATCGACTTCCCTGGCCAAAGATGGCTGAAGCTATGCTTTCTTATAAAAATCAGTCCGTGATTACAAAATTTATATTATCTTATGGTTTGGCTTTTGCAATTTTTATTTTTGGCAATTTTTGGACACGACTTCTTTTAGTAAAAGATTTATTTAAAAAAATTGATCTTTACAAAATATTTATGTTAAGCATTGTTCTTGCTGGAACCATTGTTCCCACTTTTTTTGTTCAAACAGGCACGCCATGGAACACTATACAATTTATGTATTATTCTCTATTTTTTGCAGGGATTTTGGCAGGAATTTCTGTTTCCCAATTAGTAACATATCGCAAATCAATAATGTTAATTGTTGTTTTATTAACAATTCCTACTTCGTTTTTTAGTTTAATAAATAATTATCTTACAAAGATTCCACCCGCAATTGTTTCCAACCAAGAACTGGTTGCACTGGATTTTTTAAATATGCAGGAAGACGGGGTTGTTTTGACATATCCCTTTGATACGGCTTATAACCCAAAGCAGATTCCGAATAAGATACCTCTTTTTAAATATTCAAACACATCATATGTCCCAGCTTTTAGTAGAAAAAATATCTACTTTGAAAGAACAAATGTTGAAATTATGGGATACAATTGGGAAGAAAGGAGAAAAAAAGCTCTTGATTTTTTTATAACTACAGATATTGATAAGGCTGGAGAATTCTTAAATAAAAATAAGATTAAATACTTATATTTAGTGAAGGAAATGTCTCCTCTTTATGGCGAGCTTTTTAAAGTCGATTCTTCAAAATTAGGGTTAGTAAAGATTTTTGAGAATGAAGTAAGTATAATATATAAATATGACAAAAATTTCGGCGGTAGTTAATACCCTAAATGAGGAGAAAAAAATTGAAAGGTGTTTATCTTCTCTGAAAGGTTTTGCTCATGAGATTGTTGTTGTTGATATGATGTCAACGGATAAAACACGCGAAATTGCCAAAAGATTTGGTGCGAAGATTTATAAACACAAAAGATTGGGCTATGTTGAGCCGGCTAGAAATTTTGCAATTGAGAAGGCTAAATATGATTGGGTTTTTGTGATTGATGCTGATGAAGAAATTAAGAACGATTTAAAAACCTACATTAAAAAAGAATTAAAAGATCCAAGGGCCTCTTTTTATAGAATACCCAGAAAAAATATGATCTTTGGCAAATGGATGAAGCATTCCGGCTGGTGGCCTGATTATAACATCAGACTTTTTAAGAAAGGAAGCGTTTCTTGGAATGAAGTTATTCATTCGGTTCCAATGACGCTTGGGCGGGGATTTGATATACCTTCCTTAGAGAATTTGGCGATTGTTCACAGACACTATCAATCTATTGAAGAATATCTTCTTAGGATGAACAGGTATACGACAATACAGGCGCGAGACCTAAACAAAAAAGGCATTGAGTTTAAGTGGAGAATGCTTTTAACAAAGCCGTTGTCCGAGTTTTTACGGAGGTATTTTGCTGAGGATGGTTATAAAGACGGTTTGCACGGACTTTCTTTAAGTGTTTTGCAGGCTTTTTCAGAGGCAATTCTTTATCTTAAGCTTTGGCAAAAACAAAGATTTTACAAGAAAAAGATTCCGCTGGGTTTGGTTTTGAAAGAAAAGCAGAAAATTGATAGAGAGATAAAATGGTGGTTTTTAACAAGCAGCCTCAGTGAAAGGAAGCCAATTGTGGAGAGAATATGGCTAAGAATACAAAGAAAGTTTCTATCATAGTTTTAAGCATTAATTCATATGAAATGCTTAAAAGTTTTGTTGATAATTTAAAAGAACTTGATTTTAATGGATTAAGAGTTGATCTTAAAATTATTAACAACGGCAGCAGTGACAAGCGTTATCTTAATTTTAAAAATCTTAAACTTCCCAAAATTGCAATTCATTATTTTGATAACGATAAAAATCTGGGATTTGCCGCGGGTAATAATATTGGCATCAAAAAATCACAGGATTCTGATTATCTTTTTTTTGTTAATGATGATGTCTTTTTATCTAAAAACACTTTAAAAAATTTACTTAACTTTTTGGAAGAAAATAAAAATTGTGGTTTAGTTTCGCCAAAAATTTATTTTGCCAAAGGGTATGAGTTTCATAAGGATAGATATAAAAAGAATGACTTAGGAAAAGTAATTTGGTATGCGGGTGGAGAAATTGATTGGAAAAATATTCATACAGATCATCTAGGAGTTGATGTTGTTGATAGGGGTCAATTTGAAAAAATTCAAGAAACAGAACTTATAAGCGGGGCTTGTTTTTTAGCAAGAAATGAAGTTTTTAAAAAACTTGCAGGTTTTGAAGAAAAATATTTTTTATATTGGGAAGATGCTGACTTGAGTATAAGAGCTAGAATGGCAGGGTTTGGTGTTTATTTTAATCCCAAAGCTCATTGTTGGCACAAAGTATCGGTGTCGGCAGGTGGTTCTGGAAGCCTTTCAAATGATTATTTTTTGATTCGAAACAGATATTTTTTTGCAATGAGATATGCCTCGTTTAGGACAAAATTGGCAGTTTTCAAAGATACTTTAAGACTAATGTTTTTTGGAAGGCCTTGGCAAAAAATTGGGGCAAGAGATGCATTATTTGGTATCATGGGGAGGGGGTCATGGCTAGGGTGAAAATTTCTGCAGTAATTATATATGCGAGCGATTGTGATAAAAAGCTTTTTAGTTTGGCCAAAAAATCAGTTGTGTGGTGTGATGAACTAGTTTTGATTAATGGCAAGAAAGGTAGTTTTAATGATTGGCGAAATGAAGGTTTAAAAAAAGCCAAAGGTGATTGGGTATTATACCTAGATAGTGATGAAGAAATTACAAAAGATTTAGAAAAAGAAATAGCTGAGACCATAAATACAGCAAATCAGAGATTTAATTATTTTGCTATTCCAAGGAGAAACAGAATTTTTGGAAAAGAATTTAAATATTCTGGCCAATATCCAGATTATCAAAAAAGACTATTTAAACGAATTGCAATAAAAAGATGGACAGGTGAGGTTCATGAAGAACCAGAGGTAGAAGGTAAAATGGGACACCTTAAAAATCCAATACTGCACCATAAAAACATGACCATATCTCAAATGGTTGAAAAAACAAACAAATGGAGTGAAATAGAAGCCAAATTAATGTTTGAGGCAAATCATCCGCCTATGAATTTTTTAAGGTTTATGTCGGCAGGTTTTCGTGAATTGTGGTTGAGATTTGTTAAGCAAAGAGCATTTCTTGATGGAAAAGAAGGAATCATATATGGAATTTATCAAATTTATAGTAAACTAATCAGCTATTCAAAATTGTGGGAAATGCAAATAAAAAGTAGATCCAAAATCATTTGACTTCGGTATTGTTTTGGACTATTGTTAGTATATGACTACTTCAGAAGAAACAAGAATTGCAATATTTAGACAGAAAGAAATTAGAAAAGTTATACACAAAAATGAATGGTGGTTTGTTGTAGAGGATGTTATTCAAGCGCTAACTGATTCTGTTGATCCAAAGCAGTATGTTAATAAAATGAAAATGCGTGATATTGAACTTAATAAAGGGTGGGTACAAATTGTACATACCCTTTTAATTCAAACTAAAGGAGGTAAACAAAATATGGTTTGTTCAAATACGGAAGGTGTTTTTAGAATTATACAGTCAATTCCATCGCCCAAAGCTGAGCCTTTTAAACGCTGGTTAGCTAAAGTTGGTTATGAAAGAGTACAAGAGATAGAAGATCCAGAACTTGCTCAAAAAAGGGCAAGGGCCATATATAAAGCAAAAGGCTATCCTGATACCTGGATTGAAAGAAGAATGAGAGGTATTGCAATCCGCGAAGAATTAACTGATGAGTGGAAAAAACATAATGTAAATTTGCCTAAAGAATATGAAATATTGACCGCAGAAATATCCAAAGCTACTTTTGGGGTAACTCCAAGTGAGTATAAAAAAATTAAAGGACTAAAAAGACAAAACTTAAGAGATCATATGAATGATCTTGAATTACTTTTTTCACAGCTTGGAGAAGCTGCAACAACAGAAATTACAAAAGTAGAAAATCCAATAGGCTTTAAGGAAAATAAAAAAACTTCATATAAAGGTGGTAGAATTGCAGGTGAAGCAAGGGAAAAATTAGAAAAAGCCATTAAAAGACCGATTGTATCCTCTGTAAAGTATTTGGATAGTTTGAAGTAATTAACCACAAATTTAGACCTCGTCATGGTAAAATAGATGGATACACATATGAAAGCAGCCATTTATAATCCATATCTTGATACTCTTGGTGGAGGAGAGAGGTATACTATCTTTTTTTGCACAACACTCGCTAAGTTTGGGTTTAATGTTGATATAGAATGGCGGGATAAAAATATTTTGGAGAAACTTAAAAATAGGTTTGGTATTCCAAGACTTAATAATCTAAATATAGTTGATAGTATAAACAGGGGTGATGGTTATGATTTGTGCTTTTGGGTTAGCGATGGAAGCATCCCAACATTAAGGTCTAAAAATAACATCATTCATTTTCAATTTCCGTTTAAGGATGTAAATGGAAATTCCTTGCTTAATAAAATGAAACTTTTTAGAGTTAATAATATAGTTTGCAATTCATATTTTACAAAAGGGTTTATTGATAAGGAATATGGAGTTAACTCAATAGTAATTTATCCGCCGATTGATACTAAAAAATTTAAGGCTAGGCGCAAAGAAAACATAATTTGCTATGTAGGCAGATTTTCAAGATTGACTCAGGCAAAAGGCCACAATTTTTTAATTGATGCTTTCAAAAATTTAACCCAAGACTCAAATTATATGGATTGGAAGTTGGTTTTGGCGGGCGGTGTCGAAATTGGGGTCGATGATGAGCTTAAAAAACTTAAGAAAAAGGCAAAGAATCTAAAAGTTGAATTTTTGGAAAGTCCAGATTTTTCAACTATCGTTGATCTTTACGGCAAATCAAAATTTTTTTGGTCGGCAACCGGTTATAAAACTAATGAAAAGAAGGAGCCCCAAAAATCTGAGCACTTTGGAATGACCTTAGTTGAGGCGATGTCTGCCGGCGCTGTTCCCATTGTTTATAGATCAGGCGGCTTTAAAGAAATAATTAACTCTTCAGAAAATGGATATTTGTATGATAATATCAGTGATCTTGTTAAAATTACCAAGAATTTAATTACAAATGGGAAACTGACAAGAGAAATGTCAAAAAAGGCAATTATAAGGTCTATGGATTTTGACTCAAAAATTTTTGAAAAGGAGGTTTTAAAGTTAATAAATTGAAAAAATCGAAAGCACTACTACTGCATGAACATGTTCCTGCCAATTGGTACCATGAATCTTTAAAAGTAGATTTATTGCAAAGGATTTGGCACGCGACAAGATTTAAGGCGGTCCAAAGATTTGCCTTGAAAGCGGATAAAGTTTTAGATATTGGGTGTGCTGACGGACTTTTTACAAGAGTTATTTTAAAAACCACCCAAGCCAAGAGAATCATCGGGATTGATGTTGTTAAGACTTCTATTAAATGGGCAAAAAAACATTATGCCAAAAATTCCAAAATGAAGTTTATGGTTGGAGACGGACATAATTTAAAATTTAAAAGCGAAAGTTTTGATGCGGTTTTTATAATGGAGGTATTAGAGCATGTCGAAAATCCTTTAAAAGTTCTTCTGGAGGTTAAACGAGTGCTTAAAAGGAAAGGCTATGGGATTTTTTTAGTGCCGTCTGACAATTGGTTATTTAAAATTGTTTGGTGGCTTTGGCTTAATTTTTACCCAAGAGGCTGGGTTTGGAAAGACACACATATACAGACTTATAACGGCAATTTTTTGCCAAAACTTTGTAAAAAAGCGGGATTTGTTGTCGAAATTGATTACAAATTCAATTTGGGAATGTTGAATTTGGTAAGAGTAAGGAAAAAATCATGAAACTTTCAATTGTAATCCCAAATTATAACGGTAGACAGTTATTGGAGAGCAATTTTTCAAAAGTTATCTCCTTTGTAAAAAATCTAAAACCTGGCGATGCTGAAATAATCATAGTCGATGACTGTTCAAGAGATGATAGTATTTCATTTTTACAGCAGAATTATCAAAAAGAGATAAGACTCATAAAACACACCCAAAATAGAGGTTTTTCGTCTGCTGTTAACACTGGAGTCAGAGCAGCAAATGGTGAATTTATATTTTTACTAAATAATGATGCGTATCCTAAAAATAATTTTTTTTATAATATTTTAGATCTTTTTGAAGACAAAAAAGTTTTTGCAATTTCTTTAAATGAAGAGAATGGATTTGGTCCTGCTAGTGCAAAATTTGAGAATGGATTCGTTGAGCTTGTAAACAGAAAGCCGGTAAAAGGCATTGAAAAAAGCTTTTTTGTTAGCGGCGGTAGCGGAATATTTAGGAAGAGTATATGGAAAGAACTTGGGGGCCTGGATGAAAAACTATTCTCCCCGTATTATTGGGAAGATTTAGATATTTGCTACCGGGCAATGAAGAGGGGATATGTAAATCTTTGGGATCCAAATTCAAAAGTTGTTCATAATCATGAATCAACAATTTCAAAGCTAAACAGAAACAAAGTTAATTTAATTCGCGAAAGAAATCAGATTTTATTTATCTGGAAAAATATATCAAGCAGTAGCTACATCAAAAAACATATAGGCGGTGTTTTTTCAAGAATTTCTGCCCACCCTGGATATTTAAAGGTCTTGGTTCTTGCAATAGTTAAGGTATTAGCTGTTTTAAAATTAAGGAGAAAAGAGATGAAAGAAACAACTGTAAGCGACGAAGCAATCTTTGCAATGTTTAAAAGTTGACTAATATGGAAATTTCTATTGTTATTTCAAGTTATAACACTAAAGATATCACCTTAAAATGTATTGACTCGATTTATAAAAGTGGTTTGAAAAAGGGAAATTTTGAGCTAATAGTTATTGACGATGCATCAAACGATGGGTCATATGAGTCTATTTTGACTCTCAAGAAGAACTCAATTTTTAAAAAAAATCTTAGAGTTTTTCAAAACAAAAGGAATTTGGGTTATGTTAGGACTAATAATCGCGGTATAAGACTCGCGCGAGGTAAATTTGTACTGCTGTTAAATAGCGACACGCAGGTTAAATATAGAGCCATTGATAAATTAATTGATTTTGCAAAAAAAACTCCTGACTCTGGGGTGGTTGGCGCTCGACTTTTGAATAAGGATGGAAGTGTCCAAGCCTCATGCTATCATTTTCCAACGATCAAGCGAGCTCTTCTTGAATTTTGGTTTGGCAGAAAAGGTTTTTTTGAAAAATATTATCCATCAGGGCTTATTCCCATTCAGGTAGAAGCACTTGTGGGAGCTGTTTTTTTAATTACACCTAAAGCTCTAAAAGAAGTCGGCTATTTGGATGAGAAATTTGTATCCTATTATGAAGATCTTGATTATTGCAGACGGGTTTGGAAGAGCGGCTTAAAAGTTTATTATCTGCCGGAGTCAGAAGTTATTCATTTGCACGGAGAGTCATTTAAAAAACTTGCTGATTATAAAAATCAATGGAAGAAGTTAATTCCCGGAAGCATCGCATTTAATGGTTTATTTAAACATCTCTTGATAAATGCTATTATCTATACAGGCCAAAAATGGCAAAAATTCATGTCTGGGTTAAAGAAAATTTAAAGACGATATATAACTATTTAAATAATATTGTCATTTTGATTATTCTAATCATTTTGTTTACAGCCCCCACATATTTGGGTTTATTCCGTGATGGATATTTTTTTATGCAGGATGACCTGCAGGCTTTTAGAGTCCAGCAGATGGATAAATGCTTTAATGATTTTCAAATTCCTTGTCGATGGATACCTGATGGCGGTTATGGTTATGGTTATCCTCAGTTTAATTATTACCCTCCATTTCCGTATTATTTAGGAGTTTTATTTGCGAAACTTGGCATGCAATACATAGATTCGGTGAAACTTCTTTTTATTCTCGGATATGTCCTATCTGCAATTTCCTTTTTTATTTTGGTGAAAGAACTTTTGGGGAAATTTCCTGCATTTATTTCAGCTCTTTTATATACATATATTCCATACAAAGCGGTTGAAGTTTATGTTCGAGGTGCCTTGAGTGAATTTTGGGCTCAGATATTTTTTCCGCTAATTTTACTTTTTATATATAAGTTAATTAAAACAAGAGAAGGTAAATTTATTTTATATCTTGGAGTTTCAATAGCTCTATTGGCAACAACGCATACATTAATGACGATTATTTTTGCTCCGTTTGCAATTTTTTGGGCAGTTTATTGGTTGCTGGAATCTAAATTTACAAAAGACGATCTTTTAAATTTATTGTATAGCGGCTTTTTGGCTTTTGGTCTCTCTGCCTACTTTATGCTTCCGGTGGCTTTTGAAAGAAGTTTAGTTCATATTGAATCAATGCTTTCGGGGTATTTTGACTACAGAGCACACTTTGTATCACTTTACAAATTGCTTTTATCAACAGAATGGGGATACGGTTCATCAGGTTTTCCCGATGAAAAACTTAATTTGTCTATTGGCATAATTCAGTGGATTGTCGGTCTTGGAGCAATTATCTTAGCCTTTTTTAATCGGAAAAAATATAAAAGCGAGGCTGTTTTAACATTTTTAATTTTTATTTTTGCATTATTAACTTTGTTTATGATGCATTTAAAATCCAGCTTTATCTGGTCATTATTACCCTTTTTGTGGTATATGCAATTTCCTTGGAGGTTCTTGGCACTGTCAATATTTTTAATTTGTCTGCTTTCTGCATATTTTTTAAATTTTATTTCAGGGAACAAAAGGTATGTAATTGGAATAATTATTGTTATTATTGCGTTTTTAACGACTAGAAATTATTTTGTACCGAAAGAATGGTATTACGGCATTACCGACAGGGATAAATTTAGCGGCAAATCATGGCAAAAACAGATGACAATTAGTATTTTTGATTATCTTCCCAAAACTGCGGTGCTCCCTCCAATAAATGAAGCGCCAGATTTACCCGAAGTTCTTGAGGGAGTTGTTAATTTTGCTTCTTATGAAAAAGGTAGTAATTTCCAGAAGGGTAAAATAGTTGTAGAGAAAGATGCGACTATTAGGCTTCCTATTATTGATTTTGCTGGGATGAAACTTTATGTTAATGGAAAAGAGTATGACTATATAAACAATGATTGCCGTGGACAGGAATTCTGTTATGGTCTTGTGACTTTTAGACTTCCAAGAGGAGAACATGATATTTTAGTGAAGCTGGGAGATACGCCGGTTAGAAAAATTGGTAATATTATCTCGTTATTGTCATTATTTATCTTATTTACATATGTTTACAAATTTTTTTCAAAGGATAAGAAATAATTTACATATCGTTATTTTTACAATGATGATATTGTTTGTATCTTTGCCGTTATTTAAGTATGGTTATTTTTCTCATCAAGATGATTTGCATATTATAAGACTTTATGAAATGAGGCAGTGTATAGAATCCATGCAAATTCCTTGTAGATGGGTTTCGAATATGGGTTATGGCAATGGTTTCCCAATGTTTAATTATTATGCACCATCGATTTATTATCTGGGGGTTATCTTAACATATATAGTTGGATATATAAACACTGCTAAGGTTATATTTTTCTTAAGCCTTAGTCTTGGAAGTTTTGGCATTTACTTATTTGTAAAACATGTTTTTGATAAACAAAGTGCCTTTATCTCTAGTGTTTTATATTTACTTGCGCCCTATAAAGCACTTGATATTTATGTGAGAGGCGCGCTATCTGAAGCATTTTCGTTGGCTATTATTCCCTTTGTTTTTTACTTTCTAACTAAAATAATTGATGGACCTATTAAAAAGAAAGACTTTTTACTTTTTACTTTATCTTTATTTTTATTTCTAATAACCCATAACATAATGATTTTGGTTTTCGCCCCAGTTCTTTTAGTTTGGGCGCTTTTAAGACTTTATTTAAATAATTTCTCTAATTTAAAATTAGTTATTCTTGGAGGATTTATTTCATTTTTGCTTTCATCATTCTTTTTATTACCTGCATATTTTGAGAAAGATTTGATTCAAACAGATAGTTTGACAAGATTTGAACTTGATTTTAGAGCTAATTTTGTTTCCCTTTACAAGATATTTATAGATAGAAGCTGGGGATATGGCACTTCAATTCCTGGTCCATTGGGCGGGATGTCATTTCAAGTTGGTATTTTCCATTGGATTTTATCTTTTATATCGATACTAATTCTATTTAAAAAGAATGTTTCAAAAGGTTTAAAAATGATAGTATCTTTATTTGTTATCTTTTTTGTGACCTCTGTCTTTATGATGCATGTTAGATCTTCATTTGTTTGGGAAAGTATAAAGATTTTATCTTATTTCCAATTCCCATGGAGATTTTTATCACTTTCGATATTCACATCATCTGTCCTTGGCGGTTTAGTTTTATATTTAGTTAAAGATAAATACAAAAATATTTTGATAATAGCTATAACTCTTTTAACCTTTATCTTAAATTATTCATATTTTAAGCCTCTAGAACAAATTAAAATAAATGACGAACAAAAATTGTCTGGCCAAAGTTATGAAATACAAATTAAAGGGTCGCTTTTAGATTATTTGCCCAAGACCGCGCTTGAGCCAAGAGAAAAAGCACTTAGTATGCCTTTGATTACAAGAGGCAGCGCGATTATTGAATCTTTTGAAAAGAAATCAGATAAATTTAATGGCAGTATAAATGTTTTAGAAGATCAAACTGTTTTAGAATTTCCGATATTCTATTTTCCTAATTGGCAAGTTTTTGTTAATGGAAAGAAAAGCGATATAAGCTATGATAATTATATTGGTCGAATTGCAATTAGACTTGACAAAGGGGAGTATCAAATAGCTGGCAAGTTAAAAAATACTCCTATCAGAACTGTTTCAAACACACTCACAGCAGTAGGTTTTTTTTCGCTGTTGATAGTTATTAAAAAATGGAAAAAATAAACATTTTTTTTAAAAAATACATAATTTTTTTGGTTATTTTATTTTCTATTCCAGCCGTTAGGTACTTTTTTGTTCCTGGTTTTTTTGGAGTTTCAGATGATTTGCATGTTGCTTGGCTGCATCAGATGGTCAAAACGCTAGAGATGCTGCAAATTCCACCCCGATTTGTTCCAAACTTAAGTTTTAATTTTGGCTATCCGCTTTTTAATTTCGTCTACCCACTGCCCTTTTATATCGCAAGTATTTTTAGTTTTCTCGGATTTAGTTTAGTTGATAGCATTAAACTTGTTTTCGGTCTTTCCATACCTTTTTCAATCTATGCAATGTATTTACTTCTTAATAGATTTGTTAATTCTTATCTATCATTATTGGGAGGACTAATTTATGTTTATGCCCCGTATAGGGCTTTGGAAATATTTGTTAGGGGAACAATTGGGGAAATTGTTGCTTTTGCCATTTTTCCTCTAATTATATTAACAACTCTAAAGATATTTGATAATCCAAAAGATAATAAAAACACAGCCTTTAATGGTTTGTTTATTGGTCTTCTGATACTATCCCACAACATCATGTCTTATATGTTTGCCCCATTTTTGATAGTTTTGATACTAATAAAACTTTTTGAAAATAAGTCTAAAGAATTAAAAAGTTATATTCTTTCAATTTTTAAATTTTTTATATTAGGTCTATCCTTATCATCTTATTTTTGGCTGCCGGCAATTGTTGAAAGCAAGCTAATGAAGTATGACACTGTTTTTAATTTTTATGACCATTATCCGACGCTTAAACAGTTTATAACACCTTATTGGGGCTATGGAGCCTCAGTTCCCGGGCCATATGACACCATGTCATTTTATTTGGGTTTTTTTCAAATTGCACTATTTTTAGTATCTACAGTTTATTTTCTTCTAAAGTTTAAAAAAATAGATAGGGAAGTTAAAACCGTCTTCCTATGGTCATTAACTGTCGTCTTTATGTCAATCTTCATGATGAATCATAGATCAAGTTTTTTGTGGGAAAACCTACCTCTTATTGGTTATTTCCAATTTCCATGGAGATTTATTGCTATGCTTGTCTTGTTTATACCACTTTTAATAGTCTTATTTAAAAATTTGTCTATCAAAAAATCTTTAATGGCTTTGATTGTTTTTGCTCCACTTATAGTTTTATTTAATTATAACTATTTTAAATACAGTGAGTATTTGGGCAGAAATGATGATTATTATATAAATAGGTATATACCATTCCCTTATGCCAGTAGCGAATACTTAAAAACTGGTGAAGAGTACTTAAGGATGCCGCTTAGTCAAAAACAAAGACCGACAAAAAATTATCCTAGAGCTTATACTTTAGATGAAAATGTTAATATCGAAATTAATGAAATAAATAGTTTGGATGCTGTCATCTATACATATAGCGATAAACCATTTATTCTTAACTATTCAAAATATTATTTCCCAGGTTGGCAAGTTAAGATCAATGGCCAAATTGTTAAGGCTACTTCTGGTGAGCCATATGCACAAATAACAGTTAATGTACCTGCAGGTGATAATAAAATTGAGGTATACTATAAAGAGTCGCCGTTTAGAATGATATTCAACCTGGTATCGTTCTCGGCTTTGATATATATAACATGGCAGATTTTTTCAAAGAAAAAACAATAATCTTTATAGTTTTAATATCGCTAATATTTAGATTGTTTTTGTCCTCAACTACAATACACGCAGATACAATCGCCTTTAGTTTTGCAGGTAAAGTCGTTGCTGATGGAAATGTGTTAGATCTTTACGATTATCTTTATAAACTGCCGGTTGGTGATAAGATACTTTCTATTTATCCTCCCAACCTATTTATTTATCCGCCATTACCTTATTTTTATTTTAGTCTTGTAAATGCTTTCTCTAACATTTTTATTAACGATTCGTTTATAATGGATGTTGTTTACGATTATTCTAAGCTTCTTGGCAATTTAAATCTTAATTTGTCCCTATTGCTATTTAAAATACCCTATTTTATTTTTGACTTAGGACTTGCCTATTTGATTACGACTTTAGTTAAAGATAGAAAAGACAAAATATACGCCTTTTCTTTTTGGCTTTTTAATCCCGTTAGTCTGTACTCAACTTATATGATGGGTCAATTTGATATTATTCCTACTTTTTTGGCATTATTGGCGCTATTTTTTGCATCTAAAAATAGAATTTATCTGTCATCTATGCTTTTAGGTTTAGGAGGATCGTTTAAAATTTTCCCGCTACTATTTCTTCTTCCTCTTTCGTTTACAAAGGAGGGAATTGGTCAAAGAATTAAAATAATTTTGGCAGGTTTACTAACTTATGTTGTCACAACATTTCCTTACATTTTTTCGAGTGGTTACAGAAATAGTGCTTTACTTGCCGATCATAGTCTTAAAACTTTATATGCAACAATTCCCGTTTCAGGAGGACAGTCCATAATATTATTTTTGGCAGCAATACTCTTTTGTTATATAGTTTTCTACTATTCGAAGAATAGGGTTGAAGATCTTTGGAAAAAGTTTTTAATACTCCTATCTGTTTTTTTCATCTTTACACATTACCATCCTCAATGGTTCGTTTGGATTACGCCATTTATTGTATTGGATATTATTAAGTCTAAATACAAAAGAATATTACTTTTAATTCCTATCTTGATAAGTTATTTTGGTCTTTTAACATTCTTTGATCCAAGCCTAACAACTAGAATATTTTCACCGCTTATGCCGCGTTTAAATAGTTTGACGGGAATTTGGGATTTGATTGGAATTAGATTTAATTTAGATGAATCAAGAAGTCTACTGCATACAATATTTGTTGCTGTTGGCATGTATTATGTCTATCTTTATTTACGAAAAAGGAAGGAAGAAGTAAGTGATTAAAAAATTTTTACCGCTTATGATTCTGGCAGTAATGCTTCGTGTTATTGTATCTTTGTTTTTGTTTCATCCAGATATTAAAACAATAAATTTTCAGACATCATTTCTACGCGATGGAGTTTGGGATATTTATAGTTATCTGGAGCAAAACAAAGCAATTCTACCCTTAAAAGAAGAATTTGTTTATTTTCCATTTACTTACTTTAGTTTAGGTTCATATAATGTATTTTTACAGACAATTCTTGGTAATGGATTTGTTTCTTGGCTCTTTGAGGCGGGCGATGGGGTCTTTAATAATAATAATGTTTATCTTTATTTGATGGCCATGAAACTGCCTCTTTTGGCTTTTGATTTATTTATTGCCTTCTTAATCACAAGGCTATTTAGCGATAAAAAAGAGAAAGAAAATGCTTTCTTACTTTGGTTATTTAATCCTTTCACAATTCTTTTAATTTATGCTTATTCAAATATCGATTTATATACGGTTGCTTTTGTTTTATTGTCTTTTGTTTTGCTTAAAACAAATCGTTTAGTTCTAGGCTCTGTTGTTTTTGGTTTTGGCATAGCTTTCAAACTTTATCCCTTAGTTTTTCTTCCTTTCTTTTGGTTATTGGGAAAAAATTTAAAAGAGAGATTAGTAATCGCATTAATTCCTATTTTTGTATTTTTAATATCAATTATTCCATTCTTCTCAAAAAGTTTTATTGATTCAGCTCTTGTTTCCGGTCTTTCAACAAGGCTTTTTTATCCTAATATTGATATAGGTTTTGGTCAGTCAATAATTGTGTCTTTGTCCATTTTTACATTTATATTCCTTTACTTTTTTGGAAAAAAGAAGCTAAATATAATTTCTGTTTATACACTCTTAATGATGACCATATATTCATTTGCACACTACCATATTTCATGGCTTCTTTGGATTAGCCCGTTTTTAATTTACTTAGTAGTTAAATCAAAAGATTTTTACTTTCCAGTTTTTGTCTATGCTATTTTTGCCATGTTTATACCATTCTTATACCCAGACAGGTCAATGACAGTTTCGCTTTTTAGATTATTTACACCTTGGTTTGAACTGGTATCAACACCATTTAATATTGTTTCTAAATTCTATGACCCCTATATGTTAATGAGTATTTTGCACTCGATGCTGCTTGGTGTATCGCTATATATTGCAACCTTAACAATTAAAAAGGAGGAAGCTTTATGAACAAAATGGTTTGGTTTACCACAGTTTCAATTCTCTCATTTGTTTTTGTTTTGCCAGTACTTTTATCATTAACTATTGATTATATTCCAAATGCAAATCAGCCCGGATATGGTCAGATGGGTAGAGTTTCAATTTATGGTAGCCGAAGTTTCAAACAAGAATTTGTTTCAGAGAAGGAGATGCTTACTGGTATTGGAACATCAATTAAAAACCCAAATTTAAATAATAAAAGTGAAGTTATTTTTAATTTGTATGATGAGGGCAATAATCTAATTAGAAATGCTTCTATAAGTGGTAAAAACATAGGTGATGGTGATTTTGTAAAAATTATATTTGACCCAGTGATAGACTCTAAAGGGAAAAAATTTATTATTGAAATATCATCACCTCAAGCGCCAGAAGATGAGCTTTTGGAATTATTTTTAACTTCTAAAAATAACTATATTTTAAATTTTATTTATGAATCAGAAAAGAGAGAGGGTGGTATACCTATGGTTACATATCACAACTTTAATTCGAGGTTTGAGATTGCAGGGGAAATATATAAAAATTTATTTAGAATTTAATTACTTTTGAATCTTCCATATTTCTACAGATTGGTTCTCAAAAACTTTATTTAATTTGGTTTTACTTAAATCTATTTTAGGCATCAGATCTTTTGGTAGATATAGATAATCCGAATTAGTTTTAGCGATTAAACTATTAAATTCTTTTAGATCCATGGTCTCAAATATCTTTATTTTAGTGTTAAGTCTATCTTTGTAGTTATACCCCATTATGTCAACTTGTTCATAGTCATCAAAATATGTAGCTCTATTTGAAAAAGCCGCAACATAGCTGGTGTCAAACCAATCCCAGATTTCAGGTGTCAATTTCATTTGATTTAGATGTTGATTATACGGAGGGGTTAAAATAACTGAATCTTGATTCGTTTGATTCTTTATAAATTCCAAGGCTTTAATTTCATCAGATGAGATTCTTGTAAAAGGCGGCCTTGGGTTTTTGAAACTGCCATAAAAATCTTTTAAAAGTGTAATTTGCGTCGGGATCATTAGCACAATTATTAATGGTGCAAATATTATAGTTTTCAATTTACTATTTAATATTTTTGAAGTTGTAATTCCGGCTAGTATTCCAAAAAGAAGAATAAAGTATTGTAAAAATTGGGCGGTATTGCTGGCAACACCTTTTTGAAGGAATAGTAGTGGAAAGATTAGTGATATAACTATAGATACTTTAATAATTATGTGTGTTTTTATAAATTCAATTAGTCCTAAAAACCTCATACCTAGATTTCCAAAGAAGAAGATTAAAAATCCTAATCCTTCAAGCCAGATAACTCTTTTCCAATTTTCTTCATAAATATAGGTTTGCCGTCTTAGCTCCCAATCAATCAAATTAAGGCGCGATGATTCAACAATCATTGTTCGTATATACCACCACGGCTCAAAAATTAAGAAAGAACTGCCGCTTGTTGAATTGGGTATATAAAGCGCAAGTGCAACTACTCCGCTTAAAAAAGTAAGAATGAAAAGATCCCATTTTTTACTTTTTACAAGCCGAATTATTGAAACGATAGAAAGAGTTAGTAATAAAGTGAAGCCCGCATATATTTTAAAGGCTGATAGCGTGCCAACAACAACTAATGAATATATAAATTGGTTTTTCTTCTCATTTTTGTCTTTGGTCTCAATAAAGTTAATTACAAAATAAATTCCTGCTAAAAAGAGAAAATTAGATATTATCTGCGGCGGATTGCCGCTTGCACTTTGGGGCTGTGTGGCCCAAAAGACGCTTTCTCCCTTGCCAATTAAATAGCCAAAACTGCCTGCAAAAAAACTAAAAATAGTTGCCCAAATTGATGCACTTTCACTTTTTGTTAATTTGTATGTTAGGAAGTAGGCTGAGGCACCAAATAATATACTGTAAAGAGTCGGAAAGATTCTAAAGTACAAATCAAGGTCAGAAAGATTAAAGTATTTACTAGCAACTGCCGGCAAAATATCAGAAAAGAAATGGTAGTTGGTAAGCTTTTCCCCTGCCATAACTGGCATTTCGAAAGGATAGCCTTTTTTAATTTCATTCATCAGGGCAATATGCCAAGGGCCATCGTGGCCATGACTGCTGTAAAAAATGATATCTCCCCCTTCATTTATTGTTCCGCTTGGTGCAATTACTACCATTTGGCCGATTATTCCAATTGCAAAGACAATTATCATAATCAATGTTTGCAAATTAAATTTAATTTTTACGCTCTTAAGGTTTTTGTAAATATTTTTTTTACAGAAAAAAATGAGCAAAATAAATATCGGAATGATTAAAAAAGGAATATTTAGTACAATAAGAATGTATGAAATCAGAGTTGATAAGGAAAATGAAAATATCAAGCTCATTAAAAGCTTTTCCATATCAAAAGTATATACTAATTTTATTTTGTATTCTTGGCTTTTTAGTAAGATTTAATAAAATTGAGAGTCTTCCAATGTATGGCGACGAATTAACTTTAGCCTACGATTCATATTCAATTTTAAAGACAGGGATGGATCAAACTGGTCAGTATCTTCCGTTAACTACAAAAATGGGGGCAGGCAGGCCTGCGGGTTATGTTTATGCAAGTTTGCCGTTTATCGCCATCTTTGGGCCAACGGAAATTGGAATTAGGATGTTATCGCTACTTTCTGGAACTATCTTAATTATTGCTGTTTACTTCCTGGCGCTTAAAATTTTTGAAAATAACGAGAATAAAGCAAAGATTGCACTCTTTGCTTCTTTTTTGCAATCAATTTCTATTTGGGACATATCCCTTTCAAAGGGAGGTTTTGAGGCACATTTTGCGCTACTGCTTGCTGCAGTTGGTGTTTTAATGTTTTTATATAGAAGATATATCTTAACGGCCCTTTTGTGGGGTATAACCATATTTACTTATCCTACTTTCAAGTTAACACTACCTCTAATTTTTATAGTACTTATAACAACATTCAAGAAAACCACGGGCGATAAGCCTGTGGATGAATTGAACGCTGATATGTCATCCTCGTTTAGACGGATACCCCGCCAGTATGGCGGGGAGGATGTTATATTTTATGAGGGTTATAAGAATTTAATAATAAGTAAAAAATTTTGGGTTTCCATTTTAGTTCTACTATTTTTTACAGGAGTTTCACTTTTTGAAACATCAAAAGGTTTATCCGAATCTAGATTTTTAAGCATCAGTATTCTAACTAATAAAGAGATAGAGCAGCGAATAATTCAAAAAATAAATAACCAAAGATTTTTGTCTCCAATGCCTGAGGTTGTTGATAAATTATTTTTTAATAAACCATTCGAATACACAAGACTTTTAATTGATAATTATGTTGAGAATTTTAATTTTTCTTACCTTTTTTTAAGGGGAGATAGAAACCCAAGACATAATCCAACAGAATTCGGCAGTCTGTATTTGATTGAATTTGTAACTATTCTGATTGGAATCACCTCCATTTATAAAAAAGATAGAAGGAATTTTATTTTTTTAGTTTTTTGGATATTAATAACTCCGCTTGCAACCATGCTGATGGGTCAAACCCATGCCCTAAGAAACGGTTTTATGCTGCCGCCATTAATATTAATATCAGCCTATGGAATTTATAGTTTGAGGATGAAATCTCGATTTGTTGTCATATTATTTATATTGGTTCAATTTATGATAGGGATTTATTATATAAACTCTTACATACCGGTTAAATTTGCAGATTTTTGGTCAGCAGAGGCTAAAAATGCCACTATCTTGGCAAATCAAAGCCTTAACAAATATGACAAAATCGTAATCTCATCTAGAATAAATGACATAGAGTATGCATATCCAGCATATTCAAAGATTGATCCATTTTTAGTTATATCGAACTATGGCAAATTTCCAAAGGTGTATGGTAGGGTGATAATAGATGATGATTTAGAAAAATATAAATCTTTTGATAGTGTAGTAATAATAAGTGAGGACTCGATATTTAAGAAAAAATGAAATTTAAAGAAAATCTATTAATATTCTTAGTCTTATTACTATCGTTAATAATTCGTGTTTATGGCATCGGTAAAATTCCGCCATCTCTAAACTGGGATGAAGTTTCAATTGCCTACAATGCCTACTCAATTTTAAAAACAGGTCGTGACGAATGGGGAGAATTTTTACCTCTCCATTTTAGATCGTTTGGTGAATACAAGCTTCCTGTACAAATTTATGCTTCAATTCCTGCTATTTATGTGTTTGGGCTTAATGAGTTTGGGGTTAGGATAACACCTGCAGTTTATGGTGTTTTAACAGTATTTTTACTTTATTTATTGGTCCAAGAACTTTTTAAAAGAAATGAAATATCACTAATTAGTGCTTTTCTACTTGCAGTATCACCATGGCATATACAACTAACGAGAGGTTCGTTTGAATCTTCATTTTCTCTTTTTTGGTTTTTACTTGGACTACTACTTTTGTATAAAGGATTTAAGAACAAAAAATTAATTTTGTTTTCAATGGTTCCTTTCGCTATCTCTGTTTATACCTATAATACCGCCAGGGTTTTTGTACCGATGTTTTTGTTTGTTTATTATCTTTTAAATTTAAAGTTCTTTTTAAAAAATATTAAGTATTTTATTTTCAGTACTTTAATTTTTGTTGTTCTAATGATTCCACTTATTCCTTTTGTTTTGTCGGGTGAAGCTTCGGCAAGATATAAATTGGTTAGTATCACAGACGATGCTGGCCTTATTCCAAGAATTGAGGAGAGAAGAAATAATTCTAATTTGCCGGAAATTGTAACTAAACTAATTCACAATAGATACACCTACAACACATATTATTTTAGTCTTAACTATTTGTCTCATTTTACTCCTGATTTTCTATTTATAAGCGGTGCAGGCCACAGGCAACACCATGTCCAAGGGGTTGGCCAGTTGTATTGGATCCAAGCTCCATTTTTAATTTATGGACTTTATCTTCTTCTAAAGAAGAAAGAAGAAAATTTAAAGATGGTTATTCCCTGGATGCTTCTTGCTTATGTCCCAGTTTCAATGACTAACGATAGTATTCCTAATGCCTTAAGGACATTAATTTCTGTCCCTACCTACCAAATATTAACAGCTTACGGCATGTTTTATTTCTTTAGCATCTTAAAAAATCGAAGAGTAAAAATATTAGCAGTTTTACTGTCGATATTGATGTTTGTAATTAATTTTGGAATTTATTTAAATAATTATTTTGTAAAATATCCAGTTAACTATTCACGCGACTGGCAGTATGGGTATAAAGAAGTTGTTGACTATATTAAAGAAAATCAGGATAAATATGATTTAATTGTTTTTAGCAGACATTATGGTGAACCACACATTTTTACACTTTTCTATTTAAATTATGATCCGCAAAAGTTTCAAAATTCTTCCAACCTAGAAAGATTTGAAACATACGATTGGGTCAGGGTTTTAAGATTTGATAAATATTATTTCCCAGATTTAGGAGATGAAGGTACAAAGTATAATGATATTGTTAAAGAGAATCCAGACAAAAAGATATTATTCATTGGTAAAAGTGGTGATTTCCCAGAGAATGTAAAGATATTAGAAAGGATTAACTTTTTAAACAATGAACCAGCATTCGAAATTGTCGAAAATTGAATATGAAAATTTTTGAAATATACAAAAAATTTGGCATACCACCTAACTTGCAACAGCATATGATTTTGGTTGCCGGAGTTGCAGAATTCATTGCTAGAAACTGGAAAAATGGCCGAATCGATAAAAACAAATTAATAAAGGCTTCATTAGTACATGACTTGGGTAATATAGTAAAGTTTAATTTTGATAAATACCCCGAATTTCTGGGGGATGAAGTAAAAAATATTAATTATTGGAAAGAGAAACAAGAAGAAATTATTAATAAATATGGTAGGGATGACCATGAGGTTACACAAAGAATGTTAAATGAAATAGGATTAGATAGAGAGTCAATCGAAGCCGTTTCAGCTAAGAGTTTTGCAAACTCAATTGAAACAGCAAATTCAAACAATTGGTATTTAAAAATACTTTTATATTCAGACATGAGGGTGTTACCATTTGGTGTATGCACCATAGAAGAGCGATTGGAGGATATTATGAAAAGAATGCCCCAATATTATACAAGACCAAATATTAACGATTTATTAAATGCATGTAGACAGGTGGAGTCAGAAATACAACAAAATATGAGTTGTGCTATTGCAGAAATTAATCAACAAAATATAAATAAATCAAATAAAGAATTTATGGAAATGGAAATATGAAAAAATTAACCAACTTTTTTAAAAGTAATATAGTTTTGGTTTTAATTTGTCTTTTATTTTTAGTAACTAGAATTTATAGAGTTGACTCAATACCGGAATCCGTTTATTGGGATGAGGCATCAATTGGATATAATGCTTATAGTATATTGTTGACAGGAAAAGATGAGTGGGGAGAATTTTTACCACTTCACTTCAGAGCCTTTGGTGAATTTAAATTACCTGTTTATATTTATTCAGTAGTTATATCTGAATTCTTTTTTGGATTAACAAATTTTGCTATAAGGCTACCTGCAATAATATTTGGTTTACTTTCCGTAATAGGAATATATTTTGTCACATTAAGACTTACTAATAATCGTACACTTTCGCTTTTAAGTTCTTTTACTTTTTCTATTACTCCTTGGTTTTTTATATTCTCACGGACAGGTTATGAGGCAACAGCAGGTTTAGCATTTTTTATATGGTCTTTGTATTTTTTGATTTTATCTTTTCAAAATTACAAATTATTAATACTGTCAACAATGTTATTCATTGTATCGATGTATAGTTATAACAGTTTTAGAATATTATCACCATTAATTTTGGGACCATTTCTAATATACTTTTTACTAAAAAAGAAATTTGTACATGTTTTAATACCTATTATTTTTATACTTTTAAGTATATTACCGATATATAAGCTATATAGTAAAGACTCGGGACTGGCCAGATTTAACACTGTTGGATCAAATAATTATATAAGTAATTTTTTAAAAAACTTCTCACCTACATATTTATTTTTAGAAGGAGATATTAATCCAAGAAGCCAAGTACCAAAGCACGGCCAAGTCTATTATTTAGATAGTTTATTTATAATTTTGGGGGTTTTATATATCTTAAAAACTAAAAACCTAAAACTATATTTTATATTAATGTTCCTTTTGTTAGCTCCGATACCAGCAAGTATTACTAAAGAAAATCCACACGCATTGCGTGCTATTTTAACGAGCCCAATACTTTCAGTCATATCTGCAATGGGAATATATTTTGTTTCAAAAAACAATAGATTAATATTGGTATTTATATCAGTATTGTATTTGTTGTTTTTTGGAAATTATTTTTATAGATTCATTAATGAATACAATAATATTTCTTCAAGTGCGTGGCAGTTAGAATATAAAGAAATATTTAAAAATCAAAAAAGTGGATGTATATCAGATGAATTTGCACAGCCATATATATTTGCACTTTACTATAATAAATTTGATCCAAATGAATTTGTTACAACTAAAAAGTTAAATCCTGTTTCCGATTGGGGTTTTTCTACAGTCAAATCTTTTGGCAATTTTGAATTTAAAAAAGAGTGCAGATGAGGAAAATAATAATATATCTATCACTAGCAGTTATTGTTGGCATCGCCGCTTTTTTCAGACTCTATAATGTTTCAACTAATCCGCCATCATTAACTTGGGATGAGGCTGCCGTTGGATATAATGCATATACAATTTTAAATTGGGGAAAAGATGAATGGGGTAATAACTATCCATTATTTTTTAAATCATTTGGTGATGATAAAAATCCAATTCATATTTATTTAACAATTCCATTTATTGCATGTTTTGGTTTAAATGATTTTGCAGTAAGGCTGCCGGCAGCTATTTTTGGGGTACTTAATGTTTTAATAATATTTTTTGTTGCCAGACAATTAACTAAAAGTAATATAATTTCGCTTTTTTCTAGTTTATTTCTGGCAATCTCTGCTTATAACATTCAATTTTCCAGATTTAATCATGAACTTAATTTTGCGATATTCTTCTTTCTTTTGGGCCTATACTTTTTCTTAACGGCGGTAAATAGCGATAAAAAATATTTATTGCCGCTTTCTTTTATGTCCTTTGGTTTGGATTTATTTACATATCCAAGTGCAAAGGTGGTAACACCAATACTTATATTTTTTTTAATTTTATTAAACATTAAAAAACTTTTAAAAAATATAAAGATTTTTGCAATTAGTATTTCTGTTTATCTATTCTTTGTTGGAACAATTATTGTAAATCCCGAGCTTTTAGGAACTGCAAGACTTGAACAAAATCAAATAAAAGAGGAGCTAATTATCAATACTAATTTATATCAAAAAACTAATAGTCTTTTATTGGGTAAGGCAGAAATAGTTTTTGAAAGATATTTAAAATATTATCAAAGTGACTTTTTATATTTAACTGGAGATAAAAATCCCAGACATTCAGTACAAGCCTTTGGTACATTTTATAAATTCCAAATACCACTTTTAATTATTGGTCTTCTGTATTTAATATATGCAGTTATAAAATACAAAAACTACAATCTTCTTTTAATACTTCTTTGCTTTTTTATTGCTCCGCTTCCTGGTGCAGTTAGTAGTGATATGCCTCATGCATCAAGATCAATGTTTATTACATTTAGTCACTACTTACTCATTGCTATGGGTGTATTTGCAATTGCTAGTTTGTTTAAAAATTTTTACTATAAAATTTTAGCTGTTGTAGTAATAGTTATTCTAACTGCATTCAACTTTTATAACTACAATAATTATTACTATAGCGAATATAAAAATAAATATTCAGTTGAGTGGATTTATGGAATGAAAGAAATTATTGAAGAAGCCAAAAAAGATGAATACTATCGTGTATATATTACAGACTCTAGAATGCAGCCCTATATCTTTGCCCTTTTTTACAATCAAACTAGCCTGCCTGATTTTCTCAAAACTGTTAAGTACAATGAAACACAAAGTAAACCACACAATTTAGTTAGAAGTTTTGATAAATATAGATTTGTTTGGAATGAATATGAAATTGTCCCAAATCAAAAAGTTTTGTTTGTTGTTAAACCTAGTGTTTATGATGGACTTTATTTTAAAAACGACTTTAAAGTGGTGAAAGTGATAAAATATCTAAACAATATAGATGCATTTTATTTAATTACTGGAAAGGAAGAAATAAAAAATGAAGAATAAAAAGGTTTTCTTGTCTGTTGTTTTGGCAACAAGAAATGAGGAAGAAAATATATCCAGATGCCTTGAGTCAGTTAAGGATATTGCGAGTGAGATAATAATTTACGATGAATATTCAAAGGATGCCACAGTTTCTATTGCAAAAAAATATGGTGCAAAAGTTTTTCTCGAACCCCATCATGACATTTTTCATATAACCAAGCAAAAGGCTATAGATAAAGCGACTGGAGAATGGATATTGCAGCTAGATGCAGATGAAGTTGTAACACCAGAACTCTCTCGAGAGATTCTTAAAATTACAAATTCTAAATTACAAATTACAAATACTAACCTTTTATTTTTAAGACATCAACAACTTATAGAAGCACGAGATGGCAAGATTGGCAAGGATAGTGGAGAGGTTATTGCTTATTTTATACCTAGAAAAAACATGTTTTTAGGTAAACCCTTAATACATGCAGGCGTATATCCCGATGGTGTTATCAGATTATTTAAAAAAGGTTATGCCAAGTGGCCATGCAAATCTGTACATGAACAAATGGAGATAAAAGGTAGAGTAGGTTGGCTTAATAATGATTTACTGCACTTCGATTCACCAACATTAAAGCGTTACTTCATGAGATTAAATAGATATACAGACCTTCAAGCTCAAGAACTCAAAACAAAAAAGGTTTCAAAGGGCCTTTTTCGGTTTTTACAATATACTATATACTATCCTCTATATACTTTTGCCAATTTATATATAAGACATAAAGGTTTTTTAGATGGTGTAAATGGTTTTCTTTGGAGTTTGTTTTCCTCTTGGCACTTCCCAATTGCTTATTTTAAATACTTAACAGATCCTTCCAGCAAGAAGGCGTATCCGTAGACTAGTCTACTGAACCAAATTTTGCAACTTTTTTAACCTCTTCTAGCAAAAACCTCTTAATAACTTCAGGGTTTATATCTTTATCAACATATTCGATTCTATAGTTGTATATATCGTTCCAATAAATAAGTTGTTCTAAAAACAACTTTTTAGAAAAATCGTTACCAAATTTTTTTAAACAATTTATAATTAGTTTCTCCAAGGTTACATGATTTTCTTTTAGAATAAAATATAAATCAACATAGTCTCGCCATTTAGGTCTCCTTCCTTGTATAAAAGCTTTATTGCAAGCAATATCTTGTATACTCATGAGATTTATATCATTACTCTTTATTACTGGGAACATGCTTTTATAATCATCTAAAAAGAATGTAAGGTTTACACCATTTTGAGTAACCACATCTAATTGATCTTGGGTATCAAGAGTTTTGTAAGAATTTGCTCCAAAAGTATCCTTAACTTTTTTCCAGATATACTTTGAAATTGGCTCATTTACAAAAAAGTCAAAATCGTAAGATTTCCTATGCCCAATTTGAAGTGCGAGAGCTGTTCCTCCACCCAAAACTCCATATTGGCTGAAATCTTTAAGTTTTTTAAATACTTCTAGTCTTTTGTTGTCTAATGTATCTAGGAAAAGTTTTGACATATCTTTTTTCATCTAATGGTTTGCTTATTTCAAGCAAAACATTTTTACTAAAATTATAGCCTTGGGGTGTGTAGTCTTTTTCAGGGTATTTTTCGAAAGATTCTCGTATTTCATTGATTGTGTAATTTTTGAAAAGCCAAACTAGATGATCCCAGGTGCCATAAGCCAAAACTTGATGGATTACATAGGCTTTGTTTTTGATAAAATCAAAATTATTAATATCAACACTCCATAAAACACCTTGAAGGTTAGTAGGTATTTTTGATGTCATAATACTCTTGTATTATACCATGTTTCAGGAGTATATTTAAGGGAATGAATTTAAAAAATAAAACTGCAGTTATAATAGGAGCAACGGGGGGAATTGGCAGTGAGGTCGCAAAGTCTTTGGATAAAGAAGGCGCTGATTTAATACTTATATCCAAGACTTTAGATAAATTAAGTAACCTTAATAATCTTTTGGGTAAAAAACATGAAACTCATGCTTTAGATTTGACAAATCAGAAAAAAGTTGAAGAGTATGCCAAAAGTTTCTCTAAAAAAATTGACCTTTTTGTAAATTGTGCTGGCATTGGCGTTTATAAACAGATCGAGGAAATTTCGCTTGACGAATGGAATGACACTTTTAATATTGGATTAACCTCAACATTTTTGATTATTAGAGAAATAATTAAAAATAAGTTGTATGCAGAGAATGCATTGTTTGTAAATATTGGCTCCGGGATGGGTGTTATCCCATCTGCGGGTAGGAGCCTATATTGTGCATCAAAATTCGCACTGCGCGGCTTTGCTTTATCCCTGGCAGAGGAATTTAAAAGAGTGGGCAACCCAAAATTTTGTTTGATAACTTTAGGCAGTACTTTGACGGAATTTGGACCCATGACTTTGGAGGAAAAAAAGAAAGATATGGAATCAGGCAAGGCCTATTTTACTCCGGAATGGGTAGGAAATAAGTTGATGGAAATAATTAAAGACGATAATCGGGAAGTTGAATATGTACTATATCCTAGCGACTATGGTTTTGGTGATAGGAATACCCCCTGAAACCCAAGTAATCTGATATAATTCACTCTGCAGATGAAAATAGTCCAAATATTTATCTTTCTAATATTAATTGCAATTGGGTTTGCTGATTCTGTCTTTTTAACATACGAACACTACGCATTAACTAATATTGGTTGTCCTGTTAGTCCGTGGATAAATTGTTTAGCTGTAACTACTTCCAAGTATTCTGAAATATTTGGAATACCACTGGCCTTATTTGGGGTTATTTACTATCTTTTAATGGGCATTTTTGTTTATTTTGGTAGAACTAGTAAAATGTTTAGACACTTTTTTATTATAACCTCAACCTTTGGAGCTTTATTTTCGGTTTATTTAATTTTTGTTCAAGCAGTTCTGCTTAAAGTCTTTTGTGCTTATTGTTTGCTTTCTGCTGCAACATCATTTTTGATTTTTGGTTTCTCATTGATATTTTTTGAAAAAGAATGGAAAACTGTAGTTCTTGATACTTTTGGTTATGCATATACTTTAGTTTTAAGACCTATCTTTTGGAAGATTGATGCTAAAACTGTACATGAAGGAATGACATCTTTTGGTGAAGTTTTAGGGAGAAACGATTTAATTAAAAAATTATTTAGTTTTATCTTTGTTAAAAAACACAAAAATTTAAAGTCCACATATCATGGCATAAAATTTGATAATCCAGTAGGTCTTGCTGCAGGTTTTGACTACAACGCACAAATAACACAAATATCAAGACATATTGATTTTGGTTTTCAAACAGTTGGTACAATAACAAATATTGAATATGCAGGCAATCCTGCACCACAACTAGGTAGACTTCCAAAGTCTAAATCACTACTTGTTAATAAAGGCTACAAAAACAAAGGTTCACTTGTTATTTCAGATAAATTATCTAAATTCAAGAAATTTGATTTACCACTTGGTATCTCAATTGGTCGCTCAAATAATTCCACCTTAGATACTTTGGAATCTTCCATAGAAGATATTGTTAAATCGTTTAAAATGTTTGAGAAAGCCAATGCCAAAAATAGTTATTATGAACTAAATATTAGTTGCCCAAATATTATAAATGCTGTTCATGTCAGTTTTTATGAACCTAAGAATTTAGAAAAATTACTTTCTAGGGTGGATAGATTAAGAATCAAAAAACCAATTTTTGTAAAGATGCCAATTGACAAAAGTGATAGGGAGTTTAAAAAGATGCTTGATGTAATTGTTAAACATAAAATTAAAGGTGTAATTATCGGAAACCTACAGACAAATAAAGAACACAAGACGCTAGTTAAATCAGAAGTTAGAAAGTTTAAGATGGGTAATTTCTCAGGCAAACCAACATTTGAAGATAGCAATAGACTCATAAAACTTGCCTACAAGTCTTATAAAGACAGACTAACCATTATTGGTTGTGGTGGGGTATTTAACAGTGATGATGCTTGGATCAAGTTTACAAATGGTGCAAGTTTAATTCAACTTATTACAGGTATGATTTTCGAAGGACCACAGCTAATTGCACAGATAAATAGAGATCTGTCAGAAAGACTAACTAAAAAAGGATATAAGAGTATTAAGGAAATAGTGGGAACTGCGGTATAATTAAGTTGTGAATTATTATCAAACAAAGTCTAAGTTGATATCTGGAACAAACTACAAAGAGGTGATGAAGAAGGCTGAACGGTCATTTAACAAAATTGAGAAAAAAACCAAGAGACAGCCCTATCTTAGATCCGCTTATTTTTTAAAGCGAAAAGTATTTTTTAACATTTTTTGGAAACACCTTTTTGATAAGAAGCATGCGTTTAGAATGGAACGATTACGATTTTTTGATGCGTGTTTAGAGCTAATTCAAAAATCTAGAAACCATCCGACAACCTCTGAAAATCCTAACAACAAAGGCGAGGTGCTTCACAGGTTTTATGGATTAACTAAAGAAAAATGTAAGTTCATAATTCAAATAAAGGAAATTAAGAGAAATGATAAATTATATCTTATGTCGATATTTCCAAGTTAAAAAGAAATCTCTCCGCCAGGTTGAAGTACGTAAACTTCGGCCGAGAGATTATCTTATGTATTATAATAGCATATTATGTCAATAAAAACAATTAAAGTATATTTCTCCTCAGGTGTTCATAGTGGTCTTGATGCTACCCGTGGAATTGGTGCAAATACCAGTGAAATGGTAAAGGCTTTAGATAAAACAGCTGGAATTACTATAGTAAATAACCCAAATGAGGCCAATGTTGTGCATTACACAAAATTTAATCCATTTTTCATTAGTATTCCATTTTTTAAACCGACTAATCAGAAGTGGTTTCTAACAATTCATGATTTGATCCCACTTATATATCCAAAACATTATCCATCGGGAGTCAAAGGCTATATAAAATTTTTAATTAACAAATTTTTAGTTTGGAAAAACATTGATGTAATCGTTACAATTTCTGAAACTTCAAAAAAAGATATTTGTAGATTTTTAGGTGTAAAACCTGAAATAGTGAAAGTTATCTATATTGCGCCTAAAGAGTCGATCAAAAAACTAAAAGGCGGTTCGTGGGAAGAAGAAATAAGAAAAAAATTTAATTTACCTGATAAATTTATTCTTTTTAATCATGGACTAAATTACAATAAGAACCTAAAAACTCTAATTGAGGCATGTAACAGATTAAAATTTCCTCTAGTTGCAATCGATGAAGATACAAAAAATGTCGATAAATTAGATTTAAATCACCCTGAATTAAGACATTTGAAAGGTGTTGATTTTTCAAAAGTAATAAGACCAGGTTATGTTTCTGATGAAGACTTAAACAAACTTTTTAATATGGCCTATCTTTGTGTTCAACCCTCTTACTATGAAGGTTTTGGTATGCCACCAATAGAAGCAATGACGGTTGGTTGCCCTGTTATTTGTTCAAAAACCCAGGCTTTGGTAGAAGTTTGTGGAGATGCTTGTTTGTATTTTGATCCCAATAGCCCTGATGATTTAGTTGAAAAAATAAAATTGATTCAAGAAGATACAAAGTTGAGGCAGGAATTAATAAAAAGAGGTTATAAGCAGGCTAAAAAATATTCTTGGGAAAAAACTGCCAGAGAAACAATATCTTTATATGAAAAAGTTGTATAACTCTTTAGTATTTAAATTCATAATTTGGAGGGTTGTCTTAATTTTTGCGGCATTTTTGGCAATAACATACATTCCAATCTTTAGTGATAATTTTTTCGGCGGCAAGTATATTAATTATTCCCAAAATCCACTTCTCTGGACTTGGGCCAATTTCGACGGAGAACACTATTTATCAATTGCACAAAATGGGTATAAAAGTTTACAGCAGGCTTTTTTCCCTTTGTATCCATTATTTATTCGTTTTTTTGCATTTGGAGGAACAAGTGAAAATTTGATGCCATTTTTGGTGAGCGGACTCATTTTATCTAATCTATTTTTTTTAGTTTCTCTATTTTTTTTAGAAAAAGTAATAAATTTAGATTACGATCAAAAGACCTCAAATTTAGCTGTATTATTACTTTTATTTTTCCCTACATCTTTTTTCTTCGGTGGCATATACACAGAATCGTTATTTTTTTTATTATCCCTAGCTACATACTATTTCTATAGAAAAGAAAGATATTTTCTATCTTTAGTTTTTGGAATATTAACCACACTAACGAGATTTTTGGGCCTGTTTGTTATATTGATGATTGTTATTGACCTGATTGTTAAGAAGACAAGTTTAATTAAAATAATTCAAAATAAAATCTATTTAGTTTTTCTTTCTGGAATAGGACTATTTGGATATATGTATTATTGTTTTGTTAAGTGGGGTGATGCCCTCGCTTTTTTTAATTTACAAACTCTATCAGGCGAACAAAGATCGACAAATTTAATATTACTGCCGCAAGTCTTTTATAGATATTTTGCAAAAATAATACCTAACTTGAATTTTGATTATTTTCCATTTGTTTTTACTATCTTTTTAGAAATCTCGATAGCAACTCTTTTTTTGATACTACTCATTTTTTCGTTCAAAAAGGTTCGTTGGGATTATTGGTTTTATATGTTGTCGAGTTATATGATTCCAACGCTAACCGGAAGTTTTTCTTCACTTCCGAGATATGTTTTGGTCATTTTTCCAACATATATTGTGATGGCGAGTTACCTAAAAAGTAAAAATAAATTTCTGACTTTCTGTATTTTGGCAGTTTTAGCTATAATTAGCATTATTGCCCAGTCTCTTTTTGTCAGAGGATATTTTATAAGCTAGATATATATGAAAATTGCAATCGTATTGCCTGTTTTTAATGAAGAGAAACATATAGAGAATGTATTAAAGAATCTTGCCAAAAGTAAGCTTACTATTATTGCAGTTGATGATGGAAGCAAAGACATGAGTTCTCAAAAACTCAAAGGAAAAATTCCAAAAATCAAAGTTCTAACCCACAAGGTTAATTTAGGCAAGGGTTCAGCAATGAAGACAGGTTGCGAATATGCATTTAATAATGGTTATGATGCAGTAATTTTTATGGATTCAGACGGTCAACATTCTATAAATGATTTGCCTAAATTTATAGAAAAACTTGAAACAGAAAAATTTGATATTGTTTTTGGTTCAAGAAATTTAGGTTTAGATATGCCTTTAATTAGATTTCTAGGTAATAAGTTTGCTTCAGTTTTTGTCAATTTGTTATTTGGAATTTATGTTTCAGATCTATTAAGCGGTTATAGAGCTATAACTAAAAAAGCTTACCAAAAAATAAAATGGGAGTCTCAAGGATATGGCGTTGAAACTGAAATGGTAATAAAGACAAAGCAGGAAAAACTTAAATACACCGAGGTGCCAATTGAAACTATATATTTAGATGGATTTAAAGGGGTTTCGATACTAGATGCTTTTGGAATACTTCTTAATGTAGTTTATTGGAGATTAAAAAGATATAATTGATAATTATGATACTAGGTTTACAAATAACAGGAATATTATTTTCGTTAGCAATGATTTATTTTGCTCTGCTTCACTACAAGAAGGATAATTTAAATAGTTTAGAGATTGCTTCATGGATAACGATTTGGGTTCTTGTTATTTTAATTGTAATTTTTCCTGAAATAGTTAGGGCTTATGCAGCTAGTATTGCAGTATCAAGAGTTCTAGATCTTTTAATTGGCGGTGCTTTTATAGTTATATTTATAATGGTTGGGAGTGCCTATATTAGAGTTAATAAATTAGAAAAAAAACTTGAAGATTTGGTTAGAAAGTTGGCCATTAAGGATAAAAAAGCGTAACAAATGTTTTCTTGGCATAAAGAAACTTTTGTTTATTACATCGGATTAATTGTAAATGACAAATTCTAAAAATTACTATTTATTTCTTGATGAATCTGGACATCATGGACTCAAAAATATAAATACAGAATTTCCAATTTTTTTATTGTGTGGGTGTTTAATATCCGAAGATGACTATGTCCATCTTAAGAAAAAAATAAATACGATCAAGGCTAAATACTTTGGGACAAAGGATTTGATTTTACACTCAACGGATATTAGAAAATGGCAAAAAGAATTCAAAATTTTAGGAGACTTAAGGCTACGGAACGATTTTTATAATGATTTAAACAAAATAATTGATAATACGAACTTTACAGTAATATCGTCGGCAGTGATAAAAGAAGATCTAGTAAAACAATATGGGCCACAAGCAAGTAACCCATATGAGATATCATTATCTTTTATATTGGATAGAGTAATAATGTTTTCAGACAAAAACGATAATGCAAATATTAAGTTAATTGTAGAATCAAGAGGTAAAAAGGAGGATTCTCAGTTGCATAGTCAGTATCAATTAATTTTAAATAATGGCACCATTAACAATATGAGTCAAAAGTTCAAGGATACATTTATAGATATTGATTTTAAGAAAAAGAAAGACAATGAAATTGGCACTCAATTATGTGATTTAATTGCTTATCCGTTAGCCACAAAGGTGATATTTCCAGATAGAGTTAATTTTGCCTTTAATCTAATTGAAAAGAAGCTTTATAAGCAGTTTGAGAATGGTGATTATATCGAATATGGATTGAAAATATTTCCTTAAAAAACAAACCCCTTGCGGGGCTTGCCGATCGTGATCCACGATCCAATAGATATATTATACTAAAAATGTCAATTATGTCAAATCAAAATCCTTTAATCTCAATTGTTATACCTTCATATAATAAAGTTAAATATATTAAAAAAACTCTAGATTCTATAGTTTCCCAATCGTACAAAAGCTATGAAGTAATTATTCAAGATGGTGGATCAACAGATGGAACATTAAATGTAATCAAAAAATATGCAAAAAAATACCCAAAGCATATTAGATATGAATCAAAAAAAGACGGAGGTCAACTAAATGCGATTAATATTGGACTAAAAAAAGCAAAAGGGGAATTAGTTACATTCATAAACGCAGACGATGTATATGAGAAAGATGCGTTTGAAGCTGTTGTTGGACATTACTTGGAAAACCCTAACGCGTTATGGTTTGCAGGAAAGGGAATTGTTATTGATGAGAATGACAATGAAATTGCAAAGTTTGCAACTTGGTATAAAAGTTTGTTATTAAATTGGAATTTAAGGACCTTTCTTCTAATTACAAATTATTTGATGCAGCCTTCTGTTTTTTTAACCAAGAAAGCACTCAAAAAATATGGTTTATTTACTGGTACAAAATTTGCAGTAATGGAATATGATATGTGGCTTAAAATAAGTATAGATAGAATGCCGGTTCTGATAAATAAAGTTTTAACAAAGTTTAGACTAGAAAAAGATACCAAAACTAGCACAAATTCCAAATTATTACTTTATGAAGATGAAAAAATTATTAAAAAATATACAAAAAACAAATTGACACTATTTTTGCATATTTTACATAATTATTTTAGGGTTATAATTGGAAAAATTATATGAAAATTTCAGTTATTTTGCCTACTAGAAACGAAGAAGCTCTTATCAGAGGAACTCTTATGGATATATCAAGATATTTGAACTCTAAGAAATATCGATATGAAATTTTAGTTGTTTTAAATGGTTGCACTGATAATACTGAGAAAATAGTTAGAAAATTAACTTTAAAAAATAGAAGTATTAAGATTTTAAAATCAAAACCCGGTTATGGCACAGCGCTTAAAAAAGGTATGCAAGTTGCAAAGGGCGATTATATAGCTGTATTTAATGTTGATTTTTATGATCTTGATTTAATTAAGTTAATAGATGTAAATATGTGTGGTAAGGACATGATAATCGGGTCAAAAATGTCCTTTTGGTCAGTGGATAATAGATCAATGGTTAGAAAAATGATTTCTAAAATTTATAACCTTTATCTTAAGTTGTTTGTCGGGTTTAATGGTTCAGATACGCACGGAATTAAGTTGGTGAAAAGCTATCCACTTAAAACAGTTTTAAAAAAGTGTAGAACAAGTAGCGGAATAATGGACACCGAGTTTGTTATTCGTTTTCAACGCCTTGGCTTTAAAATAATGGATTTTCCTGTTGTAGTTGAGGAAAAAAGATTGCCAAGGTTCACAGGAAGACTTTTACAGACGCCAATCGACATAATTGAATTACATAAAGCATTAAAATGAACAGAATATATCTATTTTTTGAAAAACATAGCTTTATTGTTTCTTTAGCTGCTATTTTTATTGTCGGTTTTGGAATCTTAAAAATGCCTTGGCAACTTGTTGATGATGGTAAAAGTGCACAAATTTCACAAATTTTAACTGATTCATTCCTTAATAAGGACATAAAATCTTTTTTAGGTGGTTTAGTTGAACCACAAAGTGGGAGATTTAGACCACTTTATTGGATTTATTTATGGTTTACATTTCTTGTTTTTGGGTACCAACCACTTGGACATTACATTCTTCACCTGGTTTTATTTATAACAACTGTATGGTTAGTTTTTAGATTAATTCTTATGGGCGGTGGTTCTCGAAAGGCTGCTATTATAGGATCAAGTCTATTTGCAATTGACTGGAGAATATTGGAAAATTGGTATCGTTTGGGTCCACAGGAACCATTACAAACACCTTTATTACTTGGATCAATATATCTTTTTTTGAAACAACGAAATACTAAGAACAAATTTCAATTAGCTTGGTCTATTGTATTAATCATCTTGGCAATGTTTCTTAAAGAGACAAATATTGCTTTTGTAGCTATCCCCATTTACTTATTAATATCTGATTTGATTTTAAAAAATAAATTACACATAAGAAATGATTGGATTTATTTTTTCTTTACTTTAATGGGCGTAATTATTTCAAGATTTATTGCAAGTAGTATTTATCCTGTCTCTGGTTATGGTTCACTTTATATGATAAAGCTAGATTTCATTATAAGTAATTTAAATTCTTATGTTGAAATGATCAGGGCAAGTTATAGCCCTTTAATTGAAATAATAATTGCTTATTTTGTAATAAGTATCTTCTTATTGTTTATTAAAAAAGGATACAAAGAAATTTTATCAACCTACTACTTTGCTGGGCTTTTCGGAACATTCTTTATTTCTTTTTTTGTTATCCAACTACCATGGGGTTTTACTGTAGGCAGATATCTTTTGACTGCATTTTCCGGATCCTTTATAGCTCTGTCACTAGTAGGTGAAAGACTCTTTTCGCTGTTTGACAAAGCAAATAGGGATAGCGATAGGAGTGGTGATAAAGCGTCGAACCTATTTTTTTACATGATTAGATTTTCAGTAATTTTGCCACTCGTTTTAGTGATTTTTTATAACTTAATTATGTCCTTTAATTATATTTCTTGGGTTACAAAAGTAGGCAATTTTAATGACAGATTTATAAAACAAATTGTAAAAAGTACACCTGAAAACGGAAGAGTGTTTTTAAATGTTGTACACGATGATAATGAAGAATTGGAATTATTTGTAGAGATAAGATGGCACTTTGATTATTTTTACAATCGAAAGGATATTGTTTTAGATTACCTGCCCGAAAATTTAAATCTGAAGCCAGAAGACTTAGTTGTAGTACATACCTCGGCCCCACTTGTAAGCATTGATAAACTCAACCAAAATAAACAATTGGAATTTGTCACGAAGGATTACATCAATATTGAAAATGTTGTACTAGCCGGCCCTTTAGGTTTTCTTAAAGAAGGTGGTAAGCTTTTGACTGCTGTTTCTAGCGATAAATTTGTCAATAACTTTTATTCTATTGGAAAGTATACATATGAGTGGAACATATATAAAGCAAAATAACATATCAACTGAATCTAAAAGTATTTTAAAATTCTTAAATCTGTTGTGGAGTGTTAATTATAAAATTTTCCCTTCATTGGTTGTGATTGCAATTTTATTTTCATTAATAGAAGGCGTTACATATCAAGGTTTTGTTGCTAAATATTTTTTGGTTGACATAAAGTTGATAATTATACTTGTTGCAATGTCAGGTTTATTTGTGTTTTTACATGCAAAAAACAAAAGTTCAGTAACCCCTGAAAGCTATATTTTTCTTAAGAATTTGTTAAATATATTAATTATTGCGTTTTTACTCGTTACTTATTTACTTTATCTAAAGTTACCCTCAGCAAGAAATTCAATATATTTTGGTAGTAACAACCTGGTTTATCCTAACAGGTTTTTAATAGCATCTTTAATGTCTGTATATTATTTTATAATATATTATCTTTGTTTTGGGAAAATCAATTTACCGTTTCAATCCAAAATTACAAAGTTAGATACGCAAGGTATTATGTACACATTATTTTTGATAGGTGCGATTTTATGGACTTTGTCAACGAGTGCAATAAAAGATCTTTACATATTCAAAGTCAATGTAATACCTATTATTCGAAATGCCGGCGCTACCTATGATTGGAAAGTCAGATCACAAATAGGGCCTATATTTGATTACTATAAATTTGTGGTTAATAATACTCCTGAATCAGCATTGATATTGGGTCCAAAACAGCAGGGTCAGTGGCCAGATGTGAGCAATCAAGGCTTTACTAGATATTTTGTTTATCCAAGGAATTTAATTTCAGAAGATTTTGAAGGATTTAAAAAACAATCTCCAACCTTCGCCTTTTTAATAGGAGGAAGGAAATTACATGATAATAGCCTGCAGAATCGTTGGCCGGATTTTTATATACCAGCTAAAAAGATCATTTTCTATCCAAACGATAAAGATGGTAAAACAATAGAAGTCTATGGTGACTATAATCCCAAAAAAGTTGTTTATCCTGATTATTGGGGGATAATAGAAATTGATAACGCACGATGGAAGTAATAATCGGAATCATATTTACGACAATGTTTGGCTTATCGCTTGTAAATTTAATGCAAGTGAGAATAAGTGTGCTTGGAAAAATGGCTCTTTCCTATTTACTGGGATTAGGTCTTCAAACATTAATAATGTTTTATTTGGCTGTCTTACATATAAAATTAACCGCTTTAAATGTAACAATTGCTGTTCTTATCCCAACGCTACTTATTATCTTATTAAATGTTTTATTTAAGAAGAAATTTTTATCAAATGTTAACTTGAATTTTAAGAAGCTCAATTTTGTCGAAAAGTTAATGATTGTAATATTTTTTGGATTAGCAGCATATGTGTTGGCGGCGGGTATATACTGGCCGGTAGTTGGGTGGGATTCAATTGCTTTATATGATTTTAGAGCTAAAGTATTTTCAATAACTGGATATATGGATGATGCTATCAGAAGAGGTTATTTTTTTGGGTATCCTCTTATGACGAGCATGGCTCATACTTGGATTTATATTTTAGGTGGTCATTATCCAAAGTTTCTATACTCACTTATGTATATAAGTTTTGGACTATTATTTTATGAGTTTTCCCAAAAATGGGCAAACAGAACAATTGCAATGGTTTTTACTATTATTTCAATGACAGCATATCCAATTTTTGCGCAAGCAGCTTACGATTATACAAATGTTCCTTACACAATTTATTTCTTTATCAGCTCGGCGGCGCTGTTTTATTGGACAACAACGAATGAAAAAAAATGGTTGATTGTTTCTGCTTTGATGATGGGTATTGCGACCTGGATTAGAAGCACTGATCCGTTTTGGATCGTTAATATAATTGTTATAGTGTGGTGGAGTATTAAAAACAAGTCAATTTCCCCAATTCTTATTTACATATTATTTTTTCTACCAATACAGCAATCCTGGAACCTATTTATAACGAAAATGTCCCCATCTGTATCCAGCCAATCTTTATTGGCAGGTGGTTTCAGTGTATTGGTAAGCAAACTTGACTTGAATCGACTAGCCCAAACATCTTCGTTTGTTATTCAGGTATTATTTTCGATGCTTATTCCTTATTCGATCTTATTATTAATATCACTAACCATGGCAAAAAAGAAGATTCTAGATACATTTTATTTCCTTTTAATTCTTTTTGGAAACATTTCGCTGTTGTTTGTCGGTGCTTATATATTTAGTTATATATGGGAAGGTTGGGGGTTGATTGGCGAGTCTTTGGGACGAATGGGATCAGTGTTTATTCCTCTCTTTACTTTTGCAGCAGCAATAAATTTAAACGAAAAGGTGATTTACAAAAAATGAAAACATGATTGAAGCTCCTATTTTGTTTATTATATTTAACAGACCTCGAACTACAGAAATTGTTTTTGAAAGAATTAAAAAACTTCAACCAAAAGTGTTATATATTGCAGCTGACGGTCCGAGGACAAATAATGATAAAGATGTGCAATTATGTACAGAAGCAAGACGGATTACTGAAAATATAAACTGGAAATGCAAGGTAAAAAGACTTTATAGGGTTAGTAACTTAGGTTGTGGAAAAGCGGTAAGTGGTGCAATTAGTTGGTTTTTTAAAAATGTTACCGCGGGCGTAATAATAGAAGATGATTGTTTATTTGACGAAAGTTTTTATCGATTTACCTGCAAGATGCTTGATAAGTTTAAAGATGACACAACAGTGATGCATATATCCGGTGACAACTTTTTAAGTAAAAACATGTTGGACAGTAGTGTTTATTATTTTTCAAAATATGTACATGTATGGGGATGGGCGACCTGGAGATATTCTTGGAATAAATATGATTACCATATGAAAAATTGGAATAATAAAAACTTACTTCAAAAAATAAACTTTATTGAAGGAAGTTTGTGGGAAAAATTATATTGGACCTCAAAATTTGATAGCGTGTCTTACAAAATAACAGATACTTGGGATTATCAGTGGATATATACAGTTATGGAAAATAAAGGTAGAGCAATTGTCCCGGGTACAAATCTTGTATCAAATATAGGGTTTGGTAACGAAGCTTCACACACAAGCGGCGTTAATCATTATATGTCAGAACTAAAAACCAAATCAATGGATGCAAAAATACATTTAAGTGATCCCAAAGATAACACAAAACTTGATGAATACGAAAGTAAAAAAGTGTTTAAGTTTAAGTCGATTAGTACAATTCTCTATTTCGGATATTTTTCTATATTTTGTATGATTTACAATAAGTTTCGCAAGTAGCAAATCGATTATGAAAAAAGATTTATATTATTCTGTAAAGCCAATGAAGACTTATGATTCATGGTTGAGTGGTTTGCTAAATAAGTTTACAAGAAATTATACACGTGAGGAAATTGCAGCAAGTTTTAATTTAAGTGGAAAAAGTTGCTTAGATATAGCTTGTGGAGATGGCGATCTGATAAATAATTATTTAAGTGGTAGGTATATCGAGGCCACGGGTATTGACATTTCTCCGAAATTAATTAAACAGGCAAAGTTAAGAAAGGCCAACAACGCCTTTTTTAAAGTTGGGGATATTGATCAGTTTGTTGACCAGATGGTTATACAGGGGAAGAAGTATAATGATATTTACTTACTCGCTATATTGGAGCATATTCAGTGGCCAACAATTTTTATTAAAAAGCTAACAAAAATATTAGATAAACAAGGGCGAATTATAATTGAAGTACCCAATTCTGTCTGGCTGCCACACAGATTAAGCATGGTTCTTGGTAAATTCCCGGTTACTGCGCCAACAGTTGGAGTAATTCCCGGGGTTTTTGATGAACATATACGCTTTTTTACCCATAAAACACTAAATAAAATTATGAAAGATACAGGTTTTAAGTTATTAAAAACAGACTGTTCGGGGAAGTTTAGATTTATTAAGAAACTATATCCAAGCTTATTTTCGCCTGATATTGTCGCAGTTTATGAAAAGTAAAACAATAGCTATAAATACTCTCTTTCTTATCCCCGGTAAAGTTGGGGGGACCGAAGTTTTTTTAAGACAGCAAATTGAAAAACTATCAAAGCTAGACAGAGTCAATAAATATATTATCTACGCAAATAAAGAAAATAAAGATACATTTGGAAAATTACCAAAGAATTTTAAAATACATGGCACAAAAATAAATGCTTCAAATAGGTTTGTGAGGGTTTTTTATGAACAGCTTATCTTGCCAACGCTTTTAATAAAGCACAAAGTAAATTTACTCCATTCGCCAGGTTACACAACTCCAATATTTACTCACTGTCCAAAAATTACTACTATATTCGATTTAAATTATCATTTCCATCCAGAAGACATTAGTTTATTGGAAAGATTGTCATATAAATTACTCATACCATTAGGTGCGTATTTTTCAAACAAGATAATAGTCCATAGCAACAAATCTAAAAGGGATATGATAAAAGTTTTAAAAGTTACCAGCGACAAAATAGAAGTGATATATGGGGGTGTTCCGGAGGACTTTAAAAGAAATATATCACTCAATGCGTCTATCAAGTTTATAAAGAGATATAATATTGAAAGACCTTATATACTTGCCAATGCGACTATACATAGACACAAAAATTTAGATAACCTAATACGTGCCTTTTCATTGCTTATTAAAAATAAACGATTTTGTAAATATAAACTTGTTCTAATTGGTATATATGGTAGTGCGTATAGTAGAATAGACAATCTTATAAAAGAATTAAGAGTTGGTGACAGGATAGTATTTACTAATACTTGGATAGATCATAAATACATGAAATATTTTAATCGCGCAGCTGATGTATTTGTAATGCCATCTTTCTACGAAGGTTTTGGACTTCCTACCGCTGAAGCGATGGCTTGTGGCACTCCACTTGTTGTATCAAAATATTCGTGTAGCCCTGAGATAGCAGGTAATGGAGGTTTTATTGTTGATGCAAAAAAGCCAAGCGAAATATTAGGAGCAGTTGTTAAAATATTAACAAATAAAAATTTAAGAAATAAGCTAGTAGTTGAAGGAAAAAAACGAGCAAAGATTTTTTCATGGAAAACAATGGCAACAAAGTTGTTGGTTGTATATGAGACTTTGTTAAAAGATTAGGTTACATTTTTGAAACATTCGGAGTGATTCCGCCTATATGGGTAAGTTTGTTTTTGTTTAATCTTTTGTACACAAAATCTCTAGTTAAATAAAATGAAGTTGTTGATGTGTAATGATTTGAAGGTGCAAAACCATTGAAATTAATTTCTATAAGGTTATTATTTGTTAAAAATTTACTTGATTTTTGAAACCAGTCAGAATTATCTAAAATGATAAAACCTCCATTTTTTAGGTAGTTAATCGCTACTTTTACACATTCATCTCTATAATCCCCATCAACAATAATCAAATCAAATTTCTTACCTGTTTTTTTGATTGAATTTATATAATTCTGTTTGTTGGTTTCTAAAATATACCTAGTTCTTTTTAGTAAGCCTTTTATATAATCATACCAATTTTTGTTACTCTCAACTGATGTAACATACTTTGCCCTTTTAGTCCAATAAATAGTTGAATTTCCTGATCCATATTCAAAAACTGATTTTTGACTTAAATCCATTGCATTAAGGTATTCAATTGAGGGATAAGTAAACCAAGGTATTGCTTCAAGCTTGTTGTTTATAGGTTTCAAATGATAAGAAGATAGAAAATGACCAAAATCTATCTCTAAAATTTTCATTACTGATAAAGCATTAAAAAATGGAAGAATCTTGGTAAATTTCAAAAGTGAATATATCACTGATTTTATATAATTTATTAACATATTAAATTGATCTTTGCTATTACATAGGTGATAATATAGTAGAATATGATCGGAATCAACTATCTTACTTTTTCTGATGCAGCAAAGTATGCTGATTTAGCTAGGAATATTTTAAGTGGTAGTTATACTACCTCATTTAATTTCTGGGATGGTAATAATGCATTAAGTATTCAGCCCTTTATGGCTTACTCAATTAGTGTTTTATATAAGATTTTTGGTATCAATGATTTGGCTGTAATATTAACATCTTTTATATACTATATATTTACTTTATTATTCGGTTTTCTTCTCGCTCAAAAAATATTCGGAAATAAAATTGTATCCTACCTTTCCACAATTTCAATTGGTTTTAATTATAATTATTTACTTTACGCAACTAGTGGAGCTTCTGAGATGCTGTTTACATTTGAGACTCTAGCATCAGCTTATTTTTTGACACATAAAAAGTGGTGGGGGAATATGTTGGGAATATTGTTTATGTTCTTGATGTATTTTACCCGCCCGCAGGCAATAGTTTATATTTTTGGTTTGTTTTTGTATTATTTTATTTTAAACTTTCAATGGAAAAAGGGATTAATATATGCCATAGTAACTTTTTGTATTGGAACATTTTTTTATTTTATATTTTCAAAACAGGGTCTTATTGCCGTGACACAAAACTTACCTGGAACTGCAGTTTCTGATTCGCTCCGAGGTATGACTGTAGAATCAAGTCCAATAGAGTTATTTAAAAAAGTTTTTTACAATTTATATAATTTTTATAAAGCAATTCCTCAAATAATGAATCCATATCTTTTTGCATTGTCTATTCTTGGTTTGTTTAGTTGGGGAAAGGATAAGTTACTTAATTCATTTAAAATTACATCACTCTTTATGGTTCTTGCTACATTTTTTGTTACGGCTCTAACAATTCCATTTTATAGATATATACATCCAGTAATTCCATTTATTTATATTATTGGAGTAATAACTCTATATGAAATAATCAATAACCAACAACCAATAATCAAACAAATTCCAAATTTTAAATTCCAAATTTTAAATAAATACAGAACAGCAATTTTAACTACACTTTTGGCTTTGTTTTTTGCTGTTGGACAAACTTTGGGGATAATATTTTTAGACAGTAGATTTGAAAGAAAAACTAAAAATGTAGATAAACCACCTGTATATGTTTTGATGTCATGGAAATTAAAAGTAGTTACGGATAAAGATCAAATAATAGTCACAAACTTGGATACTTGGGGGAGCTGGTATGGAGAAAGGAAAACAGTTTGGTTTCCATTAGAACCAGATATGATTTTACCCGTGCAAGATAATATTGATGCCATATATTTAACTTCCTATAAAATGGATGATGAAAATTACTATATGGGGCAAAGGTGGCGTGAAATTTTTGAAAACCCTGAAACACAATCAATTTTGCCTGATTATAAATTTGTTGGGCAGTATGAATTTAAGGCAGAAGATAATTACGAAAGGGAAAACGGTAGGGCAATACTTCTTGTAAGAAATTGACAAAATATAGTACAATATAGCTGTATGAGGATCCCCCTGGGTAAGTTAAAGGCTATATTAATATATTTTTCAAACTTCACAAATACGAAATATCTTGGAAAAGTAAAATTAATGAAACTGTTTTATTTTTTGGATTTTATGCACTTAAAACAATTTGGTACGCCAGTTACATATGATACCTATATCAAATTGGAACATGGCCCAATTCCTTCCACGGTTAAAAACTTAATTGACACAGCTGCAGAAGATATTGATATATCAGAACTCTCAGATACGATTCATTTTGAAAGACCGGTTGGCACAGCTATGGCGCGGATATTGCCAAACAGACAATTTACAGATAGTGATAAGGGTTACTTCTCTGAAACAGAACTATTGGTTCTCGAGAAAGTATGCGCAATTTATGGTGACAAGAACACTAAATTTATAGAAGATGCTTCGCACAATGAGGCGCCTTGGAAAGAGACAGAATTTTTAGATAACATTCCTTACACCTTGGCAGCTAATGATTTAGATAGCAAAGTAAGCGTTTCTGACATCGAACTTCTTAATAAAATATGACCTTGTTTGCGTTCGGAGATTTATTTAGGTATAAAAACAATGAGTATATCTATCTTGCTGAGACGGAAGATGTTTTGTTTGCTGCTAGAATCTTGAGTTTTGATCAAAGTAAAACTCTTACAAAATATTACGAAGCCGCAATTAAAAAAAATTCAGGTGCTGTTGATGGTCCAGTATATTCATTTGTCATGTTAGAGACAAAGGATCTTCTTAAGCGAGCCGCTTATTTTCGTGATACAGGCAATGAAAGATTTGAGTCTTATTTATTTACGCCTATTAATATTAAATTAAGTAAAAAAGACCTTCTTGAAATTAAAAACGAAATAACTAAGAAAAAATGTATATCAATAAAACTTCAAGAGTTAGTAAGAGATATTCAAATATAATATGCGATTGCTTTTCCAACAAAGAAATCAATCAAATCTAAGTTGGTCTGTTATTGTTCCTACTGTCGCTTTGTTTTTTATTTTTATTTTTAACATTTTGTTAACAATTCCAAATATTCGTTTTTGGGCTGATGATTTTTGTTCATCAGTTTTTTTAAGGAATAATGGGTATTTTGGTGCACAGGTTGCTTGGTGGAATAGTTGGACTGGAAGATATTCATATATCGCATTTCTTGATTTAGTTTTATTAAATGGTTCAGTTTTTGTAAAGCTGCTGCCAATAGTATTGCTAATATCATTTATAGTTCCATTAATTCCAGTTTTTGGTGTTATTTCTTCTCTAGTTTTTTCTTCTGTAGTTTTATTAAATTCCCCAAATATCATTCAAACTTTTTATTGGGCGACTGGCTCACTTAATTATTATATCCCGTTTGTTTTTCTAAATTTCTTTTTATTTTTATTATTTAAAAAAGAGGTTAAATACAAAAATATACTTATATTTATAAACTTTTTAATTGCAGGCGGTTTTTCTGAAAGTTTTGCTGTTGCTTCACTTGTATTCTTTTTCTACTTGTATATATTTTTAAGCTTTGTAAAGCATGATAAAATTGAAAATTTTAAAAAAAATATTTTGTTTGCTGTTTTTGGGGTGGGGTCGTCTTTAGCTATAATGTATCTTTCTCCTGGGAATGAAGTTAGATCATCTCTAGTCTCACACCCTGTAAGTATATTTAGTTGGGCAAGAGATACATTTTATTATTCAAAATGGTTTATTTTAAGTAGATTTAATATTGATTATTTTAATGTTTCAATACTAACAATATTTTTACTTCCACTATTATTTCCTAATGCTATAGATAAAAAAATAGTTATTAAAAATAAAAACTTGATAATGCTATTTTTACTTTCATTTATTCCTGTCATAACACTTACTGTAGTTGGTTTAACTTACTACGCATTAAACTGGGAACCACCCGAAAGAGTAATGTTTTTAGTTACAACTTATATCTTTTATATATTTACACTATTTTCTTTTGTCTTTTGGCATAATCTCAATTTCAAATATACAAAATACTTAAGGGTGGTGTTGACAGTTTTAATTTTACTTCTTACCTTTTATGTTAATAAATATTTTTTGATAAATAAGCGTGAGATAGCGGAATATGCTTTAAAATGGGATATTATAGAAAACAAAATTCTAACCTCAAACAAAAAAGATATTGAGGTTCAGTATATTAAGCCGGTAGGTAAATTAGATGGTTTTGTTGAAAACAAAGGCTGGGTTTTGGGCTGTATAAAGGGTTACTATAATTTGGACAGTCTACGAGTTAAGTAAATAATTAGGCAATATTTGGCAATATTTGGTAACATTAATGTATAAGCAATGCAAAATATCATCGCAAGAGGCAAATCTATTATTCTTTCTGCAACGGCCAAAGATACTTATATTTTATTTTTGGGCAATTTAAATTCGGCGTTTCTGGGATTTCTGTTTACTTTTTTTGTTGCTAGGAATTTAGGTCGTGACGAATTTGGTATTTTTTCTGCTGCTCTAAACCTGGTGGTCATATTAACATCTCTTTCTGATCTTGGGATAACTTCGGCTCTTGTTAATTTCATTGCTAAAGCTGATTCAGAGAACGATGAGTCAACATCTTTAAAATACCAAAAGGCGGGTGTGATTATTAAGTTTGGAGTCACGATTTTTCTTTCAGCTCTTGTAATTCTTTTTGCCCCACTCATATCAGATAAACTTCTAGCAACAAGCGATTATATGGTTGCTGTCTGGGTATCTATTATTTCATTCGCTCTTTTTGTTCCTATGTATTTTTCTTATGTTTTGCAGGCAAAAAAGAAATTTTTTCAGTCGATGGTTGTTGATAACATTTATTATTTATTTAGGCTTTTAGGTTTACTTATTTTAATTTATTACGGCAATTTAACTCTTTTTGGCTCATTTTCAACAGCTATTTATGGGTTTATGGCAAGTCTTATTTTTAGTTTTTATTTTTTAGGTTTTAAATTTTTAGGACAGAAAGTTCCCGGCGGAATCTATTTTAATTTAATTAAATTTTCCGGTTGGATTGGGGTAAATAGAATAATCTCAGCCATTTCAGGCAGACTTGATATACAAATGTTGGCTGTACTAACAACAGCCTCAACGACCGCTTTATATTCAATACCCGCAAGACTTGCCTCGTTTATAGTTATATTAACTTCAAGTTTTTCTTCTGTTTTAGCACCAAGGTTTGCAAGCTTTGGAGACAAAACTCAAGAAAAAAAATATTTAGTAAAATCCACTTTGGCATTAATACCGATTATTATTGTTACTGTAATTTGGGTCATCTTAGCAAAGCCGTTTATGGCAATTGTATTTCCTAATTATTTGGATTCAGTACCAGTATTTCAGGCTTTAACGCTTTCAATGATTCCGTTTATTTTAACAGCACCATCTGTTGCCGCAATTATATATGCTATGGGGAAAAATGTTTATATTGGGTTATTTAGTTTTTTTCAGTTGGCCGCAATATTTTTGCTCAACAGTTATTTCATCCCTAAATATGGTGCAATTGGGCCAACTATAACTTATGCTATAACAAATGCAATACTTGCACTTTATACCTGGGTCATTGTGATTAAGTATTATTGGTTTTCAAAAAAATAATTCTTAAGCCATAGTTCCAACATTAATATATTCCATTTTTTTCTATTGTCACTAAAGTCAATATTTTCCAAGTTTATATATCTATTGATCCTAGAATTTTTGTTAATTTTACTTTTGAAATATTTTGCTAAATCTCCTTTAAACCAATCTTCGAGCGATATTGTAAACCCCATTTTTTCTCTATATAAATTTTCCCTAGGTACAATTCTTTCCAATGCCTTTTTAAATATGTATTTTGATTCACCATCTTTTATTTTTAAGTCAAATGGTATTTTGTTGGCCAGTTCAATCATGTTTTGGTCTAAGATTGGTGATCTTGCTTCAAGTGAGTAGTGCATCGAGGCGATATCCATTTTGGTTAAAAGAAGGTCAGGTAAAAAGTACTGTTGATCAAATTTTAAGCCAGCATCTTTTAAATCCGTGCCTTCAAATTTCTTAAATACTTTTTTCTCAAGAGCATAATCATTGGTTTCAAAAATCCTATTATATGAGGCAAATTTTTGATAGATGGGCTTTTTTGATTTTTCTATAAAATTATCGATTTTTATAACGCCTGTTTTAAATGGAAATTTATTTATAACATTAATTAAAAAGTTATAGTCAACATCCCTTCTAAGTCTTAAGTATCTATTAGGATATCCCGCAAACAATTCATCTCCACCATCGCCATTTAATACAACTTTGACATGTTTAGCTGCTTCGCGGCATACCATAAATGAAACAAGACCGCTATTATCAGAAAATGGTTCTTCGTAAGCTGCTGCAATTTCTTCTAAATTTGTAAAATTGTTAGGTTTTGCGAGTATCTCAGTATGATCAGTTTTATATCTTTTAACTATTAGATTGGCATATTTTTCTTCACTCCACCTTTTATTTTCATACTTAATAGTAAATGTTTTAATTTTAGATCTAGAGTTTAAGGCCATCATTGCAACAACTGCACTGCTATCTACTCCACCTGAAAGAAAAGCGCCAAGAGGTACATCTGAAATCATTCTTAATTTGGTAGATTCTTCCAAAGTTTCGAGTATTTTTTGAGACCACTGCTTTTCACTTAAATCTAATTTTTCTTTGAAATTAACTTCCCAGTACTTTTTTTTAACAAACTCTTTCCTTTTGATATTAATTTTAATAAAATGGCCTGGTTCGAGTTTTTTGATGTTTTTAAAACCAGTTAAAGAAGCTGGAACATAGCCATACAATAAATATTTTTGAATGGCAATTAAGTCCGGCTCTTTTTTAATTTCTCTTTGAGTTAAGATTGCCTTAAGTTCTGATGCAAATATAAAGACATTACTATCAAAATAATATTTCAGAGGCTTTTTACCTATTCTGTCTCGAGCAAGAAATATGGTTTGGTCGTGATTATCATATATTGCAAATGCAAACATGCCGCGAAGATATTTGAGACAGCCCTCTTTATATTTTGAATAAAGCGCGAGTATTACTTCAGTATCGGTTTTAGATTTAAATTTGTAACCCTCAATTAAAAGTGAATTTCTTAGTTCTTGAAAATTATATATTTCCCCATTAAAGATTATTATGTACCTATTTAAATAGGACATCGGTTGATGACCCTTTTTTGAAAGATCTATAATTGAAAGCCTATTATGTCCAAATCCAACATTTCTCTCTTCATTTATATAATAACCAGTATCATCTGGCCCACGATGGTTAATTTTTAAGGTCATTAAACTTAGTTGATGCCTAGTAACTTCTCTTTTATCAAAATAAACCTTGCCCGATATCCCACACATATAAGTGTAATTTTAATCAATTTGGGCTAAAATTAAATAGATGAAAATTTGGGCACATACACTTTTTAAGAATGAGGAGAGATGGTTGTGGTTTGCAGTTACTTCCGTTATTGATTCAGTCGATAAAATTTTGCTTTGGGACACAGGATCAACTGATAGATCTTGGGAAATAGCAAAAGAGTTAAAGTCTAAGTATAAGGACAAGATTGATATTAAATGTTATGGAGATACAACACCTGAAACTTTTCCAAAAGTTCGCCAAGCAATGCTTGATGCAACTAAGGCTGACTGGTTTATTGTTGTTGATGCGGATGAAATATGGTGGGATGACTCAATTAGAAATTTAGTATCAAGTATTAAGAATGAAAAGCAGGCAGAAGCATTTGTGGTACCAAATTACAATGTAGTAGGCGATATTTTTCATTATTTACCTCAATCTGCAGGTAATTACAGATTTGGTAGTAAAAAAGGCAATTATGCCTTAAGAGCTGTTAAGGTAATTGATGGATTAAAGTCTGTGGGGCAGCATGGCGTATGGGGCTGGGCAGATTCTGATGGCAAACAAATACAAGAGAGAAACACTTTTAAATTTATTGACGCGCCCTATATTCATACAACTTTTTTACCAAGAGGGGAGAGTAGAGAATTTGATTTATTAGTCCCTAAAAGGTCAAAAAAATTAAAATATGAAATTGGAATCAAGTTCCCAAGGGATTTTTATTATCCAGAAAGTTTTTTTAAAAGTCGACCTGATTTTATACTATCTCCCTGGCAGACGATGACAAATAGTTACAGACTAAAAGCATATATTCAAACACCAATCAAAAAAATGAAAAGAAGATTTGTTAAAAACAAAATAGGGTATTAAAAACTATGAATATAAATAAATATTTTGCAATAGGGTTGATAGACCGTGATATTCCTTCCCTGAGGGCGAAATTTGGTTTTAACCAAATTGAGAGACAAAATAGGTTTTTTTTAATTAAGTCTTTTTTGAGTCAATTTAATAATTTTCTGGTAATTTTATTGATTGCCGCCGCAATTATTTCTTTGTTGGTTGGAGAAAAATTAGATTCAATTTTTATATTTTTAGTAGTTTTACTAAATGCTTTTTTTGGTCTTTTTCAAGAATACAAAGCGGAAAAATCAATTGCACTTTTGTCGCAAATGGCTACTACCAAAGTAAGAGTTGTAAGAAACGGAAAAGAGGAGGAAGTTGATAGCCGCGAGCTTTTGCCAAGCGACATAGTTTATCTTGAGGAAGGATCAAAAATTCCCGCCGATTGCGTTGTTTTGGAATCGAAAAATCTTGAGGTTAATGAGGCATCGTTAACGGGTGAATCTTTACCTGTTTTTAAGCGCGAGGGCGATGAGAAGAATAGCCTGCTTTTTATGGGTACTGTAGTTGCACAAGGTCGTTGTTTTGCGAAAGTTATTTCAATTGGAGTAGATACCAAGTTTGGGCGAGTTGCAAGAACATTATCTCAAATCAAAGAGGTAAAAACTCCATTGCAGATAAAACTTGAGAAATTAACAAAAGTTATAGCAATAATTGGCATTGGGGCATCAACAATTGTTTTTGGCCTTTCTTTTATCAGTGACAAAAGCGCTATTGAGAGTTTTATATTTGCAGTAAGCTTAGCTGTTGCGGCTGTCCCCGAAGGACTTCCTGCAGTTATGACAATTATTCTCTCAATTGGGGTTGAAAAAATGGCCAAAAAAGGCGCAATCGTTAGAAAATTAACAGCAATTGAGACATTTGGTTCGTTGACCCTAATTGCAACGGACAAGACGGGAACACTGACCACAAATAGAATGCGGGTTAAAAATATTAAAACTTATGGAGCCGCATCAAAATCTTTGATTTATTTAAATAGCGCCGTTTGTTCAACCGCGTCACTGGTTAAAAAACACGACCACAATGATTATGATGTGATTGGTGACACAACCGAAGGATCGCTTTTGGTGTTTGCAAAGGAAAAAAAGGTTGATTACGAAAGTTTACGGCAAAAGTGGAAGCTTAAAAGCGAAATTCCATTTAGCCCTATTACAAAAAGAATGACAGTTTTAGTAAGTGACGGCAGAAGAGATTTTGTCTTTTCAAAAGGAGCTCCCGAATCAATCCTTTCTATATGCAAGTTTGTGCAAATGGGGACAAAAAAAGTCAGACTTACGACTACTAGAATTGCTGATATTAAAAAATCTCTTGATCAATATGCGATGCAGGGTTTGCGCGTAATCGGCTTTTCGTATAAAAGTAACTCTTTCAAAAATCTTGAAAAAGACCAAACTTTTTTGGGATTTGTGGGGATAACCGATCCTATAAGACCCGAGGTGTTTTCTGCGGTATCCGATGCTAAAAAAGCGGGAATTAGAGTGGTTATGATAACAGGTGATAACGAACTAACAGCAAAAATGGTGGGTGTAGAAACTGGAATAGCTACTCGGGATGATAGTGTAATAACTGGTAAAGAGTTAACAGAATTGACCGATGAAGAATTATTAAAAATAATTGGTGAAGTGAAAATATTTGCCCGAACAACTCCCGAGGACAAATATAGACTTGTAAAGCTCTATCAGAGTTTAGGTGAGGTAGTTGCTGTTACTGGTGATGGGGTTAATGATGCACTGGCTTTAAAACAGGCAAATGTTGGAGTGGCTATGGGGTTAACGGGCACTGATGTTGCCAAAGATACTGCGCACATAATTATAACAGATGATAACTTTGCAACGCTGGTTCACGCAATTGAAATGGGCCGAAACATCTATAAAAACATCAAAAATGCCATAAAATATTTACTGACTTGTAATGTTGGTGAAGTCGTTTATATTATTTTTGCACTACTTTTTAAACTTCCGATTTTAGCTCCGCTTCAGCTTCTATATATGAATTTGATAACGGACGGTTTGCCCGCAATCTCTCTTGCTTTTTCTCCCCACACGAGAGAGGTATTAAATGAAAAACCGCAAAAAGATTTAAATATTTTAGGTAAAAAAGATTTTAAATATATTTTTGGAGTGGGTTTATTAACAGTTGTCATGTCGATAATACCGATCTTTGCAGAAAAGGCCTTAACTGTTATTTTTACAACAATGATGTTTATACAGCACTTTATATTGGTTCATCTCTATGCTCCCGAAAAAAGCGTTTTTAAAAATTTTAAAATATTTACCCATCCTGTTTTTCTTATTGCCTTTATTTTGCCATTTATTTTGCATCCGTTTTTGATTTATTTGCCGGTTTTAAGGGATGTTTTTGAGGTTGAAAGAATAAATTTTAGCAAACTTATCTTGATTTCTATATATTCGGCGATTTCACTTATAATAATTAAGTATTTGTACAGAAAGGAACATGTTTATTAATTTTACAGCTTGGCCCGAAATGCTTGCCTGGCCTTATTTAATGTTAAATGGTTTTTTACCATATAGAGATATTGCTATTGCACATAATCCACTGCTTCTATTCGATTTAGCCATATTTTTTAAATTATTTGGAATTGGCGTAGTTCAACTTAAAATTTATACATGGATTTTAATTTTATTAAATTTATATCTTACTTATTTTGTAGCTAATAAGTTCTGGAACAAAAAAATAGCTATTCTATCTACTATATTCTATATACTATATACTATTATCTTTGAAGGTAATGGTTTATGGTTTGATTTAGCATTGACTCCATTTGCGCTACTACTATTTTATTTTGTCAGAACGAAAAATTATTTATGGGCGGGCATTATATTTGCGTTAGGATTTTTAACCAAGCAAACATTTATATATTTTGCGATTCCTATTGGAATCACAACAGTACAGAGTACAAAGTACATAGTACAGAGACTAAAACAACTTGTTTTTGGTGCTGGAATAATATTTTTATTTTCTGCAATTACTCTTTATATACTTGGTATTTTGGATGATTATTATAGTTGGGCAGTAAAGTTTGGAATATTATATTTACCTAGTGCAGTTGGGCAAATTAGTTTACCCAGTTTAAAGCAATTTTTGTTTGCCATGTCTCCATTTTTGATATCAGTACTTAGTACAGAGTACTTAGTACTAAGTTTTATGATCGCTGGGATGCTGGGAGTTTATCCTAGATGGGAATTATTTCATTTTCAACCCGCACTACCATTTCTGGCTATAACACTATCAAGTTTTATTTTTTCAAAAAGAAACATCGTTTTAAAGGTTACATTTATCTTTTTAGCATTTGTATTTTTAGCATTCGGATTTAAGAGGCAAATTGGTAATAATACGCGTTTTTATGAAGAAGATGTAATTAAAATAACTCAAAAAATCAAAGATTCAAAAACTGAAAGTTTATATGTTATTAATTATTGGGATAGTTTATATGCATTAACGGATACTTTGCCATCAAAACCACTGATTCCTTACATCCCGTGGTATTTGAACTATAATGATAATTTGGAATTAGTAATTAATAATTTAATAATTAATATGCCAGAGGTAATTGTAATTGGAGAAAGACAAAACAACTATCCTAAACTGTATAATTTTGTAGATAAATTTTATAGCTGTAGCATAGTTACAAAAAGAGTTGAAATTTGTTACAAAAATAATTAAACATATGAAAATCGCCATAATTAATAAATATCAAGGAAAAGTAAATAGAGGCGCAGAAACTTTTGTCAATGAACTTTCCAAAAGATTATCAAAAAAACATGAAGTGGATGTTTTAAATGAAATAAATTTATTTAAAAGATACGATGTGATAATCCCTACGAATGGTAGACTGCAAGTTTTTTTGGTTAGAATTTTGACATGGATTACAAAATCAAAAATGATAGTTTCGGGTCAATCGGGAATCGGTCTGGATGATAGATTAAATTTATATGCATTTCCAAATTATTTTATTCCACTAACAAACTATGCAAAAAAATGGGCAGATAAAATAAACCCATTTGTGAGAAAAGTAGTAATTCCGAATGGTGTAGATTTACAGAAGTTTACCTTTAAGGGTGTAACCCTTAAAGGTGGTCGTACAATATTAGCTGTCGGGGCGTTTACTAAAGATAAGAGGCATGATTTGACTATTAAAGCGATATCCAAACTTAGCGGGGTAAAACTTATTATTGCAGGCGGTGGTGGTGATTTAAAACAACAGATTTATGATTTGGGACTAGAGTGTTTAGGAGAAGATAGGTTTAAAATTATTCAAACAACGCAAGATAAAATGCCTGAAATATACAAAAAGGCAGATTTATTTGTATATCCCACAGTTGCCTGGGAATCGTTTGGAATTGCAATGGTTGAAGCAATGGCCACAAATCTTCCTGTTGTTGCAACAGATGATCCAATAAGAAGGGAAATTGTTGGTAATGCAGGACTATTTGTTGATCCAACAGATACAGAAGCATATGCAAAAGCAATTGAAAAAGCATTAAACACAAATTGGGGAGACAAACCCAGAAAACAGGCTGAGAAATTTAGTTGGGATAAAATAGCAGAACAATATGAAAAATTATTTAGTACTCTTTAGCATCCTTTTTATTGCACTGATGGTGAGAATTTATAATTTCTCAGATAGGTTAACTTTCGGGCCTGAACAGGCAAGAAGTTTGATGGTATCTGCAAACTACATTAAAGATAAGCCATCGCTTTTGGGACAAGAATACTTTAGGGTTAATTCATTGGGCCATAAGCTTTATACAAGTGCAATTTTTAACTACTCTCTTGTCCCTTTTATATTATTATTTAATTACGACCCCTTGCCCATCAGCTATTATTTTGCGATGTTAAATATTATAACGGGAGTGGTTTTATATCTTGTTGCCAAAAAGATATTTAATCAATTTGTGGCCGTGATCTCACTTTTTTTGTTTTTATTCAATTCCACAATGATATATCATTCGATGTTTATCTGGGTTTTAAATTACCTTCCTTTAATTGGAATTCTAAGTGTCTATTTTGCTTGGAAATTAATTAAAAATAAATATAAATTATTTGATATATTAATGTTAGGAGTTCTATCAGGAATAGGTTTTGGTTTGCAATATCTATATCTAATAGCGATTTTGATAATTCTTGCGATATTATTTAGATACTCGAAAAATAGAATAGTTGATATTTTTGCTTTTACTTTGGGCGGAATAGTCGGAGATATTACTAGAATTGTTTTTGATTTAAAACATAATTTTTATCATCTTCGCACTCTTTGGCAATATGCTGTTGATACAATAAATGGAGTGTCAGATGCAGGTTTTACATATTATCATTTTTTACATTTTTGGCCTGTCTTAATTTTAGCTATTGGCCTGATTCTATGGCAAATTTATATCAAAAATAAGTATTTGTTTATTTTATTAACCTCTGCTTATTTATTTATTAATTTAAACTCAACCTTTGTAAGTTTCGACAAACCAGTTGGCATGATTGACGGATTAACAATTGCAGATATTAAAAATGCATCTGAAATAATTGCAAAAAATGCTAAATATAATTTTAATGTAGTTACCCTTTATGATTTTGATACCAGGGGATACACTCTTCGATATTATCTTGAACATGTCTACAATAAAAAACCATTGAGCGATGTTGAATATCAATCCGCAAGCGAAATTTATGCTTTGGCAAAAGCAAATTACGATTTTGATAATAATAATCCATGGGAATTAAATGTTTATAAGCCTTATAATGTAGTAACTATGGAGAGTATAGGTGATGGGTTTGTTTTATCTAAAATTGTAAAATGATATCAGTAATTATTCCTGTATATAATGAAGAAGGCGTAATTTTGGATTGTCTTAAGTCATTAGAAAATCAAAGCTATCAAGATTTTGAAGTTATTGTCATTGACGATGGGAGTGTAGACAAAACATTGCAAAAACTCCAAAACTCCAAAACTCAAAAAATCAATATATTCACGCAAAAACACAAGGGGGCGGGTGCGGCGAGAAATTTAGGTGCTAAACATGCCAAAGGCGATATTTTGGTTTTTGTAGATAGCGACATGACTTTTGATAGAGATTTCTTGAAAAATTTAACCAAACCTATAATTAAAGGGAAAACTAAAGGAACATTTTCTAAAGATGAATATGTTGCTAACTGGGATAATATTTGGGCAAGATGCTACAACTATAACGAAGGTTGGGAAGATAAAAAAAGACACCCAAAAAATTATCCTGATACACAGCCAGTTTTCCGTGCAATACTCAAGTCTGAATTTGATAAAGTTGGGGGGTTTATTGCTGGGGGATATGATGATGACTGGAGTTTGTCTAAAAAACTTGGCTACGAAGCTGCAATTGCCCCAAATGCCATTTATTATCATAAAAACCCAGAAACTTTGACAGAAATTTATAATCATGCCAAGTGGGTGGGTAAAAGAAGGTATAAGTTATATGCTTTAGGTTATATGGTTGCATTACTGAGATCTAGTTTGCCTGTTTCAATAATCATCGGTCTTTTTAAATCAATCAGATTTAAAACATATCAATTTATAATTTTTAAAATAATATATGATTTTGGAGCCTTTGTTGGAATCTTAAATTATATATTTACTAAAGACGGATCAAAATGATTTATTTTGTTTTATTGGCGGGGTTTATACTTAGGCTAATTTCTTTAAATCAATCCCTGTGGCTTGATGAGGCAACGACAGGAATTGTTGCCAGAATGACTTTGGGAGAATTTTTTAACTATTTTATAGTTAATGATTTTCACCCACCACTGTATTATTTAACCGTTTGGCTTTGGTCAAAACTATTTGGTACTAGTGAAATAGCACTTCGTATACCTTCGGTATTTTTTGGAATTGCCACGATTTATGTGGCTTATTTAATTGCCAAAAAATTTGAGAGTTATGGTACTGGTAAAATTAAATGGCCGCTGGCACCAAGCCTTTTTTTAGCCACATCTGGACTTCATATCTATTATTCACAGGAGGCTAGGATGTATTCAATGGCTACATTTTTAGTAACTCTAATTATTTATTTATTTATCTTAAAAAAGTGGACATGGTTATCACTCTTATTTGTTTTACTTTTTTTAACTGATTATCTTGCTATGATTGTTATCCCTGTTTTATTTACATATCTATACATCGACGACAAGAAAAATTTTAAAAAACTTGTTTATTCAGTAATTCCTGTTGTAGTAGCTTTTACATTTTGGTGGCCAACATTTCAACAACAGCTTTTTGCAGGAATAGCCTTGAAAGAGACATCATCAGCTTGGTGGAATGCGCTTGGCCCTGTTACTTTTAAAAATGTAGCACTTATCCCAACGAAATTTTTAATAGGCAGAGTTGGTTTTGAAAATAAGTTGTTATATGGAGTCGTGATGATTACTATTTCTGCAATTTTTATCTATGTCATTGGTAAGGCCAAGAACAAGCTAGTTTGGTATTGGTTTGCTGGCAGTTTAGTAGCTGGAATCTTCCTTTCAATTTATATCCCAACACTAACCTATTTTAGATATTTATTTATACTTCCCGCCTTTTACTTACTTTTATCTGAAACTAGAAGTAAACTATTTATTGCTTTTGTTGTATTTATAAATTTACTATCATCTTACTTTTATCTTGCCTGGCCAAGATTTCAAAGGGAAAATTGGAGAGGATTACCCAATGTAATTAAAAATGATAGGATAGTCTATCCAAATTATTCACAAAGAGAAGCTTTAATTTATTATGGTTTAAATGACCAAGTGATACTTCCTGATAAAATTGACACAAACACACATAAAACGCTTTGGCTCTCAAGATATGTGGTTAATATAGCAGATCCAACTGATTTTGCTCGTCGAAAGTTAGAGGAGTTGGGATATAATTGGGTAGAGGAAGTTAACCTAAATGGTGTAATCTTCTGGAAATATACAAAACAATAATATGCGTATTGCAATTGATTTAAGCCAGATACCTTATGATACTGGTGTTTCAAAATATACTAAAAACTTAGTAAATAATTTACTTAGTTTGGACAAAGAAAACGAATATTTATTTTTTGCAGGCGCTTTGCGAAGAAAAAGCGAGATTTTAGAATTTAATAGTTCAACAAGAATATTTCCCATATCTCCAAAAATTGCAGATATGATCTGGAATAGACTCCATATTTTACCTATTGAAAAAATATTAGGCCAAGTTGATTTGATCCATACATCGGATTGGGCAGAACCACCATCCAACCTACCTAAAGTTACAACAGTTCATGACCTCGCTCCGCTTATTTTACCTAAATTTACACCTAAAATAATTGTTGAAACACATAGACGAAGACTAAAATGGGTAGCTAAAGAATCAAGAATGGTTATTGTTCCCAGCCAAAGTACGAAAGATGATTTAGTGAAACTGGGATTTGATAGACAAAAAGTAAGAATTATCTATGAAGCTCCTAACATTACAAAAGCGAGCAAGTGGCAAGTACAAAATGTGTTGAAGAAGTATAAAATATATGATGAGTATGTTATCTCGATTGGTACCAATCCACGCAAGAATTTAGAAAAATCCATCGAAGCGTTTAATTTAGCCAAACATGGCAAAAACCTGAAATACTTAATAGTTGGTGAGAATCAAAATTATAAAAACCTAAATTTAAGGGGAGTCAGGTTTCTGGGCCATGTTCCCGACCAGGATCTGGCGCCTTTGGTGAGTGGTGCAAAACTTTTACTTTTTGCAACTCTTTATGAAGGTTTGGGTATCCCCGTCTTGGAAGGTTTTAATTGCGAAGTACCTGTGGTTACATCTAACATATCATGCTTGCCAGAAGTTTCAAAAGGAGCGGCTGTTTTGGTTGATCCTTATGATGTTAAATCAATTGCCAGTGGAATTGAAGAGGCTTTAAGCAAGCCCAAAACATTAATTGCCAAGGGTTTAAAAGTAGTAAAAGATTTTTCCTGGCAAAAATGCGCCAAAGAAACACTTGGAGTATATAAGGAGGCAATGGGATGAATATAACTATAAAGAAGGCCGAATCCAAAGATTGGAAGGTTATCCAAAAACTAAATAATGATGTTTTTGAAAGCGATTCAAAAAATGATGACGATTTGGACTCAGGCTGGCCATTTTCAAAAGAGGGTATCAGATATTATCAGAGCTTGGCAAATGGGGAATATGGAAATTGTGTTATTGTATGGGTTGGTGAAAAAGCAGTTGGCTATGCAGCTATGTCGATTAAGGATTTTGGGTATAGGAAAAGTAATTATGTTGAAATTGAAAACATGGGTGTCTCACCTGAATATAGATCTCTAGGAATTGGCAAAAAGCTAATTGAGGAAGCAAAAAAATGGGCTAAAAGTCAGGGAATAAATAAACTATTTGTTGTTGCTTATTACAATAATGAAAAGGCAGTTAAATTTTATCGAAGAGAAGGATTTGAGCCAATTGGACTTGAGCTTCAAATGGATATTTGATATGTTACAATCAGATCATGGGTGTTTTAATTCTCTCAGACAAAGCTTCAGTTGAACAGGTTAGAGTGGTTTCTGAACATTTTCAAGGATATATCAAGGTTGTTGTTGATATCGAACAAGAAATACTTTGTGCTGGTGCAGATAGGCATGTGGATGAAGAACAGGAACTTTTAAAAAATGGTTCTAAACAATCAAATTTGTGGGGTGGAGGAATTGATATCGAAACGGGTGAGATTGACTATAACTCTATGATTAATTTAAGACCTAATCAAGATAATCCCAGTAGGGAGATACTCTCAAAAGATATCAGGTCACAATTTGATGAAATAGTTAGAAAAATTTTCTTATGAGTAAAGTAAAACAAACTGTTTTGGATATTGCTATGAATATGAATAGGATTGGTAACTGGATTGCCGATGATTACAATACTAATAAAAATAAAATAAATGTCTTTATTAAAAATAACGATGGATATATTGACTTGGTGAGTAGCTTTAACGACAAATTTGTAAATACTTGGGATGGATACATAGAAGCTTATAGGCAAATGAAAGATAATTTACCAGAAAATGCAGAGAATTTTATGACTTGGGGTAACATTTTGACACATAGAAGCAAGTTATTAGACTAATATGAATATCGGCATTGATGGCAATGAGGCGAATATTGATAACCGAGTGGGAGTTAATGTTTATGCTTTCAATTTACTGCATAACCTTAAAAAAATAAACGAAAAGAAACAAAACCCAAACTATCTTATAGTTTATCTTAAAAATAGGCCGTTTTTTGACATGCCTAAAGAGTCAGACTACTTCAAATATATTGTTTTAGATGATGGTAAATTTTGGGTTTTAACAAAACTCACCAAACATTTATTATTTAATCCTGAAAAAATTGATGTTTTGTTTACCCCTAGTCATTATGCGAGCCCATTTGTTTTTGTGCCTAAAGTATGCTCAATAATGGATCTAAAATACCTCGAAAATCCGACCAGCTTTAAAAAATTTACATTTTGGCAGTTGAAGTATTGGACTGCTATTTCAATTTTTGTATCAAAGAGGGTACTAAGTATATCAAAAGATGTAAAGAAAGATATTGTACGACATTATCCATTTGCTTCGAGAAAAACTGAAGTTGTTTATCTTTCCCACGATTTGAGGCCAAAAGACTTTAAAGTTACAGACAAAGATGTGCGACGCATTAAAAATAAGTATTCTATAGTATCAAGCTATATTCTATATTTAGGAACATTAAAACCAAGTAAAAATGTAGACGGAATTATCAAAGCCTTCGCAATGCTAAATGCTAAAAATGTAAATGCTAAAGAATTGCAATTGGTTATTGCTGGTAAAAAAGGTTGGCTATATGAATCTTTGTTTAAATTGGTTGATGAGTTAAATTTAAAAGACAAAGTTATCTTTACTGACTTTTTCCCCGAGGAAGACAAGGCAATAATAAGAAAAGGGGCTAGAGTTTTTGTCCAGCCGTCACATACTGAAGGTTTTGGTATTGATACGCTATCAGTAATGGCATTGGGAACGCCTGTTGTTGTGTCAAGAGTGGGTAGTCTTTCAGAAATCGTGGGCAATGCGGGAATATATGTTGACCACAATGACCCTAAAGATATCGCGAGAGGTATAAAAAAAGTTTTAAACATGAATAAAAACGAATATAATAAATTAGTTGAAGACGGAATTAAGCGGTCAAAGCTTTTTAGCTGGGACAAGTGCGCACGGGAGACTTTAGAAATATTAGAAAATGTTTGTAGATAAATACGGAAACAAATTAACTCTAAGACAGGCTATGCCTAAGATTTTAAATAGGCTTAATAATTATTGGTTGGATTTTGAGCTGATGCTACTTCGCCTAGCGGGTCATGTTCCTTCACATACAGTTAGAAAATTAATATATAAGTTTTTTGGTGTGGGAATGGGTAGTGGTTCAACTATTCATATGTGGGCTAATTTTTTTAATCCTAAAAATATTGAAATAGGTGCGGATACTATAATTGGAGATCATGCCTTTTTGGATGGTAGAGCTAAACTTACGATAGGAAATCATGTAGACATAGCTTCACAAGTAATGATTTATAACAGCGAACATAATTTGGAATCCGAAAAATTTGAGGCAATTGAAGAGCCTGTAACTATCAAAGACTATGTCTTTATTGGTCCAAGAGCAATCATTATGCCTGGTGTGACAATTGGGAAAGGCGCAGTTGTTGCGGGTGGCGCTGTAGTTACTAAGGATGTCCCCGATTTTGCAATTGTAGGAGGCGTCCCTGCAAAAATAATAGGTGAGAGAAAAAGTAAAAATTTAAATTATCGTCTTGGCCGCGCAAGGCTGTTTCAGTGATGAAAAAATATTTTCTCGAAATTTTGACATGTGGACTTTTTCTCTTTGGTGTTTTTTATGTCGCGCCTAAATCTCCGGATTTTCCTCCTCCGCATAAAGATTTTGTTCAGTCATTCGAACCTGCAGATATAGAAACACCGATGAGACGGGGTTATTATACAAATTTGACTAGAGAAGAAGTCATGAATTATTACATCAGAAATTTCAATAATGGTTTTAATTATACATTAAGACTTAATTACCCGCCTGAAAGTGCTCAGAGCATAATTCGCGATCAGACAAAAAGCACTTATTTAGAAGAAATTGTACATCCCCTAAGGGAATCGGTTTATATTAACGGGTTTGAACCACCAACCCCTGAGTACGCCTTAGTCATTAACGGAGTGAATTATGGTCAAAAAATAATTATCAAATATGTTCCAAGTAGTTTGATTGTCCGCCTTTTTGTAGTTTTATTGTCGTCGATTTCATTTTATGTTTTAACTCGAGAAATTTTATATGCAAAAAAACAGGCCTAAATTATCAATAGTTATCGTCTCATTTAATACAGCAAAACTTACCATAGATTGTATTAAATCGATTTATAAACATACTAAAAACCTTGATTTTGAGGTTGTTGTTGTTGACAATGGTTCAAGTGATAAAAGCTTGAAAGAATTGAAGAAATTGAGTTACCTGAATTTAAAAATTATTGAAAGCAAAACAAATTTGGGTTTTGGACAAGGGAATAATTTGGGAATCAAAAGCTCAAGCGGTCAATATATCTTACTGCTAAACAGCGACACACTTTTAGTAATGGATATATTAAAAGATATGGTCGATTGGATGGATAAAAATCCTAAGATTGGTGTTTTATCTTGCGCCTTAAAAAATAAAGATGGATCAATTCAAGGAAGCGGAGGCTATTTTCCAACGCCTTTAAGAGTTTTTAGTTGGCTTACATTTTTAGAAGATTTACCGCTTATTTCAAATATTATTAAACCTTTTCATCCCATGCATTTAAAATCGCCAATTTGGAAAAATGAAGAATTTTTTAATAAAGAAGATGAAAGGGATTGGGTAACAGGAGCATTTATGCTTATCAAAAAGGAAGTATTCAAAGTTGCGGGAATGTTTGATCCCGAGTATTTTATGTACATGGAGGAAGTTGATTTATGCTTTAGAATTAAAAAAGCGGGATATAAGATAATGTATGTGCCAAGATGGGAAATTATTCATTTAGGTGGGGGTTCTGGGTCGGGAGAAAAAACAATTTTAAATGAATTTAAAAGCCTGCGTATATTTTACAAAAAATGGTATAAAAATTATCTTTTGTTTATGAATTTAATGATTAGGCTAGGAATCGTTTTGAGGATTATACTTTTTGGAATTCTAGGGAAAACAAACGAATCGAAAACTTATGCAAAAATTTTTAATCAGATATAACGACTTTTTAAAGTATATAATAACGGCACTTATAATTTTTGTGCCTCTTTATCCTAAATTTCCTGCATTCAGAATATCTGAATCGTATGTTGCCATAAGACTTGAGGATTTTTTGATCCTCTTTACTTTATTTACAATCTTTCCCATATTAATTAAATACTCTAAGGAATTAATCAAAAATAAACTTATTAGGTCAATTTTAATATTTTTATTAATTGGGTCTGTGTCTTTAATTTCAGGCGTGTATTTAACACAAACTACAAATTTGACTCAGGGGCTACTTCATTATCTGAGAAGAATTGAATATTTTTCACTTTTTTTTGTTGGATTTGTTTACATCCGCTACTTAAATAAAGATAAAAATTTCTTTGAATATGTAATTAAACTTTTATTGTTGGTTAATTTCTTCATATTTATATATGGGTTTGGACAAAGATATTTTGAATTCCCAGTAATTATTACCCAAAATGAAGAGTATTCGAAGGGCGTAGCATTGCGCTGGGTTCCTGGGGCTCATATAAATTCAACATTTGCGGGCCACTATGATCTTGCGTCGTATCTGGTATTGGTTTTACCAATTTTTGTTGCCAGCATTTTTATTTATAAGGATAGATTATCAAAGATAATATTTATTGGATCTACAATATTGGGTTTATGGCTCTTGTCAATGGCCGCATCCAGGATATCCGTTGCTGCTTTATTTATATCAGTTACTTTAGTTTTTGTCTTTCTGAAACGATTTAAAGAACTTGCTTTAACAATATTTATTTTATTTATAATTTTTGCGACAAGCCCCGATTTGCAAGTCAGATATAAAAGGTTGTTTGATGTTGTGATTAATAAAATTAGCTTAGTGCAAATAGCGTATGCACAAAACATTAACAATGAGATAGTGTTTGAAGACCGATCATCATCAATTAGACTAAATGTTGAGTGGCCAAGAGCAATAAGGGCATTCTCTAAGAATCCAATACTTGGGACTGGTTATTCTTCAATTGGTTTGGCAACAGATAACGATTACTTGCGGCTATTGGGTGAAGTTGGAATTTTAGGTTTTAGCGCCTTTTTATATGTTATTTACAATATTTTTAAGTATTTTACAAAAGACAGCCTATTTAAAGTTGCGATTATGTCTTCATTAGTTGGTATACTAGTAATCGCTTTATTTATAGATATATTTGAGGCATCAAAGTTCGCTTTAATGTTTTGGCTGTTCATTGGCTTGATTGTGGGAAGTAAAAACAAAAATTATGAATAAATTAATTACTCTCGTGAAAACATATATGAAAAACGGATATATAATTTTATCATTTATACTGGTAATTGGATTTATTGTTCGACTATATAAAGTCAATAATCCCATAGCAGATTGGCACTCTTGGCGACAGGCAGATACTGCGGCAGTTTCCAGAAACTATGTCAAAGATGGTATAAACTTATTTTATCCGAGATACGATGATATAAGCAGTATCCAAAGCGGCAAAGATAATCCAACGGGCATAAGGATGGTTGAATTTCCTCTCTATAATGCTCTTCATGCAATTTTATATAAATCATTTGGAGTCTTTACTCTTGAAATCTGGGGGAGAATATTAACTGCTCTAATTACAGTAGTTTCTGGTCTATTTATATTTTTACTTGGTAAAAAACATTATTCAGAAAAGATAGGTTTAATTGCTTCTTTTTTCTTCATGTTTTTGCCTTTTAATATTTACTTTTCTAGAGTGATCCTGCCTGACCCATTTGGAGTTATGTTTGGTTTAATCGGACTTTATTTTTATGGAATTAATAATCTTTTCTCAATAATCTCTTTTGCTTTGATGCTACTTCAAAAACCATATTTAGCCTTTTTCCTCTTTCCCTTAATTCCAGGCTTTTTGAAAAAGGAAAAGGTTAAATTTAATTTAGCATTTTTATTTTTAGCGTTCTTGCCTTTTGTAGTATGGCGTTTTTATACCCAGCAGTATCCTGAAGGAATCCCTTTTTACGAATGGGCCTTTAATGGTGATAGGATTAGATTTCATCCGGCTTGGTTTAGGTGGCTTTTTGGAGAAAGGTTAGGGATATTAATACTTGGTACATGGGGATTAATACCTTTTGCAATAGGTTTAATTAGGAAATATAAAAACAATTTTAATTTTTTCTTTAATTTAGGAGCTCTATTCTATTTAACCGTGGTTGCAACTGCCAATGTCCGTCATGATTACTACCAAATTCTTATTATCCCCGCGGTAACACTTAGTTTGGCACTTGGTGTAAGTTATCTTTGGAGAAAATCACCTCTAATTTTATTTATTTCTATGGTTACTATGTTTTTAATTTCCTGGGATAGAATCAAGCCTTTTTATCAGATTAATCATCCAGAAATTATTGAAGTTGGAAAATTTGTTGATGCAAATCTTCCTAAGGATGCTAAAGTAGTGGTTCCGTATAATGGTGACACTGCCTTTTTATATCAAACAAATAGAAAAGGCTGGCCCGCAGTTGATGATTCTATTGAAGGTCTTATCAAAAGAGGCGCAACGCACTATGTGTCACTAGATCTTTTAAGTCCTGATACAATTAACTTTTCCAAAAGATTTAAAACTATTACCAAAACAAATGAGTATATAATTCTTGATTTACATAAAAATTTGAAAGAGTAAAACTTACACAACTTCCTATCTTCTATCTATTATCCAAAATAGGAAGTTGTGTTTATTGCCCCGCGTGGTATTATCCGGCGCCGAGTAGGAAGAACAAAATGGCGCTCAGGATAAGCTTGCTCTGATTGACCACTCCTTCTGCGGTGACCGAGTTCGCCATTCCTTGAGCGAGTTTCAGCGAAATCCATTCCCAAAGCGGGAGGAGTCCCAGAAAGACACCGAGGAATAGCGCGTAGCATCCACAGCCAGAGCGTCGTGCGTCCTTGCTCACTATTGTGACGATGATGCCGATGACCATGAACACGACCCAGATCCACCACGACGCCTTGAAAAACCATGTCTCAACGGCGACGAGTTGATCGAGGTAGTTATCCCACCAGATGACTCCGGTGAGGTTGTCTTGCGCCATGAACAGCGCAATCAAAGCGGACAGGTAACTCATTTTGCCTCCAATGTGCAAGTTAAATTTAGTCTTTATAAGACTATGGGGTGTAGTGTACAGAGAGAGAGAGTAAAAGTCAAGTTCGGTATGATAAAATCAATTTAATATGAAAATTTTGATGCTTTTACCATTTTTACCGATTGATCAGATGTCTGGTGGGCAGACAAGATGGTATCATTTGATCAAATTTTTATCTAAAAAGCATAAGATTACAGTGATGTCCTTAATTAGAGGAGACAAAGAAAAAGAACTATCATATCTCCCTGAAATCAAAAAATATTGTGAGAAAGTTTTAGTTTTTGATAGACCAAAAAGTCCTTGGACTATCCGAAATTTATTTTTGACACTGATCAGTTTTAATCCGCTTGTAGTTATTAGAAATTTTTCTTTGGAAGAAAGACAAGCCATTAAAAAAGAGCTTGAGGAAAATAAATATGACATAATTCACGCTGAAACTTTTTATGTTATGCCTCATATACCTAATACTAAAGTACCAATAGTTTTGGTTGATCCTACTATTGAGTTTTCAGTTTATAAACATTATGTGGACCATGAGGTTTTTTGGCTTTTAAAGCCAATTTATATGTTTGATGTTATTAAACTAAAGTTTTGGGAAAAATATTATTGGAGAAAAGCTAATAGAGTTTTTGCTGTATCGGAAGAAGACCGTAAAATTATGGAGAAAGAATTAAAAGATGTTGAGGTTGGTATTATTCCAAATGGGGTAGATGTTTCTTACTTTGAAGCCAAGAAAATAAATAAAAAATTTCCTCCCAGAATTTTATACCACGGCGATTACAAATGGATGCAAAATGTCGAGGCAGTAAATATATTAATTAAAAAAATATGGCCAAAAATTAAAGCTAAGTTGAAAAATGTAAAACTTTGGATATCGGGCAGGTCAATTCCTAGGTCAATATTGGAATATGCAAAACATGATAAAAATATTGAGATAAGTGAATCACCAAAGGATAATCGAGATGTTTTTAAGGCTTCTAGCGTGTTGGTAACACCTATAATGAGTCCGGGGGGAACTAGGCTTAAGGTGTTTGAATCTATGGCCTCCGGTCTCCCTGTTGTATCAACTCCAATTGGTGTTGCAGGATTAAAAATTAAGGACGGAGTCCATGCAATGGTTTCATCTGACCCAACAAAATTGGCAGAAAAAACTGTCAAGGTTTTGACGGATCAAAAATTGGCCAAAAATCTTGCAGTCGAAGGTAAGAAATATGTATTAAAAAATTTTAGCTGGCAGTCAATTGTCGATGGGTTAGATAAAATATATCAGTCATTAGTTTTTAAGTAAAAATGGAAATAAAATTATCGATAATAATTTTAAATCACAATACAAAAAATATTCTTTTTGATTGCTTAAAGTCGCTTGAAAAAGTAAGGGATGAAGTCAATTTCGAGGTGATTGTTTCAGATAATAATTCGAATGACGGTAGTTGTGAAATGGTTAGAAAAAATTTCTCTTGGGTAAAATTAATAACAGGTCCTAATATAAGCTTTTCGAATGGCAATAACCGTGCAAAATCGCATGTTAAAGGTAATTATGTTTTGTTTTTAAATTCGGATACCATAGTTTATAAAAATACACTTAATAGGTGCCTGCGGGTCATGGAAAAAGATAAGAAAATTGGTGCCCTGACTTGTAAATTAGTTCTTAAAGATGGAACATTGGATAAGGATACAAGACGAAGATTCCCGACTCCATTTGCAGCATTTTTCAAATTATTTCTTGGACTCAATACAAATTATTGGTATGAAGATCAAGATGAGGACACTACCCATGAGGTTGATGCAATTCAAGGTGCGTTTATTTTAACCAGAAAAAAAATATTAGATAAAGTTGAGTGGTTCGATGAAAAATTTATTTTTGATGGCGAAGATTTAGATTTATGTTTTCAAATAAAAAAACTAGGATATAAAATAATTTATTATCCGGAAGTAAAGATACTTCATTTGAAAAAAGCAACTAAAATGAAAATAGGAAATAATGTCAGGATTATGCAAGGTGTTGATTCAATGGAATATTTTTATAAAAAGAATTTATGGAAGAGATATCCTTTGGTTTTAAATTTTCTTGTTTTACTTGGAATTAAGTTTTTGAAGTTAATAAGATACATAAAATCGAAGATATGAAGATAGTTATAGACGCTAGACTGTATGGGACAAAGCACACTGGTAATGGTAGATATACTCAAAATTTAGTCGAAAATTTAACTAAAATAGACTCAACCAACACCTACTATATTTTGCTCCGTAAAGATGATTACGAATCATTAAATTTTCCTAAAAATTTTGTAAAAATACTAGCGGATTTTAAACATTATACTTTTAAGGAACAATTTTTATTGCCAATAATTATATATAAAATAAAACCTGATATTGTTCACTTTCCTCATTTTAATGTCCCCATTTTTTATTTTGGAAAATTTATTGTGACAATACACGACATGATTATGCATAAAAGTAAGGGGGGCGAAGCAACTACAAGGCCATTTCCAATTTATCAAATTTGGAGATTGGGGTACTATTTGGCATTTGCAAAAGCTGTATATTTTTCAAATTTAATTATTTGCCCAACAAATGTCGTAAAAGACGATTTATCTAGTTTTTATAAAATCAACAAAGATAAAATAAAAGTTACATATGAGGGAATCGACACTTCAACTAATCAAACCGATTTTAAAGCTGATAATTTGGGTAAATATATTTCATATGTTGGAAATGCTTACCCACATAAGAATTTAAGAAGACTAATAAAGGCTTTATCTATATACAACAAAAAAAATAAATTAAAAATTAATCTTGCTATATCAGCGGCTCGAAATGTATTCATTGAACGAATTGAAAAATTAGCTAAAAAATACAAAGTACAAAAAAACCTAAAAATATTAGGCTATGTCCCTGATAATCAATTAATGTCTTTTTATAATAAATCTATTGCTTTTATTTACCCAACATTAATTGAAGGATTTGGTTTACCTGGTTTGGAGGCAATGAGAGCTAAAACACTTGTTTACTCATCGAATATAGATGTACTAAAAGAAGTCTATAAAGACAATGTAAAGTATTTTAATCCAAAAAGTGTAAAAGAAATTGTCAATTCTATAAATGACGCAGTTCATTTGAATGAAGCTGATAGGCAAAAAATAATCAGTAAGGCATATGAATTTACTAAAAACTATTCCTGGCAAAAAATGGCGAAAGAAACGCTAAATATTTACCAGATGGTTGTATAATACGCATATGGGATTTGAAGATAATCTAGAAAAAGGAAGTAGTTCAAAACAAGCAAGGTTGTATAAAATGACATTGCAAAAGGCAGTTGACATGGGAGAATACGATCCAAAATTTTTATCTACTTTTGCAGAATGGCACACTTTAAGTAGACATGTGCAGTTTCAATTTATAAGAACGGCCATTGAAAATAGAAGAAAACACCTAGTTGTGCAGTATGCAGAGGTTAATAACATGTTGGACTTCTCTAAAAAACCTCATTTAGCAGATGCTCTTCGAAATATCGAAAGACAACTGAAGATTATTGAAAACGATAGAGAAAAACTATTTGTAGAATATTCAAAATAGTTCCGTGTACTAGTCTACGGATACAGGCTATCTTTTTACATCTTTTCGTCTGAATCCGGTAAATTTAACATATTTTTTCCAGTTTAGAGAATTAACCTTCTCGATATATGCTTTACTATAATATTCGTTCTCAACCTTCTCCTCTCTTTGATTTATCATATCAAAACACTTTGGGAACCTGCTTTTGAGTTTTTGCACCTGAAGTATTGTTTGTTTGCCGACTTTCAATATTTTTCTAATTTCATCATATGTTAAATCTTCATCTAGTAGTTTAGCAATTATAATTCTTCTGCCAATTTTTATTCTTTCGTCGCTTGTTAATATGCCTTTTATAATTTGATCTACATCTGAGCCATCTTTAGCGGCCAAAAAAACTGACCTTAGTTTATTAAATACTTCAAATATTGCCTCTTTTTCTAAAAAACTGTATCTTCTCATTAAATAATTTCTTGTATCCGTGTACTAGTCTACGGATATATAGTAGCATATGTTGGTGGATGGGTTAAAATTAGCTAGAATATATTATTAGAGGAAGAATATGTAAGATGATATTAAATAATAAAGGTTTTGGTTATACATGATGACAAGTAATTATAAAAAGACAATAATTGTTTTCAACAAAGTAGCTATAGTATATGACAGGGTGAATAAGTTTGGGGGGGCAGAGAGGGTTTTATTAACTCTTCATGAGATGTTTCCTGATGCTCCTCTTTATACTTCTGTTTATGATAAAAAAAATGCATCTTGGGCCTCATGTTTTCCTAAAATTTATACCTCATTTTTACAGAAATTTAAATTTGTACGAAATCATCACGAATTGTTTGGTTGGCTAATGCCAATTGCGTTTGAGCAGTTTGATTTTAGTCAATATGACTTGGTTATTTCAGTAACTAGCGAGGCGGCAAAAGGTATTATTACTTTACCTAAAACAAAACACATATGTTATATGCTTACTCCAACAAGATATTTATGGAGCGGATATGATTTTTATTTAAATAATCCACCAAATATATTTAAATATATTCCTTTTTTTAAGTTATTATCAAAGCCTATTTTGGGATATTTAAGGTGGTGGGATAAAGTTGTTGCCAAGAGACCTGACAAAATTATCGCAATTTCAACAGAAGTTCAAAAAAGAATTAAAAAATATTATAACCTTGAAAGTGAAATAATATTTCCTCCCGTCGATTTGCGGCATTTTAAAAAATCGCTCGTTGGAGGGCTCCGCTCAGAGAGTCGAGCAGCCGCTCGCAATTTTTTGGAAAATGCCTATTCAAATAATTATTATTTTATTCATGGCCGGTTTGAACCATATAAAAAACTAGATTTGATACTTTCAATTTTTAAGAAGAATAAATTGCCTTTAGTTGTTTCAGGTAGTGGATCAGAATTTGAGAGGCTCAAAACAAATAGGTACAAAAACATTAAATTTATATCAAAGCCAAATGATCAAGAATTAATAAATTTATATCAAAATGCAAAAGCATTTTTAATGCCGCAAGAAGAAGATTTTGGTATAACATCAGTCGAAGCTCAAGGCTTTGGCGTTCCCGTCATTGCATATAATAAAGGTGGAAGTTTAGATACAATAATTGACGGGAAGACTGGAATATTGTTTAATGACCAGACTGTCGAGAGTTTATCAAAAGCAATTGAAAAATTTGACAGGACCAGCTTTGATAAGCAATACTTAATGACTAACGCAAAACGCTTTAGTAAAGAAAGGTTTATAAAAGAATTTATTAATATTTTATGATTCCTGTAATAATTTGTGGTGGATTTGGTACTAAATTGTGGCCGGTAAGCCGTGAGCACAGACCTAAACATTTTATAAAACTTCTTGGCGATAAATCTTTGTTTCAATTGAATTATGAAGCTCTTTTAACCAGATTTAAAGCGCGCGAAATTTATGTTTCGACAAATCAAAATCAAGTTGATTTTGTCGAAAAACAAGCTCCTGATATACCTAAAGAGAATTATATAGTTGAGCCGGAAATGAGAAATCAAGGACCAGCTACGGGCCTAATTGCGGCCTTTTTGTACAAAAAGGGGCTAGCCGATGAGCCGTTTATGATTATTCAAGTTGATGATCTTCGCGAACCGACCGAAAAGTTTATTGCAATGATGGACGAGTGTGATAAATTAACAAGAGTTGATTCCAGATATATCACAGGAGGAATTAAACCTAAGTTCCCGGTTATGGGTGTTGACTATCTTATTAAGGGCGAACAGGTTAATAGTAGCAGTATAGGCGTTTATAAGGTCAAGGAGTTTGTCTGGAGGGGGAGCAAAGAGCAGACTGAGGAGTTATTAAAAAATCCCGACATTTTAATTCATGCTAATCACACATGTATGACCCCCAATAATATGCTCTTGCTTTTTAAAAAGTATAAACCTGATTGGTATGAGCCTCTTGCAAATTATATAAATGGCAAAGATCTAAATATAGAATATCTTAAAATGCCCCCTGGACCGCTTGAGGATATTACCCAGAAAGTTTATGAATCAGGCGAATCTTTAGTTATTGAATTGCCTTTTGAATGGCATGATTTTGGCACATTTGAAGCGATTGATGAATATCTTAGAAGCAGGAATTTATATAATGTTGGTGAAAACATAGTTGATGTTGACGGCGAATCAAATTTCATAAGACTTGATGATCCAAATAAAATTGTTGCTCTTGTAGGGGTTGATAATTTGGTTGTTATTGATACAGGGGATGTTTTATTAATTACCAACAAAAAAGCAAGCGGCAAAGTTGGCGAAGTATTAAAAGAGGTCAAAAAAAGAAAGTTATCTCTTACTTAAAAAATTCTTAATATGTATTACGAAGTAATAAAAAGAACAATGGATATTGTCGGCTCAATTGTAGCCATTATTATTTTTTCTCCAGTTATGCTTATAACTGCAATCATCATAAAACTCACATCTGACGGGCCAGTTTTAGTTGAGCCTGAAAATGCGCATTTAAGAAGACTTGGTAAAAACGGCAAGCCTTTTAGACTTTATAAATTTAGATCAATGTTTGTTAACGCCGATGCCACGCTAGAGCGCGATCCAAAATACAAAAAACTTTACAAAGAATACAAGGAGAGTAACTATAAACTTTATAGAGATCCGAGAGTCACGCCGATCGGAAAATTTATTAGAAAATACTCAATCGACGAGACACCCCAGTTTTTTAATGTTTTAAAGGGGGAAATGAGTTTGGTCGGACCCAGACCGTATCATGAAGACGAACTAATCGAGCAGCAGCAAAAATATCCGGGGACGGAAAAGTTCGTCAAAGAAATGCATAAAGTGAAGCCTGGTATTACCGGGTATTGGCAGGTTTCGGGAAGAAGCAGTATAAATTTTGATAAAAGAATTGAAATGGATGCCTACTATGCAAGAAAAAAATCTATTTTATTTGACATTTTGATTCTTCTCAAAACACCTTGGGCTATGATAAGCGGCAAAAATGCCGTATAATTTTTTAATAAATTATGGATAATAACTCTGCCGTTTTGATACCTAAAATTGAACCTAATGATAATTCCAATAGCGACGGGACTGTTGTTGAAGTTAAAAAAAAGAACAAATACAAAAAACCGCTTTTGATATCAGGAATAATTATGGCCGTAATTTTGGCCCTTTTGGTTCCCATTTTACTTTTTTATATTCAGGTCAAGAAGGTTTTAGGCAATATTGCTCCAATTGTTGCAGGCCAGTCATATGAGAGCGTTGACAAAATAAGAAGCGATTTTGAAATCGTTAGAAAGAATGTAGCCGATTTAAAAAAATCTTATGTTTTAATTTCATGGATGAGGTTTGTGCCGTTTTTGGGTAAATATGTGTCAGATTTGGGAGACGGACTTAATGCTTCAGTTAAAATCTTTGATGCAGGAGAAATTGCTTTTACTACTCTCGACCCTCTGCTTTTAGAGCTTGGTTATAAGGATAGTAAAGAGAAGGAAACTTCAGAAAAATCTGCACAGGAAAGAATCGATTTTGTGGTAAATTCAATTCCTAGAATTTTTCCGCAAGTTGATCAGATTGTCAAAAATATTCAAGACGCAAATTTTTATTTGTCGCGAATTGACCCAAATGACTATCCCGAGAATGTTAGGGGAATACCTGTGAGGGAAAAATTAGACAGCTATCTTGATAAATTTGAGGAAGCATCAAAATATATCGCCAGGAGTAAGCCATTGCTTGAAAGTACTCCTTATTTACTTGGAGTTGACGGCGATAGAAATTATTTAGTATTGTTTCAAAACGATAAAGAGCTTCGACCAACGGGGGGTTTTTTAACTGCTTATTCGATAATGAAGGTAAGAGATGCTAAATTTGAGCCTGTAACATCGGACGATATTTATAATTTAGATTCAAAATACAAACCTTGGCTACCCGCTCCAACTGCAATAGTTGATCTCATAAAAGGCCCTTACATTTTGTCCAAAAACATAAGACTTAGAGATATGAATTATAGTCCTGATTTTAAAGTTTCAATGGATTTATTTTCCAAAGAGGCGGAAAAGGCGGGTTTAAAAGGGGTTGATGGAATCATTGCAGTTGATACGCAATTGTTGGTTAATCTTTTGGAAGGGTTGGGAGAGATTGGTGTTCCAGGCTTTGGAAATTATTCGTCTAAAAATGACTCAAGATGTAATTGTCCTCAAGTTGTCTATGAGCTTGAAAGTTTTGCCGACATTGAAGGTCCGATTATCTGGGATCCTGTAACTGGAAAGATAATTTTAAAGCCGCCAAATTCTGATAATAGAAAGAAAATAATTGGGCCTCTAATGAATTCTATTTTGGCAAATGCGATGGCTCAGCCAAAAGAAAAATTGCCAAATCTTATAAATTTAATTTTTAAATCAGTTACGGAGAAGCATGTTTTATTTTACCTTCATGATCAAGGTGCCCAAAAAGCAGTTGAAGATTTTGGTATTGCGGGAAGGATAGTTGATTATCCTGGTGATTATCTTCACATATCCGACTCAAATTTAGGAGGTCGAAAGTCAAATTTATATGTAACTCAGGAAGTTGAACAGGAAATATCTGTAAATGGCGACGGTTTAATTCAGAAAACTCTCACTTTAACTTATAAAAATCCTGAAAAACATGATGGATGGCTAAATTCGGTTCTCCCCAATTGGGTACGGGTTTATGTTCCAAAAGGAAGTAAACTTATTGACTCAAGCGGTCTTGAAAAGCAATATGATGTAGATGAGGATTTGGGAAAAACGGTTTTTTCGGGGTATTTTAAATTAAGGCCGGAAGGCGTTTCAAAGGTTTCATTTACTTATACTCTGCCATTTAAAAAAGGTACAGGTGATTTTAAAATATTGATCCAAAAACAACCGGGAGTTAATGCTCCGCTTTATATTGTTAGAAGTCAAAAGTCGGAAGAGGAGTTTTTGCTAAATACTGACAAAGAAATAAAGATCAAATTGTGAAACAAAAAACATATTCTTCAGAAGGAATTATTTTAAAGAGAATTAATTACGGCGAGGCAGATAGAATTTTGACCGTTTTTACCCGTGATTTTGGAAAATTGTCCCTATTGGCAAAGGGTGTTCGAAAAATCAAATCAAAAAAGAGGGGGCACTTGGAAGTTTTTAGTCAAATTAAATTTTCTGCTCACAAAACCCCCGTTCTTGATGTATTAACCGAGGTTTTAGCAATAAAAAACTTTGAAATAATAAGAGAGGATTTAAAAAAAGTTTCTTTGGCTTATTATTTTTGCGAAGTGATAAATAAAATTACCCATGATGGCGAGCATCCATCTACAATTTATAACTTGTTATCAACTGTTTTGGAACAATTAGAGCATGAAACTAAGCTTAAGAAAATTCGTTTGGAATTTATATACAATTTACTGACGGAAATGGGCTATTGGCCGCGTGGTAAAAAAATGGCAGATCCTGATAACGAGCTATCAAATATTTTAGAACGGCAATTAACTTCTGTCAGGGTAGGAAAAAAAGTGCTAGAATAAGTAGCTATGGATTTAATGGATAAGGTTGTTTCTTTGGCAAAACGCAGGGGATTTGTTTTTCCTTCTTCAGAGCTTTATGGCGGCCTTGCAAATACTTGGGATTGGGGGCCAGCGGGAACGCTTCTTAAAAACAATATTAGAGATTTATGGCTAAAGACATTTGTTTATTCAAAAAATAACATGGTTTTAATTGATGCCGCAACTATTTTGAGGCCGGAAGTTTGGGAGGTAAGTGGGCATACAAGCGGATTTTCAGATACTATGGCCGATTGCAGGCAGTGTAATAGTAGAGTACGGGTTGATCATTTGATCGAGGATAATATTGAAGATATTAAAGCAGAAGGTTTATCTCTTGATGAACTGGATAAAATAATTAAAGACAATAAAATAAAATGTCCTAAATGCAAAGCGTTCGATTGGACAAAATCAAGGAAATTTAATTTGTTGGTTGAAGCCAAACTTGGAACACTTGAAGAAGGAAAGCAGACAGCCTACTTAAGAGGTGAAATTGCCCAAGGAATATTTTTAAATTACAAGAATGTATTGGATACAACGCGCGTTAAAGTTCCATTTGGTATTGCTCAAGTTGGTAAAGCGTATAGAAATGAGATAACAATGGGACAGTTTACCCATAGAAGTTTTGAGTTTGATTTAATGGAGTTTGAATACTTCATCAATCCAAATGATTGGGAAAATGTTTTTGAAGAATTTAGAGATAAAATGTGGAAATTTGCTTTAAGTCTTGGGATAAAAGAAGAAAACTTAAGATGGAGAGAGCATGAGGAATTTGAAAGAAGTCACTATAGTAAAAAAACAATGGATATTGAATACAAATATCCATTTGGTTTTAAAGAAATGTTTGGTATTGCCTATAGAACTGATTTTGATTTAAAAAATCATCAAAAGTTCTCAGGCAAGGACTTGTCTTATTTAGATCCCAAAACCAATCAAAAATTTATTCCTCATGTTATAGAACCTACATTTGGACTATCGAGATTAACGGGCATCACTTTATTTGATGCGTATAGTGAAGATGGGGATAAGGTAGTCTTTAAACTAAATCCCAAAATAGCACCTTATAAAGTTGCAGTTTTTCCACTTCTTGCAAATAAATCAGAACTTGTTGAGAAAGCCAAGATGCTCTTCGACAAGCTCAGAGCTACGCTTCCTTCGGTCGCTTGGGATGATAGGGGAAATATTGGAAAACGCTACTTTGCTCAAGATGAAATAGGAACCCCTTGGTGTGTTACGGTTGATTTTCAAACACTAGAAGATAATACTGTTACAGTTAGAGATAGAGATAGTGCAGAGCAAGTTAGAATGTCTATTGACAAACTAGGGGATTATTTTCAAAATAAATTAGATGAATAAGAAGGCGTTAATACTTTTTGGAGTTGGAGTTTTGTTCCTCGTTTTAGTTGTCGTATTAATTAATTTCAAGAAAAAGGATTCCGGAGTTGGGGACAATGATATTGTAAAAGAGATATCATTTAGCGAGAGACCTTTTGTATCACTCATTCCTTCCCAAGACGGTCATTGGCTGACGCTAAAAGTGGAAAAGATAGTGATTGATAAGGCAAGTTCCCTTGATTATGAACTTTTGTATTCTCTTCCCGATGGCAGGACCCAAGGAGTTCCTGGAACAGTTGACTTAAAGGGTGAAAAAAGTTTTGAAAGAAAACTACTTTTGGGTTCAGAATCTTCAGGAAAGTTTAGATACGATGAAGGTGTAAAAGAGGGTAGTTTAACAATTAGAGTTAGAGACCAAAAAGGAAAACTTTTAGCCAAGTTTTCAACCAAGTGGCATTTGCAGTCAGAGGAACAAGAACTGACAAGTGTTGATCAGAAATTTGTATATAAGTTCGATAAAAAACCAAAAGGAATATTCTTTGTAACAATGGAAACATTTGGTTTACCTAACGGCGAAGCCCTGAGCACTGTCGAAGGGGGCCCATATGGAATATTTGCTTCATCCGACCTGCCTTCTGGTACAGCCGAAGGTTGGCAGGCAACTTCAGGTAACTTGTTTTATAAGTAAGATTTTATCTTTCGTTTAAGTTTATCCTCGTGAAATTAGTCCTTGACAGGTTGTGAAAAAGATAGCAAAATGGTTGATAATGGTGAAATATGGTTAGACTTTACCATTATTACTGCCTATACTACTAAATATGTTAGTTGGAAGTTATCAGGCAGTACTAAGCGATGCAAGACGCGTCGCAGTACCTAAAAAATTTATTACAGAATTGGGAGATAACCCAATAATTGCCAAGTGGTATGAAGACTGCTTGATAATAGTCCCCAAAAGTTTTTGGGATTCTTTATCAAAAAGGTTGGTTGGAGGCCGAAGGGCAATTGATCTTGGTGTCAGGGATATTGAAAGATTTATTTTGGGTTCAGCATTCGAACTGGAACCCGACGGGCAAGGAAGAATAATAATCCCTGAGTTATTGGCAAATTATGCAAAATTTGATAAAGACCTTGTCTTTGTAGGACTTATGGATAGGGTTGAAATATGGCCTAAAAAAGTTTGGGATGAAAAATCTGAAACGCTAGCGGCTGTAACCAAAGAGTATATAGAAAGCATAAATCATGACTGATAAATACCACCAAACAGTAATGCTTGAAGAGGTTTTAAATGAAATTCCAGGAGGAAAAGTAATTGATTGTACTCTGGGGACTGGAGGCCATACCCAAGGTTTGGTAAATAAAGGTTGCCAAGTCTTGGCAATTGAGGCGGATCCTAAAATGTTAAAAATTGCCAGAAAAAGGCTTGGCGATAAAGCCAAACTGATACTTGGTAATTTCGTGGAAATAGACAAAATTGCACAAAATCACAATTTTTTAAAGGTTGATGCAATTTTATTTGATTTAGGAGTTTCCAATTTGCACTTTAAAAGCGATGATCGAGGTTTTTCATTTGAAGATGAAAATCAGCTTCTTGATATGAGGCTAAATCCTGATACCCAAGGGGTGAAAGCACTCGATTTGTTAAATGCCTTAAATATTGGTCAGTTGATTGAATTGTTTTCTGTAGTTTTGAAGCCAAAAGATGCAAGAGAATTAGGCAGAAGGGTTATGGAAAATAGACCGATAACAACAGTTGGACAATTTAAGAAACTATGTTGGGGTTTGGGAGAAAAGAAAAAGTTGTCAATTTCAACTCTTCCAATGCTGGCTTTAAGAATTGCGGTAAACAGCGAGCTTACAAATCTTGAAGAGGTATTACCAAAGGCTTTTTCAATACTTAAAGAAAAAGGAAAGCTTTTAGTTATAACTTTTCATTCGAAAGAAAGAGAGATTTTGGATAATTTTAAGTTGGGCAATAAGCGGGTTTTGTATCCAACTGAAAATGAAATCAGATTAAATCCAAGATCAAGAAGTGCCAGGCTATATATAGTTGAGAAGTAAATTATAAAAATGCAAAAAAAACTGCCCAGAATAATTTGGATTTTAAATTTGTTGATATTTACCCTATGCGTCTATTTAGGTATAGAACAAGCTGGAAAAGGGGCAATTGTTTCTATTCAAGAAGATAAAATCGGTGCATTAACTGAAGAAAGACAAAAACTTTCGGATTCTGTATTTGTAATGGGCAGGGACGATGAATTATCTGAAAAAGCAAATGATTTGGGTTTTGTCAAACCATCCAAACTTGTTTATTTTAATCAAATTGACGAGGCCTTAACTGCAAACTTAAATGGATTTTAAATGAGACTAAAACTTCTAAGTGCAATTTTTTTGATCTTTTTTATAAGTTTGACTGCAAGACTTTTTTATTGGCAAATAGTAAAAGGCGATGATTTAAGAAGACAAGCAAATGTTCAATATAAAGGTACAAAAATAACTTCCGCTCCAAGGGGCAATATTTTGGCTCGTGATAATACTTGGCTTGCAGTTATGCGCCCCGCCTGGCTTCTTTATGCAGATACTCCAAATATAAAAGAGGATAGTAAAAAAATTGCTGAGAGCATTTCACCTATTTTGATTGATGGAAATGGCAAATCTGAAAGCGAGTATAGGCAGGAGCTATTAAAAGAGATAGACAGAATTAAAAATTTGCTTGATAAAAGAGGCCTTGTTTGGATTGCTCTGAAACATAAAATTACAACAAAACAGAAAGAAGATATAGAAAAATTGGGGGTAAAAGGTCTTGGATTCGAACAGCAAGAAGCTAGATATTATCCTGAAGGATCAAGTTCTGCACATCTTTTGGGGTTCGTTGGCAAAAATGATAATGGTGAAGATGAGGGTTATTACGGGCTTGAAGGCTATTACAATATTACTCTTTCAGGAAAAGAGGGGTATCTCTCCCGCGAAAAAGATTTAAAGGGAGCGCCAATTTTGTCAAACAGCATCAAAGAAATAGGATCGCGAGCCGGCAGTGATTTAAAAACATTTATTGATATAAGAGTCCAAAAAATGGTTGATCAGAGTTTGAAATCTGGTATTGAAAAATATGGGGCAAAAGCAGGAACAGTGGTTGTAATGGACCCTAAAACTGGAGGGATTCTTGCTATGAGTTCATATCCTTCATATGATCCATCAAAATACAGTGAATATGAGGCAGGTTTGTATAGAAATCCGGCAATTTCAGACACTTTTGAACCGGGATCGGTTTTTAAAGTAATAGTCATGGCCGCCGGCCTTGATTCAAAAGAGATAACAGCTCAAACTGTTTGCGATATCTGTCAGGGGCCTTTAAAAGTTGATAAATATTTGATAGAAACATGGGATAAAAAATATTATCCGAATTCTAAAATGACAGATGTGCTGATTCATTCTGATAATGTGGGAATGAGTTTTATCGCGCAAAAATTAGGAGTTGGTAGAATGTATGAATATCTAGATAAATTTGGAATAGGCAGACTAACAGGTATTGATTTACAGGGAGAGAGCGCTGTTTCTATGAGAAAAAAAGGGACATGGAATATTGTTGATCTTGTGACATCTTCTTTTGGCCAGGGAATTGCCGTAACTCCGATTCAAATAGTTCGCGCTGTTTCAGCAATTGCCAATGATGGCTTGATGGTTACTCCAAAAGTGGTTGATGATGACAAAAAACCTGAGGCAGTTAAAGTTATTTCAAAAGAGGCGGCAAATGATGTTACTCAAATGATGGTTGCGGCGGCTCAAAAAGGGGAGGCTAAATGGACAAATTTGAGAGGTTTCAATGTCGCAGGAAAAACTGGAACAGCTCAAATTCCAATTGCGGGCCATTATGATAATGAAAAAACAATTGCTAGCTTTATAGGTTTTGCACCCGCAGAGAATCCAAAATTTGTGATGCTTGTTACCTTAAAAGAACCCCAAACTAGTGAGTGGGCTTCAGAAACCGCAGCACCGCTTTGGTACTCAATTGCAAAGAATTTGTTTGCTCATCTGAACATCCAACCGGAAGATTAAATTTATATTAAGTCTCAATATCGTTATGTGGTAAATTAAAAGCTATGTCTTCAATTACATAATTCCCACCATCTACACAGCATTCTCCCAATCGACATCTACACCTTGCAGTTTTGTCTTCGTCGTCCTCAAAATCTTGAATTAGCTCGCCAGGTTGTAATGGCCAATTACTCCTAACTTCACCACCAGGAAGACATGGAGCCATTATTTTTCTTCGATTAACTCCTAAAGGATTTGTTATCTCCACATTTAATTATATCAAAGTATGTCAAATATATGGTAGAATTTAATAATAAATATGCTTAAAAAGTTAAAGTTTTATTTTTTAGGATTGTTTTCTAATTTTATATTTAATTTTCCTTCAAAAAGACTAAAAATAATAGGTGTAACAGGAACGGATGGAAAAACAACAACAGCAACACTTATATATCATATTTTAAATAATTCAGGCAAAAAAGTTGGATTAATTTCAACAGTAGGTGCAAAAATTGGAAACAAAAAAATAGACACGGGTTTCCATGTAACTAATCCAGACTCTTTTAGTTTGCAAAGGATTTTAAGAGAAATGGTAAATAAAAAAATTGAATATGTAGTTTTAGAAGTTACATCACATGGTCTTGATCAAAATAGAAATTTTGGAATCAATTTTGATATTGGGGTATTAACAAATATTACTCATGAGCATTTGGATTATCATAAAACATTTGAAAATTATGTAGCAGCCAAAGCAAAACTTTTTCAAAAATCAAAAATATGTATCATAAATAAAAAATATTATAAATATTTTAAAAAATATATAAACGATGGTCAAAAAGTCATTTTATACACCTCCAAAACCCTTAAAGTTGACTTGATAAACGCAATCAAAAACAGGTTTGTTGAAGAATATAACTTGCAAAATGCAACTGCAGCAGTTTTAGTTGCTAAAGAACTTGGCATATCAGGCAAGAAAATAATAAAAGCAGTTAAAAGTTTTCCAGGTGTAGAAGGAAGGATGCAAGAAGTTAAAAATAAACTTGGAATTAAAATAATTGTTGATTTTGCCCATACTCCTAATGCTTTAGAAAATGTTCTTTTGACTCTTAAAAAACAGAAAAAAACAAAAAATAAACTGATATCAGTTTTTGGTTGTGCTGGAGAAAGAGATATACAAAAAAGACCAATGATGGGGGAAATATCATCAAGAATTGCAGATATTTCAATATTTACTGCCGAAGACCCAAGACATGAAGATGTTAACAATATTATTAGTCAGATGGAAAAAGGTATTAAAAACAAGAAAGCAATATATTATAAAATTCCAGATAGATTTGAAGCTATTAAATTTGCTATAAAATTAGCCAAAAAGGGCGATATTATTGTGGTTTGTGGAAAAGGTCATGAAAAAAGTATGGCGTTTGGTAATACAGAAAAACCATGGAGTGATGTAAAAGCTATAAAAAGATTATTAAATGATTAAAAAGATATTTCGTTGGTGGGTTGGATATAAACTTCCATTAGTTCATGTAAATTTTAAATCAGGTATTAAGAAAATTATTGCTGATATTTTTTATCATCCAATTAAAAGAAGAATAGCGAAATACTATATTTATTTGCTTCAGAAACTCACAAATATAAAAGTAATTGCAATAACAGGAAGCGCAGGCAAGACTACGACAAAAGAAATGTTAGCATCATTTTTAATGTTTAACGGTAATACAGTGTATTCGAAAGATAATATTGATCCTGTTTTTAATATTCCAACTACAATTTTGAAGTGTAATTTTAAGACAAAATATTTGGTATTAGAATTTGGGGTTGAATATCCAAATGAAATGGATTTTTATCTTTGGCTTGTTACACCTGATATAGGTGTTATTACAAATATTTATCCAACACACACATTGTTTTTTAAGGACGAAGAGGGCGTTTTAAAAGAGAAGTCAAAACTAGTTATGTCAACCAAAACAGCAATTTTAAATAAAGACAATAAGTATTTAAAATCATTGAAGGATAAAATTAAAGCTAAAATTTTTTGGTTTACTGAAGGTAAAAATTTATTAAAAACTAATGAGAATGTTGCAAGAAAAGTTGCCGAGATCTTAAATATTGATAATAAGATTATTAAAAAAGGACTTTCAACCTACACACCTCAAAAGCATAGACTAGCCATAATCAAACATAAATCTGGAGCTACGATTGTTGACGATTCATATAATAGCAATCCAGAAGCATTAATTGCTTCAGTTAAATATTTTAATAATCTTGCCAAGAGTAAAGATAAAATAATTGTAATTGGAGATATGCTTGAATTAGGACAAAGAGAAGTTTCTGAACATAAAAGAATCGCAAATTTTCTTAAAAAGTATAATTTTAATAAAATTTATGGAGTCGGAGAACTTGTTGGATATATAACTCCTCATCTGTATAGTATTGAAGAATTGGCAAAAATTCTTAAAAAAGATTTAAAGCCAAACACTTTTGTTTTGATAAAAGGTTCAAGATCGATTGGTTTAGACAGACTCGTTGACAAGCTGGTATAATAAATTATCAAAATGATAAGTTCTGTATTACCACTAGCTTTGGGCCTTATTATGTTTTCCTTTCTTGTTAACTCCCTGTTTATAGTACCTTTTATAGATTTTTTGTTTAGGCTTAAAGTTACTAGACAGCTTGAAGGCGGGAAGAAAAGTAAATCTCTTTTTGACAAACTGCATGATAAAAAGGCAGGAACGCCCGTGGGAGGAGGAAATTATGTAATTTTAACAACAATTCTTCTATTTGCTTTAGTTTTTCCAATTGCTAAAAAATTGGGTATTTTCATTCAATCAGCCTACGATTTAAGATGGGAATTAATTGCGATATTTACCGTATTTATAGGTTTTGGATTATTGGGCTTAGTTGATGATTTGGTTAAAACTTTTGGAAAAGGCACAAAAGGCGAAAGACCCTTGGGTTTGGTTTTTGGGCTTAAAAGAGGTCCGAAGTTTTTAATACAGGTAATTTTAGGGCTTGCCGCGGGTGCGATTATGTATTTTAAACTTGGAATCAGCATTTTATATATACCTTTAATAGACATAACCTTAAATTTTGGTCCATTTTATATTTTATTTGCCGCTTTTGTGATAATTGCCTTTTCAAATGCGTTCAATATTACCGATGGATTAGACGGTCTTGCTTCGGGACTTTTATTAATCTGTCTTTTGGCATTTAGCGTTATTGCTGCAGGCAATCTCGATACTCCGCTGTCGATTTTTATGGCCCTTTGGGCGGGGGGACTGATTACTTTTCTTTATTTTAATGTCTATCCTGCAAGAATTTTTTTGGGTGATGCAGGGGCGCTTTCATTTGGAGCAACACTAGGTCTTATAGGTCTTTTGACAGGCAATGTAATTGCCTTGACAGTAATTGGAGCTTTATTTATTATTGAGGTGGCATCTTCTGCTATTCAAATCTATGGCTGGAGGAAATTGGGAAGACCGATTCTTCCTCTTGCACCACTCCACAACACATTTTTGGTTAAGGGTTGGGAAGAGCCCAAAATTGTAATGAGAGCATGGATTGTGGGAATAATTCTAGCCATTTTTGGTCTCTGGCTTGCTACAATTTAATCTTAATCAATGTCATTGCGAGGAAGCTTAAAGCGACGCGGCAATCTAAAAACAAAGATTGCTTCCCCCGCATTGCGGGGTCGCAATGACACCAAAGCTTTAACTCGTGTAAAATATAAATTGTGAAACGAAGAAGGGACATAAAAACAAAAGTTAGTAAAAGACTTCCAGTAGACAAATCACTTTTTTATTTAATTCTGTCTTTAGTGACTATCGGTCTTGTTTTTGTTGCTGATATTTCAGCTGTGCAGGCTATGAATTTTTTCGACGATAAATTTTTCTTCGTTAAACAACAATTAATATGGGCAGGTGTTGGGGTTGCTGCAATGCTTATTTCAAGTAAAATTCACTATTCATTTTGGAAGAAATTTGCAGTTTTATTCTTTGCAATTTCCTTATTGCTTTTAATTTTAGTATTAATTCCAGGATTATCTCTTAAGGCCTTGGGAGCCAGAAGGTGGATATCAATCGGACCAGTCAATTTCCAACCATCTGAGGTCATAAAATTTACTTTAGCTCTTTATTTGGCCAAACTTGCAGAGTCCAAAAAACAAAAATATATAGCTTATTTTTTACCACTTATCTTAGCCTGCGGACTTATAATGCTCCAGCCTGATTTGGGGACTACTTTAATAGTTGGAGTTATTGGAGTTGCTCAAATTTTTACATCGGGAATCTCCCTATTTTATTTTCTGGGAATGTTTTTGGCTGCAATATTGGGAATAGTGGGACTTATTCTTGTCTCACCTTATCGTAGGGATAGATTAACAACATTTTTAGAGGTAACAGCAGACCCTTTGGGAAAGGGGTATCATATTAGGCAGGTTTTGCTGGCTATAGGATCGGGTGGACTTTTTGGTTTGGGTTTGGGACAGTCAAAACAGAAATACCTTTTTTTACCTGAGGCGGCAACTGACTCAATTTTTGCTGCAATTTCCGAGGAAATAGGTTTTGTGGGTTCCTTTGTTATTATTTTGCTCTTTGCCTATTTTGTGTATCTTGGATTTAAAATTGCGGCTTGCGCTCCTGACATTTTTTCAAAGGTTTTAGCAGTTGGTATTACTGCCTGGATTGGAGGACAGGCAGTTTTAAATATTGCGGCAATGACTGCATTAACCCCATTAACAGGCATACCCTTGCCTTTTTTCTCATATGGTGGGACAAGTTTAGTGATGATTCTCTTCTCATGCGGTATACTATTAAATATTAGTCGTTATGCAACAAACAAAAAAACTGCTTTTGGCGGGTAGTCATGCGGGTTCAACCGCGATTTCTTTGATAGAAGAAATAAAAAAGCAAAATCTACCATGGGAAATACATTGGCTAGGTTCTGAATACAAAAATTTTTTTAAAGGTTATGACATAATTTTTCATAATCTGGAGTCAGGAAAAATAGAGAACAAATTCACTCAAAATTCGATCAAATCATTTTTGAAAATACCATTTAGTTTTTTGCGGGGCAGAAAAATAATGATGGATATCAAGCCCGATTTAACCTTTTCTTTTGGAAGCGCGGCGGGAGCGATTTCTGTTTTTTGGTCATATTTTATGAAAGTGCCGATTGTTATTCATGAGCAAACTGCCGCTGCGGGTAGAGCAAATATATTTTCTTCGTACTTTGCCAATAAAATTTTACTCTGGCGGGAATCGTCTCTAAAATATTTCAGTAAAACCAAATCAGTTATAACCGGAAACCCTATAAATCCGAATATTTTAAAATTTTTAAACAAAAAGCCTAAAAATTATATCTCCACAATTTTAGTAACAGGCGGATCGAGAGGATCAACATGGATAAATAGTGCTATTAAGCCTATTCTTCCCACACTTTTGGACAATTATATTATTTTTCATCAGACAGGCGAAGCTAATTTAGACGAATTTAAAGGAATAAAACATAAAAATTATTTCCCTTTTGGCCAGGTTTCTCCCAAAGAGATGACCGAAGCCATGTCTGCCTCGGACCTTGTTATTTCAAGAGCAGGGGCGAACACAATTTCAGAATTAATTGTTCTTAAAAAACCGTCAATTTTAATTCCTATCCCTTGGACATACAATGATGAGCAAACTCAAAATGCCAAATATATGGAGAATTTGGGTCTTGCTAAATTAATAAATCAAAAAGATTTAAGCGCCCAAAAACTTATGTCTGAAATTAATAACATGAGAGCGAATTATTTAAAGATAATAAAACGGGCAGAGAAAATTGATTCAGAAGATATTAATGCGGCTCCAATGGTTGTGGAAATATTAAAAGAATACCTAAATAAATGAAAAAGGCGAGGCTTTTTAAACTGTTGAGTATTTTATTAATATTTTCATTTATTTTTTTTATCCCGCAGATTATTTCTAAAACTGTTAAAATAAAAAAGATAGAGTGTTTAAGCCAATTTGGTAATTGCCCGAATGAACTAAAAGGATATTTTGATAAAAACATCGGCAGGTCTTATTGGGATATTAAAAAAGAAATATCTAAAGCTCTAAAGGAAAATGCTTTGGTTTCAGATTTTTTGATTCAGTTTAAACTTCCTAATTCAATAAAAATTGAGCTAGTTTTAAAAGAACCTTGGGCAAGTGTTTTTTTAAATAATGTTTATTATTTTGTAACTGAAGATGGAGTAATTATTCATGCAGATACAAAATCAAATTTGGTCAATTTAAATTTAAGTGAAAATGGCGAATTTAAATTTGGTCAAGAAATTAAGAGCAGTTATTTAAATGCTTTAAAATTGCTTAAGAAGCTGGAATTTACAAAGTCGGTCAAGACATGCAATATCAAAACGGACGAACTGATTTGTAATATTGACGGTATAGCAGTAAGATTCCCAGTGGAGGGAGATATTGATTATTTGACAGGAGCTGTCAGATTGATATTTTCACGCTTGAACGAAGGAAAAGAAGGATTTAGAATGGAAGATGTAGCTGAAATTGATTTGAGATTTAAAGATCCGATATTAAGACTTTTAAAATAATGGCTAAAAATAGAATAATTGCAGGAATTGAACTTGGAAGCAGTAAAACAGCGACTGTTGTTGCTCAGGTTGTAGTCGATGAAAATTCGCTTTCAGAGGAAATTAATATCATTGGGGTCTCTTCAGTCGAATCAAAAGGGGTTAAAAAGGGTCAGATTGTAAATATTGAGGAATCGGTTGAGTCGACTGTTAATTCCATTGAGGCGGCAGAAAGAATGGCGGGGCATAATATCGATTCAGCTTTTGTTGCTCTCGGCGGTGCTCATATTACATCGCTTAATTCTCACGGAGTAGTTGCGATTTCCGGCCAAAACGGAGAGATAGCAAGACCTGATGTGGATAGGGTAATTGAAGCCGCTTCAGCAATATCGCTTCCCAATAGTCGCGAGGTTGTCCATGTTTTACCTAGAGAATATATTGTTGATGGCGAATCGGGAGTCAAAGACCCAATTGGAATGAGCGGCGTCAGACTCGAGGTTGAAACTCATGTTGTAACAGGTTCAAGCGCGGCAATCAAAAATCTTTCAAAATCGTTAAACGAATCAGGAGTAAAAATCGAGGATATGGTATATTCCGGCTTGGCTTCGTCTTATGCTGTTTTAACTGATACTGAAAAGGAGCTGGGCTGTTGTTTAATTGATATCGGAGGCGGTACTACATCTGTAATCGTCTATATAGATGGTGCAGTAAGCTATTCAGGAGTTATTCCGATCGGTGCTAAAAATGTAACCAATGATATTGCAATTGGTTTGAGAGTTTCTCTAGAATCGGCTGAAAAAATTAAAATATCGCTTTCTAAAGAGAAAAAGCAAGATAAAGAGGCAAAAGATGAGCTGGATCTGGAATCTTTAGGAATTGCTGAAGTCAGTAAAGTCTCTAAAAAAACTTTGGTCGAAGGAATAATCAAGCCCAGGCTCAATGAAATTTTTACAATGGTTAGGCTTGAACTTGAGAGAGAGAAGATATTAAATAGGATCCCCTCGGGTATTGTTGTTACGGGCGGCGGCGCAAAAACTATAGGTGTTGCGGAATCTGCCAAGCGAATGCTGATGCTCCCCGTTAGAATTGGCATACCAGTGGGTATATCAGGTTTAGTTGATGATTGCTTGGACCCTGTTTTTTCAACCCCGATAGGGCTTTTACTATATGCTGTAAAACAAGGCGTGGAGAGTGAAGAGTACGGGATTAAGTTTCCTGTCAAACTAAATCTGCCAGGCAAGGGCTTGATTAATAAATTGGTTGAATCGATTAAAGATTTACTGCCTTAAGGTTTGCATTGGTGCTTGATTATTGACAATTTTCTTGTAAAGTTTGACTAGAGGCTTATTATGTATATAATGCTTCTAGAATTCTGCCCCATTTTTTAAATTAAGGAATATTTATGGCTTTAGTAAAACCTGATTCTGCAAGAATTGCAAAAATAAAAGTAATTGGTGTTGGCGGCGGCGGCGGGAATGCCGTTTCTTCAATGGTTGAAAACGCGGCAATTTCAGGTGTTGAGTTTATAGCGGCCAATACAGACGCACAAGTTCTTCTTACAAATAAAGCTCCGACAAAAATCCAGATTGGGGAGAAAATTACAAAGGGATTGGGAGTTGGCGGAAATCCTGAAATTGGCGCACAAGCGGCTGAGGAATCGATTGAAAAAATTAAAGATTTAATGATAGATACCGATATGGTTTTTGTGACCGCGGGAATGGGAGGAGGAACGGGAACAGGAGCGGCGCCGGTTATTGCCAAAATAGCCAGGGATTCGGGGGCTTTAACTGTTGGAATAGTCACAAAGCCTTTTGCTTTTGAAGGTACAAGAAGAGCAGTCGCGGCCGAAGAAGGCATTGAAAAGTTAAGAGAGGCAGTTGACACTTTAATAGTTATTCCAAATCAGAGACTGATGGATGTCATTGATAGAAAAATGAGCCTGGTAGATGCCTTCAAGGTAGTTGATTCTGTTTTGGAGCAGGGAGTTTCTGGTATTGCGGAAATCATAACAACTCCCGGGCTTGTCAATGTTGATTTTGCCGATGTCAAAACAATTATGAGCCAAGCAGGAACTGCACTTTTGGGAATTGGAACGGGTGTTGGTGAAAATAGGGCCCAAATGGCCGCCCGAGCGGCGGTTTCTTCTCCTCTTTTGGATTTATCTATTGAGGGGGCAAGAGGTGTTTTGTTTAACATTGCAGGCGGTAAAGACATGACCATGTTTGAGGTTGACGAGGCTGCCAAGACAATATCTCAGGCGGCGGATCAAGACGCAAATATTATATTTGGAGCAGTTATTAAAGATGATCTAATTGATCAGATTAGAATAACCGTAATTGCAACTGGATTTGACGAAACCCGCTCAAGAATTGCCCAAATGAGGACAAGCGGCACAAGACCTGTCATTCAGGGGGTAGTATCTGAGCAGATTAAGAATGAAGAATTAAAAAATAACAAAGGGAGCATAGCAGACGATACAAAAGACTATGAAATAACAGACGAAAAAGACGATATTTTCGGCGAAAAATTCGACATCCCCGCGTTCCTCCGCAAGGGTAGATAATTTTTAATTTTTTTATGTTATAATTGATTAAAGCAATAAAGAGTAATCAACTCTTTGCTAAAGGAAGAAATCCTTTTTATAGCATGTGGAAAGGAAATTAGAACCTTTCGGGTAAGCCCGTAACAGCAGATTAAAGGAAGAAAATTAAGCGAAGCTTGTTTCTTCGAAATAAGGTGGTACCGCGTCTTCATATAAAAGTCGCCCTTTAAATAATATATAATTTATTTAAGCCATGGCGAAAAAACAATATTTTGAAAGTATAAACTCAATGTCAGATTTTCCCGCAATGGAAAAAGAAATACTTGAGCATTGGTACAAAGATGGCATAGTTAAAAAATACCTAGACAAAAACAAAAATTCAGATAAGTATTTTTCTTTTCAGGATGGACCAATAACTGCTAATAACCCAATGGGTGTTCACCATGCATGGGGTAGAACATATAAAGATTTGTGGCCAAGATTTAAAAGCATGCAAGGTTATAAACAAAGGCACCAGAACGGATTCGACTGTCAAGGGTTGTGGGTTGAAGTTGAAGTGGAAAAAGAGCAAGGATTTAAAACAAAAAAAGATATTGAAAAGTTTGGAGTTGATAAATTCGTTGCGCTTTGTAAAGAGAGAGTTAAAAAATACTCAGGAATTCAAACAGAACAAAGTAAACGATTAGGTTATTTTGCAGATTGGGATCACTCTTACTACACATTGTCAGATGACAACAATTACATGATTTGGCACTTTCTAAAAGTTGTTCATGAAAATGGTTGGCTCTATAAAGGTAATGGCTCAGTCCCATGGTGCCCCAGATGTGAAACCGCCATTAGTCAACATGAGATGCTAACTGAAGACTACAAAGAAGCAACACATGAATCAATTTATATGAATTTATCGGTTGTTGACTCAGACGAATATTTACTTGTTTGGACAACAACTCCTTGGACAATACCTGCAAATATTGCTGTTGCAGTTGACAAAAAACTCGAATATTCATTAGTTGATGTTGATAACAAAAAGTGTTGGCTGGCAACTGAAGCTGTTGAAAGAGTTTTGAAGGGTAAAGTATATAAAAAGATTAAAAATGTTAAGGGAAGTGAACTTGTTGGAAAAAAATACAAAGGTGTATTTGATGATTTTCATGCTGTTAAAAAAGTTGCAGGAGATAAACTATTCCATACTGTAGTTGCAACGGATGATTTAATAATGCCAATCACAACAACAGAAGGAACTGGAATGGTCCATACAGCAGTGTCGGCTGGCACAGAAGACTTTAATTTGGGTAAAAAACTAGGACTTCCAATGATTCCAGTAATTAATGATGATGCCTCGTACATGGAGGGTTTTGATTTTCTGACAGGCCGAAACGCTAAAGACAACCCAAGACTTATTCTTGATTACATAGAAGAAAATGGGTTTGCCTTTAAGATTGAAAAATACACCCATAGATATCCTGCCTGTTGGAGATGTAAACAAGAACTTGTTTGGAAAGTTACTGATGAATGGTACATTGCAATGGACAAGAAAAGCATTAAAGAGCCAGAAAAACCAACTTTGCGTGAAAGAATGATTGAGGTTGCTAAAAAAATTAATTGGATTCCAGAATTTGGGTTAAAAAGAGAACTGGACTGGTTAAACAATATGCATGATTGGTTGATTAGTAAAAAGAATAGATATTGGGGACTAGCTCTTCCGATTTGGGAATGTAACTCTTGTGGAAACTTTGAAGTAATTGGTGGAAAAGAAGAGTTAAAAGAAAAAGCCCATTCAGGTTGGGATGTAATGGAAGGTAAATCGCCACACAAACCTCAGATTGATGAAGTTAAAATTAAATGTAGTAAATGTAGCGAAGTATGTTCAAGAATTGAACCAGTTGGTAATCCATGGTTGGATGCTGGAATAGTTCAGTTTTCAACAATATCAGAAAATAATTTAGCCAGTAATTTTGAAGTAACAGACACAAAACCACTTTATTTAACAAACAAAGAACAGTGGAGAAAATGGTTCCCAGTAGATTTCATCACTGAAAGTTTTCCAGGACAGTTTAAAAATTGGTTTTACTCAATGATTGCAATGAGCACAGTTTTGGAAAATGAGAATCCATTTAAAACTGTTTTAGGTTTTGCAACACAATTAGGTGAAGATGGTCGAGCAATGCACAAATCATGGGGTAACGCTATTGAATTTAACGAGGCAGCAGACAAAATAGGAGCCGATGTTATGAGATGGATGTTTGCAAGACAAGACCCATCTCAAAATATGCTTTTTGGTTATAAATCAGCAGATGAAACAAGAAGACGATTTCATTTGAAGCTTTGGAATATCTATAATTTCTTTGTTACTTACGCCAATTTAGATTTTTGGAATCCAAAAAATGATGTACAAGAAAGTAAAGAAGTTCTTGATTTGTGGTTGAATGCTAGACTTAAAGAAGTAGTGGGTGGTGTTACAAATAGTTTAAACCAATATGATGCCTACAATGCAAGTTCATTAATTGAAAAATTCGTAGATGATTTTTCAGTTTGGTATATCAGAAGATCAAGAGGTAGAAGAGATTCTAATTTTTACTCTACAACTTACAATGCACTTAAGACACTTTCTTTGATCTTGGCACCATTTAATCCATTTATCTCAGATTTGATTTACAAGAATCTTACCAAAGAGGAAAGTGTTCATTTAGCTTCATGGCCAGTTGTTGATAGTTTAAATAAGAATGAAGCTTTATTGATTGATGAAATGAAAAAATTAAGAGAGGTTGTTGAAATTGGACATAGTTTAAGGAAAGAAAATAATATTGCATTAAGACAGCCTCTTTCTAAATTAAAAATTAAAAATTCAAAATTAAAAATTGAGGGTCTGGAAAGACTTATTTTGGATGAGTTAAACATAAAATCAATAATATGGGGCAGTAAAAAAACAGAATTAGACCTTAATATAACTCCAGAACTGGTAGAAGAGGCAAAAACACGGGAATTAATCAGAAAAATACAGGCTACAAGAAAAGAGCTTGGGGTCTCTCTTGATTCAAAAATTAGCTTGACAACAGATTGGATGCCTAAAAGTACCAAGCTTAGAAATCTGATACTTGCCAAGACTTTGACCAAAGAGGTTAAAAAGGGTGAATTTAGTGTATCATTAGTCAAATGAGATTTGACTTAAAACTGATAATTCCGTGCCTTCTACTTTTAATTTTTGGGATAATAATTCTAAACTCTATAAGCCCCACACTTTTCCCTGATTATTATTGGTTTTATGCAGTTGGAGTTATTGCTTTTATTTTTTTTGCGATTTTTGATTTTGATATAATTTCGGCTTTTTCTAAATATTTCTATATTTTTTCAATCCTTCTTTTGGTTTTGGTTTTAATTATAGGTCAGGTGACAAGGGGTACAGTCCGCTGGATTCCAGTTGGCTCTTTCTCTCTTCAGCCGTCCGAAATCGTTAGACCATTTTTATTGATTTTTTTTGCAAATTACATAGCAGAAAAGAAGTTGGACATAAAAAGACTTATTAATATTCTGATTTTGATGATTATACCGCTTTTTCTGATATTAATTCAGCCATCACTAGGGGTTAGCGCATTAACTGCAGTTGGTTTTTTAGGTTTATTTCTGGCAAGTGAAATAAATAAAAAATATTTTTTGTATTTAGGACTTATAGCTCTTGTTCTTGCTCCTCTTGTCTTTTTAATTTTGGCTCCATATCAAAGGATTAGGGTTTTAAGTTTTTTGGACCCATCCAAAGATCCTCAAGGAGCAGGCTATAACGCGATTCAGTCAACAATTTCAGTCGGTTCGGGAAAATTTTTAGGCAGGGGATTGGGCAGGGGAGTCGGGACGCAGCTTGCGTTTTTACCCGAAAGGCAAACTGATTTTATATTTGCATCGGTTGCGGAGGAGATGGGATTTGTAGGAGCATTTATTTTACTTGGTTTAACTTTCTTTCTTTTCTTGCAGATTATAAACTACGCTTCAAATTCCATGAGTATTCCCGCAAGATTATTTTTGGGAGGAGTTTTTTTGACTCTTTTCGCTCAAGTTGTGGTTCATGTGGGGATGAATATGGGCTTATTTCCAATTACAGGCGTTCCCTATCCGCTTGTTTCAGCCGGCGGCTCCTCCCTTCTTGCAACCCTAATTACACTTGGAGTTGTAAATGGCACAAAAAAATAATAGAATAGGGCATGGAAGGATTGTTAAGTAAGATGGCCCAAGAACTTGGAATAGATTTGAGAGAAGTTAGAATAACCAGAAATGGATTGAGACCAGTTGAGACTAGGACTTTACCACTCGGTCATGGAAAAGGCAGAATGCTTCGCCCTGGGGGAGGCTTTAAGCACTCTAGGAACCCACATCCTCAAAAGATTGGAAACGGAAGTCATGAGAGAATATCGGAAGGTAATGGGAGTAGGTAATAATTATGAAGATAATAAATACTAAATTTGTAGTTTTGAGGATTTTGGGGAAACAATATAAAGTTTCTGAAGGGCAGGAATTTTTAGTGGATAGACTTGATGGACAGCCTTCTGCTGAAGTTTTACTTTTTGCCCAAGAAGATAAGGTTCAGGTTGGGACGCCGACTCTTCCAAAAATAAAGGTTGATCTAAAAGTTGTTAATCAGGAAGAGAAAGGTGAAAAAGTTAAAATTTTCAAATACAAATCAAAAAGCAGATATAGAAGAAGGATGGGCTTTAGGCCAAAATATACAAAATTGCTTCTCGAGAAAATAAAGTAAAAAACTCTAAAACTCAAATATATCAAAATATAACTTTCTAGTCACTTGACAAGCGTGAAAACTTATACTATATTGCGATATACCAGTACAGAGTACTTAAGTACATAGTACTTAGAAAAACAAACTAGTATGTCAACACATAAAGCCGCAGGAAAAGCAAGACAGCATGTAAGCCCCGCCGGAAAAAGACTTGGGGTAAAAGTATCTGCAAAACAAAAAGTTTCTGCTGGTGAAGTTTTGATAAGGCAGAGAGGAACGAAAGTTGGTGCTGGTAAAAATGTAAAAGTAGGCAGAGACCACACGCTTTATTCTGTAGCTGATGGAATTGTGAAATTTACAACAAAATTGGGAAAAAAGTTTATTAATGTTTTTACTAGTTCCTAATTCCTAGTTTCTAATTACTAATTATATATGGCCGAACAAATTGTACAATTAGATATAAATCAGCTCCAGCCAAATCCTCTACAGCCTCGTGGTGCTATTACCCCTGAGAGTTTAGTCGATTTGGTTGATTCAATAAGAGAGCACGGCATTTTAGAACCTTTAGTGGTTGCCAAGACCCCTGCGGGTTACCAAATTATTGCAGGTGAAAGGCGCTGGAGAGCTAGTAAACTTGCAGGACTAACACATGTACCTGCAATTATTAGAGAAACTACTCCCAAGGGAATGCTTGAAATGGCCATTGTTGAAAATGTTCAGAGAGTTGATTTGAATGCGCTTGATAGAGCAAAAGGGTTTGAGAGGTTAATGGATGAGTTTGGTTTGACAACTTCAGAAGTCGCCGTGAGAATTGGCAAATCAGTTGCCTATGTTAGTAACTCCTTAAGGTTATTGTCACTTCCTGATGCCCTAAAAGATGGCCTGCTTTCAGGACTTATTACTGAAGGCCACGCAAGGGCTCTTTCTGCAATTGAAGATGTTGAGCTAATGGTTGAGGCCTACAAAATAATTTTGCGTGAATCAGGATCAGTTAGGAGGGCAGAAGAGCTTGCAAGAAGAATGAAAGCTGAAAATAATTTGAAGCAAAAAGTAAATCTTCCAAAAATGCATGTCGTAAGCGAGGAAATCGATAAATTAAAAGAAGGGTTTGAAAAGGCTTTGGGTGAGAGACATCAAGTGAGACTTACGAGGTCGCGAAGAGAGACAAGACTTACATTTATACTAAAGGGAAGTCTTGATGAAACTGAAAATACACTCCAATTACTCTACAAGGCTGTTGCCGGCCAGGAAAATGTCAATTGAACTTGTAGACTGGATTTTTAATGAAGCCGCTTTTTGAAAAAGGCCAATAAACTAACCAAGCTTTGCCTGTGATGTCCTTTTTGGTAATCGGTCCCCAGGCTCTGGAATCTGAAGAATGGGGCCGGTTGTCTCCGACTACAAAATATTGCCCATCAGGTACAACATATTCTTCACTCTCTGAAAGAAACGATCCCCCATTTGTTTGAACTTTTATATAGTCTTCGTCTAATAACTTGTCGTTTATATAAATTTTACCTTGTTTTACAGAGACAGTTTCGCCAGGAAGCCCAATTACTCGTTTTATAAATTCATCTTCAGAGATAGGAGGCTTAAAAACAATGACATCTCCTCTTTGGGGGTTTCCTTTGTAGTAGCTTATTTTTTCTGTCAGTAAATATTCACCATCAGGGAAATTTGGGTGCATTGATTGGCCTTTAATTTTATGAGGCCTGAGGATAAGCAGGTAAACAATCAAAAATATCCCAATTGCAAGGACAATCACTTCTAAAATGTCCATAAAAAAAGCTCCCAGTTTTGCAAACATACACTAATTATATTTACTAAATGAACCTTAAAACAAGGACTATTTTTCAAATATGTAGTAAAATTAGCTGAATTATCGATCGCTTAGCTCAGCGGTAGAGCACTTCATTCACATTGAAGGGGTCGTAGGTTCAAATCCTACAGCGATCACAAATGCTTAACCTAAATTTGGATTGAATAAAATCAGTATAGAATTGATCCTGGTACTCTTCGTTGGCGAGTGCGCAACTTGGTAATTTTTGATAAAATGTGTTTTGGCAGATTTCGCATACTTGCATCATGACAAATATTGAACTTATAAATTTATTACAAAGAATAACAGGTGTTTTGGGTTATATTTTAATTACCCTGCAGATTTTTTTAAGTACTGATAGAAAATTTGTCAAATATCATAAAATTAATGGGGTAATTGCCTATTCTGTCATATTTTTACACCCCTTTTTGATGGTATTGTTTAAGTATTTTTATGTATCAGATTTCGACCCCTTTTATGTCTATATAGATATTTGTTTATTGTGCGACGGAAAATATGAAATGTTTGTGAATTTTGGCAGGATGGCGTTTTGGATAGTGACGATAACTGCAATAACAGCATTTTTCAGAGGAAAACTTGCAGTGTTTTTAGGTAAAAAAATTGGAGATTTTATTGATAATAATTGGAGAAAAATACATATATTAAATTATCTGGTTTTTGTATTTGTTTCAATCCACGCCGTAAACATTGGAAGTGATGCGCAAGCTTTATGGTTTAAGATAATATTCTGGCTAGGTCAAGCAGTCTTTGTTTATGCAGTTGTTAAGAGAATTAGAGAGCTTATCGTAGCACAATAGGAAAAGAATATTTTTCTCCATCATCGAGATTAATTATCAACTCGAACCTTCCTCTACTAAAATTATTAAGTCTTGTTGAAAGATTGTAGATATATTCATTTGTGTCTTGATTATATCTAAATTTATTGCCGTAGTTTGAAAAACCCGATGAAACAACTGGCAATAGGCCGTTTTTTATTTCTAAATATGCAACTGCCGTGTCTATATATTCATTGCTCGAGTTTGTTAATTGAAATTTAATTGGAATTGTGCGATTAAAATTAAAGATATTTCCATTTTGCTTAATTGGAGTTAACAAGCCGACAAAATTATAAATATAAAAATAGCTATGAGATTTTTCATGAATATTCCCTGCCCAATCTTCTGTCCTGACAGTAAATTTATTGCTTAAAGCATCATGATTTGTTGTCGTCGACTTTATACCCGAAAGCGAGTCTGACACATTCCAGTTTGGGGTAATTGTTGTGCCAATTATATATTTATAACCATCGGCGGGTGTAATGATATTTATAGTTGGTTTAGTTTTATCAAGTTTTATCATTGCACTTTTTTCTGAAAACCCACCAAGACTAGATGCACTGCATGTAATTGTTATATTCAAGGTTTCAACATCAATGTATTTTTCATTGCAACCATTTGTTGAAAAATTGGATTCCAAGTCGTCGACGGTCCATGTAATTGTTGCATTTTCTTTATTCCAACCAAACTCATTTGGAAGCGGGCTAATTGAATAACTAATGGATGGAGGAGTTTTGTCAAATAGTGTTTTGTTATTTTCACCAAAATAGACATGATAAATATCAGAACCGTCTTTGTCTAATTCACCTGAAAAACTTTTTTTAGTTGGATTTCCATTAATATCGTATAAATAAGAATCGAGTGTATAGAAACCAGGTTTACCCGATATTTTTAATTTATATTCATCTGAAGCGGGTTTTTCCAATATCAATAGGGACAACGGTTCGCCACTTTTATTTGTTGGATCATTTAAGTCACTAATTGGTTCCTCGATAAAATTTTGGCTAGAAACAGGATTTCCTTTCGAATCAGATAATTCAAAAACGATATCTTTATCGGCAACAAACATCATATATGACAAATCTGAATCAGATGGGGTATATGAATTAATTGCTAGATAATTATTGTTGTATGCAGATAAAGTTGATCGATCAGAATAACCCGGATCATTTATGGTATAAGTATTAGTTAATTTACCTGTGGCTACAACAAAATGGCCATCTTCTTTTAAAATGGTTGGTCTATTATTATAAAGTTCACCGTCAAGATTTTCCTCTGTTGGTAAAAGGCGTTTGTATTCAAGAGTTCTAGAAGCTGGAGAGTAATTATCTTTGGTATATCTTGAGACTGCAAGCCAGTTAACTAGTCCGTTTCGTATATAGCCGTCAGGTTGTTGTTTTAACCAATTATTTAGTTCGCCAGGTAAAATTTTGTGACCGTGATAATCAAGTATCATTGCCGCGGCTGTAAGTGCGCATCCGAACTGTTTAATGGTACCGGAAACATTGTCATATAAATCATTTTCCCACCCACCCGCATACTGTTTTAGATCTACAACTGGGATTATTGGAATGACGGGGGATGGAGATGAAGTGGGGGTGGGAGTGGACGAAGGTGAGGGTGTTGGTGTTGAGATGGGTGGATCCATAGATCCATCTAATACAACAAAGTCGTCAAAATATACTTTAGTGTAACCATCATTTGCTCCAAAACCTGCAGAACCGGATGTAACATAGTTTAGTGTGCTCTCAGCATACAAATTGTTATTTACCCAAACTTTAATAGAATTTCCAACGAGTTTAACTCTGAATGTATATTCTTCTCCAATTATGGCGCGTGGTGCTGAGTTTGGTATTAGCCGGTAGTTTCCGTTGTGTACCTCATAAATTTCTAATGGGCCTGTTTGATAGTAATTTATTGCGATTCGATTGTTTATGTCGATTACTCTTGCAAGCAATGTAGTGTCACCGTTTTGATGAATGAATTTAATACTTACATCCTGGTCCTGGGTATTTAATCCAATTACTTTGTAAAAACCCCACAGACCACCTCTACCTACTTCCACATAAGCCTTATCATTTTCAATGCCTGCCGGTTGGTTTCCATAAAATTGTGTCCAATTTTCTCCTAAACTGATGCTATTTGGTCTATTGAAATTATCTATAAATAATATAGGTGATGCACTTATTGCATGTATGATCTTTGAAGGAAGTATAAACAAAAATGAAATTAGTATAATAAGAAACAAATAAGCCAATATTTTGTTCATTTAAATATGTAAATATGAATAATACTTAATCTATTATTATTTAATGCTCATTTTGTAAATATGTCAAGGCCGGGCTTTGTTTTAATAAATAATTGCTACTGTTGATTTAGTCTAAATGTGATTTAATAAAAACATCAATATGTTTTTCGGTAAGATAAGGTATATATCTAGTTTGATAAATAATTATTCTAGTTGGTTCGACATAATATTGTCTAGGATTGAAAAGAGACCGATCACAATGGTCTCATTGAGAAACGGAACTACTCTTTTTGGTGGCGAAAAAAGTTTATTGGTTGATATCGTTGATGAGGTTTTTGTGAAAAAAGTGTACAATCCTAGTTTCTTAGAGATTGAAAAAGGCGATATTGTGGTAGACATAGGTGCAAATATCGGAGTGTTTAGCGTATATGCTGCGATCTGTGGTGCGTCAAAAATTTATGCAATCGAACCCCTAAGTGATAATTTAACATACATTAGAAAAAATTTTAAATACAATGGTTTGAATACACCTGATTGTGTAAATAAGGCTATTTATAGTAAAAAAGGTTCAGTGAAATTATATCTGTCCGAGATTGATTCTCATGGGCAAGTGTTTAAATTTGATAATAAAGAAAGTCAAGATTCCTACAGAAGGGTAATGTCGATCAGGTTTCTAGACTTTTTGCGTGATTACAAAATCAAGAAAATCGACTTCTTAAAGGTTGATTGTGAAGGAGGTGAAGGCTTTTTGTTTGGAGGTACCACGAGAAGGGATTGGGAATTTATCAAAAAAATTGCAATTGAATATCACAACAATGTCTCTATTTTAAGTAGTGATTTAATTATTAATAAACTTGTATCGTTTGGTTACGAAACAAAAATAATAGAAAGTAACAATTTGTATGGTTACATTTATGCATGGAGATAAATTATTAGAAAATTGTAAATTATGACTTTATATGAAAAATATCATTTAAACCGTCAACAAGAAAAAAGGGTTATAAATGATTTTGATTATACTCATAGGCCATTGCTGTCAGTTTTGTCAAATATAGACCACAAGAACAAAAGAGTTTTGGATATTGGCTGCGGTACAGGGACTACTTGTTTTTATTTTGCTTCAAAAGGGTCAAATGTCTTAGGCATTGATGTTTCTAGGAACGCGATAAAGTTAGCAAACACAAATGCTAAGCGTCTTGGTCTGAAGACTAGAACAAAGTTTATTTTAGCAAGTTACCCAGAACTAGATTTAAAAGACAAGTACGATTTAATTGTCTGCTCTGAGATATTAGAACATATCAAAGATCATGAAAAAGCTTTAAAAAAAATTCATAAGTTGTTATTAAAAGATGGTCTGGTTGTTTTTTCAATTCCATTAACTTCGTCATTTCTATATAGAAAGAAACTATTGAATAAATTCGATAAAGAAGTGGGTCATCTGAGAAGATATGATGCTTCTGGATTTATAAAGCTTATCAAAAATAGCAAATTCGATATTATAAAAACCAAAAAAAATCAAGGGATACTCCGAGATTATTTATTTACATCAACAACAAGGTCAATAATTGTAGCTTTAGCAAATAGATTTAAGGTTATATCAGATTTACTAACTTTTATTGATGAAAAATTGTTCTTTCTTGGTGTATCAAATTTGGTAGTTTTAGCTAGAAAAAAATGAAGATTCTTTTTATTTCAAAATATAAGTGGCCGCGGGTGGGAGGGGTGGAGAAGCACATAGAGGCTATAAGCCACAAGCTATATGCTTTAAGGTACAAAACAAAAACAATTAAAACAAAAATTATTTCGGGAGAAGATATCAAACAACCACATATTAAAATTATTGGGCTATTTTATATTTGGTTTTGGTTTTTAAAAAATTATAGATTAATTTTAAATTCTGACATTATTCATATTCATGATGTTTTTATCTGGTATCTACCTTTTAGGTTCTTATTTTTTTGGAAAAAAGTATACATAACCTTTCATGGTTGGGAGGGGAAATTTCCAATTCCTTATTGGAATATATTAAATAAAAAACTTGCTTATTATTTAACAAGCGGAAATATATGTGTTGGGAAATATATTGAAAAGTATTATGGAATAAAGTCCGATTTTGTAATATATGGAGGCGTAGAAAAAACTCAAAAACTCCAAGAATTAAAAAATCAAAACAAACAAAAAAAAGAAAACACAATTGTTTGGTTGGGGAGATTGGAAAAAGATACGGGATTATTAGAGTTTTTATCTTGGTCTAGTAGACTAGTCTACGGATACAGAGGATATAGGATTATTTTTGTGGGGGATGGGAACTTGAGAAAGGAATGCCAAAAATACGGAAAGGTTATTAAAAAAGTTAAAGATCCTGAAAAATATTTAATCTCTTCAGAATACTGTGCGCCCTCTGGCTATCTTTCCTATTTGGAAGCTAAAAACATGGGGTGCAAGATAATGACATTTGCTCACAATAAATTAAAAGAAGATTACTGGAAAGAGATAAAAAGGATGAAAACAGTTCCTGGTTGGGATGATGTTTTAAAAGTCTATTTGAAATTATGGCAAATTTAAAATTTTTAAAAGATAAAAAAGTTTCTGTTTGTGTAACCATATTCAATGAATCATCAGAGAGCATTAATAAACTTCTTAATGCGTTAAACAATCAATCTTTAAAAGCTGATGAAGTGATAGTGGTCGATGCAAGTACAAAAACTCAAAGATTCAAAAAAACAAAAAATCAAAACAAATTAAAAATAAAAATAATAAATAAAGAGGGAGCAAGTAGAGCCGAGGGGAGAAATACTGCAATAAAAAAAGCCAGAAATGAAATAATTGCTATAACTGATGCAGGTTGTGTGCCAAATAAGGATTGGCTAGAAAAAATAACTAAACCATTTAAGATTGCTTCGTCGCAAGCTCCTCGCAATGACAGAGTTTTTTTCTCCCAAGTTCCTCGTACTGATGTTGTCAGTGGCGGCTACAAAATGGTTGCAAATAACAATTTTGAAAAAGCAGAAAGTGTATTTTTGGGTGTTAGCCGGGAAAATATGAATAAAGATTTTTTACCTTCTGCTAGGTCGATGGCTTTTACTAAAACAATCTGGAAAAAAGCCGGCGGCTTCCCTGAAAATTTAAATGACACGGCAGAGGATAGCCTATTTAATATTAATTTGATTAAGAGGGGGGCGAAGTTTAAAGTAGTAAAAGACGCAGTTGTTTTCTGGGAAATGCCTAAATCAATTTATGATTTTGGATTTAAGATATATAGATACGCATTGGGTGATTTGAATTCTGGTATTTGGTGGCACCCAACCAAAAAATGGAAAACACATAACTTGAAGATACTGAGTATTTTTGCAAGATATGTTGTTGGAATCTGGTTACTATTCTTTAATTACTATTTATTTTTGCTATATGTATTATGCTATATGCTGTATGGGTATAAAAAAGCAAAGTGGTGGGGGATAATACTCCAATTCGTGTCCGATATTGCAATTATTTCTGCTACAATCAGGTATGTATGGGATATTATAAAGAAGCCCTAAAAGGCATAAGTTGGATGGGGATTCTTCGCGGATTAACAAGGGGCTTAGCTCTTATTAAAATCGCAATTTTAGCCCGTATTTTAAGTCCTCTTCAGTTTGGAATTTTTGGCATCGCAACTTTAGTTTTGGGATTTCTAGAAATAATGACTGAGACGGGCATAAACATATTTTTAATACAAAAAAAGGATAATATCGACAGGTATATTAATTCAGCTTGGTTTATTTCAATTATTAGAGGATTTTTAATCGGGTTTTTGATATTTTTATTGTCACCTGTTATTGCGAATTATTTTGAATCCGAAAGCGCAGTTTATATCATAAGGTTGATATCTCTAGTTCCAATTATTAGAGGATTTATAAATCCCTCATGTGTTAAATTTCAAAAAAATCTGGAATTTAGGAAACAATTTTTTTATGAATCTTCTATTTTTGGACTAGATTTTTTACTTACTGTTATTATTGCCTTGATTACCAAGTCTGAAAATTCGCTAGTTTTGGGAATGATTTTTTCTACGATTTTAGAAATTGTTTTGTCTCATAAAATATTTAGCCCAAGACCTAAATTTGTTTTTGAAAAAGAAAAGACACTGGAAGTCATAAATAGAGGTAAATGGATAACAGGAGCTGGAGTATTTAATTATTTGTTCCAAAATATTGATGATTTATTTGTTGGAAAAATGATGGGGGCAACTTCACTTGGTGTTTATCAACAAGCATATAAATTATCAACCGTACCTGTTTCAGAAGTTGGAGAGGTATTTAATAAAGTGACATTTCCAATTTATACCAAAATTGAAGGTGATAAAGTACGACTTAGAAAAGCATTTTTTAAAACCCTTTTAGTTATCTGTCTTTTTGTAGTTCCATTTGTAATTATTCTTTTTAAATACCCTGTAGAAATCGTAAAAATTGTTTATGGAGATAAATGGCTTTCAATGGTACCGGTATTACAAATATTGGCCATTTTTGGACTAATTAAATCTATATTTAACTCATTTTTCTCACTCTTTTTAGGTTTAAAAAAACAAGAAGTTGTTACTCTAATTACTTTTATTGGTTCAGCCTTACTATTTTTCCTAACTTTTCCACTTATTAAAATATTTGGTGTAATTGGAGCAGGATACGCAACAATAATTGCAACACTTTTAGCATATCCATTTGTAATTTATTACTTTTTTAAATTAACAAAATGATAGAGATATTAACTCTAAAAAAAAGAAATGTAAAAGATTTTGCAAAAGAAAAAAATTTACTTTTATCAAAAGCTAAATCGGAATGGGTTTTATTTGTCGATCCAGACGAAATTGTTTCTGATGAATTAAAAAATGAAATCGAAAGTGTGATAAAAAATACTACAAAAAATGGGTATTACATAAGACGCGTGGATTATCTTTTTGGTAAAGAACTCAAACATGGGGAATACTCTAGATCAGGCTGGTTTGGGAACACTACACTAATTAGATTAGGTAGAAAAGGTACGGGAATATGGAAAAGAAAAGTTCATGAATATTGGGATATTCGAGGTGAGGTTGGATATCTTAAAAATCCTTTATTACATTACCCGCACCCAACACTAAAAGATTACATAAATAACATAAATTATTTTTCAACTTTGCACGCTAAATCTTTACATGAGGAAGGGAAAAAATCGACGATAATTAAAATTATTATTTGGCCAGTAGGTAAGTTTATATATAATTACATATTTAGATTGGGATTTTTAGATGGTATGGTAGGCTTTGTATCTGCCTTAGTGATGAGTTTCCACTCATATTTATCATGGTCAAAGTTATATTTTGGGCAATATTAATTGTTTTTCCATTTGGCCAACTATTAAAAATTGGCTTTATTAACCTTTTTGATGTCTTGGTTTTGACTCTGGCCATTATTACATTATTTAAAAAACCTCAATATCCCGAGTGGTATAAATACTTTCTTAACTTTTTATTGTTTTGTGTTTTTGGGTTAATTCTTAATTATTCACTTTTAACTCTTAATTCGTCATTATACTTAGTTCGTCTTTGGTCATACTCAATGATTGCAGTTTATATAACTAATTATCTAAAGAACAAAATAGATATAACTAAAAGTTTAATGGCAGTTACTTTTTATTCAGCTCTCTTTGGTTTTATCCAGTATTTTATATATCCAGATACTAGGGCCTTTTTTGAGTTTGGTTGGGATGATCACTACTTGAGGATGATAGGAACATTTTTAGATCCAACTTTTTTGGGTTTAATATTAGTTTTAGGATTAATTTTATCTATTGATTATAAAAAAAATATATTAAGCATTTTTTTAAGTAGCGCAATTTTATTAACTTATTCTAGAGTGAGTATTTTACTTGCTTTACTTATTTTAATTTGGAAAAAAAAGATATTTGTAATCCTGTTTTTAATATTTGTGTTTCTTTTTATTCCTAAAAATATTGGAGAGGGCACAACTATAACTAGAACTGCAAGTGGGGTGAATAAGTTACAAAATTATACTGAAAGTCTTGAGATTATTAAGAATTCACCCATATATGGCATTGGCTTTAACAATTTATGTAAGTTGAAGGCAGGAAATTACAACTCACATTCATGTTCTGGTCTGGATTCTTCAATATTATTTTTGTTGGCAACAACAGGTGTAATTGGGACAATGATGTTGTTGTATGCTATAAGTCATATGCCATATGGCTTAGTTCTTAAAGCTAGCTTTATCGTAGTTTTTATTCATAGTTTATTTTCAAATAGCTTATTCTACCCACATATTATGTTTTGGTTATTTAGTTTAATTGGATTAGAGGGTAAAATTAACAGTCAACGAAGTTGAATTTTCATTTCCTGCCATATCCTTTGCTTTGATTTCAAATTTGTTTTCTCCTTCTGAAAGTGTTGTTGAAAATATAAAACTTAGATCATCCTTTAAGGAGACGACTCTTTCGTTTATCTTTAGATCAACAATTTCAGAGATCTTTCCTTTTATTGCCAGTTGTCTTTGATTTTGTCCATAAAAAGAGTTTCCATCCGAAGGCGATTCAATTGTAATTTCAGGTTTTTGATCATCAAATATTATTTTGTAGGTCTCAGTTTTCTGGCTTTCATTGTTTGATGAATCTTTTGCCATAAAGTCAATTAAGTTCTCGCCGTCATTTAGTTTGAATTCAAATCTAAAATCTCCATTTGCATCAGATACCACCTCTTCATTTCTGTTATTGGCACGAATTATAATAATCGCCCCTTCTTCAGTTTTGCCCTTTATCTCAATTGTTTTTAGATTTGTATACTCGGGAAGATTTTCAACTTGAGGTGGGGCGGGAGGCGTTGTATCTGCAATGTCAACTGGGGAGTCGGGTTTTCCAATTCTACCTACAAACCCGGCAAATTTTATAAGCGTTGGCAGTCCAAAAAAGACCAGAAAAAGTACAGCAGTAATTGACAGGATCATATAAAAATAAGCTCTTTTTATATTCCTTTTTTCCTCGACTGAGGCTAGCCTTGAATATTTTGTCATGTATAATAGTTATATCACTAAAATGGATAAATACAAGGCTACATGGGTAAGCCACTCCTCAATTTCTGATTTTTTGGCTTGTCCAAGGGCATATTATTTGCGAAATGTCTATAAAGACCCCATAACTTCTCATAAAATAACAATTACAACACCTGCTCTTTCCCTTGGATCTGTGGTGCACGAGGTAATAGAATCGTTATCAATTTTACCTTCGGATCAAAGATTTAAAATACCGCTTGTTAAAAAATTTGAAGAGGCATGGCTCAAAGTTTCTGGCGAAGCTGGCGGTTTTAAGTCAAAATCAGAAGAGGATGAATATAAAAATCGAGGTATGGAGATGGTTTTAAGAGTGCAAAAAAATCCTGGGCTGCTTCTTAAAAAGGCTATTAAAATTAAAAGCGATTTTATCCCCAATTTCTATCTGTCTGAAGAAGATGAGATTATTTTATGCGGCAAAATTGATTGGATTGAGTATCTAGATCAAAGCGATTCAATTCACTTAATTGATTTTAAGACGGGAAAAAATGAAGAGGGCAAAGAATCTTTACAGCTTCCAATCTATTACCTTTTGGCTTCAAATCTGCAAACAAGATTAGTGACAAAAGTTTCATATTGGTATTTAAATAAAGACATAAAACCTGTAGAAAAAGACCTGCCTGATTATGAGAAATCAAAGGAAAATATTTTAACGATTGCCAGAAGAATAAAACTTGCAAGACAGTTAAACCATTTTAAATGTCCTAAAAATGGGTGTATAAAGTGTAAGCCTCTTGAGCGAGTGCTTCGGGGTGAAGGCAAGAAAGTTGCCGTATCCGACACGAATCAAGATGTTTATATTTTAGTCTGAGGCTTTAAAGTCGCCACCGGCAGTATTATCGATCCAGAATTGTTATTTGAGCCACCTAAATTTTCATCTAATGGACCTTTTTCATATTGAATCGGAGTCTTCGGATTTTCACCGCCAGACAGCGGATCGTGGACTCTTTTTAATTCTTCTATTACTTGCTCACCACTCATGTGTATATTATACCAAAAAAACAAAATTTAGGTTAAAATATGAAGCATATGAATATGAATATAGAAAAAAGACTTGAACCGGTAAGGATTCCTGAGGGTGACGATGAAGAGGAACGGTTTACGGCTTTTCAATTGATTAAGATGGGGATTGCCACTGGGGATGAATTTACAAGACAAATGGGACAAGCAAGATTAAGATTTCTTGAGGGGAGGCCGACAATAGAAGATTTAGAATTGCTAGAAAAAATTGATCCAGAATAGACAAAGGTTTGCTAACTGGTATGATCCCCACATGTCATCGCGACCGCGAGCGAAGCGTGGCGGGTGGCGATCTTTTAGTTTTTAGATTGCTTCTCCCGCATTGCGGGATCGCAATGACATTTAATTAATTAAACTTTAATTAACCTATTAATTTAATATCCTGTAAATTTCTCAGTTTTTACATTGTCTTCTGGGATTTTTAATTCTTCTAAGATATTTTCCATGGCAGTAACAAAACCAGGGGGGCCGACAAGCCAAAAAAAACACGCATCAAGTGTCAAGTTCCAAGTATTAAGATAATTACTTATTTTGAGTTTATCGACTCTACCATCAACTGAAGTATTTACATACTCAATTTTTAATAAATTATTTCCTTTTTGCCAAGCGTCAAGCTCGTTTTTAAAAACAAATTCATTATCGGAATTTGAATAAATTAAGTACATGGGAATATTTAGCTTCAGATCCAAATTATATTTAATCATTGATCTAAATGGTGTAATTCCAATCCCTCCAGCTAAGAAAACATGATAGGCAGTAGGCACTAGATAATTAGAATCTAGGACAAAAGTGCCGAAGGGAAGACGGGCTTCAATTTTACTTCCTATTTCTAATCTATTTAAATTTTGTTTAAATTCTGAACCCTCCCTTATTCTTGTTGTAATTTGAATAAATTCTTCAGTGGGGGAACTGGCAATTGTAAATTGCTTTGTAATTTCACCAATTGTTAAGTAAGCATACTGTCCAGCTTGCCAAGTTACTTTTTCGGAAGGTAAAAAAAAGAAACTAACAGTATCTTTAGCTTCTGTAATTTTTCTGACCAGTTGAAGTTTCATACTTGAAAATTGTAGATTGGTTATTGTATATTGTCCATATGTGTTTTAATTGTGGTTGTGGAATTACAGATGACAATATGGGTAAGCCTGATATGACAGGAGCTTCCTTGACTGACAAATCATTTGAAGAAATGGCCAAAGCATGGAATATGACTGTGGAAGAAGCTCAAAAAGAAGTCTATAAAGTTTTGAAGAAAAAACTTGATAAAAACGCTTAACTTTTATCTTCGCTTTTGATAAGACCCCAATGATATTTATATAGAGGAATTCCAACTAGTAACATTGCAAGGCTTTCTGCCACTTCTCTTTGTCTTTGTCGAGTATTTTCTTTTTGAGCCTACGGTCAGCTACGATCTGACGACCTGCGGTTTACGATACCGCCGCTCTACCAACTGAGCTACGTAGGCTTAATCTTGTAGCGAAGTTGGCCAAGCTATGCTTACCAACTGAGCTACGTAGGCTGGCTCCTTATGAGCGGCGGACGGGATTTGCGCCCGCGACCTTCTCCTTGGGAAGGAGACATTCTACTACTGAACTACCGCCGCGAATACCACAGCACAAGAAAACTAACCAATTATAACATTTTGCGGGTAGGTGAGCGTCTATCTTGGAATTGTTAAGATATTTCCAGAATGGATCAGGTCGGGGTTTGTAAGTTTATTTATTTTTGCAATTTCTACCCATTTATATCCATCTCCATAACTTCTGACTGCAATATCCCACAAAGAATCTCCCTTTTGTACTGTGTAGGTGTTTCCTTGGATTGAGTCAGTTTCAGTGTTTGCACCGGCAACCTCCTCTTTGCCTAATTCTGGAATTGTCAATTTTTGTCCAACTTCAATTTGGCTTGCATTGGAAAGCTTATTTTCTGTTGCAATATCAATCCATTTAAATCCATCTCCATAGTAGTTTTCTGCAATTTTCCAAAGCGAATCACCTGTTTTAACTTCATATGAATTTAGGGCTGTTTCTTCTTCTTGCTGCGTGCTAGTTCCTGTTAAGAGTTCTGTTGGTATACTGCTTTTGGTATTTTTGATGTATCTAAAAGCTAGGCTAGAAACTGCAATTACAACAATTAACCCCAAGACGAAAGAAATTGAAGATTCATTAAGTTTAATTGTTTTCAATAATTTTTTGATGTCCAATTTAATCACCCCTTTTTCCTCAGGGCAGAAGATAACTTACCTGAAATTTATAGCAGATATTAATTATCTGTCAAGAGAGAGGTTGGTATAATTTAAACAATATTTAGAAATACTTATATAAAATCCATAATGTATTTCTTAATAATATTCAAGTTGCTTTTGATTTTACCATCTCTTAGGAAAGCCTGTGGTAATTTATTGTCTTCAATGTATATCCCCTTATTAATATCTGGTGTTCTGATATAAAAAGACCTAACCATATCATTGTTTAGACGCGAATGGCCTTCTGGATAATCAAAACCTCTATCTATTCCATATTTGCCATCTATACAGTTTCTAAGCGTAAAATTAATTACATGTACTTTTACATCATGTCTAACACCCTTAAGAAGTGAACTAAAAGTCTTCTTATCCACAGGATATTTTTGATTACCGTCCCAAGTTTGACCAAGAGGCAATGTCAGATCTCTTAATAGGTAATCCGTAGGATCAAGCAAAACTACATTTTTTATACCTAAATCCTCCTTATTAACAACCACAAGTACAGCACTAATGGCACCGCCGCTTGTTGCAACTAAGTTTATTTCTTTAATTTTTATAATTTCTCTGATTTTTGAGATGATCTCTACAAGATTTAATAGCTGTGTTTTTGGAGCAGGAAACCGCATGTCTGTCTCCATTTGTTCAAACGAGATTGCTGCTATATTTGAGTCTTGAATTTCATTAAATAAAAACTTAGCTAGCGGCCTCAATTTTAATCTATTACCACCATCGCCGTCGATCAAGACCATTAATTTCTCACATCTACCCCTTTTCAGGTATAGATCAAATGCAGCAGAACTTTTATTTGAGGTATCAAGAAAAAATGTTTTCATTAAAAAAATTATACCAAAACTTCTAATCTCGTCACGGGGTATATCCAATTTAATATAGTTATTGAAACTAGCTTTCAATGCGGGCGTTGGTAGACTACTTATACAACTTTTATTCTCCAAAATAATTTGCTTTTTCAATCAACTTATCCTATAATAGTTACATGGATTTACTTAAATTTAGTCCTGGCCCAAAAGAACAAATAGAAAAAGCTTCAAACAGACTCACACAAGATGATGCTGATAAATTTGCCGTAGATAAACCACTAAATGATGACTTCTTGATTTCCTTTACAGCTAGAACTATGCTTGAATTTGATGATGGAGATTTAGAACTTAGAATTTCGCTTACAAAATACAAGAAAAGTGGAGAGTTAACTCAAGAGATACTTTTACAAGAACCAGACGGTAAAAAGTTGTACAGATTAGACATAAGTTCAAGTCCTAAGAAAGATGAAGAGAAAGAAAAGATGTCTTCACTTGTTTCAGAAATTAAGGATCCGAAAGGGGCAAATGCACTTTCAAAAATGCTTTCTGACACCTTTGGGACTTCAGGTAATGTAACTGTTTCAAGAATAGACAATTGGGCAGAAACAAATATAACAACCGATAGTGCGAGAAAATTGATCGAAGTTGGAACTCCAAAGTTACCCAGCAATACAAGATTAACTCTTCATGAGTTTAGACAACAAATGGGGACAGATTTCCCCCAACTAAACTAAGCAAAGCTAAATTTCTGTAATTGACGAAATACTAGTTAGTCGCTTGAATAATCTAATTTAGTGTAGTTCATCAGCGAGTATTTCAAAATCAATTTGATACTCACCATGTAATCCATCTGAGCTGTTAACTACGAACGTCACTACGTCATTGTTGGTTGTATTTTTAATATAGAATTTATTGATGTAGCAATCTCCCACGCCGACTAGTGGAAAATCTTTGAGAATTTCAATTAAAAGTCTTATAAAAATCCTCCAGTTTCTTGAGTTGAGCAAATCAGATTCAAGTTTGTAGTTTAGACAAAATTTTTCAAGATCTTTTTTTAAATCTAAAAATAGCGTGATGTTTTTCATTAACTCAAACGGGTCTCGTTTGTTATTACTCTTAATTAAATACCTTGCGTATTCATCTAGTTTTCTTCTTGCACCTGTTCCATTTAAATGGTTGTGCAATATCCAGTCATTAAACAATGATAAAGTTGGATATTCCATCTCCCATATTTTTCTATCATTCTTGAATGTGTGTTCCAAGAATTTTCTAATCTGTCCCATTATATAAAATGTCTCTGACTCCAAACTAATACCACTTTGTATAAGAGTGTTAAGCTTACTGATTATTCTTGATTCTGTACTCATTGAAATTTTATTTCCTATAAACAACATATTCTTTATTTATCATGGTTTCATACCAATCAACATCCCAATCTAAGCCCATCCATATTGATAACAAGTTGTTTAAATGTTTGCGAAAATTATTTATCAAATTAGGTTTTGTTTTAATTAGATTCACATTATAATCACGTATAAAATCCTCAATATCTTTATTGCCAAATGTGTTGACAAAATGTATTACATCACTAACATTTAAAACTAAGGAGTGAAACGGGTGATTTTCCGATGCATTTAAAACAACGTAATCTGCTTTATTATTTTTATTAAACCAAGATTTAAATTTATTTCTCAGGTCCTGAACTGTATTGTAGATAACTACATCTGGTTTTCTTGAATTGGGGAAGTAATTCAAATCTTTTGATTCAATATCATAAAGACCCCACTTCACTATTAAAGTTTTCCCGTTAAATTCATTTTTTAAGAGTCTTGACAACTCAACAGTATCAAGGCCAATTAGATATTTCTCACAGGTTCTAGTAAAAGCTAAAAAGCCTACCTCGTATTTTTTGTTTAGTAAGTTTTCTACTCTACTTTTGTAGTCCCAATCATCACTAAGTCTAGTTACAAATACCGCTTCTGTTACATCTGAATAATTGATAATATCGTCTATTTCCCAAAGCGCAATGCTTGATTCAACTATATTCAGATTCATATTTGCTATAAATGTATTATTACTTGCTTGTTGAATTACTAAACCCCCTTGCGGAGCGTCTTTAATGTCATCTTCTGTAAAATAATAGTGTTTGTTTTTGGTTAAATCATGCATATAATTTAGGAAGTTGGCAACATCACGTTTTGTTACATCTGGAAAAAATTTAATACCAGAACGATCGGCTATTTCACGGACATCTTTCGTTACAAGAAATTGATTATAATGCAACAAATCTATAAGTTTCATAAAACGTTTGTCAGGGTTATTATCCTCATTATCTAAATACGAAATGAAGTTATTTGGTTTTTTAAATAAATCATATTCTACAATGGCCTTTCTGATACCAGTATGCATAGCAAGATGAGAGATCTTTTTAGTAAATTCTTCTCTATATCGTTTTCCCATGTCCATTACAAACATAAGTTTTTTAAGCCTATCTAAATAATCATAAGGTAAGTGTTCGAATGCCCAAATTATTGATCTTTCTTTACCAACATAAGATCTATGCATAAGCATTTCCATCAACGAAGCGCTACCTTCTTGAACAAAAAGTTGAGATTCGTACAATTTCTCATATATTTTGCGTTTATCAACTTCATCAATACTGGCAATGTGTGGTAGAAGTGAGTGGATTGTCTGTGTTGCAAGTCCAAAATCAGTGTTACTTCCCAAAACACTATGTGTTATCTCGTGAACATAAGTGATTTTTGCTATAACGGGATCAAGAAACAAACTCTTGTAATCCAAGCCAATCCACCTTTCTGTAGTGTTATAACGACCCGAAATACTATGCCAAAAACTTTGCATATTTGAATTATAGTTTCGTTTTTTGATTTAACAAGTCATCCTATTTCAAATATAATATATGTATGTCAACAATAAAACAAAAAATAGCAATTGCAAAATTAGTGGAAAATGGTGGAAATGTAAATAAAGCTATGGTTTCTGCTGGGTATTCAAGGACAACAGCAAAAACACCTAAAAAACTAACAGAAAGCTTGGGATGGAAGGAATTGGTAGAAAAATACCTTTCTGAGGAAAAATTGATGAAAACTCATTTATCTCTACTTAATAGTAGTAATTGGAGAGCAAGAGCTAACGCACTTGATAAAGCATATAAGATACTAGGTAAATATATAAAACAGGTCAGATTTACAACATACGATGAGTTTGCAGACTTAACTGATGAAGAATTAGATATAAAGTTGGCTGAACTTGAAGAAAAAATAGCTAGGTTTAAAAAATATACAAAAGTAGACGATACGAATCTAGGAATTTCATCACTTAGTCTCAATAACCTTTAAGTATTCTTTTCTTTGCTCCCAAATTGGTTTTAGTTCATTGTTTTCATAGTAAAACCTAACTAATGTGAGTCCAATATCACAGCACTTATTTGTTTCTTCATTAAAAGTCGAATAATAAAGATAAAATCCGTTTCCACTATTTGAAGGCGTAAAAGTAACACCGTGTAAATTTGTAGCTTCAAAAATTATATTATTTGAATGATCGATAATGAATATATTATGAGGTGGATAATCTAGGTTATCTGAATAAATATAAATATCTTCGTAAACACCATCACCTGTTATGTCGAAGGAGTCGTGAGGATCGTCAATACCATACTCTGTAGAACCACCAAATGGTCTAGAAATTGTTTTATAGTCAAAAGGTGTATAAACCCTGTTGGCATGTCGGAAACTAATATATCTCGACTAATATAATAACCTTTGTATTTGTAATCAGTCGTATCAAAATACTTGGATTTGATATGCCCCATCACACCATTTGTATTTTTGGTTAATCCATTTATATTAGGATTTGGTGGTTGATTGTAAACATAACTAACAGCATATCCGACTGAAAATATAATCAAGGTTAATGTGATCCTTCTAATAAGTAAGAAAACTCTAGTTTTAAATAGTGATCTATTATTAAATTTCATTTAAAAATTCTCGAAATTAAAAAGCCAGTAATGAATGTTATTGTGAATGCACTAAATAAATTTAAAACCAGCCAAATGATATTTGGATTTGCGCTTACTTTTGTGTTAAGCACGATTTCTTGTACTTGAACTAATCTTGTAAATCTAGAGAACGATTTGTAATTGAAAACAAACAAATGCAATAGTGAAACTACACACCATAGCAAACAAAGTTTTATTAAAGAATAACCTTGAATAGTGCCGATCCCCACCCAAATTCCTCCAAATATGTTTGATACAATCAAATTAGATAAAAACATAACTTATGGAACTACATCATAAAAAGCAGTTGTATATAGATCGTGAGAACCATAGCAGGAATATCCATCTCTATTATCAATAGAAACACTAATATATCTTTTCGTTCCTAAAATTACATTGGCAGTGTTAATGTCAATAAAGTTATCTTGAGACCAATCTTTAGATGTAATTGAACGTTGGTCGGTATTTTCAATACCCAAAGAGTCAAATCTGTAATACAATGGCAATCCTTTTGGATCCTCTGCTGTAACCGTTAATCTTAAACTACTAATTTCACCTCTTTTAAACAAGCCATTTATATCATTACTATTATTACCAAGACTGTCCTGAACCCTAATTATTTTTGGACAATGCATGTCGTTATAGCTTGGTGTAGGTGTAGGTTTTGGTGTTGAAATCATAATAGATGTGATATTTGGTATTTCAGTTGCTTTTCTTGATGATGGCGGTGTAATGGATGGATAAATTGGTGTGGGTATATCTGAATTTTTAACAACTGCATTTTCCGTAGGCTTAATACTGTTTGCAACTACTATTTCTTTTGGTAAAGAATTTAGTTGTGCTATATCATTATCTTGTGCAATACCAAGTACAGAAGAAACAGTAAGTAAAAAGCCACTAATTAGTAGTTTTGTGTGTAAAACGAGCTTCGCCAATATAAGTTTTATCATAAAAAAGCTCCCAGCCAGCGATAGCTTGCGCTACCCATATTCTTTCGAATACGACCGTTCAAGGATGCTCTGACTAGGAGCTTATTTCCTTGAACGGATTTTTATAAGCCATGCCCAAGATTGGGTTTAGGCCATTAACTGTCTATAATTTATCACGTTAATTGAATAAATATCAACATCTGGTATTATTTTGTATATATTAAAATGAAGATTGATCCAAGCAGTGAGTATGATAGGCTTCTCTATGAAGCAATGAAAGTTATTGATTTTCAACTTCGAGCCTATAACCAAAATCAAATATATTTTACAATTCAAACTAAACCCTTTAATAAAGATTTATATGCAACTCAAATTGTTTTAGATCGTCTTATGAAATTAGGATTTGTCGTATATGGAAAAAAGGACGATGTTATCGATGACGTTCAAATTTGTGAAAATGATCATTATTATGCAATAGGTATAAAAATGACTGTTATAGATATTCATCTATTTGATCGCATATACGCAAAATATAAAAGCATTTTCCAAAATAACGGTAAAGATAAACTAGTTATCAGTCGAAAAGGAAAAGCTACTTTTATGTCAGAAGGGATTACATATACTGGTTCACTTAAACCTAAAAGTAATTTATATCAGGCGTTATTAAAGTTAGCAGAAGATAATACTATATTCACTACAGCAGATGAATTAAATAAATCAATGACAAAGACAAAAATTAACAACAATTCGAGTGATCCAATCGAAAGGGCAAGACAGGTGATCAAGAATATAAAAAGGAAACTGGGTTACAAAGGCAAAAGGTTAATAAAGTCAAGCTATGACCAGTTTAAACTACTTCCAACAGTCGAAATAGTTAGTTAGCTTCAAGTTTACACAAAGCTGCTATTTTTTTAGCCTCAACTTTTACATTTTAATTACCATACAGTTTATAGAAAATATATTTATATGAACTGGTTAAATGAAAATTTAAAAAATGAAATTAAAAAAGTTTTTGAGCCAAGATATGATAGGAAACTTAACAATGTTGAAGTAGAAAACATTGCACGTAGTCTAGTTTTCATAGTAGAGAGATATATAAAAAATAAAAAATGGAAATAGGTAACACATATTCTACTAGAGATATAGCAGAGGCGTCTGCGTTACTAGCTAGGGGACAAAAACTAATTGCTGTAAATAAAGTTGACAGTGTTTGTTATTTTAATTTTAAAGATGCTCAAGTTTGTAAACAAACATCAAATGAGTACTTCTTTGGAGAGCTATTGGTTAATGCAAGATTATTTCATGAATCCTTTATCAGATTGAAAAACAAAATTTTTCAGTGAAAAGAATTGTGAAAGTTGAGTAACTAATATGGACAATGATATTAAAATTAAAATTATATTAAAGGACAAAGGAAAGTTATTAGCAAATGCAAACATTTATTTGCCCACACTTGAATACGGAATTGTTGTCATTAAAGGATTTCAAGTTTGGAAAAGTGAGCGAGAAAATACTCGTTTGCACAATGATATGTTAAACATTCAGCCACCGTCAACTTGGGGCAAATATAAAGGGAATATAACATTTGTATTTTTTGAGGACGAACCTAAGTGGTATAAAATTGAAAGTCTAATATATGATAAATATATCGAAAGCATGAACAAACAAAATGTAAAGGAATTTGATCTGGACGAAATTGATATAGGTATTGAAAAAAGTAAAACGCTATTTACTAATTAGTAACTATATAGTTATAGTTACTATATAAAAACTATATGATTACTGATAAGTATAAGTAATAGTTAATATATTAAAATGGAAATTAAATACATAAGATACTCTAGAAAATCATCTGAAGCAAAGGAAAGACAGATCGCTTCAATAACCGATCAAAATTTAGAATGTGAGGAGTATGCAATCAAAAACAATTTAGTTATTGAATATCGATTAGAAGAAAGCAAATCTGCATATAAACCAGACAGGCGCGAAAAATTTACTGAGATGATTCAAATGATTGAATCGGGTTTAGCAAACGGCATTATTACTTGGAAACTTGATAGATTGAGTAGAAACCCGAAAGAGGGTGGAATAATAATGCAACTGCTAAGTGATGGAAAGATAAAGGAAATAAGAACGCCTATGGGAGATATTTACACACCCGATAGCGACCCTCTTATACTTCAATTGCATTTAGGTATGGCGAATCAGTACAGTAAAGTGTTAAGTCAAAACGTCTTACGAGGTTTGAAACATAAAGTTGAGCGTGGTGAATATCCAAGCGATGCAATTTATGGATATAAAACTGCAGGTGAAAAAGGAAGAAAAAATTTAGTAGTTGATCCATTCGAAGCCCCACTAATTAAAAGTTCATTTGAACTATTTGCCACAGGTCAATACTCGCTCAGTCATATCGCAAACCATTTATATTCGAAAGGTTTAGTTTCAACAAGCAAAAACAAACTAACTAAAGAAGGTATTAGGCGAATTTTGAAAAACTCAACTTATTATGGCTATTTTAAAAGAAAAGGAGAATTTTTTAAAGGAACTTATGAGCCACTTATAACTAAACAGTTATTTGATTCTGTTCAGGAAGTATTATCAAACAGGTCTAAACCTCAAGTAAACATCTGGGATAAATATAGCTACAACGGGTTATTAAAATGCCCTAGTTGTGGCTCTGCTATAACTACAACAGTAAAAGAAAAATTCTATAAAGGTACAAACAGAAAAGCTACGTATTTTTACCTTCATTGTACTAAGCGTAAAGGATCATGTATGCAAAAGAGTGTTACTTTACAAGATTTTGAAGATAAGCTATTGGAACAGCTTTCAAAGATAACAATTGACCAAGAAGTATGGGAATTAGGTATAAAACTCTTAAAGGAAAAAAGTAAGCAAGAAATTTCAAAAGGTGGTGTTGTGACTGAAAAGTATACACATCAGTTTAAGATTGCACAGGCCAAGGTTTTTAATTTAGTTGAAATGAGAGCAAATGGCGAACTGACAAAAGAGGAATTTATGATTCAAAAACAACTCTATTTACAGGATCTAGCTAGAATTGAAAGTTTGTTAAAAGATAGTGCGCGTACTGGTTTTAATTGGTTGGAACTTGCTGAAAAATTATTGAACAACGCTTTTGAGCTTCGTGATATTATGAAGCTTGGAAAGCCAGAGGAAAAAAGAGAGCTACTTATGCAGGTTGGTGAGAACTTCTATTTAAGTGACAAAAAACCAGAATTTAGCTTCAAAAAACCTTATGATATTCTGTTAAAACCTGTTAGTCAGTTTTCAATGCGGGATCGACGAGACTCGAACTCGCAGCCTTTGCCGTGACAGGGCAACGCTCTAACCAATTGAGCTACGACCCCACACTGAAAACTACTTGTCTATTTTACAATAAAATGCATTTATCTACCAGCAATAACTTGTTATACTGAATTAATGCCTAAACACAAAAAAATACATAGGGACAAGAATAAAAATGGTGTGGATGATAGGCTGGATTTGATTGCACATATAAGCGCAGTAGTTTTACCTTTTACAACAATCGATCAGCTTTACATAGTTTTTGTTAAAAAACAGACAGATGGAGTGTCTTCAACTACATGGCTTTTGTATGGGCTTTTAACAATTCCACTTCTGATTTATTCAATTAAACGGAAAGAGGTTCCCATGATTATCCTAAATGGTCTTTGGGTAATAATTGATTTTGCCGTTTGGATTGGTGTAGTTATGTATTCGTGATATATTTAGGTAAATGAATAATACTCAAATTGCTGAATTACTTCGTAATGTTGCGGCTTCGTATCAATACAAAGACCCAATTAAGTATAAATTTCAAATAATTGCTTATAATCGCGCCGCTGATTCCATAGAACATGCTACAAGCGAGCTTAAAGATTTGTGGGACGATGGAAAACTTGATGATGTTCCTTCAATCGGTGTTTCAATCGCTAAGCACTTAGATGAACTGTTTAGAACAGGCAAATCAAAACATTTTGAAGATTTAATGAAAGATATTCCAAAAGAGGCATTTATTTTAATGGCGCTTCCTAAAATTGGTTTAAAAACTGCCCTTCGGCTAATCGCTCAGGGTAAACCAGATGAGGTAAAAAGGCTTTTAAAAGATGCTGAAAAACTTAAGGCAAAAAACAAAAGACTATTACTTCCATATGCAGAAAACTTAGCGCTAGAGGTCATAGAATGGATTAAGAAAAGCGAATATGTAGAAAATGTAGATGTATTAGGGTCTTTAAGAAGAAGATCGGCAACTGTTGGAGATATTGATATCCTTGCTGCTCCAAAAAACTCAAAAACTCAAAAAATCCACACCAAAGGTGGTTACTTTAACTCAAAACTAATTGAACATTTCACAAAATATCCAAAGGCACAAAAAATTATAGAGGCGGGGGATACTACAGCCTCTTTGCTTCTTCCAAACAATGTACAGGTAGATTTATTAGTTATGGATAGTGAGGCCTATGGAAATGCGCTGCAGCATTTCACAGGTAGTAAGTTTCATAATATTGCACTTCGAGAACATGCAAAAAAATTGGGTTACAGTTTAAACGAATATGGAGTAAAAAAAGCGAATAGCGGACAGCGAATAGCGAACAGATTTAAAACAGAAGAGGAATTGTATGAATTCTTAGGACTTCGTTATATCGAGCCGGAATTAAGGGAAGACGCCGGTGAAATAGAAAGCTCGCTTAATAATAGTTTACCTAATTTAGTTAAACTTGAAGATATAAAGGCTGATTTGCAAATTCATAGTAACTTTGACATTGAAACCTCACATGACTTAGGGGTTAGTACAATGGAAGAAATTATTGAAAAGGCAAGTCAACTTGGTTATGAATACATTGCCTTTACTGAACACAACCCAAGTAAAAAAGGGCATACCAACCAGCAAAAAATAAATTTAATAAAACAGAAATCAGAAGCTATTGAACAGTTAAATTACTCTCGTGAAAGCAATAGTGAAAAAAGAATACCAAAAGTATTCAACAGTTTAGAAATAGATATAAATAAAGACGGATCATTGCCACTTCCTGATAAAGCCTTCGATTTTCTTGATTTTACACTTGTTTCTATACATGGAGTTTTTGATTTGTCTCGATTCGATCAAACGAAACGGGTGATTAACGCACTCTCTTATCCCAAAGTAAAAATATTTGCCCATCCCACAGCAAGAAAAATTAATGAAAGAGAAGGAGTGGAACTTGATTGGGAAAAAATTTTTGACTTTTGCCTTAAAAATAATAAATGGATAGAGATAAATGCTGATCCTATGCGTTTAGATTTACCTGACACTTTAGTTCGTGATGCTGTTAAACTTGGGGTTAAACTAACGCTTGGAACAGACACCCATGAAGTATCTATGATGAATAATATGAAATATGGAGTTGATGTTGCTAGACGCGGCTGGGCAGAAAAAAAGAATATAATAAACACTAGAAGTTTGAAAGAATTTGAAGAAATGCTACAATGAATTCAGATTGGCGGTGATTGATATGAATATAACACTAATATTACTAATAGTAGCAGTTTTGTTAGTTCTTTGGGTGGTTTCTACATATAACTTTTTTGTTTCCAGTAAAGCCAGAATTAAGGCTTCAATTCAAGAAATAGGAAATCAACTTAAAAGACAAGCTGATTTAATTCCAAATCTTGAATCTTCGGTTAAAGGATATTTGAAGCATGAAAAAGGAATACTTGAGATGTTATCCGAAGCAAGGAAACTTGTTTCAAAAGGACAAGATGCATCAAAACAAATTGGGGAGGCATTATCAGGTTTGAAAATCATTGTAGAAAGTAATCCTGAACTTAAAGCAAATACTGTTGTTGAAAATTTGATGAATGAGCTCAGAGATACTTCTGACAAAGTAATGTATGCAAGAAGACTAATGATTGATTTAACAGCTGATTACAATGTTAAAAGAGCAACAGTACCTACTAACATCGTTGCCAACCTATTTAAATTTGAAGAACTAAAAGGTTTGGAAACTGCAGAAACTGGTGAACACTTAACAGTGAGTAGTCCAGAAATGAAGTCACCAAAAGTTAATCTCTAACCAAATGGAAAATCCTAAATTAAATATATTTTTTAGGCTTTTGGATATTTGTTTGCATCCAGTAATGTATTTACTTCAGGGCAATTTTATTGAAAAACCTCAAGAAACACACCCTTGGCATGTTAAAAAATATAAATGGAAAGGTCGAGGTATAAAAATTAAAGGAAATGATGACTTAGCAAAATACAGTCAAAGTGGAATATCAAAATATTTGGGTTTGTATCATGCACCTATCTTGGGTGGCTTAAGAAAGTATGTTGTTTTAGAAGATTCAAAATTTAAAAAATTTTGGAATGTAGGATGGGATGGTCATATCCAAGTTTTAAGAATTTACGAACCAAGAATAAAACTTTTGGTTGGAAAAGAGGGTTACAATGCCCATGGTTTATCGGATGACAGAAACGAGGTAAAATTAAGTATCATAGATTTTGGTAAAATAGGAGATGGAAAGTATAAAAATATAAGATTGTTTTAATTATGCAAAATATATATGAAGTGCAGAATAGCAACAAGGTAAAAAGTGGGGTTATTGTTGCCTTTTTCTTCCTTTTTGTAGCTGTTGCCACTTATTTTATTTCTTTAGCCTTCGGGGTATATTCGGGATATGAACCAAGTTCACTTGGGTTTGTAGGAATTGCTTTAATAGTTTCAGGCATTTCAACTTTTATAAGTTATTACTACTCAGACAAAATAGTTTTGGGAATAAGCGGGGCAAGACCGGCTAAAAAAGAAGAAGACAAAATTTTTAGCCAAGTAGCAGAGAATTTATCAATTGGTGCGGGGCTTCCTAAACCCAAACTTTATGTGATAGAGGATTCGGCACCCAATGCTTTCGCTACGGGTAGAGATCCTAAAAACGCTGTTATTTGTGCAACTTCCGGACTACTTTCAAAATTAAACAGAACAGAATTGGAGGCAGTAGTTGCTCACGAACTCTCTCATATCAAAAATTATGATATTCGGCTCATGAGTATTGTTTCTGTTATGGTTGGATTAATTGCTCTTTTGGCAGATTGGTTTTTGAGAATGAGCTTCCATGGTAGAAATAAAAGTAATGATCGTGACAATAATCAACTGGCTGCTATTATAATGGTTTTGGGTATTATATTTGCCATACTTTCTCCAATAATTGCCCAACTTATCCAGCTTGCCATTTCGAGAAGAAGAGAGTTTTTGGCCGATGCTTCGGCCGTTGCCATGACCAGACAACCTCAGGGTCTGATTTCGGCGCTTGTTAAAATATCAAACGATCATGAACGATTGGAGGCTGCCAATAAAGCAACAGCCCATTTATATTTCGAGAACCCTTTTAAAGATAATATTAAAAATGGTGTTGGTTGGTTTGCAAATTTATTTAACACTCATCCCGCCGTCAAAGACAGAATCGCAGCCCTTCAAAAGATGGTTTAAAAGAAGTATTATATGGTTATGTCAAAGAGTAAATTAACAAAAAGTGATGTTTTGCATGTGGCTAAACTTTCCAACTTAAAGTTAACTGACGAGGAAGTTTCAAGATATAGCGATCAACTTTCAAAAATTGTTGATTATATAAGTGAACTTTCTAATGTTGATACTACTGGCATTAAACCTGTTTACCAAACGACTGGCTTAATCAATGTTTTAAGAGAAGATGAGGTAAATACTACAAATATCTTACCAACAAACGCTGCGCTTTCTGGAACTGATAATACTAAAAATGACTTGTTTGTAGTTAAAAAAATATTAACAAACAACTAATTATGAATATACCCTTAACAATTAAAGAGACACAAGATGGGTTAAAATCCAAAAAGTTTAGTGCAGTAGAATTAGTAGATGCTTACTTTTCTCAAATTAAAAAATACAATGATGAATATAATATTTTTCTAACTCTTACCGAAGATTCGGCTTACAAAAAAGCAAAGGAAGCTGACAAGATATTAAGTAATAAAGATATAGAGATATTAAGTGAAAAACCTTTGATAGGAGTAACAGCGTCCTATAAAGATATATTTTTAACAAAAGGGGTTAGAACGACGGCCGGTTCAAATATCTTAAATAATTTTATTCCGCCATATTCTGCTACCTCTGTTTTAAAAATGGAGAATGCAGGCGCTATAACCATTGGAAAAGCCAACTGCGATGCTTTTGCGCATGGCGCTAGCGGAGAAAATTCAGATTATAAAGCTACACTAAACCCTTGGAACAAAAGTTATGTTCCTGGTGGGTCGTCAAGCGGCTCTGCGGCTTCGGTTAGTGCAAACATGAGTTTGGTTTCACTCGGTTCAGATACGGGAGGATCGGTTAGGCAACCGGCAAGTTTTTGCAATCTGGTTGGATTAAAACCAACATATGGTGCAATATCAAGATATGGCGTGATTGCTATGTCTTCGTCGCTTGACACTGTCGGGACTTTTGCTCATACAATTGACGATATTGAAATAATTTTTGATGTTTTAAGAGGCCAAGACGGCTTTGATGGAAATGTTATCGATTTTGAAAAAAAGAGCTTTGATAAAAATAGTAAAATTAAGTTGGGTGTTGCCAAAGAGTATTTTGGTAAAGGTTTGGATAGTGAGGTTGAGGGTAAAATAGAGGAGGCAATCAAAATTTATGAACGATTAGGAGTTGAAATTGTTGAGGTTAGCCTTCCTCATACAAAATATGGCGTTTCAGTCTATTACATAATTCAACCCGCGGAAGTATCCAGTAATTTGGGCAGATTTGATGGAATAAGATATGGAAATGATAGGAGCTTTTTTGGAGATGAAGCAAAAAGAAGAATTATGCTAGGAAGTTATGTATTATCCGCCGGTTATTACGATGCATATTATGAAAAAGCTCTAAAAGTCAGAACAAAGATGGTTGAAGATTTTAATAGGGTGTTTAGTCACGTTGATGCAATAATCTCTCCTGTTTCCCCGTCAACACCTTTTAAACTAGGTGAAAATGCGTCCAATCCTTTAAAAATGTATTTGGAGGATGTTTATACGACTACTGCAAATATAGTAGGCATTCCGGGACTTTCTGTTCCTTTTGGATTTAGCAAAAATGAATTACCTATTGGTTTCCAGCTTTTAGGGCCTAGATTTTCAGAACATAGGCTTTTTGAAATCGGAAGAATGTTTCACAAAGAAATTAATTATAAGCCAAGAGTGGCTTTGTGATAATTAAAAACTATGATCTACACACCTATTATAGGTCTTGAAATACATATTGAACCAAATACAAAAAGCAAAATGTTTTGTGCTTGTCCGCAAGATCATTTTGGCAAAAAACCAAATAGTCAGACATGCCCTATTTGTTTAGGTCTTCCCGGAAGTTTACCCTTTACCAATAGAGAAGCTATTAATAAAACAATTAAACTAGGGCTTGCTTTGGGATCAAAAATATCTGAATTTAGCAAATTTTATAGAAAACATTATTTCTACCCCGATCTTCCGAAAGGCTTTCAAACAAGTCAAAAAGATGAAGTACTTTGTCTAGGGGGAAGCCTTTTTGGTAAAAGAATAAACCATATTCATTTGGAAGAAGATGCAGGCAAACTTATGCATGTTAATAACCAATCGTTAGTAGATTTTAATAGATCAGGCTGCGCTTTAATTGAACTTGTAACAGAACCTGATTTTCACTCAACTGATGAAGTTTTAGCATTCACCAAGGAGCTCCAATTAATTGCGCGGTACTTAGACATTAGTAATGCTGATATGGAAAAGGGGACAATGAGATTGGAAGCTAATATATCAATGCTAAATGCTAAAAATTCAAATGCTAAATTACCGGATTACAAAGTTGAACTTAAAAATATCAATTCATTTAAATTTTTGGAAAAAGCTATAAATGCAGAAATTGTAAGACAAGAATCAGAATTGAGTAAGGGCCGAAAAATAATACAAGAAACAAGAGGATATGATGAAAATAAAAAAACAACTTTTAGCCAAAGAGTTAAAGAGGGAAGTGAAGACTACAGGTATTTTCCAGAAGCAGACCTGCCCCCGATCGAAATCGGGGAATTAAAAATTAAAAATTTAAAATTAAAAATTCCTGAATTGCCGCAGGCAAAGCGTGAGCGATTTCAGGACATATATAAATTATCAAAAGATTATATTGAAATTTTAGTAAGTGATTTAAACAGAGCAAATTATTTTGAGGATGTCATTGCGAATGGAATGAAGCAACCCAGATTGAGGTCGCTTCACTCATTACATTCATTCGCGATGACAGTTGCGAATTTAATGATTAACAAACATTTAGATACAGACTATCCAGAGCCAGCAGGACTTGCGAGAAAGATAATAGAACTAGAAGATAGAAGTTATGAGTCAGCAGAAAATACAGAAGAAGCAGTAAGACAGGTGTTACAGACAAATCCTGAAATAATTAAAAAATATCAAAATGGACAAACGCAGGTTTTGAGTTTTTTAATCGGTCAGGTGCAAAAAATTCTTAGGGGAAGTGGAAACCCAAAATTGATCGGAGATTTGCTTAAATCAAAATTGGAAAAATAGATATGCCCAAAAATTTCATACTTCTCTGGACATCACAAATTCTTTCTCAAGTAACTATTCAAATAATGAATTTTTTGCTATTGGCAAGAATTTATCAAACTACACAGTCTGCTATTGCAACATCGCTTCTTTGGGTAAGTTATGCGCTCCCTACCATCTTTTTTGGCCCGATAGGGGCGGGAGTTGTAGATATGGTAAGCAGAAGAAAAACTTTGATGATTACCAATCTTTTGCAAAGTTTAATTATATTCTTGTATATCTTTACTCATAATTATTCAGTCTTTTTGCTTTTTGTGGTCGTTGTTATTTATTCTTTTTTGAATCAATTTTATGTTCCTGCTGAAATGGCCGCTTTGCCTTCTGTTGTCTCGCAAAAGCATCTGCCTAAAGCCAATAGCCTTTTTTTCTTGACACAGCAATTGTCATTAATTTTTGGATTTGGGCTGGCCGGTTTAATTGAAAAATTATTAACTTTTAAGGGAACGCTTATATTTTGTTCAATCTTGCTTTTTATTGCATTTCTTAGCGTGTTTTTTCTTCCTAAACTAAAACCTCGAAACAAAACTCCTCAAAATATTGAAAATTTGATTAAGAAACTTTTTGATAATATCTTGGAGGGCTACAGATATATAAAAGGAAATAGGACTATTCTTTTTCCTTTGGGACTACTTTTTATCATTCAGGTATCTTTATCAATTGTTACTGCCAATCTTCCCTCAATTGCGCAAGAGATATTTCATGTCAGCATCTCATATGCTGGAGTTTTGGTGGTGGTTCCTGCTGGTATTGGAGCGGCAATTGGATCGTATCTGGTTCATAAGCTTATTTCAAAAAAATGGAGAAAAAAGAAAATAATTGATATTTCTTTATTTATTTTAGCTCTTTCTACAATTTTGCTTTTGTTTGGCAGTTTAATTTTTGGTCCAATTGCGATTATCTTCATAGGTTTGGGGTTTGTGGGTATAAACATCCCAACCTTGACTTTTTTGCAGGAGAATACGCCGGATAGTTTAAGGGGCAGAGTATTTGGCAATCTTTGGTTTTTTATAACAGTTGCCTCGATTTTCCCACTTATTTTTTCTGGAGCCATAACAGAATTTTTGGGAGTAAAAACACTCTTAACAATGATGTCTGTGGGTGTTATTCTTATCTTGGCCTATTCAAGGACTCACGGCCAAAAATTAGTAGAGGAGGTTTTATAAGTTATGGGTGAACAGCGCACAAGATGGTTAAAATCGTATTTCTAGAAAGAGAGTGGAATAGTCTAAATGTCTAAATTTGTACATCTTCATAATCATACTGAATATTCGCTTCTTGATGGGTTGTCTAAAATTAAAAAATTAATTAACCACGTTAAAGAAAATGATATGGATGCAATTGCCATTACCGATCATGGAGCAATGTATGGCGTCATTGAATTTTATAAAGAGGCCAAAAAACAGGAAATAAAACCAATAATTGGTCTCGAAGCATATTTAACAAATGACGATTTATCCATAAGAAGCGGCAAAACTCAAAATTATCATTTGACACTTCTTGCCAAAAATTATCAGGGTTACAAAAATTTGATGGAGATATCTTCAATTGCACACATGAAGGGTTTTTATTATAAACCGCGAATTACTAAAGAAATTTTGCAAAAGCACTCCAAGGGTTTAATTTGTTTATCAGGTTGTCCTCAGGCAGAGGTTCCCCAACTTTTAATTAATGATGAATACCAAAAGGCTAAAAAGTTGGCAGTATGGTTTTTAGATGTATTTGACAAAGATTATTATTTGGAAATCCAGAGGCATTTTTATGAAAAAGTAATTCCCGAAATTGATAATACTGAGCTTAAAAATAGTGTTATAGAGGCAAGAGAAACATTTGAAAAATACGGCCAGGAAATTATTAAATTAAGTAGAGACTTAGGTATACCGTTGGTTGCAACAAATGACAGTCATTATATTAAAAAAGAAGATGCTGCCTCCCAAGATGCATTGGTTTGTATAGCAACTGGAAAAGTGATATCAGATATAAAGAGACTGCGCTACATTGATAATCCCGACTTTTATATAAAGACTCCGCAGGAGATGATCGAGGCATTCATGGACCTGCCTGATGCTGTTTCAAATACAGTTGAAATTGCAAATAAATGCAACTTGGAAATTCCTTTGGGCTCCTGGGCTTTTCCAAAATTTGACTTGCCGGAAGGAAAAAATGAAAAGGAATATTTGGAAGAACTAGCCTGGGAAAGATTGCCGCAAAGGGTTAGTGAAATTACGGATGAGGTAAAAAATAGGCTCAAATACGAGCTTGAAATTATAAACGCTAAAGGCTATGCTCCCTACTTTTTAATTGTTATGGATATGGTTAATTGGGCCAATGATAACGGAATTATTACAAATACCCGAGGTTCTGCGGCTGGTTCCTTGGTATCTTTTGTTCTGGGAATAACAACTGTTAACCCTATTACCTACAATCTTCCATTTGAACGATTTCTAAATCCGTATAGGCCAAGTCCACCAGATATTGATTTTGATATTGCTGATAACAGACGCGATGATGTTATTAATTACATTTCTCAAAAATATGGGTCAGAAAAAACTGCCCAAATCTGTACATTCGGTAGGATGCTTTCTCGAGCCGCCGTTAGAGATATTGCTAGAGTTTTGGGATATGAATATTCTGTGGGAGATAAGATTGCAAAAGCTGTACCGCAGGGGTCGCAAGGTTTTCCAATGACATTTGAAAGAGCGCTGAATGAATCACAGGAACTTAAAAATCTTTATGACAATGATCCTGATTGTAAAAAAATTATTGATCTCGCACGGAAAATAGAGGGTAACGCCAGGCATTTATCAGTTCATGCCGCCGGTGTTGTTGTTGCCCCATCCAAATTGACAAATTTTTCTCCTATTCAAATGGAACCCAAGGGAGAGAAAACAATTACCCAATACGAAATGCACGCCTGCGAGGATGTTGGCTTAATTAAGTTTGATGTTTTAGGGATTCGCAATTTGTCTATATTGGGAAGTGCAATTGAAATTGTCAAAAATAATTTGGGGGTAGCGGTTGACTTGAGAAAAATTCCAATTGATGACAAAAAGACTTTTGAAATGCTTTCCCGTGGTGAAACTATGGGGACTTTCCAATTAAATGGGGCGGGAATGACCAAATTTTTGAAAGACTTGAAACCGACAAGAGTTGAAGATTTAATGGCTATGGTTGCCTTGTATCGTCCCGGTCCAATGGCTGTTATACCCGAATATATTAATAGAAAAAATAATCCAAAAAAAATTTTATATTTGGATCCAAGAATGGAGAAGTTTTTGAATAAATCTTATGGACTCTTAGTTTATCAGGATGATTTGCTCTTTTGTGCACTTGAACTTGCAGGATACACATGGGAAGAAGCAGATAAATTTAGAAAAGCAGTTGGCAAGAAAATTCCAGAGGAAATGGCGGCCCAGCATGAGAAGTTTACGCAAGGGATTATAAAGAACGGCCAGACAAAGGAATTTGCAGAAAATTTATGGAAGTTGTTTGAGCCCTTTCAGGCTTATGGCTTTAATAAGGCTCATGCAGCATCTTATGGCATGGTTGCCTATTTTACATCCTATATGAAAGCAAATTACCCCGTTGAATACATGACTGCTCTTTTAACTGCAGAAAGCGATGACAGTCAAAAAGTGGCCCAGGCTGTTTATGAATGCAAAAGAATGGGGATTAAAATTTTACCTCCAGATATAAACGAATCAGATTTAAGTTTTACTATAGTTACCCACGATGAATCTTTGGAAAAAAAGGCGATTAGATTTGGCCTTTCAGCAATCAAAAATGTCGGTTCTGTTGCTATTTCTGATATTTTAGAAAAAAGAAAATTAGATGGACCATTTAACTCGTTTTCTGATTTTATAAACAGGGTTGATGGCAGAAAAGTTAATAAAAAAGTCTTAGAAAGCCTTATTAAAGTAGGCGCCATGGATAGATTTGGTAAAAGAACAGCCCTATTATCAGTTATAGATCTTATTAAATCAAAACTTGTAAAACCTAAAGAAAACAATGGTCAATCAGGTCTTTTTAGCGATGAGGATTCTTTAAAAACTTCGGTTTTAGCAACCGATATTATTGAAATTGACGATTCGATAGAGGAGTATTCAGACAAAGAAAAAGAAGATATTGAGCGAGAACTTCTTGGCTTTTCAATATCTGCGAGGCCTACTGCCGAAATTTTGTCGCCAGTTTCGTTTATGGCAAGCCACAGGATTGAAGAGATTGATCCAGAGACATTTTTGGGTAAAAACATTAAATTAGTTGTAGTTATTAGGGAAGTCAAAAATATATTAACAAAACAAGGGTCGAACATGGCGTTTGCAAAACTTGAGGATGGATCGGGTTTAATTGAGGCAGTTATTTTCCCTAAAGTCTATATACTTTCAAAAGATTTCTTAAAAGAGGGAAATACCATTTTAGTGTCGGGAAAAGTTGATTCTAGAAATGATCAGGCAAATATATTAGTTGATAAAATTGAGGAGCTAGAAATAGATGTTTAAAAACAAAAGTTAATCTAAAGTTAATTGGTCGTCTAAATTACAAATTGAGATGGAAAAAGTTTTGGGATATAATAGCTAGCTATGGCATTAAAGATTAAACACAATGACATTGAGTTTGGGGTTGGGGACAAGGTTAAAGTCTATCAACGAATAAAAGAAGGGGAAAAAACCCGTCTTGCTTTTTTTGAAGGTGTTGTAATTAAAATTTCAGGCCGCAATGAGAGAAAAATGTTTACAGTTAGAAGAATAGGAGAAGCTTCAATTGGTATCGAAAAAATATTTCCAATTTCACTTCCAACAATTGAAAAGATTGAAGTTATTAAAAAAGGAGTAAAGGGAGTTAGGCGATCAAAACTTTATTACATAAGAGAAAAGTCTCCCAAAGAAATTGACAAAATTTATGCCCGAAACAAAAGACGGGAAGAGGCAAAAAAATCTAAATCTTCAAAATAAGCAGTCATTTGTTATACTGTTCTCATGGTTATATTGGGTATTGATCCTGGAACTGCTACAACCGGATATGGTCTTATTGAAATCGGAAAACAGGAAATAATGGTTAAAAGTTGGGGATTAATTGAAACAGATAAAAATGGATTTAAAGAACATCGGTTAGAAAAAATATATGAGGAGACGACTGCTTTAATAAAACTTCACAAACCCGACTGCTTTGTTATTGAAAAAGTGTTTTTTGCAACTAATGCCAAGACGGCAATTGCGGTGGGCCAAGCACAAGGGGTGATGTTGTTGGCCGCAGGCAAATGCGGGATTGAGATTTTTGAATATGCTCCCGGAACAATCAAAAAGGTTATAACTGGATCAGGAAAGTCTAATAAGAAAGAAGTACAGATTCATGTCAGAAAAATTTTAGGCAATAAAGTTAAAAGCCAAAAACACAAAAAAACACATTTTGACAATGCGGCGGATGCTTTAGCAATAGCGCTTACCCATGCTCAAACTATCAATAATCAATCATCAATAACCAATAATCAAAAGCAAGTTAAGTCCTAAAATATATGCATAAATTTGATTTGGAGGAACGAACATTTTCGAGAAGTAATTGGTTATTGTATATTGATTATTAAGTATTATTCATATGTTTAAAATTGGGACTGTTACTAAATATCTTGAAAAAACTGGAGTTTGCATCGTTGACTTAATTGCCGATCTTGGCGTTTCTGATAAAATTCGAATAATGCACAAATATAAAGACACCATAGAGAATATAAAAATCGAATTTATTCAAATTGGAACCCAAAAAGTAGAGATAGCCTCAAAAGGAACAACTGCAATTGTTAAATTTGATCAAGCTGTTAGGGAGGGATCAGAAATTTACAGAAATGGTTAAAAAAAGATCGGGGGTTAATTGGGAAACCGCAGAAGATATCGAAAAGCGGACGCTTCATTTGATTAAAGAATTAGATTTAGAATGGCTTTCATATGGCCGATTGTTTTTTTATAGATCGTACGGCAGCAAGGCACGGGCTTATGCTCGAACTTGGGGTTTGCCAAGGCTGTGGCAAAGGACTTTAAATGTTGAACCTGCCTATATCATTGAAATAATTTCAGAGCACTTTGATAAATTAAATCAGCGAAAAAAGGATGAAATATTGCTCCACGAATTATCACATATACCAAAAAATTTTTCAGGCAGTTTAACACCCCACACAAGATCAGGCCACAATAACTTTAAGGACAAGCTAAGACAAATGATTACTAAATTGAATGAATTAAATTTTTAAGTATGAATTTAATTGTTTTACATGGGACAGATAGAAGGAGGCTTTATGAGAGGCTTACTGCCTTTATCAATGAGGCTAAAAAAAGAGGCTGGGAGGTAGTTAATGATAAAGTGGAGGACACGCCTTCCCTTTTTAGTTTAGAAAAACTAATAATATTAAGAGATTATAAAAAAATAGGAAAAAAAGAATTAAATATACTTAAAAATAGAGTAGGGACGGCTGTTATCTACTGGGAAGGAAAAATACCAGCGGCATTTTTGAAAAATTTAGCCAAAAATACAAAAATTGAAAAATATGATCTACCTTTTGAAATATGGAAATTTTTACAAAATATAAACTTAAAAAGTTTTAACGAAATCATCAAAAAGGAGCCTTTGGAATATGTTTTTGCGATGATTTTCTGGAAAATGAAGCAAAAATATCTTTCTGGTTTTGACCCAAAATACGCCCAAATTATTTCAAAATTAGCGGAGATCGATGCCAAATCAAAAACAGGAGAGGCGGATTTGGAAACAGAGCTTGATTTATTAATCGCCAAAGAACTAAAATGAGATTGTGAAACCTCTACAATTACTTACCTACGAAGATATCAAAGATTTAAAACTTGTTGTTTTTGATGTTGACGGCGTGACCATTAAGAAAGGTACCCAAATTGAAGAAATTAAAACTGCTGATAAAACAAAATTTACCATAAGCACTAATAATTTAACTCCTGAAATGAAAGATGCTTTATTTAAATTAAAACAGAAGTATTTTGTGGCCATTTGTTCGGGAAGGAGCAGTCTTTACTTAACTGATGTTTTTAACGATCTTCTTTGGGATAATTTTTATCTAATCAGCGAAATAGGTATTTTTACTTTAATTGATGGAGAATTAAAGCAAAATAAAAAATTTGAACGAAAATACTTGGAAAAAATGAAACTTATTAAAAATGATTTGAGTAAATTGGTTGGAGATAAACCTGAGATGGCTGATTTTGAACTAAAACAGTTTTTAATTACACTTCATGCTAGTTATGAAATTCCTGAAGTTTATGAAATTATGAAAAAAAATGATCCCGAGAAAGAATTTTATTGTCTGTGGAATGGAGAGGCTTTTGATATTGCTCCAAAAATTTTAGACAAGGGAGAGTCAATCAAATTTTTGGCTAAAGAGCTGGGTATTGGGATCTACCAAACAATGGCGTCGGGCAATGGCCCAAATGATAAATCAATGCTTGATGCGGCGGGAATTGGTATAACAACTGACAAAAAATCAGTTGAAGCAGATTATTATACCGAGGGTAATGAGGAACTTGGTGGATTTGAAATTATTAATAAATTATTAGAATTGTCAAAATGAAGGATACAAGTAAATTTTCAGTTAAGCCTTATATTTTAAAAGTTGACAAACCTTGGGGTTTTGAGCTTATTTTTTCAGATGGTAGCACAAAAGTTACAAGTAAATTACTGCATGTAACTGCGGGTAGGAGATCAAGTTTGCAGTTCCATGATACTAAAGAGGAAATATTGACTCTAATTTCGGGCGAGGGTATTTTAGAATTGGAGGATAGCTTGGGAAATATTCAAAAATTTAATATGGAGCTTCGCAAAAGCTATTTGATTTTGCCTAATCAAATTCATAGATTTAGTGCGGGTCAAACTGACTGTGAAATTATGGAAGCTTCAACACCTGAAAAAGGAAACACTGTAAGGCTTGAGGATGATTATAAAAGAGGCATTGAAACAGAATCTGATCGTCAAAATGCGAGACAAAAATTCTAATTTTTGATGTATATTTAATATATGACTAATCTGCCCTTGGTAGTTGATTTTAAAGATATTGATAAACATTCTCTTTCTCTGGTTGGAGGAAAAGGAGCTAATTTGGGGGAAATGGTTAACGCGGGCTTTCCTGTGCCTAACGGTTTTGCAGTTACCGTGCCCGCCTACCAAAAATTTTTAGAAGAAAATAATATATCGCAAAAGATATACGACATATTAGCTGTTACAAATGTCGAAGACCCCGCTCAGTTAGAGCAGGCGTCTAAAAAAATTCAAAAAATCGTTATATCATCTAAATTTCCTGAGACAGTTTTTAAAGATTTGATTGCAAGCTACCGTAAATTATCAGGCAGATTTGCCAGTGCTTTGGTTGCAGTTAGATCATCAGCGACTGCTGAAGATTTGCCAGGCATGAGTTTCGCGGGTCAGCAGGCTACATTTTTGAATATTAAAGGCGAGACCAATCTTCAAATAGCGGTGAGAGAGTGTTGGGCATCGCTTTTTACTCCTAGGGCAATTTATTATCGTGTTCACAATAAAATAAAGCACGAAAAAGTTGGAATTTCTGTAATTGTTCAAAAAATGATCCAAAGCGAGGTTTCCGGAATTATGTTTTCGATTGATCCAGTCACAAATCTAAAAGACAGAATTGTTATAGATGCTGTTTGGGGTTTGGGTGAAATGATTGTCCAGGGTGCATATGTACCTGATCACTATGTTGTTCAAAAAGAGACCTTTGCGATTCTATCGAAAGAAGTTAATTTTCAAGAAAAGCAATTAATTAAAAAGGGCCAAGAGACTAAAGAGGTTGATGTGCCAAGGAAAATGCGAGACAGGGCAAAACTCGATGATAAAAAAATTATTGATCTAGCTAAACTTGCCCAAAAACTGCAGGATCATTACTTTTTTCCTCAAGATATTGAGTGGGCAATGGAGAAAGAAAAGTTATATATTGTACAGACAAGACCGATAACAACTATAGAAAAAACTCAAAAACTCCAAAACTCAAGTCAAGTTCAAAGCGAAAATAGTGCACCGATACTTAAAGGAATACCAGCTTCCCCTGGAATTGGAACAGGCAAAGTTGTAATTCTTAAAAGTCCTAAAGAAATCGACAAAATTTCAAAGGGTGATGTTTTGGTTGCCCCAATGACATCGCCTGATTATGTGCCTGCGATGAAGAAGGCTTCGGCAATTATTACCAACGAGGGTGGGATGACAAGCCATGCGGCAATAGTCTCAAGGGAAATGGGAACTCCTTGCGTGGTTGGAACCAAAAAAGCAACAGAAGTTTTAAAAGAAGGCGACATAGTAACGGTTAATGGAAAAACGGGAGAAATATATGATGGTAACAAAACTCAAGGAATCAAAGATTCAAAAACTCAAAGCAATGAAAAAGTTAAAAATAAAAATTTAAAGACAGCAACAAAATTATATGTAAATTTGGCTGAACCTGACAGAGCCAAAGAAGTTTCCAAAATGAATGTTGACGGAGTAGGTCTTCTTCGAGCAGAATTTATGATAGCCGATATTGGAATCCACCCCAAAGAAGCAATTAAAAGAAAAATTCAGCACACTTTTATAGATAAATTAGTTGGGAATTTAGAAAAATTCTGCGAAAGTTTTTATCCGAGGCAAGTTATCTATCGGGCTACGGATTTTAAAACTAATGAGTATCGAAGTTTGGAAGGCGGTAAGTTCTGGGAGCCATTGGAACCTAACCCAATGCTTGGCTTTCGCGGCGCTTTTAGATATGTTTCTGACCCCGAAGTTTTTAACCTTGAGCTTCAGGCAATTAAAAAAGTAAGAGAAAAATATAATAATTTACAGATAATGATCCCTTTTGTTAGAAGTCCGGATGAGCTGAGAAGAGTAAAAAGGATTGTTCATTCAAACGGCCTTTTTGAGGATCTGAGTTTTAAGTTTTGGATGATGGTCGAATTGCCTGTAAATGTGATTTTATTGGAAGAATTCATTAAGGTAGGAATTGATGGAGTATCGATAGGCAGTAACGACTTGACCATGCTTTTACAGGGAACTGATCGCGATAATGCTACAGTTTCCTCAGCTTTTAACGAGATGCAGCCGGAGGTTATCTGGGCAATCAAAAAAGTTATTAAAACATGCAACAAATATGGTATAACATCGTCTATTTGCGGCCAGGCGGCAAGCAGTTATAATGAACTGGTGGAAGTTTTAATTAAAGCGGGAATTACATCAGTCTCTGTAAATCCTGATGCAGTTGAAAGAACAAGGCAGATGATTTATGAAACAGAGAAGTTGATATAGATTGCTTTTCCCGCAGTGCGGAATCGCAATGACACGGCTTTCTTGATTGTCATGGCGACCACAGATGAAGCGTAGTGGATGGTGATCTAGCAATATAAAAATATGAGTACTATAAAAAGAATTTGGGCTCGAGAAATATTGGACAGCCGTGGGATTCCAACTGTTGAGTGCTATTGTCAATTGGATGATGGTAGATTTGCGACAGCCTCTGTTCCCGCTGGGACATCGATGGGCAGTCATGAGGCCTTGGAATTGCGAGATAAAGATGCTACCCGATACCACGGAGAAGGGGTTTTAAAAGCAGTTGAAAATATTAATAGCGTTTTGGGTCCTGCTTTGTCGGGTTTAAATCCTTTAGAACAAGCCCAGATTGATCAAAAATTAATCGAACTTGACGGTACTGAGAACAAATCAAAATACGGGGCAAATGCAATATTAGCCGTTTCTATTGCAATTTGTAAGGTCGGTGCAACTTCACAAAATAAAGCGCTTTATACCTGGATTAACGAGCTTTGCACTTCGCTTGGAATGAAGCCTGGGGTAAAACTGCCTACTCCCCTTTTAAATATGATAAATGGCGGCCTTCATGGGGCGGGAAACTTGGATTTTCAGGAGTTTTGGATGATACCTGCAACTAATAAGTCGTTTAGCGAGGGCTTGAGAATGGGTGTGGAAGTTTATCAGACAATAGGTGAAAATTTAGCCCGAAGAGGAGCTATTCATTCAGTGGGTCATGAAGGGGGTTATGCTCCTAATTTATTTACCAATGCCGACGCTTTTGAGGTTTTTGTAGAATCTGTTCGCCAGACCAATTACTCAATGGGCAGGGATGTATTTTTAGGTCTTGATGTCGCGGCCAACAGTTTTTATAAGGACGGCGAGTATCAAATCAGAGATAGATCAAGTAGCTTAACAGATGACCAATTGTTAGATTATTATAAAGAACTTGTAAATAATTATAAGCTTGCGATTTTAGAGGATGCTTTTCATGAGGATGCTTGGGGATCATGGAAAAAACTATACAATGAACTTGCAGGAACTTCAATTATAGTTGGCGACGATTTAATTGTGACCAATCCCAAAAGAATACAGAAAGCAATTGATGAAAAAGCTTGCAATTGTGCCGTAATAAAGCCAAATCAAATCGGAACAGTCTTTGAAACTTTGCAGGTAGTTAAAATGGTAAAAGAGGCAGGCTGGAAAACTTTGACATCTCATAGAAGCGGCGAGACAAATGACACATTTATTGCGGATTTTGCGGTTGGCATTGCCTCAGATTATGCCAAATTTGGCGCACCAGCAAGAGGAGAAAGAGTTGCAAAGTATAACAGGCTTTCAGCTATAGAAATTGAACTTTCGTATTTTAAATGAAACTGACTAATCTTCCTAAATTTGTGATTTTAACAGTTCTTGATGGTTGGGGAATATCTGCCCCAGGACCGGGAAATGCTATATCGCTTGCAAACACTATAAACATCAATAGGCTTACATCAAGTTATCCTCATACAGAATTAAAAGCCTCAGGTGCGGAAGTTGGCCTTCCTCCCAACGAAGATGGAAACACCGAAACGGGACATTTAAATTTGGGTGCAGGCAGAATTGTTTATCAGGATTTGGTTAGAATTAATATGTCAATTGCGGATGGTTCTTTTTTTATAAACGAAACTCTTCTTGGAGCAATTTCTCACGCCAAATCAAATAACTCAAATCTTCACCTGATGGGTCTTGTAGGTTCGGGCGGAGTGCATTCAAATATTGAACATTTATTTGCTTTAATTCAACTTTGCAATAGAAATGATTTTAATAGAGTTTTTTTGCATCTATTCACGGATGGCAGAGATTCTCCGCCTACTGCGGCAAAAATTTACATTGAAAGAATAAAAGAAGTAATAAATAGGGAAAAGGTGGGTAAAATTGCAAGCCTTATGGGCAGATATTGGGCAATGGATAGAGATTTGCGTTGGGACAGAACAGAAAAAGCCTATAGGGCATTAACTTTGGGGGAGGGGGATTTGGTTAAAACAGCCGAGGAAGCAATAGAAGCGTCGTACAATAATGGCAAGACAGATGAGTTTGTCGACCCCGCTTTAATATCGGATGAGCAGGGAAAGCCAATAGGGATCATAAGGGAAAATGATGCAGTTATATTCTTTAATTTTAGGATAGATAGGCCAAGACAGCTTTCAAGAGCTTTTGTTTACGAGGATTTGACAAAAGCGATAACTACCCATTCTTTCGACCCTTTTCTTGTCAAATACACTAAAAAACATGTAGCCTCAAACTTTGAAGGCAAAATGCCATTTAATAGACCGCCTAGATTAAAGAATTTGTTTTTTGTAACAATGACGCAATATGAAAAACCTTTGGAAGACGAAGGGGCAAAAGTTGCTTTTAAGCCTGAAGCGGTTGATATGCCTTTGGGGAGAGTTATATCGGAACACGGATATAAACAGTTAAGGGTGGCTGAAAGCGAGAAGGAGAGGTTTGTTACTTTCTATTTCAATGGACAGCAGGAAATTCCAATGGAGCTTGAGGACAGATTGATTATCCCATCTCCTAATGTTTCGACATATGACTTGAAACCAGAAATGAGTTCGGTTGAGTTAACTAATGCAATGCTTGCCAAACTAAAAAATTCACCTGATTATAAATTTATTTTAGTTAATTTTGCGGCACCTGATATGGTTTCCCATACCGGCAATATTGGAGCGGCTGTCAAGGCCTGCCAAGTAGTTGATGAGTGCGTTGGTAGAATTGCAAATTATTGTTTAGCTTATGATGGAGCAATGTTAATAACAGCTGACCATGGGAATTGCGAGGAAATGATTGACCCTCATACCGGTCAAGTTGAAACAGAGCATTCGACAAACACAGTTCCTTTTATTGTGGTTTCAAAAGAACTTATGGGCAGAGGGGAAATGCTTCCGGCTGGAATTTTGGCTGATGTTGCTCCAACTGTATTAAATTTATTAGGTATTCAAGTGCCAACTCAAATGACAGGAAGAAATTTGTTGGGTTAACTGTATCTTCTAATTAATCCAACGACACGGCCTTGGACAACTACTTCTTTGGCAAAAATTGGCTGCATTTTAGAATTAGCAGGCTCAAGTCTTATTCTAGTTGCTTCTTTGAAGTACCTTTTAAGGGTGGCTAAGCCATTCTTCAAAAGAGCCACGACTATTTGCCCGTCCCTTGCGGTTTCTGTTTGCTCACAAATTACAAAATCACCATCATCAATATGATCTTCAATCATTGATTGACCTTTAACCTGCAAAACATAAATTCTTTTTCCCGATTTCATAAATGAAGGAGGAATTGAAATATGGGCATTAGGGTCAGTCATTGGCTCGATTGGTTCGCCTGCGGCAATGTAACCTAAAATTGGTACAGTGACGCCTTCATTATTAATATTTATAGGGGTAGTCAATTCCATTTTTCGAAGTCTTCCCGAGGTTCTTTTTAATAGTCCTTTTTCAACTAGACTTTCAACATGCTCGTGAACGGTTGCAAGCGAACTAACACCAATTGCGTCGGCAATAGAACGAAGAGTTGGAGCATATCCCGTTGCTTCAACTGTCTGCCTTATAAAATCCAGAATTTGCGCTTGTCTTCTGTAAACTACTGGGACAGTTTTCGGATTATTTTTCATACTTATAACAATATACGAATATTTGCCGAACGGGTCAACTATATCTTTATATATCATGATAAAATAGCTAAATGAAGTTTGAAATTAAATCAACAAATAAACCGACGAATGAGCAAAAAAAAGCTATAGACCAATTGGTAAATAATTTTGTCAATTCAAAAAAATACCAAACGCTTTTAGGTGTAACCGGCTCGGGCAAAACTTTCGTAACCGCAAATGTTATTGAAAGGCTACAAAGGCCAACCCTGATTATTTCCCATAACAAGACCTTAGCGGCACAGCTTTACCAGGAAATGCGAGATTTATTTCCAAAAAATGCTGTCTCCTATTTTGTTTCTTATTATGATTATTATCAGCCTGAAAGCTATATTCCTTCAACTGATACCTATATTGAAAAAGACTCTGCCATAAACGAGTTGATTGATAAATTGAGGCTATCTGCAACCACCAATTTATTAACAAGAAAAGATGTTATTGTTGTGGCCTCAGTTTCTGCTATTTATAACATCGGTTCTCCGAATGAATATGGAAAATTTGCGTTTGAATTTGCAACCGGAATGAAAGTTGCAAGAGAGCAAATAATCAATCGTCTTTTAGACCTGCAGTATGAGAGATCTGAATTTGGCTTTAATAGAGGAACTTTTAGAATACGGGGTGAAAATATTGATGTCTATCCTGCTTATGAGGATATCGGGGTAAGAATAGAGGAATCAGATGGAGTTATTAAATCAATTAAAAAAATTAATACTATTACGGGCGAAGAGATTAAAGACCATGAATCAATAAGCAAAAACTATGTGCTTTTTCCAGCCAAACATTTTATAACAGATTCCAAATCACACGCTAAAGCATTTGAACAAATTAAAAAAGATTTAGAATTTAGAGTTGAGGAATTAAGAAAAGCAAATAAATTACTTGAAGCACAGAGGTTATCTCAACGGGTTAATTATGATCTTGAGATGATTAAAGAAATTGGCTATGTTAAGGGCATTGAAAATTACTCTCGATATTTTGATGGAAGAAAACCCGGGGATCCTCCCTACACATTGCTTGATTATTTTTCGGTTTGTGCAGATGACAAAGATTATCTGGTTATTGTTGATGAAAGTCACATTACTTTTCCTCAAGTAAGGGGCATGTATAATGGAGATTTTTCAAGAAAAAAGACTCTGATAGATTACGGCTTTAGGCTTCCTTCAGCTTTTGATAATAGACCATTAAAATTTGACGAATTTTTAAGAAAGATTCCCAATTTTATAGCTTTAAGCGCAACTCCAAATGAATGGGAAGTTAGTATGTCTACGACAAATGCTAAATTACAAATGCTAAATTCTAAATTAAACACAAAAAACATGAATGCAGGTGTAGTTGAGTTATTAGTTAGACCTACGGGAATCCCTGATCCAAAAGTGACAATAAAGCCGACCACAAATCAAGTCAAAGATGTAATTGAAGAAATTAAAAAAGAAATATCAAACAAAAGAAGAGTTTTGGTAACTACCCTAACTAAAAAAACGGCAGAAGATCTAACTAGCTATCTTCAAGAACAAGGATTAAAAGTAGCATATTTACATAGCGATGTTGATACGCTTGATAGAAGCGATATTTTGGATAATTTAAGAAAAGGAACATACGATTGTTTGGTTGGCATAAACCTTCTAAGGGAGGGCCTTGATCTTCCTGAAGTTGGTTTAGTTGCAATATTAGACGCTGACAAAGAAGGATTTTTAAGAAGTGAAACAAGTTTAATACAGACAATGGGAAGGGCGGCAAGACATGTTGAGGGAAGAGTTATTATGTATGCTGATAAAATAACAGATTCGATGAAAAGAGCCTTAGCTGAGGTGGAAAGAAGACGGAAGTATCAGTTAGATATAAATAAAAAATATAACATAATTCCCAAGTCCATTGCCAAGCCAATAAGAGAGAAAATTATTGAAAAAGAAGAAGAAAACAAATCAAAAGCAATTGGCTTAGGCCTTGAAACATATACAAAACTTCCTGAAATTGATATGGCTTCTTTAACACCAATGGACAAAAAAAGACTTATTAAAAATTTGCAAAAAGAAATGGTTTTGGCCGCAAAAGACTTAAACTTTGAACTGGCGGTTATAATTAGAGATAAAATTAAAGAAATCTCGCCTTAAGAATTTTTGGTATAATTAAAGAGTCCGCTGGTAATCCAGTGGGGTTTATGCATGATTTAATTAAAGTAGTTGGGGCGCGGCAGAACAATTTAAAAAATATATCTATTGATATACCCAAAAACAAACTTGTTGTTTTAACAGGTGTATCAGGCAGTGGAAAATCTTCGTTTGCTTTTGATACTTTGTATGCTGAAGGGCAAAGGAGGTATGTAGAAAGCCTTTCAACCTATGCCAGACAGTTTTTAGGCATAATGGAAAAGCCCGATGTTGATTCAATTACAGGATTATCCCCATCTATTTCAATTGACCAAAAAACAACTTCTAAAAATCCGAGATCAACGGTAGGAACTGTTACCGAAATATATGATTATTTACGACTTCTATTTGCAAGAGTTGGACACCCGCATTGTCCTAAATGCGGTCGTGAAATAAGCCAGCAAACATTGGAGCAAATTGTAGATAAAATACTACAAGAGAAAGGCAAATTTTATCTTCTTGCGCCTGTAATTAAAGATAGAAAGGGAGAGTTTTCAAGCCTTTTTGATAATCTTAAATCTAAAGGTTATTCTAGAGTTAGAATTGATGGAATTTATAAAGAGCTATCAGATGATTTTACTTTAATTAAAACAAATAAACACACTATAGATGTAGTTGTTGATAAATTTACTATAGACACCTTAAAGGGTGTAACCCTTAAAGGTCGACTTTTTGATTCAGTTTCTCAAAGTTTATCACTGTCCGATGGATATGTAATTTTGTCTAAAATTAAAGATCCTTCTTTTGCAATTCCGGAATATCCAAAAGATTTTGAAGATCATTTGTTTTCTGAAAAATTTTCTTGTCCAGTTGATAATATCTCTTTACCAGAAATAGAGCCGAGATCATTCTCTTTTAATTCTCCACATGGTGCATGCCCAACTTGCACAGGACTAGGAAAAATTTTGAAAGTTGAACCTGGCTTAGTATTTTTACCCGATTTGACCATCAAGGAAGGTGGTATAAGGCCTTTTGCCAACATGATTGAAAGCGAAAGCTATTTTGGCAGAATCATTTTAAATTTTTGCGACAAAAATGGAATTTCTGTAAATACCCCAATTAAGGATTTGGATAAAAATAAGTTAAATATCTTGCTTTATGGGGGAAAAGGTTTTGAAGGGATAGCCAATAATTTGGAAAGAAGATATCGAGAAACTGAAAGTGAATGGTCGAGAGAGGAAATCCAAAAATACATGAAGGAAATGATTTGCAATAGCTGTAATGGAGCAAGACTTAAAAAAGAAGCCCTCTCGATAACTGTTGCCGGAAGAAATATATCGGAATATACGCAATATTCTATATCCAATCTGTATCGATGTATTAATACATCGATACAAAAAGAACTCAACCAAAGAGAAAAAGAAATTGGAAGGTTGATAATAAAGGAAATTTTAGGAAGACTTGAATTTTTGACTTCAGTGGGCCTTGAATATTTAAGCCTTGATAGGGTAGCAGGAACATTATCAGGAGGTGAGGCTCAAAGGATAAGACTGGCAAGTCAAATTGGATCAGGTTTAACAGGGGTTTTGTATGTTTTGGATGAGCCTACAATTGGGCTTCACCAAAAAGACAATCAAAAGTTAATAGATACATTAAAACATTTAAGAGATTTAGGAAATTCTGTAGTTGTTGTTGAACATGATGAAGAAATGATGAGGCAAAGTGATTTTTTAGTGGATTTTGGTCCTTTAGCAGGGAAATTAGGTGGTGAAATTGTAGCATCTGGAACGCCTAAAGAAGTTATGAATAATCCTAAATCGATAACAGGTGCATATCTTTCGGGACGAAAGAAAATTAGTTTATCAAATTTCACACCTAGTGTCATTGCGAACGAAGTGAAGCAATCTCAAACTCAGATTGCCGCGTCGCCTATGGCTCCTCGCAATGACAAATTGACAATTTACGGAGCGAGCCAGTTTAACCTTAAAAACATAAATGTTGAATTTCCATTAGGTAAAATGATTTGCATTACAGGCGTATCGGGCAGTGGCAAATCAACTTTACTGGTTGAAACACTATATCCTGCACTGCAGAGGCAATTTAACCCATTTTTCAAAGGTGATGTCGGCGCATACAGCAGAATCGAAGGTGTAGAAAACATCGATAAAGCAATATTAATTGACCAATCCCCAATAGGTAGAACACCCAGAAGCAACCCTGCAACCTACACAGGCCTTTTTGATCCTATCAGAGATTTATTTGCATTAACTAAAGAGGCAAAAATTAGAGGATTTAAAAAAGGACAATTTTCATTTAATTTAAAAGGAGGAAGATGTGAAGCTTGTGAAGGACAAGGACAAACAAAAATTGAAATGCAGTTCATGCCCGATATTTGGATTAATTGTGAGGTCTGCCAAGGAAAGAGATACAATTCCCAAACCTTGGAAGTTTTATATAAGGGTAAAAATATTTCGGAGATTTTGGATTTAACAATTACCGAGGCGCTTGAGTTTTTTTCTCCAATATCGGCAGTTAGGGAAAAACTGGAAACATTAGAGCAAGTGGGCCTGGGTTATATGCAACTGGGCCAAAGTGCAACGACTTTATCAGGAGGTGAAGCACAAAGAGTTAAACTTGCAACAGAACTTTCAAGGCGTCAAACTGGTAGAACTTTTTATATATTAGATGAACCAACAACTGGTCTTCATTTTGCAGATGTAGAAAGATTATTAAAAGTATTAAAGCTTTTGGTATCAAAAGGAAATACGGTATGTGTAATAGAGCACAATCTAGATGTTATAAAAAATAGTGATTGGATAATTGATTTAGGCCCAGAAGGTGGTGATAAAGGTGGAGAAGTTGTAGCCACCGGAGCCCCAAAGGATATTAAAAATAATAAAAACTCAGTAACAGGGAGATATTTATAAAGGGGTCGAGCAGTATCACATGAGAGGTTGTTTTTAAGGAAAAAAGGAAAAAGTCCTTTTTCAACAACACATCTCATGTGACACTCTTCTGTTTGGTATAGCCATCGCTTTGACACAAAACCCATTGGGGTTTTGGCAATTTGGTAGGCCATTGACCAAACAGGTCTTGCAAAATAACTTCAAAATAATTCCAAACCTCATGCGCGAGCGCCTACAGTCGTTAGACTGCGCCTCCAAGCCCGCATGGGTTTCTCCCCACTATTCGTTGTTACGAATAAATTTGATGCAGGCGACGCCGTTACCCATCAGGGCGAGTGAAACCACTACGATGGAAATGTAGAAGTCGTAATGCCATGTGAGAGTGGGCCAGAATTGAATCCAATTCAGCCACATCGCCGTGCCGAGGACATTGAGCAGGATCATGACCACTGTTGCGATTCCATCACGCCAGCCACTGGGATTGTTGAACGCCCAGAGGGTGAGGGTAAAGATTGCAAGCAACGATAACAACAGTGCCTGCAAAAAGGCGGATTGCTCGGTCGGATCCATGATGAATCCCGTGAGCAGATATCCACCGCCCATGTATGCCCACAATTCAGCGAGGGTCATGAAGGCGAGGAACATCAAGGGCCAGACGATCAGCTTCAGGTATAACGGTTTGTTCATTTTACTCTCCTTTTCAAATTTGAACTTGCACAGGTCCAGTCATGGTTTTTATTGTTAAGAACATGTAATGTTCCAACGAGAATAAGGCGCGACGTAAGGTCGTGATCTGATTCATGCCCAGAATTGTGCAGTCCAAACTTAAATTTGGAGAACTATTTTTGCAAGATTGTTAAAGTACTCTTCGACAGGCTCAGAGCTAGCTTTTTCAGAAAGTTCAGGTGAACTTCTTTAGCAAACTCAGAGCGTATTACTTTTAATATCGCAAACCGATATTTAAGTGTCTAAATAATACCCTATAATATTACAAAAGTCAAGTTTTTAGATAATATTTAGATTACCGCACTTTATTCGCAATGACACGGTTATCTCTGTTAAAATAGTTTTAATGAAAAAGATTTTTTTGTTTTTTGTTTTCTTGTTTACTCTAAGTACTTTGTACTTCGTACTTAGTACTAGTGTTCGAGCCGAAGGCGAGTTTTTAACAGATTTTGAAGTAAGTTATACACTGGATGAATCGGGAATTACAAATGTTAAAAATAAAATTACTTTAACTAATGTTTTTACTAATTTATATGCAACATCTTATTCAATTATTTTAAACAGCATTAATCCTGAAAAAATTATAGCTTATGGAGGCGATGGAACAAATTATAAAACCGAAGTTACTCAAAAAGACGGCGAGACCTTGATTAAAGTTGAATTTCCCGACAAAATTGTCGGAAAAGACAAGTCCAGAACATTTTGGGTTGAGTACAACGAGCGTTCTTTTGCGGTAAAAACAGGTGAAGTCTGGGAAATTTCTATTCCAAGACTAAGTGAAAATTCGCCGTTTGACAGCTATTTTGTATCATTATTTGTTCCTGAAAAATTAGGTCAGGAGGCTTACATTTCCCCTGATTATAGAAATAAATCTCAAGAAAATGGCTATTTTATATATAGATTTAATAAAGAAGATATTGAAAAATCTGGCGTTGTTGCTGGTTTTGGAGAATTTCAAGTTTTTAATTTTAATTTAAATTATCACCTTGAAAATCCTCTTGGCCGAACCGCCGTAACCGAAATAGCAATCCCCCCCGACAGCTCATTTCAAAAAGTTTACTATACGAATATTACTCCCAAGCCTCAAGATGTTTATATAGACCTTGACGGCAATTGGATAGCAAAATATGAACTTAAAGCAAGAGAGAGGGTAGATGTTTCTGCTTCCGGTTTTGTCCAAATTTTTGCAGGAGCAAGGCCTTTCCCGAAGCCTACAGATGAAATATTAAAGGTAAACTTAAAACCCAAAAAATATTGGGAAGTTGATGACCCTAATATTTACAATTTGGCTCAAAATTTAAAAACTCCAAAAGCTATTTATGATTATGTTTCAAAAACTTTAAAATATGACTATCAAAGAGTAAGGCCAAATGTTGAAAGGCTAGGTGCCGTGTCGGCATTGAATTCGCCTCAAAGTGCAATTTGTATGGAGTTTACAGATTTATTCATAGCTATTGCTCGGGCGGCGGGTATTCCTGCGCGAGAAGTTAATGGTTATGCTTACACTGAAAATCCTGAAATTCAACCTCTTTCTTTGGTAAATGATGTTTTACATGCCTGGCCGGAATATTATGATTATCAAAAAGGAGCTTGGATACCTGTTGATCCCACATGGGGTTCAACTACAGGAGGCGTTGATTATTTTAATAAATTGGATTTAAGACATTTTGCCTTTGTCTATCATGGAACAGATTCAACTAAACCATATCCTGCAGGCAGTTATAAATTAGGAGCAAATCCGCAAAAAGATGTATTTGTATCATTTGGTACATTGCCAAAAATTAGAAATGCAGAGATCGAAATTAAAGCTAAACTTGAGAAGTGGATACCCTTAATTTCAAATAGGCTAGATATTGAAATTTATAATCAAGGACCTTCCGCTGTTTACAACATAACTCCAAACATCTTTTTTGATAAATCGCCAGTTTTAAATAAAGAAAAAATTGAAGTATTACTTCCGTTTGGCAGGCACAAGACGGTGATTGATATACCCTTTTCATTTTTAGGGGCAAAAACGCCTGATTTGGTAACAGTTTCAGTTGATGGCAAGGAAGTTAAAGTTAAAACTTACAAGGATCAGGTTTTGATTTATAATCTATTGTTTCTATTTCTATTATTTTCTGCTATTTTAGTAACAGTAATGATAAGGCTTAAAAAATGGAAATTTCCAAAGAAAATTTTTTAAAACTTCCCCAAACCCCAGGCGTTTATTTGTTTTACGACAAAAAGAAAGTAATTTATGTGGGCAAAGCCATAAATCTTAAAAATAGACTTAGTAGTTATTTTCAAATCAATTTACTGCTTAAAACCAAAAACATGGTTGAATCATCAGATAGCCTTAAATATATAAAAGTAAATTCAGAGATAGAAGCACTTCTTTTGGAAGCAGAATTAATTAAAAAATATAAGCCAAAATATAATATAGTTTTAAAAGATGACAAAAGCCCGCTTTATATAGTAATTACCAAAGAAGAATTCCCAAGAGTATTAACTGTCCGGAAGTTATTCGCTATTAACTATTCGCTATTAGCTCTTTTTGGACCATTCCCAAATTCATATCAAGTCAAGCAAATATTAAGAATAATTAGAAAAATAATACCATTCAGTGACCACAAATTAGGTAAAAAACCATGTTTATATAGCCATTTAGGACTTTGTAATCCATGCCCAAACACTATAAAAATGCTAAATTCTAAATCTCAAATACTAAATTTAACAAAACATTACACAAAAAACATAACAAGAATAAAGTTAATACTTTCGAGAAAATTTAATAGTGTTAGAGTAGCTTTGAAAAAAGAAATGGATAATTTATCTAAAGCACAAAAATATGAAGAAGCAAAGTTGATAAGAGACAAAATACGGACTCTTGATTATATTACACAAGAAAGAATAGATTCAGAAAAGTTTTTAGAAAATCCTAACCTAACCGAGGATATACGCAACCGAGAATTAAAAAGCTTTCTTGAAATTCTAAATTCTATATTACAAATTACAAATTTAGTAAGAATTGAGTGCTACGACATATCACACCTTGCGGGTGTGAAGGCTACTGCTTCAATGGTAGTTGCCATAAATGGAGAAATGGATAACAGCTTTTACAGACACTTTAAAATTAGACAAAAAAAATCGCAAAGCGATTATCATTCTATGGAGGAGTTGGCAAGAAGAAGAATAAATAATTTTAAAAAATGGGGTAAGCCTGATTTAATTATTGTTGATGGGGGATTGGGTCAGGTTAGAGTATTTGCTAAAAGTTTAAAAAATTATAGAATTCCCGTTATTGGAATTGCTAAAAACCCCGATCATTTGGTATTTTCAAACGGTAAAAAAGTAAAGATTAAGGGGCCAGCGCTTAACTTAGTCCAAAGACTTAGAGATGAAGCCCATCGGTTTGCAAGAAGACTACACCATAAACTCATATCAAAATCCTTGCTTGACCACAAAATGACACCTAATACTTGATACTTGACACCCGATACTTGACACTTGATACTTAAATATAATGAAAAGAATACTTAGGCATTTTGTAGTAAGCAGTGTCTCAATTTTTTTAAGCAGTTCAATTGCCAAGGGTTTATATTTTGAAAAAGGTCTGGAAACTATTTTGATGACGGGTTTGGGTCTCACATTGGTATCTTTAATTGCTAAACCTGTGATTAATATGCTTTTATTGCCCGTCAATCTTTTAACATTTGGTCTTTTTAGATGGGTGTCTGCTGTCGCTGTTTTATATATAGTCACCATGACGGTTCCTGGTTTTAAGATCGCCGGTTTTGATTTTGGAGGCTACACCAGTCTTTGGATAGATCTTCCTCAGATTGTTTTATCTGGTTTTCTAGCAGTTTTAGCTTTTTCATTTCTTCATTCGATCATTTCCTCCTTTATTTATTGGCTTATGAAGTGAAAAACTAGTATAATTCAACTATGAATCAGGCGTTGTCCATAATTCAAGGTTTGTCTGCTGCTGTTATTATAATTCTAGTTTTGCTTCAAGTTAGAGGTACTTCCTTGGGTAGAAGCAGTAATTCAGCATCCTTCACCAGAAGGGGGCTTGAAAAAGTAATATTTAAAGCTACATTTGTAGTTTCCGCAATATTTTTAGCCGTCTCATTTTTAAATCTTTTGGTTTAAAAACATTTATGCTTTCACTTCGCTACATATATAGACTAGTTGAGGCCTTTTTTAAAAAGTTTAAAGCCTTAATTGCAATTGGAGTACTTTTGGGTTTATTAGTGTTTTTTGCTCTTTATTTTGTACTGCCAAAGGCTATATCAAAGCACGAAAGAATTGGCCTTGTGGGTAGGTACTCTACGAATGATTTGTCATTAAATATTCTTAGCCAGCTGTCAATGGGATTAACCAAAGTTGAAATTGACGGTTCAATCACTCCGGGCATCGCCAAATCATGGGAAACGGCTGATGGTGGAAAATCATGGACTTTTGTATTGAATAATAATTTATTTTGGCAAGATGGAAAAAAATTAACTGCTTATGATTTAAATTACAATTTTAACGATGCTAAGTTTGAGGTGGTAAATGAAAATGAAGTTAAATTTAGTTTGGATAATGAGTTTAGCGCCTTTCCTGTGGTTGTTTCAAAACCTGTCTTTAAAAAGGGACTTTTGGGAGTTGGTGAATGGAAAGTTGGGCAAATTTCTTTAACAGGTGGTTTCGTCCAAAGATTGATGATTGCTCATAAAAATAGTGAGAAAATTACATACAAATTTTATCCATCAGACGAGAGATTAAAGTTGGCTTTTAAGCTTGGTCATGTGGATACTGTAAGTAAGCTTCAAGACATTGATGAGTTTAAAAATTGGCCCAAAATTAAAATAGAAAGAGAAGTTGGTTATAATAATTTTATTGGTCTTTTTATAAACACTGAGAGTGAGAAATTTAAGGAAAAAGAGGCAAGGCAGGCAATTGCCTATTCATTAAAAAAAGATTTTCCGGAAACAGAAAGGGCAATTAGCCCAATTTCGCCATTTTCTTGGGCCTATAATCCACAAGTGAAACCGTATAATTTAGATTTAGAAAAGGCCAAGAAAATTAAAGACATGGATATAAAAATAAAAACACTTCCAAACCTGCTTAAAATTGCAGAAAGCATTAAGTCAGACCTTTTAGAGGCTGGTGCAAAAGCTGAGATTGAAGTTGTAACAGTGGTGCCTCAAGAATTCGATCTTTTTTTGGCGACTGTCGATATTCCAAAAGACCCCGATCAATATAGTCTATGGCATTCAACACAAACTGGAACAAATATATCTAAATTCAAAAATCCTAGAATTGATAAACTTTTAGAAGATGGGAGAAAAGAGCTTGATCAAGAGACAAGGAAGAAAATATATCTAGACTTTCAAAGGTTTTTAGTAGAAGAAGTTCCTGCGGTTTTTTTGTATCATCCCAATTTTTATACTGTAAGAAGGTAAAATGGGTGATTGACGGGTCCCGCCCCCGCGACCTTCCCCTCCACAGGGGGACGCTCTGCTAACTGAGCTACAATCACCGAGTAACTCGAGGTGAGTGCTAAGGTTTCCCTTACAATCACCGAGTAACGCGAATCCTAAACAAATCCTATAGTAAGTGAGCGGGATAGGGGAGTCGAACCCCTCTCCTCAGCTTGGAAAGCTGGTGTTGAGCCGATCAACTAATCCCGCTTACAAAAAATATTTTAACAAAAAAATTTGTCGATGTCTGCGTGTGTCGGGGTGCTCGGATTTGAACCGAGGACCTCTCGCTCCCAAAGCGAGCGCTCTACCAACTGAGCCACACCCCGAATTAGTTCATAATTAAATTATTTTAATTGTGTGCATGATATACTTGAAATCCGAAATTATTTTAGGAATCTAAAATAATTGTTACTCTCATATTTCGAAAACAACTTGTAATGTTCACTCCGGCTCGGTCTCTGGCCCCGCCTTCGCATTATTTTCGCGTGCAATTTTATGTTTGCTAACGCAAACAACGATTGCTAAAGAGCAATCATATTATACCAGCCACAAAACATTAAAGCCACAAATCTATGCCTCGTGTTTTCATGCAAGTATGATATTATTTCTTTAATGAAGCAGATAACTTACAACAAAAAGACATTTTTCGAAAAGTACAGCCAGATGACTCGCTCTATCAAAGGCCTTGAAGGGGCTGGAGAATGGAAAACCCTTGAAAAGATGCTACCTAATTTTAAGGGAAAGAGAGTACTTGATCTGGGCTGTGGTTTTGGGTGGCATTGTCAATATACTATAGAACATGGTGCAGTATCTGTAGTTGGTATTGATATTTCAGAGAAAATGCTAGCTGTTGCAAAACAAAAAACTTCAAAAGAAATAAAATACATCTGTGAATCCATTGAAAATGCAAAATTTCCTAAAAATTCTTTTGATGTAGTAATTAGTTCGCTGGCATTTCACTATTTAAAATCGTTTAATGACATTGTTAAAAATGTTTCTATGTGGTTGGTTAAAAATGGCGAGTTCGTGTTTTCAGTAGAACATCCTGTTTTCACAGCTTATGGCACGCAAGATTGGTATTATGATTCTGATGGGAAAATTTTACATTTTCCTGTCGATAATTATTTTTATGAAGGTAAACGAGAGGCAATTTTTCTCGGCGAAAAAGTTCAAAAATACCACAGGACATTAACAACATACATTAATTCTTTGTTACAAGCTGGTTTTGAGATAACAGGTGTAACAGAACCCCAACCTGACAAAACGAAACTTGAAACAGTAAAAGGCATGAAAGACGAGTTGCGCCGTCCAATGATGTTGATAGTGTCTGCAACAAAAAAGATAAAGACCAAAAAATAGAACATTAATAATTTTTTGATTTTTATTTTAGTGTGCAATTTTTCTTGCCTGCGGGTGAGAGCGAACAACACAAAACATCAAACAATTAGTATTTTAACTTAAAAAATGGGTTATTGAAAGCTGAAGTTATCGTAAATCCTTTTGTGTTTATTGTGTTAATTTGAAAGTGGAGAGGATCTGACTAAAGGTATTTTCTGACTTTGTAGAATCGGTATTTGGCTCTATTACGAATCTGATAATTCCCTTCCCCTTAACATCCACAACATATTCTAAGGAGTCGAACATTAATCCACCTTGAACTACTGTGAATGTATAGTCACCGATTGTCTTTTTCCCGATTATTTTTCCAGACTGGGTTTCCTCAAGCCATTCGGCTAAGGTCACACTTTGACTAAACCAAACAAAAAAACGATTCCCATGACTTGTTTCAAGTGAAATTAATCCAGAATTAGGTATGCCTGTTTGTGTTTTCCATTCCGACGGGTATTTAAAACGAAATCCAACCTCACTATTTGTGTATGTTTTCCAATTCGCAGTTGGGTCAAGGGTAGAACTTGGATTAGTTGTTGATGTTGGACTATTTACATAAGGAGTAGCTGTAGGATTGGTTTGCACTTCATTATTTACATATTTAGAATTTGATGATTGTTTTCCTAAATAATATCCACCAAAACCAAAAATTAAAGAGCAAATCAAAGCTACTCCTACTATTGTTAAATAATTTGTTTTTGCTATTGCAACAGGCTGGACAACTGGATTTTGACCAACTTGCGGAAGATTTTGTCCTGCAGGATTGCTTTGATTTTCCATAAATACCTTTCAATAAAAAGTATATCATAAACTTTTGGGAAAGTGGTAAACTGAACTAGAACATTAAAATTTTTTGCATTTTTATTTTCGCCTAACGGCAATGTTCGAGCCAACTTTTTTGCGGAAGGCGAGGCCGAAGGCCGAGCCGGAGCGATCAATTCGCGTTATTTTTGAAATGCGAAAGTAACAATAATTTTGGATTCCTAAAATAATTTCGAATTTTCGAATACATAGTGCACAAACTGGGAGTGATTGCGTATTTGCTCGCGACACCCGCGCCGGACGCGAGCAAAATTTCGCAGAGTCTTTTTTTGTGTCGAGGGAGGGACTCGAACCCTCACGGATTATACATCCACTGGCTCTTAAGGCCGGCGTGTCTACCATTTCACCACCTCGACAAATATTTCAAATAGCAAGTGAAAATGGCCAAGCTTTGCTTACCATTTCACCACCTCGACTAGTACGACTATACATATTTTATCAAATTATAGTAAAATTTACTTGACTGATTCATGTTTATAGCAAATCCAGAAAACCATAAGCGTAAGGCTTGTAAAATGAATGGATTAATAAATCATACTGAATTCGTAGGATTCCGTATGAAGCTAAAAGATACCACGAGTGTAAACCCGTGGAGCTTCATTGAATGCTGATATGTCATAAAAATAAGAAACTTACTCGATGTTAGACTTACACGATGTTAGACTTACAAAAAATGAAGCAACTCAATTTGCCAATATAATGCTAGGCCATTTTTTTTATCATGCCAATCTTCATCACAGAAAAACAATTTTTTTACCAAATGGGACCAAGTATAATGTTAAAACTATTATTTCTGGAGGAAAAATAAACAAGAATATAGAAAATCAACCAAAACTTGGAGGCATTATAGGTCACGCAGTACAGAGAGACTTATGTGTTGATATACCAGTTTATAAAGTTGATGAATTTTCAATAGATTTAATACCATTTCTATTGCATTCGCCCATCAGCATTTCTGAATCAATTTACCAAAAATACAGGCATGTTTTAGGTTTGAGAAAGAAGCAGATAATGCAAATGAATTGTTATATAAGAAAATTCGAAGTTATCTCTTGTCTTGTGCGCCTAGAGGGAATCGGACCCCCATCAATAGCTTCGAAGGCTACTGCTCTATCCGTTGAGCTATAGGCGCATGCTATAATTATACCTTATATGTTGACCATAACCCAACAAATTGAGGAAATTGAACAAGTGCTTCGCAAAACTCCTCATCATAAGGCTACAAACGGTTTTATAGGTGCTATGAGAGCTAAAATTGCCCGTCTGAAAGATAAAGAGCTTGAAACCAGCAGTAAAGGCGGAGGCGGAGTCGGCTATGCAGTCAAAAAGCAGGGTCATGCTACAACTATCCTTATTGGACCTCCGTCGGCAGGTAAATCAACACTTTTAAATCTATTAACCAATGCAGAAAGCAAAGTTGCTCCATATGCTTTTACGACCGTTTCAGTAATTCCGGGTATGCTTAAATATAGACAGGCTTATATTCAAATTTTGGATGTTCCCGGACTAATTGAAGGCGCCTCGATTGGCAAGGGAAGAGGTAAGGAAGTTTTGTCTGTTGCTCGAGGGGCAGATTTATTAATAATTATGACTGATCCAAAAAGGCTTAATTTTTTTGAAACTTTAACTAAAGAGCTTTATGGCGCGGGAATAAGAATTAACAAAAAAAGGCCTGATATTAGAATTGAAAAATTGTTGTCAGGGGGTATAACTATTCGGTCAAATTTTAAGCAGGATTTTGATCAAGAAACTGTCAAAAATGTTGCGGGCGAATTTGGTATCAAAAATGCAATCATTACTTTAAAGGAAAAAGTAACAATTGATGAATTGGTTGATGTTTTTACAACAAGAATAACATATAAAAAGGCTATATTTGTGGTTAATAAGGCAGATACTATTAAAAATAAGTTCACACGATCTCAAGACTATATTTATATAAGCGCTGAAGATAATAAAGGCGTAGAAGATTTAAAAGAAATAATCTGGAATAAGCTGGATCTTGTAACCATTTATTTAGTTGAGAAAGATAAAAAACCTTCAAAAGAAAATCCTATTATTATGAAACATAATGATACGCTTGATAGTGTGGCTCTTAAAATTGGTAGTGAGTTTAGACAGGGTATTAATCTTGCCAAAATTTGGGGTAGTGGAGCAAAATTTGACGGCCAAGAGGTACCGCTTACGACTAAAGTTGTTGATGGGATGATGATTAGATTCATATAAATATGAAAGATTATAAATTATTAGATTCAGGAAATGGACGCAGATTAGAGCAATTCGGTAAATATATAGTAGATAGACCAGATCCAGAAGTTATGTGGGAAAAAACACTACCTCAAGTTAAGTGGGATAGTGCCGATGCTAAATTTTATAATAATTGGAATAGTAGAATTGATTTGAGTAAACCATGGCAAGTTAAATACGATGGTCTCACTATTAACCTAAAATTAACTCCATTTAAGCATATAGGTATATTTCCTGAACAAGAGTTTGAATGGGAAATAATTAAAAATCAATTAAAAACTGTAAATGGAAAAAAAGTTTTAAGTCTGTTTGGATATACGGGGGTAGCTAGTCTTGTTGCTTTGCAAAATAATGCAGAGGTTACTCATGTCGATGCCTCAAGACCTGCCATTTCTTGGTTTAGAGAAAACCAAAAATCTTCAAATCTTTTAAATAAACCCTGTCGAATAATAATTGATGATTGTTTAAAATTTGCCGAAAAAGAATTTAATAGGGGTAAAAAATATGATGGAATAATTATGGATCCACCTAGCTATGGGCATGGTCCGAAGGGTGAAGTTTGGAATTTTAGCAAAGATTTTGCCAAACTTGTTGCAGTATCCGTAAAATTATTAACAGATAACCCATTGTTTTTGATAATAAACGCCTACAGCGTATCTGTATCTCCAACCACTATAGCAAACTTAATCAGGGAAAAACTTGCAGACAAAAAAGGTGAAGTATTATCGGGAGAGTTATCTTTAAAAGAAGAATCTAGTGGGAAAATACTAACAACTGGGATTTACACCATTTGGCGTAAATTAGATTAGTGTGATCTGTTACGAAAAAATTCGAACTGATTTTCAGCGTGTTTCCTCGCTCGCCCCTGCGGGGCTCGCTTAACAACATTTTTCTCAAGTGCGATTTTTTGTGTTTGGCTTCGCGAAACTAGAAACACAGAACACAAAACTTCAAAGAACAAAAGCAATTATACTACCCTCGAAACGAGGTTGGTATATCAGATTCTTTGAATCTGTTATAACACAAAACTACGGAAGCCTGACGGATTACCGTCAGGTACTTAGTCAACTCCATTGACTGGCCGTAAATACGGACTTTTGTCCATGTTACCGTCCGCTGGACGGTTAACGGCTAGCCGTTTGGACAAAATAAGAACATTTCAGTCGCAATTGGCCCTATGGGGCAAACAAAGTTCTTCGAAACTTATCCAAAATATATCCTATAACTTGACAATGTGTGGTGGTGGCGGTACAATTAGCTTCAGTAAATCGAAAAACTTGGGTTTGAATGCAGACTTATAGTTTTTCAATTTAATCTTTAAGTTTCTTGCACTTTAAAAATTGCGTATTATTTCTCCGTTCCAAGTAGGTAGTTTTCTGGATATTTTTGTATTTAGAAAAATACCTATTTGGGTAGAAAAAAATCGATTTTTTTCAAAAAGGAGAAATAAAATGAACACACTATCGAAGAAGGATCTTGCCAAACTTGCGGTTATCAAACCAAGACCCGGCAACGACATCAGGAATATCGCCAAGGAGATGGCCGATCGTGCCAATCGTTACGATATCCGCGTCACGTGCGTCTTCAATGATGTACAATTTACCGTCAACCCCGGCATGAATTGGGAAGATGGCTTCAACCTCTGGAAGGAGGAAATGGATCGGCAGGATCGGCAATGGCAGAAGTCCATGAAGGCAGAAGTTGCACACCGACATCAGCTCGACATGCAAATCAAGCACCAAAAGCGCGTGAATCATGGCTACGATGTAATTCGGACCGGAAAGCTTTCAGTTCCGTTTTGAAAATACATCGGCTTCAAACTCGCGGTCAAAAAGCATTCATCTTCCGATCTTGACAGATTGGTGATTGAATACGCTCTGGCGTGGGGAATCGAAATGCAGAAGGCCATGAAAAACGGCGCGAAACTCGCAGACGTTGCAGATCAACTCTCTCACGAAGTTGACAATGGAATGTCTGGTTTCTCGCATGGTTTGGCTGTCGCTTTCCTGTGTCGCTACTGGAAACATAGTGCAGAACTTCGTCTCTGGCACAATCGTCAATATGGCGTCTCTGATGAAGAATCGAAGGCCCACAAAGGCGAAGTTGTCAATCCCGCGATCATTCGCATTTCAAGTAAATAGTAGTTCATCGCAACAAAGTTCAAGAAACACCCTCCACACGGAGAAAGATTGTTTGCTTTTATTAGCAGATGGTTTTTCAAAGTTGGAGGGTGTTTTGTTTTAAAAAACTCAAATTGCTATTGTAATCTCAACTTTTAAAGTACTAAAATGCATATGGACTCAGTTTAATATGTTTGCGCTTTTTAGTAGCGCAATCGGACAGTTTAGCGCAAGCATAACTGAGTCCACCGGTTGCGCTATTTAAGTTTTTAAAACAATTAAAACAGGCACAAAACAGAACTTTAAAAATTTTTGCATTTTGATTTGAACACATAACACAAAACGAAGTTCGGCAGGCACTTTTGTTAAGCGAGCCCCGCAGGGGCGAGCGAGAAAACACGCTGAAAATCAGTTCGAATTTTTTCGTAACAGATCACAATTTTGAATTTCTCAGACAAATATGTGGCAGGGTGGGGGCTGCCACATATTTTGCTTCATTGTCTGAATGTGTGATCCCGAGAGGATTCGAACCTCTGACCATCTCCTTAAGAGGGAGTTGCTCTACCACTGAGCTACGGGACCTTAAATACCCTATTTTATCAAAAACTAACTATACTTCCACTAAAAACATCCCCAATTTTCTCATCTGCTACAAATAAACCTAAATTGATGTCCTCCAGGGACTCCTGATCGGGATGTTTTAGCGTATAAACAACCAATCCTGTCCTAAAAGGTTCCAGACTATTTAATGAAATATTTTGGATTTGGATGTTTTTGTTTGGGCCCTTTATTCTCAAGTCGTTTTCATACCAAATTGCTTGACCAGTATTTTTGACCAAAACATAGCCTTTTTGTGACCTATTTTTAATCGTAAAAGGATTTAAAAAACTAAAAATAATTTTCCCATTAATTCTTTGTGTTGGTTTCCCTTCAACCTTTTTTAAATCTTTTATTTCTTGGTAAACTTTATAATAAGTATTTTCATCTTTCTTCCAAGAAAAATGATAGAATGGCTCGGTTAAATAATTTAGAATAAAAGGGGTAACAGCAACAATTTTATTATCGTTAGCCCAAACATTTTCAAAAGAATACTTAAAATTTTGAGAGATAGTGTCTTCGCTGTTTTGTTTATAAATCCAGCCCGTTTCTGTTATAAAAACTGGGAGTTCTTTTTTAACCCCCAAAGCAGATAAGTAGTCAAGCTCCCATTTGTAGCCTTTGATGCTTTTTCTTCCCGTATCTGTTGGCTTGCCCGAAAAGTTAGGATTGGGATACGAGTGTGAATTCCAACCATCAATGTAATTAAATAAATCGGGCTCTTTTTTAAGCATCCTCTTTAAAAATAGAGCCTCATCCATTGTTTTTGATGAATTTGGCGCAGATTGATCAAAACCCGCATTTAACACAAAGTAGTCTGAATTAGAATTTTTTAATTTGAGTGAAAACTCTTTTAAGAATGTTGCATATTCTTGAGGATTAATTTCCCCTCCCCATTCTTTAGAGTGGTTAGGTTCATTAGCAATTATTATATATCTATTTAAAGTTACCCAGTTAAGAGAGTTTAAAAAAGATATCCAATTATCCATTTCTTCGTATTTTGGCTTTTCCCAATAATTTTTGTCTTGATTATATTTTGTTGCTATTCTTAGTATTGGTATAAGTTTATTCCTTCTTAAATTATCAAAAAAATTCTGCAAAACTTCTTTGTCTCTGTCATTTTCAGTTAATACTATTTTTATATATCCCCATGAGCCATTGTTATTAACGATATCTGAAACATCCTTAAAATCAGATAAATTTACAACACCCATTCCATAAATATTGTTGGGCACAGCCAAAGGGTTCGTGATAGCATGTGTCTCAAACGAGAAAATTATAAAAAGAAGAATAGCAATTATGATAATTAAAATTTTTTTCATAAAGATTTAATTTAGCAAGGAAAGCAGCTTATCTATGCTTTCTGGGTCATAAATTGATATATTTAATGAATTTTTGAATTTTGTTTTACTTGACAGCAAATCGGATTTGGTGATTAGAATTAGTTCGGGTTTTTTATCAAGCTGTTTGCCGTAATTTTTTAGTTCATTTCTAACTATTTTATAATCTTTATCAAAATCCTCGGATTCACTAGAGATGCAATGAATGAGAACTCTTACTTTTTCAATATGCTTGAGAAACTTCGTTCCAAGACCCTTTCCTTTTGAAGCCCCGTCAATTAATCCTGGTATATCGGCAATTATTTTTTTAGTTTTTGAAACAACTCCGATGTTTGGTTCAAGTGTGGTAAAGGGGAAATTACCAACTTTAGCATTAGCCCCCGTTAATTCATTAAGAAGTGAGCTTTTTCCCGAATTGGGCAGACCTATCAGTCCATAATCTACTACTATTTTTAAATCAAGAGTTACTTCATATTTATCACCAGGCAAACCACCTTGAGCCTTAAGTGGAGTTGTGTTTCTGGAGTTTTTAAAAAAAGCGTTCCCATGTCCGCCAAGCCCTCCCTTGCACATTAACTTTTTAATAGAGGGATTAACAAAATCATTTATTACCCAACCAGTTTGCTTTTCAATAACCTGTGTTCCTGTGGGTATATAGATAGTTAAATCGTTACCGTTTTTACCAGTTTTATTTAATCTATCTCCGGGATATCCATCTTCAGCTCTGACATGTTTTTTGGTTAAAAATTGGTTAAGAAGTCTTAAATCATTAACTGATTCGAAGTATAAATCTCCGCCCTTTCCACCATCGCCGCCATCAGGACCTGATTTTTTGGCTTTTCCAAACGAAACTTTACCAGCACCGCCATGTCCGCCCTCAATTATTATATCTACATTATCAATAAGCATTTTATGACTTGGAAAATAACGACATCACTATGTGTGTCCACCAGGAATCGAACCTGGAATTACTCCTTAGAAGGGAGTTGGTATATCCGTTTACCTATGGACACAAATACCGAATTAAAGTTTAATACTTGAATATTTTACCACATTATCTATATTTATTATGCATATTTTTAATGAAAAATATCATAAACTCGCCCAATACAAGAGGTCTGATTGCCAAAATTAATCATAAAGGCGGTAGGCTCCCCAAAAAAGTAGCTATTTTGTATAGCGATGCCAAAAGAAAATATTTTCCTACATACGAGCAATATTTAACAGAAAAAGAAGCTCGAAATGAAGCAGCGTCTTTTATACCCTATCTTAAAGAACTAAATATAAAAACAGTATTGATTCCAGCCGATGCCAACATGGCAGAAAGAATTAAAAAAAGCAGATGTGATCTCGTCATTGATCTTGTTTGCAGCGTAAGAGGTTGTGAATATTTATCTACGACAGCTCCTGCCACTCTTGAGCTTTTGGAAATTCCTTTTACAGGAGCTTCAATGTTGGGATTTAACATCAGTATGAATAAATATTTTACAAGAGAAATATTAGATTTAAATGGAATACCCGTGCCTAAATTTCAACTGTTTACATCTTGGAAACAAGAACTAAACAAGGATATGAAATTCCCAATTATTTTAAAACTTAATGAGGCTCATGGATCACTAGAAATTACAAACGAGTCAATTATCAACGACTCAAAGGCTCTTAAAAAAAGGCTTAAATATTTAATGAAAACATACGATATGGATGTTTTGGCGGAAGAATTTATCAAAGGAAGAGAGATCGCGGCTTTTATATTCCAGTCCTATAACAAAAAGGTCTATTTAATTGAAAGGGAGTTTGAAGGAGGAGAGAGTAGTTATTTGGATTTTCATACTGTTTGGGAAATTTCAGACGAAAATTATTTCAAAAAAGTAAAATTAAAAAAATATCACGATCCACTCCTTAACGCTCTGGTTAAGAGGGCTTTTTCTGTGGTTAAAATGGATGATTATGGAAAATTTGATATTCGAATGGATAAGTACGGCAAATATTATTTTATAGACAGCAATCCAAATTGTTATTTTGCACCTCCAGAAATGCTTTCAGAAATTACTATGACTATGAAAATGTATGGGGTGCCTTTTAAACTGCTTCTAAAAAGACTTTTACAAAACACGATGAGGGAATGGGGCTATTAAAAAAATGTTACCCCAGCATACAATCAAAATCGTTTTCATGGGTTTATTAATTTATCTCAAAATCAAATCCCTTTCCAAAATCAAAGGATTTTATACTTGGATCGAAATTTTTTCTTAGAAGCTCAGGTTCTTCAAAAAGAATTTTTGCTTCTAAAAAAGTTTGAAAAATTTTTATGAAGAAACTATGACTGATAATTATATAAGTACCTTCTGGCAGTTTTCTATCTGGCCAAGTACTTTTTCCATTCTTTCTTTGATACTATGTAATGGCTCATCTAACTCATCCTTTTCAAATGCCTGTATAAAACGTTCTCTGACTAGGTTGCTTCCCTCATGCTCGAATTCCTCATATGTTAGAAGTTGTTTAAGGTCAAATTTTACTTCTCGTAACAAGCTAGTAGGAAAAATTTCCCGACCCCTATTATATCCGCGAATTTTTGTGCGGTGGCTAAGCCACGAGTTAAATCCGAAGACAAAATTAACTTAATATTCTCGTTTGGTGGAGTCTCTACTTTTTCAACCTCTGCAATTTTGGGATCTTCGATCTGAAGCGTTATCAAAGAATAACCCTCATATTTCGAAAATCTATCCTCAAGTGTGGGGGTCGTATTTGAATATTTTTCTAACCAAAACTTCTTTTGTCATTTAAAATTTATTACTAAAGTTTCGAGTCTTCTGAGCGGCTCTTTAGTTGGCTGAAACATCTTAAGCAGTTTTTGTTTAGTTTTAAACATTTCATTGCCTATTTTGTGATATATTGAAAAAAGTTTGATAATGTAGGCATGCGATACAACAACTACTGCTTGGTTTTTGTGGTTCTTTAAGATTTTACCTGTTAACCTTTCAAAGCGTTTTTTTATTTCTTTATTTTTGTCGATTAATTTGTCTTGGAAAAAGTTGTTTATGAATCTTACTCTCAAAACTTTAAATTTATTATCTCCTAAACTATTGAATTCTCGCTCTGTAATTAAATTTTTTAGATTAAACCTAAGCGGTAAAAGATTTTTTGATACCACCATTTTCAAACCCAATTCTTGTGCAATTACTTTAGCAGTTTCATTTGTCTGATGGCTTGGAGCTGAAAATATGACAGAGGGTTGGTATTTTTTTAGTGCCTTCGTGATCTTTAAAACTTCTTTCTTGGCATTCTTGACTAAATGGGGAAAGCGTTCTCCACTTGCGGCTTTTTCTATGCTTTTGTAAAGCGAGTGACCAGGAAGCGTATAACTAATTTCTCCGCTAGTCATAAATATTATTTTTGTCATACTATCCCTTAGGCAATGTTGAGATATCCAGTTCGATAAGTGGTAATTTATCGAGGTAATTTCCACTTGCAAGTTGTCTGGGATCATTTGGTTCACGAGTGATTCTGTCGTTCATCCAAGAAAAATTTGGTGTCCTATGGTTTGCCACGACCAATCTTTTTCCAAATTTTTCTCTCATTAAGGATGCAAATGCCATATATTGTGCCTTTTGTCTGGCGATATGTCTAATGCCTTCGTCTCTTGTGACTGAACCCAAAAGTTTTTCTATCAATATCTTCCTCTCCCTGTAGTCAAGGTCAAGACCCCTAGCTATCCTGCCTTGGGGTTCGTTTTGGGCTTCATGTGTTAATCTATTCAGAAAATGATTGTAACGGTTGTACCAGATATCGAAGCCAAAATAATTTAAAAATCTTGCTGCAGCAGGAGTATCTCGGTATATATCTTTACCATAATTATCCACTACTTTTTGTGCAATCAAATTAACGCTTTCTTGAGACCTCCTTGTGAATTCATTGGGAGATATATTTAATTTTTTTAGGAATGGCAAAAGATCAAGTTCTGTATCTGCCATAAGAAAAAAATGAATTATTGGAACGCCAGTTATCATTAGGTCTTTTACCGCAGGAACTAAGTGATCAAAATGCCTCTGAATATTTGGTGATATTCCCGTTTCTAAATCTTCATAGGTTGGTACACCATCAGCGTCCGCGCTATATGACGGGCAGACAGTGGAAACTAAAACCAAGGGCAAATCCTCCCTTATTGAATAGGCAACCGCCTCTTTGAGTAGAGTGTCTGGATAGTTTTTAGATACCTTGGGTAAGGGTAGGGAATCAAGAAAGTGTTTTGTAACTTCATTTAACCGACGGTTATCAAACCCTCTTTTTAACAGAAGGTTTTGTCTGTTTCCTAAGAACTTTTCATTTTCTCTTATCATTTTTATACAAAAACCTCGCCTTCACTCCGAAATACTCGGAACAAGGGCAAGGTTTCTCGCTGTGCCACCTTGATCTTTACTAAATAATTACTTATTTAGTATCTGTAACCAACTTCGCCTAAGGCGACATTGGCCTAAAGTTTGATAACGATCTTTTTCCGGACTCGCTACTTTCCCTTGAAGGGATGATTCACGAGTCAGCTTCGATGAGTTCATTCCCTCATCTCAATCGCTTTTAATTATTGGTATTTTATAGGCAATACAGTTAGTTGTCAAGGAATTGGGTTAACATTCTCAAAGTAGGTTGTAAAACTGGCGATTAATTCTGTATTGGTTGTTGTACAAAAAACCAAGCCTTGTCCAAAAAATAAATGTTTTTTGTCAACAAGTATCATTCTTCTGTATTTTTCCACATCGAGGCTATGAAGGAAAACATAATTCGGTAACGAAATGTCTAATCTTAATTTCATAGCTTCAAAGTCATCCTTGGATCCAAAACCCAACTTATAAAATTTAACTCCGTTGTTGAGCTTCTGCCTGACAAGTTCATGATACTCTTTAGATAAAGGTTTCTGTAATTCTTCTTTTAAGTCCATTGTCGCTAAAATTTGCATCTCAGAATTCCGAATAGATTCCATAACAAAGTATTGTATTTCCTCGCGTGGAATGATAACTACTTCAGTGTTTTTCGAGGGGTCCTCCGGGTATATTGGTTCTTTAAATTCTTTGGACATTTGTTGGGTATATTAGCACTTGATAGTAAAGAAATAAAGAAGCCCCATTCTTAAAACATTTGGATTGTGATCCAAAAAAGAATGGGGCTTTTGTTTGTGGCAGGCGCGGCGAGATTTGAACTCGCAATTTCCGTTTTGGAGACGGACGGTTTGCCAGTTGCTCCTACGCGCCCACGCGACAAATTTTCAAATAACTCTAAAATTGCGCAAGTGCAAATTCGTTATTTGTAAATCTGTAAATACCCTATATTAATTTGCTAAATCTAAGGCTGGGTGATATACTCCCACCAAGCACTTTTACATTCAAAGTTGGCAGCTTTTTGCCTTTGATAAGTCAGTACTTTAGCACATTTTTCTAAAATATCAAAGGTTGGAAGCTGCCAACAAAATCTGTTATCCTAAAAGGAGAAGAAGAATGAACACAAAACGGGTTCTTACTGGTATGAGAACGACGGGTCAGTTGCATCTTGGGCACTATGTGGGCGCTCTGAAGCAATGGGTTGAAGTCCAAAACACAGGAGATTATGATTGCTATTTCCTGCTGGCGGACATCCAAGCTTTGACGACACACGCAGACCGTCCCGAGCTTTTGACCACATCTGTTCGTGATGTCGTTCTCGACTGGCTGGCTGTTGGACTTGATCCAACACGGCCAAACGTGCACTTCGTTCTTCAGAGCCAGGTATCCGAAAGGGCGGAACTTTCAATTGCCCTCTCAATGATTGCCGGCTACAACGAAGTCACGCGAAATCCCACCCTGAAAGCGGAATTAAAAGATCTTGGCAAGGATGCCACGATTGGCTTCATTGCCTATCCGGTGGACCAAGTTGCGGACATCTATATGGTGTCTCCAACTCCACCCGAATCTGGCGATAAGCTGTTGGTTCCGGTCGGGGAAGACCAAGTTCCTCACCTTGAGTACGCAAGGGTACTAGCACGCCGCTTCAATCAGAAGTACGGCAAAGTGTTTGTTCCCTGCGAAGCTCTGGTGGGCGAAGTTGGAAGACTTGTGGGAACTGATGGTCAGGCAAAAATGAGCAAAAGTAAGGGGAATACCATCAATCTTGCTGATGATGCTAAGACTGTCGAGTCCCAAGTCATGAAGATGTTCACTGACCCTAAGCGTATCCGTGCAGATATGCCGGGGGATACCGTGAACAATCCGGTGTTCATCTATCACCGCGCTTTCAATCCTGACAAAGACGAAGTTGCAGATCTTGCCGAAAGGTACAAGAAGGGCAGAGTCGGAGATGTGGAAGTAAAAAGTCGTCTGGCAGCCGTCTTAAACAACTTCCTCGATCCGATCCGTGAGCGCAGGGCAAAATTTGAGCGCGAAGATCTACGCGAACTTCTTGTCAAAGGGACAAAGGCCGCAAAAGAGGCTTGTGTTCCCGTCATGCAATCTGTTCGCGAAAAGATGCATCTCGTCTATCCTCAATAAATTTGAAAAGGAGAAAAAATGAAGACGAAACCTTTATGGCGCACAGCATTTTCGCTTGCGCTCCTCGCGGCAATCTTCTCCGCCGTCTACAAGGCAATGGACAACATCACGGTTCACAATTTCATTGTCGCAGATGACGGATTGACGCAAGCCTTTTCTTACCTGATTGTGGGAGGATGGACCGGCGTTGTTTTCGGTCTGATTTTCTCTCTACTTTTGGGTAAGAAAATCATTGACGATGATTTCAACGGGCTTGTTTTCAAAAACAGCACCATGCACTGGCAGGCCATAATCGCCGGCGCGATCTCTGCAGGAAGTACACTTTTCCTGCTCTGGGGAAACCAACTTGGCGACCCCAGCATGCTGATTGCGTTAGGAAGTGGAACCATCCTGTTCACGTCTCTCTACGACGTAGCAAGCAAGCAGGCAAGAACTAGTAATCTTGTCTATCCTGCGCTGCTTGTCTTGATTGGCAGTGGACTAGCCGCCTTTGGAGGATCACTTGCAGTAACCCTCACGGGAATTCTGTTTGTGGTTTTCCTCTCAAACGGCCTGAATGCTCTTTCTGAGATAGTGGAGCAAAAGGGTGTGAGGGCGAGCGATGGAGTAAACTTCTTCCTCTGGCGATTCTTTTGGCTGGCAACTACAGGAACTGTCTTGGCGATTGTTGTATCGGGGCTGCGAGGTTATTTGGAAATGCTTTGGAGCACAGTAGCCTCTGCACTGAAATATATCCCGTTCATTGCCCTGACAATGTTCTTCGTTTTCCTGGGGATCGGCCTGAAGCTGGTTGCCAAGAAAGTCAGTGCCGTATCGATGGTGCTCATTGTTCTATCCGCCCAAATAATTCTGGGGTATCCGATCACTTTGCTCGGAAACTGGGTTTTCCCCGGACTATTTGGAGAGATTCCTACCGAACTTTGGATCTGGGTAATCCGGCTGTTAGGTGCGATACTCATCATCTGGGCTATCCAACTCTTGCGAAAGCAGGATTCAAAGAAGTAGCGAATACAAGTTTAAGGCGTGCCTTTCAATTTGGAGAAATCCGAAGCGAGAGGTACGCCTTTTTAGTTTCCAAATCCAGGCTTAAAACTTGGTATAATTCTCTCTACATCTTCCCGTAGTTTATCCTCTGGATTAACATAACCAGCTAGTACAACAGAATCTCCTTCTCTCCAATTCATGCCCGACATGTCATCTATTGCAATTTCTTCAAATTGAATTTGATCTTCGTATAAACTCTTACCTCCTTCAAACGAGTTTACATACAGCCCCTTAATTACATTACCGACTTTCATAAATTTTGAACCCTCAAATTTGTTCGCTGCCATTCTAACTGATAAATCATAGTTAATACTTGCAACTTTATGTAAAAGCCCTCGCATTCTTTTGCTTTGGGTACAAAGAGCGATAGCTTCTTGCTTGGCTTCAAGCAGGTCTGTAGCTAGCAGATAATGTCCAAGGCCAGATCCTCTAAAGTTGGGGTGTGTAATAATGCCACTTAGATAGTAAAAGTCTAAATCCAGGGCTCGAACTTTTTTGGAAGCTATAAAAGCAGCCGGAAAATTGTCCATTAACCTTCTGGCTACAATTAGCCTTTCTGCACCAATTATATGGTCATTTACATCTTTCACAAACAGCGGGTCTTCAAAGTTGCTCCTGAGAAAACCAATTCCGGTGAGAGGTCTAAATTCTTCGGCAATAGAAGCATACTCTTGAGGGACTAACTCACCACAAGTGTATCTTTTAATTTCGACGGACATTCCGTTAAAAGTTCTGATTTCACTTCTTGGATAAAGTATTCTTTCCATAATCCAATAAAAAAGCGCCACGAAGGCGCTTTAAGTATTATTTCTTAAAACTTTCCACCAAATTTCAATTTTCATCATTTTCTATTTTACTTTAAATTTTCTAATTTTTCAATCGTGTAATGAAAAGCACCTTTTATGGCAGAAAGAATGTTTTTGACTGTTCCCCATGCTGCGACTGAAACTAAAGCTTCTCCAAATACTCCCCCTATTGTTCCAGTAACTACATTTTGTGCAAGCCAGGATTCAATTAGGGGGGACGAGGCTGCGATTTTGGTAAAAAGAATTATTGGTCCGGCAACAGCTCCACCAACGGCAACGATTGGTACTGTCTTATCTTCCGCCTCATCCATCCATTTAGAAAGTCTGTCAACGGGAGCTTGAAGGAAAATAACGGATGCCTCAGCAATGGTAATAATTAGGGGAGTAGTCATGCCTCTAATTTTAGATGTTCTTATTTCTCCTTTTACTTTTTCAGCTTTAACAAGAATCTCTCCTCTATTGGCAAGCTCCTGCGCAGTTTTTCCTTTTTCAGAGATGGTTAGTCTATTAAGCCCCTCTCTCAAAGCAACAAGAGCTGTTTCGGCTTCAATTTCAGCGGATTCACTGGCTATTTCAGAAGCAGAGAGAATTATTGTTGCCAATTCTTTGTGAAATCTCAAAAAGTCAAAAAATCCTTGAGGATTAAGTTTACCTTCAGGACTTAAAATAGGCTGGTATTCAGAATTTTCTTCAGAAATATCTTTATATACCTTAACAATTGTGGTTTCTTTCCCGAGCATGGCAGAAAATCCCTCGTTGACCATGCCCATTTGCTTCTTAAGATTATCTAATCTTGTCTGATCTGTTTTTATTGAAGCATCAAGATATTTCTCTTCTATTCCTTCCCTGAAGTAATCAAGAAGAAGCTTTTTGCTCTCGTCATCCCCCCTTACAAGCTGACCCATTAAAACTCTCAACTGAAGAATCCCTTCGCTTGTTCTTTGAGCTAATGACAAATCATTTTCAATGTTTCCACTCTCTACAATTTCATCTTCAACTGGTCCGACAGGTTCATTTGGTCTTTCCTGGGGAACCCCCTGTATTAAACTTTGGAATCTGGTCAATTTTTCGTTCATTAACGCGTGTTTTATCACAACCTATAGGCAAAAGTCAACAAAAATATTAAAATTGGGAAAAATGACAAACTCATCGGTTTTCATCGGTCAGAAAAAAAGTATACTTTGAAACATGCTTGGGCTAATCAGATGCTATTAAAATTAAAACAAGAGTAATCTGACATAGCCCAATCTTCCCTTTCACCCATCTCCTTGAAAAGGAGAGAGATTGATAATTTGAACACAAAATTAAAAATTCTTTTAGGCACTTATTTTGATCAAGAAATAGATAGAGAAATATATAGACAAAAGAAGTTTGAACTTGTATCTAAAAGAAAAACAATTGAAGAACAAATTATCAATTTACAAAACAAGAAAGGGAGTTGGATCGAACCCATGAGGGAATGGATAAATGAAGCTACACAAGTACCTAAAACAGTATCATCCAACAATATGGATGATAAAAAGGTTCTCACCAAAAAAATCTTTGGATCGAACCTTTTTTTAGAAAACAAAAAACTCCGAGGGGATGGGCAAAAGTCGTGGTCTTCGCTTCGCTCGACCTCGACAGATCGGTCATCGGAGCGGTGGAGCGGGCTTGAACCGCCGACCTCTTCCTTGGCAAGGAAGCATTCTACCACTGAACTACCACCGCAAATTTCAAATATTCAGTGACCAAGCTTTGCTTACCACTGAACTACCACCGCAAAGATTTATTCGAGCAAATACGCAATCGCTCCCATGCTGTGCTGAGAGTTGGAGTTGCACCAACATCTGGGCTTCTTCAGAGCTCCGCCGTGACTACCTTGGCTATCTCAGCTAACTAAATGTATTATATCAAACTTATATATTTTTGTGGATCCGGCAGGGATCGAACCTGCGGCCTTACGGATGTAAACCGTACGCTCTGACCAGCTGAGCTACGAATCCATATAACCTAACCTATAGTAAGTGCGCGGGACTGGACTTGAACCAGCAAGGATTTCTCCATACGCACCTCAAGCGTACGCGTCTACCAATTTCGCCACCCGCGCCCATTTCATTTTATATTATATCTAATAATCGATCTATTTGAAACAAAAGATGACATCCTCCCCGCCATACTGGCGGGGTATCCGTCTAAACGAGGATGACATATCAGCGTTCAATTCATCCACGGGCTTATCGCCCGTGGTTTTCTTGAATGCTGTTATAAAAATGCAATATCAAAAGACATAAATTATTTTGAAATTAAAAATGCAGACCATAGTTACAGAAATGAATCAAGAGAGCCTGTTTTTGAAGATGAGATCATAGATATATTTAAGCGATTGTAGCGGTAACAAGAAAAATAATTTAAGATTTTGCATAGAAACTGCTGGTATTTCAGGCCTATTTATTAATTGACTTCTATTTTCTAAACAATCTTTAATCATCATTTTTCTGGTTGCAGTCATTTGTGGTGGTAAATTATTGATTTTGAACCATTTTCCCTCACATCGAGCGTACTCTGTTTTAAATGTTCCGGAAATGTATTTGCCTTCAAAAACATAAGAAGTTATTTTGTTTGAGTTAGAGTTAGTATATTCTGCAACTTTTCTTACAATCTTGATATGAAAGCCAGTTTCCTCATATGCTTCATGTATGGCTGTGGTTTCGGGAGTTTCATTTTTTTCAATTCCACCACCTTGAGGTTCCCAAACAGGAAAGTCTGATCTTTTAACTAAAAATACTTCTTTTTGATTATTTCTAGTTAAAACAACAAAAGAACCAACTGGTTTATTAAATTTCATCTTTAATTTTAATTAAAAAGTTTCTATCTTCATCAACTGCCATTTTGTTAATAGCCTCATCAATATCAAACCAATCGTATTTTTCTTCCGCTTCTTTGTGGAAATCAGGCTTGTCAGTTTCCATTAGATACATATGAATATCTTTTGAAACAGGTGTTCCATCTCGTTCTGTAGCTATTTTTGAATAACTCCCAAGTTTTTTAACTATTTTTAACTCTGTTAGTCCTGTTTCTTCAGTAACTTCTCGTATGGCAGTCTGCTCAAATGTTTCACCATCTTCAACATGACCTTTAGGAAAGCCTAGACCTTTTATATGAGTGTAAATTGTTAAAAGAATTTGCTTATTTGGGTTGTTTCTAATTACTACTCCACCTGCTGATATAACTTTATTCATATTCTTGTATTATAATGCTTGATATGACAATTAAACAAAATTTAAATTGGAGTGATGGAAAAGTATACAAGCTAGTTTGGCGTGATTGTGACTCTTTTGAAGAAATAAAAGACAAAAAATTACAGCAAAGTTACGGTGTTTGTTTTTACAAAAACAAACTGGTTATTGGAGGAAATGGTAATAATAAGTGGGGGTTAATTGGTGGACATATAGAAAATGGAGAAACACCAGAAGAAACTTTGATTAGAGAAGTACAGGAAGAATCAAATATGCGTGTAATAAAACAAATTCCTATTGGGTATCAAGAAGTTATAAACCCAGACGGAGCCATTGACTACCAACTTCGCTCATTTTGTTTAGTTGAACCAATTGGACAATTTGTTTCCGATCCTGCGGGTAGTGTTACAGAAATTAAATTGATTGACCCAAAAGATTACAAAAAGTATTTTGATTGGGGTAAGATTGGAGATAGAATAATGAAAAGAGCAATGGAAATTTTAAGAAAGCAAATATAACTATATATGAATATTTCGAGTTTAAAATTTGTTGAAAATAAATCAGATACCTTAGATGTATTACTTCATGGTAGTAAAGGTGGAATGAATTATTCATTGATGCAAAAGATTGAGGATGTTTGTATAAAGCAAGGTCATTCGGTAGCTAATTTTAACTTCCCATATTTTGAAAGAGGAGAAGAACAATCTTCAGGACCAGAATTAAAGGAAGAATTAGAAACATTAAAATCAGTTTTAAATGAGTGTAATTCAAAAGAGTATAAGCATACAAGACTAATTGGAAAATCACTTGGTGCAATTATCGCTAGCTATTATCTAAAATCGTTACAAAAAGAAGAACAATCAAAATATTCTGTAGTAGTTTTTGGATATGTTACAGGAAGTATTGATTTAAAAAGTTTTGATGGAAAAATAGATATTATTCAAGGTGAGAAAGACAAGTTTGGAAGTATGGAAGTAGTTAAAAATGATTTAAAAACGGCAGTTTCAAAAGATATTAATTATTTTGAAATTAAAAATGCAGACCATAGTTACAGAAATGAACTAAAAGAACCTATTTTTGAGGATGAGGCTATAGAAATATTTAAAAATATATAATGGTAAATTCATTAACTTTCATTGGCCAAAAAGTAAATGTAGTAGTTGACAGACCATTAGGATCGAAACATCCAAAACATGGTTTTACATATGAAGTTAACTATGGCTATATTCCAAACACAAAATCTGCAGATGGAGAAGAACTAGATGCATATATTTTAGGAGTAGATAAACCAATTACAGAAACTAAAGGAATTTGCGTTGCAGTAATCAGAAGAACAGATGATGACGATGACAAATTAATTGTTACGCAAGATGGCCAAGACTTTTCAGATTCAGAAATTGAAAAACTAACAGAATTTCAAGAAAAATGGTTTAAACACATTATCCTTCGAAAGAAGATTTAATAATTGGCAATTCTACTTCAAAAACTTTTTGGGTGATTTTGTGTTCCCATGAGCTATGATTTTGATTTGGCAGTATCATTACTTCTTGGTTTTTATTTTTAACAACATCAACTACTTGGCTTCTTAACTCCTCTGATATATACATATCGTTTTCGCCGTACACGAGGTGTATTTTTCCATTATAGTTATTTAAACAGTCAAAAAAGTTAGATTCTTTTGCTTCCTGCCAGAATTTATTACTATGTATTTGTCCACCTTCTTCTGCTATCTCATTAGGATTACCATCAAAAGTTGTTTTTGGATCAGGAACCCAGAGAATAATACATGGTATTTTTCCTTTTAATTCGTTTTTATTTGAAGCTATAACTGTGGTTGTTGCACCCATACTTTGACCAAGAAGAATTACCTTATATCCTAAATCTAAATATTTTTTAGCAAAGTAGGCAGTTGTATTCACCCATTCATTAAAAGATGAATTTAAAAAATCACCTTCAGAATTACCACAGTTTGGTTGATCAAATCTTAAAGTTGATATTCCTTCTTTATTTAAAATTCTACTGAAATCAACAAAAGTTCTCGCTGGTCCAATTGTTGAGCTCCTAAATCCATGATTAAATATTACAATCTGTTTTTTATTATCATCAGGTTCAGACAAAACACAAAAAACATTTTTGTTATTAATCTTTTCAAAAAAGACTTTGTCTTTAAACATTGTTTTAATTATAACTCAAATTGATATAAATAAAATTACATTTTCAACTTTTAGAAGCACAAGAACAAGCAAAGAAACAAAAATTTGGAAAACGAGTATTTTAAGATTGTTCAAGAATTGAACAATTTCAAGCTTGCTTATGTTATCAGTAAGCGTGAGCTAGGCATAACAAAACACAGTGGGTAAGCGGAAGGCCGAAACGAGCGAAGCGAGTGGATGACTGGAGCGCACACACGATATGGGTTAGCGAAGCTCCGCGAAGCGGAGCTGAGCGAGCAAACACGAGCTTCGCTACAAAATTAAAAATGGTGTCGAAGGAGAGATTTGAACTCTCACGCTCGAATGAGCACACGCTCCTGAAGCGTGCCTGTCTACCAATTTCAGCACTTCGACAATTTGCCTAATTATACCAAACTTGACTAAAGATTATTAATATGTCATCCTCATACTAAATGATATGTATATAACTCAACAAATAGATTTTGAGTCTTCATTCGGGTTTTGGAAAAATATGCTCTTCATGATTATCTTCTTCACTGTTGCGCCTATTACCCTATTCATAAGTCTATTTTCACTTATTACTTTTTCGAAAAACGAAAAAGTTGAGCTGGTTCATTCACCAACTACGGGTGTTCGTGTATATGCGTCTCTCCCTAGCGAATACCCTTCTATATCAGGCAAAGGTGAAGTATCTGATGCTAGACCCGAGATTATCAGAAACTATTTAATTCGCTATAAATCTCCGCTTCTTGGACATGAAAGCTACTTAGTACAAAAGGCAGATGAATATGGTTTGGATTTTAGACTTTTAGTGGCAATTGCTCAACAAGAATCAAATTTGTGCAAAATTATCCCTGCAAATACTTATAACTGCTGGGGATGGGGAATACATAGCAGGGGAACTCTCGGTTTTGACTCATATATAGAAGCAATTGATGCTGTTTCCAAGGGGCTAAAAACAGAATATATTGACAAAGGTTTAACTACTCCCGACACAATATGGAAAAAATATACTCCAGCTTCTCCTGATGGTGCCTGGGCAAAAGGGGTTAACCAGTTCTTGGCAGAGATGGAATGATTTGATATATAATACTTCTTACTATGCCCGCCGCATACGACAATTATGATTACCCATCCTATTGGAAAGGAAGGGAATATGAACACAAGGCTGAGGTGCTTGCTATTAAATCACTTATTTCCAAAATTCCCCATATTAAAAAATGTGTAGAAATTGGAGCTGGGTTTGCAAGGCTTTTGCCGGCTTATATCTTTAGGGCTAAATCTATAACTTTAACCGACCCATCTTCAAAACTTCTTTCAATTGCCAGAAAAAAATATAAACAAAATAAAAAAATTGAATTTACGCAAGCAAGTCTTGAGACTTTTTCTTCCACCACAACGAACAAATATGATCTATGCATAATGGTCAGAGTCCTGCATCATATCCCAGACATAGATGAGGCACTGGATTGCGTTTATAAAATACTTCAAAAAAACGGCTACTTGATTCTGGAGTTTGCCAACAAAAACAATCTAAAAGCTAGTATCAGACAATTTTTAAGGGGAAATTTCACTTATCCCATTGATATATTTCCCATCGATATTAGAAGTAAGAAAAACATCAAAAAAAATACTCTCCCTTTTGTTAATTTCCACCCTGATTTGATAAAAGAAAAATTAAAAATGAAAGGTTTTGAAATAATTGAAACACGGTCAGTATCAAATATAAGATCAAGTTTTATTAAAAAACTTTTTCCAATGAATTTTTTGCTGGATCTGGAAAAAATACTACAGGTGCCACTTAGTAATATAAATTTTGGTCCTTCAATTTTTATACTTGCCAAAAAGACGGATTAAGTGATCACCATTTATAAACTTGACAAACCTATAGTCATATGCTATATTACCACTACATTCTGAGGCTGCTTTGATAATTATCAATGCCGGCGTTAGGATTTTACAGGTCCCGTCTACATGACGGGACTTTTTTTTCTAAATTTCTAGTATAATGTAAATTGATGCCGGAGTGGTTTAACAAGTCGGAGTGGCGAAATTGGTAAGCAAAGCTTGGCCAATTTCTTTAACAAGTCGGAGTGGCGAAATTGGTAGACGCGCAGGATTTAGGATCCTGTGGAGTAATCCTTGCAGGTTCGATTCCTGTCTCCGACACTTAAAGATTATGCAATTAATTCACAAACTTACAAGAAAAGAGAGAGATGTATTGTCAGTTTTTTTGATGTTTATACCCATTGTCATCTTTTTTAGTGTACTTGCATTATTTTTAATAATTGTTTAATATCTAATTATGAGAAAACTAATTGCAGTTTTGATACTTAGCTTTCTAGTTTTTAACTTCAGTTCTTCTGTTTTAGCTCAATCTCCCAGCCCCAAATCACGCCAAACAGAAAAACGAGTTGAGAAAATGGAAGAGGTAGGGGATAGATTTAGTGCAGTAAGAAGAGAAAGAATCGCCAATTTTTCAAATAGAATGGTTATAAAACTTGAAGCCTTGATTGAGAGGCTGGAAAAACTTATAGAAAGAATTGAAACACGAATTAAGAAAATTGAAGAGTCTAATTCTGATATTAATTTAACCGATGCAAAGGAGGACCTTGCATTAGCCAAAAAAGACTTAGAAGATACTAAGGCAGAGTTCACAGCACTTAAAGGTAAACTTGATGAAATTATAAATGAAGACAATCCAAAAGAAGCGTTTAAGCAGGTTCGCGTTCAATTCAGACTAGTTATGGAGAATCTACGCGGCGTTCACGCTAATCTAGTTAAATTGATTGGCGACATTAAAGGTTTAAGAGTAGGAAATAAATAAATATGAAAAATAGGGCTGTTGTTGCACTACTTGCGATTTTGGTAATAATTATAGGTGTTTTAGCTTTCGTTATATCTGATTATGATTTTAGTCAAACAAAAAAGTATAGAAATGAGTTAACAAAAATTGAAAGTACTTCTGAGTCTGATGAAATTGAGGATATTGAAAATGACTTAAATTCTACTAGTTTTGAAAACATCGACTCTGAGCTTAATAGTCTTGAAGGTGAACTCTCTTACTAAATGTTTAAGTCAATTTTAGCCCCCATTATTGGTGTTATATTGTTTATTGTTTTCGTCGGTCTTTTATATCAAGGCAAAATGCCGTTTATAACAGCATTCAAGAAAACCACGGGCGATAAGCCCGTGGATGAATTGAACGCTGATATGTCATCCTCGTTTAGACGGATACCCCGCCAGTATGGCAGGGAGGATGTCATTAATAATAATCAAAAGTCAGTTACTATAAACAACAAAGAAATTAAAGTAGAAGTCGCCAAAACAAATGAAGAAAGGGCAAAGGGCTTATCAGGTAGAGACTCTCTTGAAGCAGATTCAGGCATGCTCTTCATTTTTAATAATCAAAAGCCTATTTTTTGGATGAAAGATACAAAAGTCGCACTCGATATCATCTGGATTAACGATTTAAAAATTGTCGGGATTAATAAAGATGTCCAACCGGAGCCTGGCGTTTCGGAAGATAAATTAAAAAAGTATCCCGCCCCAGAAGAAATCGATTTAGTTTTAGAAGTTAGCGCAGGTTACTCAGACAAAAATAATATCAAAGTAGGTGACAATGTAGAGCTTAATAATATCTAATTTATTTACCAAAGGCTATTCTATCTTTAATTAGATCATTTGTATTTGCCATTCTTGCAGGATAAATTGTATGTTCACCAAATCTATTATTAATGCTATCTAAACTTTTATTTAGTTTGTCTTTTTTAACAATATCTTCAAAAACTTCAAGTTGAAGATTACTTTTGTCTTTAAGTCCAAATGTTGATATGGCTATATTTCTAAAATCATTTTTAATAGGACTTAAATTAAGTAACCTACTTATCTCAAAATATAAGTCATTAGAATCAAATATTTCTTTTTGAGTTTTTCTTCCCATATGCCAAGAATTATTACTTCTATCTTGAACATATAAATGAACCCCTGTTGCTTTTAAATTACTATTTCTAAGTCTCAAACCTGTTTTTTGTACTAATTTAGTTATAATTTCTTTATACTTATTGCTATCACTTTTGGCTATAGCATATGAGTTACCATATGTTTTTTGTGGAGCTTGTGAATAACTATCATCAACATCATAACCCCTTAAATTTAAAAACCAATAATAGCCATTTATGCCTCCAAAGGCTATTTTTAATTTAGATAGGGAAGAACTGTAAAAATCTAAAACTGTTTTAATACCTACTAAGTTTAGTCTTCTGCTATTACCTTCTTTGATACCAGTTAAATCAGTTAATTTAAGGCCGCCAAAGACATCTAGGAAGTTATCTTTGTCTATAACACTTAATCCATCAGGCTTTTTTAAATTACTTGCAATTTTGGCCAAATATTTATTTGTTGATATACCTATTGAAACAGTAATATATTCACCAATTTCTTTTTTAATTTTTTCTTTAATTTCAAGACCGACCTTTAAAGGTGTAACCCTTAAAGGTTCTCGAATTTTGAGTTTTAGTACAAACTCATCAATTGACTTAGGCAAAAGTGAACTTGAATATTTACTTAATATCTTTTTTATTTTTTTATGTACGCATCTATATTTATTAGGATCAGGCAAAAGAGTAATAATATCAGGAACTAATTTTTTAGCATCAATTAATCTCCTTCCTGTTTTTACTCCAAACTTTTTAGCAGAATATGAAGCTGCAAGAATACAACCACTAGGATTGAGATAACTACAAACTGCAACAGGCCTATCTCTTAAAAAGGGATTAGCCTGTTGCTCTATAGTTGCAAAACAAGAATTAACATCAAGATGAATTATATTTGGTATGCTTTGATTAAACTGCATATAGAGATAATTGACAAGATTTGCTATAATACGCTTACTTGAAAAGTTTCCTTTGGGAAATTTCTTTTTAAGAGATAGAGTCAGCCAACCGTAGCCTCTAAACTATGCTTAAGTTGGGTTGCTAGGTCCAGACAGCCTAGCCCTTTAGATATATAGAAACTTTAATTTTTTTCATATATTTCCTCCAATTTCCATTGTAAATGCTTTGTATCTAATTGCAATTTCAAAAATAGACTATCTGAAACCACTGAAAAAACATGGTATAGGATGTTTCCATTCTTAAAAGTATGATGAAGCCCTAATTTTTTAATTTCTATTTCTCTTCCTCTCCATTTAACAAGCTTTGGATATTTTTCAAAAACTACATCTACTACTTCGGATATTGTTAGTGCACTCATAATTCATGTTAGTACCAAACAATCACCAAAGTCAATAAGTAAATATTAAAGATTATGGTTAAAGTCTTCGTAATATGGATAATTATGGTCTGAGGATTCTTTTGGAATAACTTTTCCAAATTCTTTAACATCTTCAAATGTTCCGTGTGGGTCATTAATATTTTGAATAATTGTTATCTTGTTTTTATAAAGACTGCAAACTTCTTTTATCTTGTCAAAATCCTCTTTGCTTATATCCCTTACTGGTACTCCGCAAAGGATTATTTTTGTTACTTGATCAGGAATTAAGGAAATTAGATTACAAGCAACAAGTGTTCCAATTGATTTGGCAATAATTCTTACATTATCATCTTTTAAATGTTTAACAATTAATTCTGCTTTTTCTTTTGGATCAAATCTAGAACTTTCATCACTCCAATGCATCCAATAAAAAGGTCTAATTATTCCATCCAGTTTTAAATTATTTGTAACCTCATCAACCCAACTTTTGTTTATACTTGAGTATCCTGGTAGGATTAATGTTTGCATACCAATTATTATATAATATCTTTATGTACAAGAAACTATTAATTACTATTTCTTCATTCTTAATTTTTACTCTTGGTTGGTTTCTTTCTGATAATTACAAAAGATTTTTAAATCCTGATACAAGTTTGCCATCATGGAACAAACCAAAACCCTTGGAAAAATACACAATTGAAAATTTAAGAAACAAAAATTTTGAGGTATCTAATATTAAAATTGTAGATACTAATTTATTTGAATATAGCGTTGAAGGCAAAAAAGTTACTGGGTGTCTTAATATTCCTAAAGAAAAAGGTAGTTATCCATTAGCCATATTGGTTCGAGGCTATGTTGACCAAAAAGAGTATAAAACATGTGACGGAAGTAAAAAAATTGGTGAGTATCTATCTAATAATGGATATATCACATTATCACCAGACTTTTTAGGCTATGGCGGATCTGATAAAGAAACGAATAATATTTTTGAATCAAGATTTCAAACATACGTAACACTAATTACATTAATTGAATCAATTAAAAATTCTAATACTAATAAAGTATTAATAGATGAAGGTTGGGATGGCAATAATATTTTCATCTGGGCACACAGCAACGGAGGTCAAATTGTATTAACAGCACTTACAATAAAAAATTATAACTATCCTACAGTTTTGTGGGCACCTGTTGTTGAAAGTTTTCCATATAATGTTCTTTATTTTACAAATGAAGCTGAAGACAAGGGAAAGTTTATAAGACAAGAACTAGCAAAATTTGAAAAAGATTATGATACAGACAAATATTCATTCACAAACTACCTTGAAAGTATAAATGCTCCAATTGAACTACATTTAGGAACAAATGACGATGCCATACCTCTTGAATGGGCAAATAGATTTGTTAAAAGTATGCAAAAACTTGATAAACCTATTAAATACTATAAACACCCCAATCTTGATCATAATATGATGCCTAATTGGAGTGATATAGCACAAAAAACCTTACAGTTTTTTGATATAAACCTTAAACCATAAAACTTAACGGTTTTCTTGAGGCTTTGCCATGTTTACATTCATAGCTCGACCATTAAGATCTTTACCGTTAGCTTCTAATGCTTTTTGAGCTTGTTCTTCTGTTTCCATTTCGACAAAACCGAATCCTCTTGACCTTCCGGTCATTCTATCCATTAGAACAACTGCGTCAACAACTGTACCGTATGCAGCAAAAAATGCTCTTAGGTCATCAGAAGTTGTAGCCCATGCTAAATTACCAACAAACAATTTCTTCATAAATTATTAAAAATTAGTTTTTCACCTCTTTTCTAGGAGCCGACCTTGGGGACACTAACCTTACAGAGGGCAAATGTAGTATAATACTATTATGGATAAAAAGCAAAAGCCAAAAGCGATAAAAACTGCAAAGCCGCCTACCAGCTTTCCCTTTGTGCGCAAAATTACTTATGGTACAAACAAGGGCTTTGCTGTAAACTCTCCCCAATTTAGAATTAATCAACACAAGGGGGCATAGCATGGACAAAATAACATCATCCATAAAAAAGCTTGAAAACGGCAATATAGAAATATTGTTTTCAATTCCAGCTGGTTTGGTTCTGTCAGAGAAGTCAAAAGTTTTGGCGGAGTTTGGCAATGACCTAACAATTGCAGGTTTTAGAAAAGGGAAAGCTCCCATTTCAAAAGTTGAAGAAAATATAAGCGACGAAAAAGTTGTAGAGCATATTTTAAACCACTTACTACCCCAAGCATTTGTTAACGCTTGCGAGGAACACAAAATAAGGCCTGCGATCTATCCTAAATTTGAAGTTCTTAAAATCACTACAACTAAAGACCTAACAAAAGATGGAGTTTGGGAAATAAAAGCTGTTACGGCTGAGCTTCCTGAAGTTGTCTTGCCAAAAGATATTAAAGCAAAACTTAAAAAAACAAAGGATGAAAATCAGCTAATTAAAAAATTAGTTGATTTGGTAGATATCAGAATTCCCGAAGTTTTAATTAATGAAGAAGTCAACATCAAGCTTTCACAGGTTTTAGAAAGAATCGAAAAACTAGGATTAACTCTCGAAGGCTATCTTAAGTCAGTTGGTAAAGATTCCCAAAAACTTCGCCAGGAATACAAAGAACAAGCTGTAAACTCAATAAGTTTGGAGCTTATCTTAAATAAAATTGCAGCGGATCATAAAATTGAGGTTAGCAACTTAGAAATTGATGAATTTATAAAAACTACTGGTGAGAAAAAAGAGAATGTAAACAAAGAAAAAAGAGAGTTATTGTCTAGAATCTTGATGAGGAAAAAGGCTTTGGAATTTTTAAAAAAATAGGTGTACAATAGGCGCATATGAACGATAAAAGCAATCAGAAATCAAAAACACAAAAACAGGTTTTAAATAAAAACATTTTGGAGTCTTTAAATACTATTGGTTCACAAGTAGTTGAGACTGCCAAAAATGAGACTAAAGCAATAAGTGATGAATTTATAAATCAACTTTTGGGTAGAAAACAAGCAGTTAAGAGGTCGGGTGAATTAACCGTGGGGCAAACGGTCGAGATGAATTCTCTAATCTCAGGAGAGGCTGAAAAACAAAAAAGATTATCCGAGCAGCTTTTCTTTGAACGGAGGCTTATCAATGAAGAAAAACAGGAAACAAGTAAAAAGTTGGGGGAGCTTCGTCTAAGACTTCAGGCAATCCAGACAGAAGCTGTCAAATTGGTTAATTCTACACAGAGTCTAACTGAAGAGGTAAAAACTGCAGTTTTTACGGGCAACACTCAACCAAGCGAATATCACATAGGCTTTTTTGAAAATATTATTCAAATGATCGTTTCATTTAGAAAGAAAATAGACAGTGCAATTACTTGGCTTCAGGGAACAAATAAAAGAGCTGAAAAGAAAAATTATTGGGCTCAATATAAAAAGAAAGGGGCGAGTTTCCTGTTGTCTCCTGATCACTATTTACAAAGATCTGCCGGTTGACAAATTCCCCCTGATTTTATATTATCCTCAGTATGAATTTGATGTCTCACACACTTATCATTAGGTATCTTCCTTTTTGGAAGGCCTGATGTATGTGGTGAGAAATTCGCTTTAAATAATTAAAATAAAAAATTTATCTCACCACAAAAGGTGAGATTTTTTATTTTTAAAAGGAGGTGATCAAAAAATGTCTAATGAAATAAACAATCCCAATACCAATAAAATACATGATGCAGATTCGCATCCTGTAATAATAGGACGGGATGCACAGCAAGTTCCGCAAAAAATAGGACAGGATGCACAGCAAGTTTCGGAAGATGGTAGGTATGGTTCATCCATGGTAACCGATGATGGCAAGGGCAAAGTGGAAGCCCCGCCTGCTCAAACGGATCAAGTTTAATCTATAAAAAGATTAAAATTGAAGGAGAACTTGACCCTGTTAGGTTATAAGTTCTCCCTCAAGGGATATTATACGCTTGAATTTACATATGACAACAAAATATAGAGAATATCAAAATTTACTATCAAAATTTGTTGGTTTTAAAAGCATTTCTACTGATCCTAAATATGTAGGTGAGATTGGAAAAACTGCTTTATGGCTAAAAGAATTGTTCAAAAAAAATAGTTTTAGTGTAAAACTTTTAAAATCCAAAAGTGCTAATCCTGTAGTTTTTGCAAGGTATAATATTACAAATAATAGCCAGACAGTGCTTATCTATGGCCATTATGATGTTCAACCTGCTGACAAATCAGATGGCTGGAATTCTGACCCATTTAAACTTACTGAGTCTAAAAATAGGTTGTTTGGAAGGGGAGTGGTCGATAACAAAGGTCAAATCCTGATTCATATCTTCACAGCCATTAATTTAATAAAACAAGGTAAACTCAATTACAATATAAAATTTCTGATTGAAGGCAATGAAGAAACTGGAAATACAACACTATCAAACATAATTAAAAAATACAAAAAGGAAATGGCTTGCAATTTTGTATTAGTATCTGACGGTGAGCTTACAAATAATAATCCCACGATTGAAACTTCTCTTAGAGGAGGATTTAACTGTACTTTGGTATATAAAACTGCTAAAAATAATGTGCACTCAGGAATTTTTGGCGGTGCAATACCTAATGCCTCTCACGAGTTAATCAAATTTCTAGATAAAATATACAATTCAGACAATTCAGTCTCCATCAAAGATTTTTATAAAAATGTCGATAAAATCAGTCATGATGAATTCAAAAATAATATAAAACTTATATCTGAAGCAGGTAATATTTGTAAACTAGCCGGAGTTAAAAAATTATTAACAGAAAAGAAATATGATTTTTTTACACAAACAGGTCTTAGGCCAACCATTCAAATTACCGGCCTTAAATCTGGTTATATAACCGAAGGATATTCAAATATTGTGCCCAATGAGGCTATGGCGAAAATAAATTTTAGAATTGTTGCATCTCAAAAAGCTAAACAAATTGCAAAGTTATTCGAGATGTTTGTCAAAGAAAATACTCCCGATTATGTTGGGTATAAATTGTCCTTCAGTGGATTGCATGACCCTGTAAAAGTTAGTTTAAATAATGATTATGTAAAAGAAGCTGAAAAAATTCTTGAGAATATATATGGCAAAAAAACTTCAAGAAAGAATGTTGGCGGTGCAATTCCTTTCGTAGGGGATGTTAAATCAATTTTAGGAGTTGATACACTTTTAGTGCCGCTTTCAAATGAAGATTGCAATATGCACGGAGCCAATGAAAACTTTGACATCAAACTCATCGAAAAAGGGTTAGAATTTAGTAAAAGGCTTCTCCAAAAACATTAAATGAGATATAATTATAATATAGTACGAAAAATACTTGGATTCTTTCACTTTTGGTGTAAGAGTACTTTGGATTCTTAGCTCAGTTGGCTAGAGCGCTTTCTTGACGTGAAAGAGGTCGCAGGTTCAAGTCCTGCAGGATCCACCAGCTTTTCGGGCCCGTGGTATACCGGTAACATGCTTCCATGGCATGGAAGAGTAGCGGGTTCAATTCCCGCCGGGTCCACCTCATTTAATTAAAAGCAAGAAATTATAATATCTGGTATAATACAATAACCGCCAAATCATTGGTAAATAGGGCGGTTATTTTTTGACCTAAAATATATGAATAACAATAAGAACACAACACTACATATAAAAAACATTGCTATTATTGCCCATGTTGATCATGGAAAAACCACATTGGTTGATGCACTTTTGAGGCAATCTCATACTGAAATGAAAAAGGAAGTTGCAGATCTTGAGGCCATTATGGATAGCAATGATTTGGAACGAGAAAGAGGGATTACAATTTTTTCTAAAAATGCCTCTGTCAACTACAATGGTACAAAAATAAACATCATAGATACACCAGGTCATGCCGATTTCGGCGGAGAAGTGGAACGCGTTCTTTCTATGGCAGACGGGGCATTACTTTTAGTTGATGCAAAGGAAGGTCCAATGCCTCAAACAAGATTTGTATTAAAACATGCCCTTAAAATCGGCCTTAAAATAATAGTTGTTATTAATAAAATTGATAAAGACGGGGCAAGGCCTGATTGGGTTCAAGGCAAAACCTTTGATTTGTTTGTGGAATTAGGAGCAGACGAGAATACAGCCTTTTTCCCAACCATTTATGCCAGCGGAAGAGACGGCAAAGCCGGCTATACTCCAGACTTAAAGGCCATGAAGGACATAACTCCTCTTTTTGATGAAATAATAAAAGTTATACCGGCTCCAGGCGGAGATATTAATAAGCCCCTTCAAATGTTAGTTTCCGCAATTGGTAAAGATAATTACAAAGGCAGAATTGCAATTGGAAAAATATATAACGGAAAACTTTCTTTAAACCAAGAAGTTATGCATATAAATAGAGATGGGCAAATGAAAAAATGTAAATTAACCTCGATCTCAACTTTTAAGGGCTTGGGTAAGCAGGAAGAACAAGAGGTTGTGGCAGGTGATATAGTTTCTTTAACAGGGATTGGAGATGTCACGATTGGAGAAACCATTGCAGATGTAAATAACCCGATTGCTTTGCCTCTCTTATCAATTGAGGAGCCTACAGTAAAAATGGTTTTTATGGTCAATGACTCTCCTTTTGCAGGAAAAGAGGGTGAATTTAAAACCTCAAGCCAAATTAGAGAAAGACTATATAGAGAACTTGAAACAGATGTTGCTTTAAAAGTAGTTGATAATAGCGATGGATCATGGACTGTATCAGGTAGAGGGGAGCTTCACCTGGCAATTTTTATTGAAAGGATGAGAAGAGAAGGGTACGAGTTTGCAGTTTCAAGGCCTCATGTTATTAATAAAACAATTGATAACAAAACACTAACTCCATTTGAAAAAGTCTATATTGAAGTTCCAGAAGAATATTCAGGAATTGTTATTAAACACATGGGAGTTAGACACGCCAAAATGGATAATATGGTCAAAAACGAAGAAAATATAGTTTCACTTGAATTTACAGTATCAACTAAAGAGCTTATTGGTTTTCGAAGTGAGTTTATAACAGATACTAAAGGTTTAGGAATAATTAATACTGCATTTTTTGACTATCTTCCTGATGATGGTTTTGAAAGGGTAAGAGAAAGAGGATCAATGGTAGCCCATGAAACAGGAGAAACAAGGCTGTATGGCCTAACAAATGTGCAAGATCAAGGACAACTATTTGTAGGACCGGGAGAATTAGTATATAAAGGCCAAGTTGTAGGGCAAAATTCAAGAAGCGGAGATCTTCATGTTAATGTTTGTAAAGAAAAAGCACTATCAAACATGAGAAGTAAAGGTGATGGCGCAGCAGAACATTTTAATACCCCTAAAAGAATGTCGCTTGATGATGCACTGGAATATATTGATGATACAGAACTTGTTGAGGTTACTCCATTAAACATTAGAATTAGAAAAATAGTATTAGATGAAGCAGAAGCCAGACGCAAAAAGGCAATGGGGATTAAGTAATTAGAATTACACATTTTGTTTCAACTCATCTCTTTTCTTCTCGCCAAATTTAGTTAATTCAATGCCATCCTTGTCTATATCAACCAAAAACATATTTTCCATCCGAGTCAACTTTTGTTTAATTCCAAGAATCCTAGTTCCCTTTTTAACCAACAGGTCAGTCGGCACCGTGTTATCTCTAATTGTCGCTAGTAAACGCTGTGTAAGTTCTCCTAACGCCATAATGTGTGTATAATACTCTCTCTCTGTCAAAATTGCAAATTTGGGGATATAATTATTTATATGAATTCAAAAAGTGATGAAATTCAAATGAAAACTAACGATCACAAAAAACTTGGTCGTGAGCTTGACTTGTTTACTTTTAGTGACACTGTTGGCAAAGGCTTACCTCTTTGGACACCAAAGGGAGCTAGTATTAGACGAGAACTTGAAAGATATATAGTTGATGAGGAAATAAAGCGTGGCTATTCACATGTTTATACTCCCGACATTGCAAAACTTGATTTATATAAAAAGTCTGGACATTACCCATATTATAAAGATAGTATGTATTCTCCAATTGAAATTGAGGATGAAGAATTCATGCTTCGCCCCATGACATGCCCACATCATTTTGAATTATATTTAGACAAACCAAAATCCTATAGAGAACTCCCAGTAAGATATGCTGAACTTGCAAAATTATATAGGTTTGAAAAATCAGGCGAGCTTATGGGATTACAACGTGTTAGAAGTTTTTGTCTTGCTGATGCACATATTATTTGTATGAAAGATCAGGCAAAAGATGAAGTATCAAAAGTTTTAGATTTAATTGAGGACATTGCAAAAACTCTTGGACTTATAAAAGATAAAGATTATAGCTACAGGTTGTCTCTTGGGGACAGGAGTGATGACAAAAAGTATTTCAAGGATGATGCTGCATGGGACAAGGCAGAGGAAGTGTTAAGAGAGGTTTTAATAAGTAGGGAGTCAAAGTTTAAAGAAGTAGATGGTGAAGCAGCTTTCTATGGCCCTAAAATTGATATTCAAATGGTTAACACAAACGGTAAAGAAGATACTGCATTTACTGTTCAATATGACTTTGTTATGCCAAAAAGATTTAGTCTTAAATATATTAACGAGAATAATGAGGAAATAGAACCAGTTGTAGTTCATAGATCATCAATTGGAGCAATTGAAAGAATAATTGCATTCTTAATTGAAAAATATGAAGGCTATTTTCCTACATGGTTAAATCCAGTACAAGTTAAAATTCTTCCTGTTTCAGAAAAACACAATCAATATGCCATGAAAGTGCTTTACAAGCTAAAAGAAAAGAATATTAGAGTTGAAATTGATGAAAGAAATGAGACATTAGGAGCAAAAATTAGAAATTCACAGAATGAAAAAGTTTCATATATGGTAATTATTGGAGAAAAAGAAGAAACAAGTGAAACAATTAATGTTAGAAAACGAGGACAAAAAGAAAGCGTCGACATGAATATTTCTGATTTTATTCATGATCTAAAAAAAGAGATTGAAGAAAAATCCATTAACTGATACAATTCAACTTGAAATTGAGAAATACCAATAACTATTGGCGAATAAATGAGAGAATTCCGGGTAACAGTTTCCGTGTCTTGGATGAGACGGGCAAACAAATTGGAATACTCTCTAAGATCGAGGCAATTTCCAAGGCAAAAGAGATGAAAGCCGATTTGGTAGAAATTGCTCCAACTGCTAATCCGCCAGTTGTTAAAATCATTGAGTTTGGCAAGTTTAAATATCAGGAAGAGAAAAAGGCTAGAGAGTCTCAAAAGAAAAGTAAACCGGGAGATTTGAAAGAAATCAGATTTACGCCTTTTATAGGTGAGGCTGATTATCAAACTCGTCTTAAAAGAATTGATGAGTTTTTAAGAGACAAAAATAAAGTCAAGCTGACTGTTTATTTTCAGACCAAACAATTAGGATCAAAACAGTTTGGGTATAATATTTTACAAAGAATCTTAAAAGATTTGGGGCAGGGGATAAATATTGATATGAATGCTAAATTTTTAGGGAGAAACTTAATAATGATAATATCTCCCACAAACTTATATGGCAAAAGTAAAAGTTAAATCAAAAGCTAGAGTATTAAACAGAATAAAAGTTACCAAAAATGGTAAAGTCTTGAGAAGGCGTGCTTTTAAAAGGCATTTGAATGTCGCAAAAAGCAAGAAAAGATTAAGAAGATTATCGCGAGTTGTTCCCGTCAAAAAAGCATTGGCTAAAAAGATAAGAAAGTTTCTGGGGAAATAATATATGGCAAGAGTTAAATCAAAAGCAATTATTAAACATAGAAAAATAAGAAAACTTGCTAAGGGCTACCATAGTGCAAGAAGGAAAAGATTTAAAGCCGCTAATGAAGCGGTTATGCACGCAGGCCAATATGCTTATGTTGGAAGAAAACTAAAGAAAAGAGATTTAAGAAGCCTCTGGATAGTTAGAATTTCTGCGGCTGTTAAAAAATTGGGGCTTTCATATTCAAAATTTGTTAAAGCATTAAAAGACAATAAAATTGAATTAGATAGAAAAATACTTTCAGAACTTGCAGCCAAAAATCTTTCCGTATTTGAAAAAGTAGTTGAAAAAGCAGGCTTTACTTCCAAAAAATAGGAGGTTAAGTTTGTTTTATTTTTAACCTCCTAAATTAGGAGGTTTTTTGTTATCATTAAACAATGAGAGAACTTGTTAATAATATTAAAAATCAGGCAATTGCATCGCTTTCTGATGCAAGCTCGCTTAGCGAGCTGGAGATTTTAAGAATTGACATTTTTGGCAGAAGTGGAAAATTTACTTTGGCTTCAAAAGAACTTAAAAACTTAAAGCCTGAAGAAAAAAAGGAAATAGGAATACTTATTAATGAAACTAAAAATACTTTAGAAACTTTGTTTATTGAAAAGAAAAATGAATTAGAATCTAATGTCAGGGTTTGGTTTGATCCAACTATTCCTGCTATCAAAAGGCCACAGGGGCGTCTTCACATGATAACTCGTGCCATTGATGAAATATCATCTGTTTTTGAAAAAATTGGTTTTACAAGAACTAGATATCCTGAAGTCGAATGGGATTATTATGCATTTGGGGCACTAAATTTCCCCAAAAATCATCCTGCAAGAGACGACTGGGAAACATTTTTTATAGATGAAAAAGATTCACCTAAATACGGTCCAATGCTTTTAACACCACACACATCTAGTGGTCAGATTCGGGAGATGGAAAGACTAAAAGGAAAACCTCCTATTAGAATGATTAATCTTGCAAAAACCTACAGAAGACAAAGTGATGCAAGTCATATACCAATGTTTCATCAATTTGAAGGTATGGTAGTTGATAAAGATATATCTGTAGTTAACCTTAAAGGTACACTTGATTACTTTGCATCAAATTTCTTTGGAAAAGAAAGGGTAACAAGACTTAGGCCATATCACTTTCAGTTTACCGAACCTTCTTTTGAAGTTGATATAAGCTGCAATGTTTGCAAAGGCAGTGGGTGCAAGCTTTGTAAAGAGGGATGGTTGGAATTAGGGGGCGCGGGAATGATACATCCTAATGTCTTAAAAGCAGGTGGAATTGATCCAAATGTCTATAGTGGTTTTGCATTTGGTTGGGGTGTTGAAAGAACTTACATGATGAAGGAAGGTTTAGCTGTTCCTGACATACGACTTTTATATAGTTCCGATTTGCGTGTCCTATCGCAACTTTGAACTTTGCACTAAGTACTATGTACTAATTATTATGGATTTACTAATACCGGATTCATGGCTAAGAAAATATTTAGATACAAAGGCAGCTCCTGCTGATCTGGCCAAGTATCTATCCCTTTGCGGCCCTTCAATTGAAAGAATTAAAAAAACAGATGACGGAGATAGTGTTTATTCAATTGAAGTGACATCAAATCGAGTGGATAGTGCATCAGTTGTTGGTATTGCAAGAGAAGCAGCAACAATTTTACCTAGATTTGGAATAAAAGCAGAATTCAAAAATTCCAAAAACCAAAAACTCAAAACAAATTATAAATTAAAAACAAAAGTGAATTATCTGGATGTAAAAGTCAATTCAAAATTATGTCCAAGGTTTACTGCAGTTTTGATTAAAAATGTAACCATTAAACCGTCAAATAAAGATATACAAAATCTATTAAAAAAGATAGGCATTCGGCCAATTAACAATATTGTTGACATTAGTAATTTCGTTATGGTTGATACCGGTCAACCTGTCCATACTTTTGATTACGACAAAATCGCTGGACAAAAAATGATTTTGAGAGAATCAAATTTTGGGGAAAAAATAAAAACACTTGATGAAAAAGAATTTATATTAAAAGGCAAAGATATAGTAATTGAAGATGGAAGTGGCAAACTAATTGATTTATGCGGCATTATGGGAGGAAATTCAAGTTGTATTGATCAAAATACTAAAAATGTTTTACTTTTTGTTCAAAACTATGACAAAGATCATATTAGAAAAACTTCGATGGAACTACTTCAGCGAACCCAGGCTGCAACATTATTTGAAAAAGGGCTTGATAGCGAAAATGTGATTAACGGACTCAACCTCGCTCTTTTAATGCTTGAAAAAATAAAAGGAGTCAAAATTGAAAAAGAAATATTGGACATTTACCCTAATCCATATAAAAATAAAATCGTCAAAATTTCAATCGGTGATATTAATAAAATAATTGGCATCAATCTTGCCGAAAAAGATATTATCAACATCACCACCAGTTTGGGATTTAATGTTGAACAGCAGGGTGCAACCCTGCTCTTGGGAGTTCCATCCTGGAGAGCTGAAGATATAAATATAAAAGAAGATATTGTTGAGGAAATTGCAAGAATCTATGGTTATCATAATTTACCAAGCGTTGTTATGAATGGCGATTTATCAAAACAGACTGACGATAAATCCTACAAATATGAAAGTAAAATTAGAAATAAACTAAAAGAGCTTGCATATAACGAAGTTTATAATCTTTCACTGGTACCAGTTGAGTATGTTGATACCAAAGTAGCCGTTAAATTAAAAAATCCATTAGGACTCGACACACTTTATTTAAGAACTAACTTAAAAAATGGTCTATTTAAATCAATGCAAGATAATTCCCACGAAAAAGGAGTTGTGAAACTATTTGAATTATCAAACATATATATAAAACAAAATAATAGTTTACCAAAAGAAGTACTAAAGCTTGTTGGAATTACCAAAAACAACAAATTTATAGAAAACAAAACTGATGTAATTGATTTATTAAACGAACTAGAAATTGAATATAGTGAAAAAATAGAGGATGGAATAGGGTTTAAGCCAAACCAAAGAATAGCAGTTTTTACCGAAGGTACAAAATCTTCTAATAAAGTAGAAATAGGAGAGTATGGAAACCTTGAAAATGGACTCTTTGCATTTGAATTTGATATTGATAAATTATTAAACTCTAAAACAATTTATAAAAAATATAAAGAAATCTCAAAATATCCAAGTCAAGTTGAAGATTTGACATTAACGATTCCTAAGAAAACATATATTGGCGAGGTTGTTGCAGAAATATATAGTATATCGAATATAGTACATAGCATCTCACTTAATGATGTTTATAACAATAATTATACATTTAGAATAGAGTATCATTCTGATCAAAAAACATTAACCGATAGCGAAGTTGAAGAGATTCGGAAAAAAATAATCTCAAAATTATCTTCTAAATTTGGAATTAATACTTAAGGTATAGGCGATGGAGTAGGGGTAGGTGAGGCGTCCCAATTAGTATTTACTCCTATGTCTATTATTCTATCTGATATATTTCCATTTTTATCTTTGGCAATTGCTTTAAGTTTATGTGTCCCGTCTGAGAGCGTTAATTCATGCTTAAATGGCGGATTAGTAAAAGATCTAACTTTTAAGCCATCGGCCTCTAACTCAAGAGAAACTATATCAGTTACAGAAAACGCCTTGATCTCGACATTAAATGTATTAGGTAAATTAGATGTTCTATCTTTCGGATTTACAAATTCAATACTTAAGGGGTTACTCGTGCCGCAATAATCGCTCGGCGGTCTATATCTTGGGTCCAACTGTCCATTTATCCAGTTTAATATCGCTTCCATCCACCTGTTTTTACCGTCCGTTGATACCGGATCTTCTTCTTTAATTTTTATAAACTCTTTTTTTTCGTAATTTCCTGAAGCTATATCTGCAGGTGTTGCTAATTTGCCGTCACTCTTGCAGATATCCAGATAAACATGAATATTATCATCCTCCGGCTCCATACCTTTAATAAATATTTCAGGTCGTGAAGGGAATCCGTCATGCGCCTTTTTGCCCGAAATTGCATCAACTTCATAAGCAACAATTCCTTCAGGTTTATTAAAATCAACAGCAGGAAGGCCGGATAAACTTTCTAAAATTATTCTTCTCCAAATAGGGGAAGCACCTGAAACACCCGAGGCTACATTTAACATTGGTGAATTATCATTGTTTCCAACCCAAACACCGACTGTTCTCTGCGGCGTTCCTCCAACAGTCCAGTTGTCTCTTTTGTCATTAGTTGTACCGGTCTTGACTGCAACACGCCTCCCTGTGATATTTAATAAAGAATTAGGGCCAAAAACATCTTTTCTCGCATTATTATCAGCCAAAATATCAGAAATTATGAAAGCCTGCTCCTCGCTTAGCACTCTTTTTCCTCTTTTAGGATTGATCTCCTCTAATTTTCGCCCCTTGCTATCCTCAACTTTTAATATTGCCAAAGGTTCAACTTTTGTTCCGCCATTGAAAAATGAGGAATACCCGCCGGTTAATTCCAACAATTTAACTTCACCGCCGCCAAGAGTTAGCGAAAGTCCAACTCTAGAAAGAGTCTCTTTGGTTGGGGGAAGTGAATTAATCCCCATAGAATGGGCCGTTTCTAAAACATCCTTAATGCCAACCAATGCAATAAATTTAACTGCTGGAATATTTAAAGAGTTACCTAATGCATAACGCATTTGAACAGGACCTCTGTATTTACCATCATAATTGACAGGGTTGTAGTCGGGTTGTCCCGCCCCGCCGGGAAATGTTGTTGCAACATCCATAATCATATGCGATGCGGTATAACCTTCTTTTAATGCAGTTACATAAGTGAAAGGCTTAAAAGATGATCCAGGCTGGCGAAGTGCTGTTACAACATTTACTTGGCCATCATAATTAGGGTCATCAAATTGCTTGCTACCCACCATCGCCAATATTTCACCCGTCTCTGAATTTAAAACAACTGCGCCTCCATTAGTGATCCGCTGTGATTCAACTTTAGCAATTTCCTCAAAAACAATATTCTGCGCTTTTTCCTGTAAGTCTAAATCAAGAGTTGTTGTAACTCTTAAACCCCCTTGTTCGATGACCCTTTCACCATATCTTTCTTCCAATATTTTTTGTACATATTGAACAAAGTGGGGTGCTTTAAAAGTAGAGCCTTTGGGAGCAAATTTAAAATTAGAAAGTTCTGATAAGGCCGCTTCTTCCTGGTCCTTAGTTATGTGGCCGTCCTCTCTCATGCGTCTCAATACATTTTTAGTTCGTTCAATAAACGCCTCAGGAGTTGATGAGTAAGGCGAATATTTTGAAGGCAACTGCGGAATACCTGCTAAAATTGCAGATTCTATTAAATTTAAATCTTTCGTTTTTTTGCCAAAATAGGTTTCCGAGGCTGTTTCAACACCTCTCATATTTCCGCCGTAAGGAGCTTCATTTAAATACATCTGCAAAATTTGGTCCTTGCTATATTTTCTTTCAATTTGAACGGCCAAAATAAATTCCTTTATCTTTCTGGTTACAGATCTTTCAGATGACAAAAGAACATTTTTGACCAATTGTTGCGTTAAAGTTGATCCGCCCTGAGCATAACCTCTTGTAAAGAGCCTTGATAAGCCTCTAATTGTTCCGAAAATATCAAAACCTGTATGCTTATAAAAATTTTTATCTTCTATTGCAATCGTTGCTTGTTTTAAATAAAGAGGAACATCTTTTATATCAACGGGGGTCCTTCTTTCATCCTCAAAAATATCATATAAAGCCTTGCCGTTTCTGTCTAAAATTTTAGTTGAAAAACCTTCTCTTCTTACAACCCTATCAGGAGAGGGTAATGTCAAAGCCATCAGGGGAAAAACAATTACTAAAAACAAAAATATAATTAAAATCCCAAGAAAAGCAAATTTTGCCAATTTAACCATTCTTTTGCTTTTATCAACTCCCAAAAGTCTTCTTCGCCTCTCCCTCCACATATACAAAAACATAATACCATAATTAATACTACTTTTATATATTTCATAAGTTTCGCGGTTGATCAAAGTTTATGCTCTATGTCATTGCGAGGAAGTTTAAGGCGACACGGCAATCTGAGTTTGAGATTGCTTCACTATGTTCGCAATGACACTGGGTGCGAAACTTGTGTATTTGACAAAATTTGTGGAACTCGACTATAATACCACCATTGACAAATAAAGACTTTGAAGCAGTGCAGTAGCTAACTTTAAGTTGACACAAGAGATTAGGCGGTTGGTGAAAGACCTAACGAATTAAATTTAGTGAATTACCCTGTGAAGTTGCGAGGACAAAATTCTCGACGGAACGTTAGCCGTAAAATTAACTAGAAAGTGTTGGAAACAAAGCTTTTGAAAAATAAGGATTATTCTTTATCGTTTCAATTCCGTTCCAACGGAATTTTTTGTTTTTTAAAGGATAATTAAAAAAGGGTGGTACCGTTCCTGAATTAAATTGAAGGAGCCCCTTTAGATACCAATATTATTTGGTGTTTAAAGGGGCTTTTTATATTAAAAAACAATATGAGTGTAGAACAAAGAGAGTTTAATTTGGGTTTAAAACCTGGAGAAATAGTTTTTATAGACAATAACAATATCAGTTGGAGAGTTTTTGTTGACAAAGACGATTTTATAATACCAGATGATGCTATCGTGGGAGAAATTTTAGGTTATTCAAACTGCTCGTGTGAACACGTCCACTCTGTAAAACTAAAAATGGAAAATGGTAGGATGGTAAAATATGTATCAACAGGGTATTATTAGATTATTAAACAAGTAATATGGACTACAATATTGATGAAGTATTAACAAGAAGAGTTACAAATGTAATCCCTGATAAGAATGCCCTAAAAAAACTTCTCGAATCGGGAAAAAAGCTTAATGTCTATTTTGGAATTGACCCAACAGCAACAAGAGTTCATATTGGCCATGCAGTAGCCATCCGAAAGCTTCAAGAGTTTGTCGATCTTGGCCATAATGTTACATTTTTAATAGGCGATGCAACAGCTTTAATCGGCGATACCTCAGATAAAGATTCCGAGCGCCCGGTTTTAACAGCAGAGGAAATCAAAAATAACTTTAAAACTTACAAAAAACAAGCAAGCAAAATCCTCGATTTCTCAAAAGTTAAAATTAAATTTAACAGTAAGTGGCTGTCAAAACTAAGTTTTATAGACACAATAAAACTTGCCCAAAATTTTTCCTTTGGTGATTTTGCCAATAGAGAACTTATTAAAAAGAGACTTAATGATAAAAAGAAGGTTGGGCTTCATGAAGCTTTATATCCTGCAATGCAGGCCTATGACAGTTATATTTTAGATACAGATATCCAAATAGGCGGCGCTGATCAAACATTTAATATGCAGGCAGGTAGACAACTTATAAAATCAAGGCTTAATAAAGAGTCATATATTGTTGTTACTCCTTATTTAACGGGCACCGATGGACGAAAAATGAGTAAAAGTTGGGGAAATGCAATTTGGTTAACCGATAGCGCTGAAGAAATATTTGGCAAAGTAATGTCTCTTCCTGATGATCTTATCGTTGAATATTTTGAAAACGCAACCAAATTGGATCAAAAGACCATTGATAATGCCAAAAAGGCCCTTAAAAACGGTGTTAACCCCATGCTTCTTAAAAAAGACCTGGCTTTCCAGATTGCTCTTGAATTTGCAGGCAAAAAAGCGGCAAACAAGGCAAGAGTAAATTTTGAAAAAACTTTTTCAAAAAAAATGCCGGAGTTTAGCAGTCAAATCAAGTTAAAATCCTCTCTCCTTGAAACAGTTGCTCCTCATACAAAATTAAAATCACTTTCCGATGCAAAAAGATTGATAAGCCAAGGTGCAGTTCAAATAAATGGCGATATTGTAAGAGATATAAATTACAAAATTAAAAAAGGCGACAAAATAAAAATCGGAAAGAAAATATTTGGCAAATTAGTATGAGTACAAAAAAACAGAAAAGAATTTTTAAAATTATTGTTATAATTTCAGGAATTGCCCTGCTTTTTGGAGCATTTGCTCCGTTTTTAATTTATTTGTAAACTATGAATCTTAATGATTCAGTTTCAATCTTACCATTTGTAGGTGAAAGCTATCGAAAAAAATTAGAGAGAGTTGGGATAAAAACAGTTTTCGATCTTCTTCATCATATACCGCATCGGTACATAGATTTTTCTAAATTTACCAAAATCAAAGATATTAAAGAAGGTGAGTTAATTTCAGTCGCGGGAGAAATTATTTCTATCAAAAACCAACCCACAAAATCAGGAAAACTAATGCAAATAGGCACTTTAAATGATGAAAGCGGTACTATTAGTTTAATTTGGTTTAACCAATTTTATTTAATTAAAGCTCTTCCTTCTGGAAGCCGTGTCATAATATCCGGCAAGGCTTCTTGGTTTAATAGAAAACTTGCTTTTTTTTCTCCTCAATACGAAAAAATGGACTATGACCATGAAACTGTTCACACCGGGAAGCTCATTGGAGTGTATCCTTTAACTTCAGGCATTTCTAACAAATGGTTGAAAGCTAGAATCAATTTTGCCCTTAAAAAAATTAAAATTGATGATTTTTTGGGTAAAAAAACTTTAAAAAAATATAATTTATTAGATTTTAACGATTCAATTAATAAAATTCACTTTCCCAAAAGTTTAGAAGATATCGAAAAAGCCAAAGAAAGATTAAGTCTTAATGAATTTTATAATTTGCTTCTTGAGTCTAAAAAACGAAGGGAGAAATTGACCAAAAAGAAAAGTATTAGATTAACAGTTGATAATAAGCTACTCGATGAATTTATTAACTCACTGCCTTTTAAATTGACTTCTTCGCAGGAAAGAGCAGTTGCAGAAATACTTAGTGATTTGGACAAAAAAACACCAATGAATAGACTACTGCAGGGTGATGTGGGCAGCGGTAAAACAATAGTCGCCGCAATTTCTGCATTTGTTGCATTTTTAAACGGCTATCAGACAGTTATAATGGCCCCAACACAAATACTTGCCAATCAACACTACGAATTATTTAAAAAATTATTTCCAAAAATCGAAATTTCACTTGTAACTTCTAACAGCATAAAGCATACAGCATATAGCAATATCATAGTTGGCACGCATGCACTTTTAAATAAAGTCGATGAATTTAAGAAAATCGGCTTAATTGTAATTGACGAACAGCATAAATTTGGAGTTAAACAAATAGAATTATTAACAAAATCTACAAAATTTCGTGCAAACAGGCTAACAATGACAGCAACGCCGATCCCGAGGACTATTGCTAAAACTTTGTTTTCTGATATGGATTTGTCTGTTCTTGACGAGATGCCTCAAAATAGAAGACAAGTTAAAACCTGGCTTGTACCAAATGAGAAGCGAGAAAAGGCTTACGAATGGATTGGTTCACAAATCACAAATCATAAATCACAATGCTTTATCATATGTCCTTTAGTTGAAGAATCTGAAAGCGAGACTCTAAAAGACATAAAATCTGTAAAAAGTGAATTTATAAAACTAAAAACTGTTTTTAAAAATTTTAAATTAGGATTATTGCATGGAAAACTCAAAGAAAAAGAAAAAAACGCAGTCCTGAGCGAGTTTACGAGTCGAAGGATTGATATTTTGGTTTCAACTCCCGTGGTTGAAGTTGGCATTGATATTCCAAATGCAAATATAATATTGATTGAAGCAGCGGACAGATTTGGCCTGGCTGGACTTCATCAGCTTCGAGGTCGAGTGGGTAGGGGAGATAAAGAAAGTTATTGTTTGCTGTTTTCTGAAAATGAATCAGAAAAAGCCAGAAAGAGGCTTACAGCCTTAACTAAAATTAATTCCGGTTTCAAGCTTGCGGAGCTCGATTTAAAACTTCGAGGAGCCGGTGAAGTATTAGGCATTAAACAGCACGGCGTGGGGGAGCTTAAAATTGCAGACTGGTCACAAACCAAATTAATTAATATTGCAAAAGAAATATTAGAATCCAGTAGCTAGTACTGCTAATTTAGCATTCGTTTTTTTAGCATTTGAATTTTCCGCAACTTTGCCTTAAAATTGCGTTATGGCTCCGCTTCCTAAGAAAAAACATAGTCACGGCAGGACTGCCCGAAGAAGAAGTGTGTTCAAGGCTTTTGCTGTTGAATCATCGAAATGTCCGTCATGCGGTAAGCTAAAAGAACTTCACAAAGCATGCCCCCACTGTGGCTTCTACAAATAATGACTCATCACTTTTTCCTAATTTCCTAGTATACTTGTTTTATGAAAACTGCAACTGATCCAAGACACTTGAAAAGAAGGGCTATTTTAAAATCTTTATTTGCTCAAAGTTTTACTAAACAAAATAATTTAGGAGAAGATGTTAAAAAAATTTTGAAAAAGACAAAAAAATTAAATAAAATTATTACCGATTCTGCTCCAACTTGGCCGATTGAAAAAATAAACAAAATCGACCTTGCAATATTGCACTTGTCTATTTACGAACTCTTGGAGGGGAAAACTCCCCCTAAAGTAGTTATAGATGAAGCTGTTGAGCTGGGCAAGGAATTTGGGTCTGAATCATCGGGAGGTTTTGTAAATGGAGTCTTGGGAACGGTTTATGATACATTAATTCAAAAGAAAGATGAAAAAAATAACTAATATTGAGTCTACTTTTAAAAATAAAGCGTTATTTCTGCAAGCTTTGACTCATAGAAGCTGGGTTAACGAAAACGACAAAAAAAGAGGCACCAATGAGAGATTGGAATTTTTAGGAGATGCCATACTAGAATTTATCGTTTCAAAAAAGCTCTATTCTAAATTCCCTGACAAAGAAGAGGGCTATTTAACCGCCCTTCGAGCCAATCTGGTAAACACCAAAAACTTATATGATGTTGCAGAAAAAATCGGGTTAGGAGAAAAAATATTTCTTTCCAAAGGTGAAGAAGATGGCGGAGGGAGAAATAACCCATCGCTGTTGGCCGACACGGTTGAGGCAATAATTGGGGCTTTATTTATAGATTCAGGGCTAACAAAAGCTGAGGAATTTATCAAAGAAAATATTTTAGTAGACCTTGATAAAAGAGCCAAAGCTCCTCTTAAAGACCCTAAAAGTCTTCTTCAAGAAGTGATTCAGGCTCAAAAATTGCCCGCACCAAAATATAGCGTGATAGATGAAATTGGACCGGATCACGACAAAAAGTTTACAGTTGAAGTAATAATCGATGATAATAGACGGGCCAAAGGCGAGGGACGGAGTAAAAGTGAGGCAGAACAAATGGCAGCCAAAAACGCTCTATCTTCATATTGTGAAATCGAACTTGATAATATAAAATAGCCATATATGTCAGTTAGTATTCGTCTTTCAAGAGTTGGTTCAAAAAATCATCCTTTTTACAGGGTAGTTGCTGTCACTACTAGGTCAAAAAGAGATGGTAAAAATCATGGAATTTTGGGCTCATATAACCCTAAAACCAAAAAATTGGAGCTTGACCAAAAACTCTATAGCGAGTGGGTTAAAAAAGGAGCAATAGTTTCATCTGCTGTTTCTAAATTAATTAATCAAAAATGAAAGAACTACTGGAATTTATTATCAAAAACATTTTAGGTGAGGGAGTCAAGTTTGAAGTCTTGGAGGAAGATGACGGCAATCTAGTTAAATTGACTGTTAAAACTCCGCCGGATGCAGGTGGGTTAATAATTGGAAAGCAGGGCAAAATTATAAAAGCTATAAAAAATATACTAAAAATTAAAGCCGTTCTTCTTAAGAGAAAATTGATTCTTGAAGTTAACCCTTCTTAAATCCCGAAAGGGTCACTGCGGCTTTCAACATTACCTACATTACTAGACGGCTCAATAAAGGCAGGCAAGAAATAGCTACTAAGCTCTAAAAGCAAATCAATTTCAGCCTTGCTAAGCTCGCTAGGAGCAGAATTTAAAGACGGCAGTTTTTTAGGTAAATCAGCAGAATATATGTTAAGTGTTATATTAGCCAACAAAAAATCAGCGTTCTTACTCATACTGACCTTATCTATACTCATGAGCGGCAAAGTTTTGGAAAACGACTCAAGCAAACTATAGATTCCTGCCTCGCTGCCTTGAGCATCAAAACTAACGGTATTTCTAAAGACGCCATCATCAGGAACTTGTGTGCCGCTTTTGATATTTGTCAAAGAAACTCCATTTCTAGCCGCTTGCAATTTTATCTGACTAATTCCATAAAGAACGGGTGTCCGACTGGGCAGGGCAATGTCTATAAAAGTAATATCTCCAGGTAGAACATCAACGACTTTTTCCAATACTGTTATTTTTTGGGATAATATCCGATTGGTAGTTTCAATTTGTTGTATTTCCTCTCTAACTGACGATATCCGATTATAACTCGTCAAAAGGGCACCTATTAGTAGTGCCAAAAAAATAAGCACGATCAAAAGTGGCTTGGCAAGGTAGGTTAATTCCGTTTTTAGATTGTAATCTTTCATATTTTTTAGTTAAAACTATTCAAATAATAAACTTAAAATATATCCGCTTCCAGGATTAAATCCAAGCGAAGAAAGTGATATATTTTCATAAGTCTTGGTGGCTTTTAAAAAAGAGAATATTAAAGATAGGGCATTTGTAGTGCGTGAAATAAGTGATATTTCGGATGATTTTGAGTCCAAGCTTATTTCTGAAAAACTAACATCAGGGTTGCCCGCCATTGCATCCGAAAATTTTCTAAATTCCAAAACATCGTCTGAAAGAGACTCATTTGCTCTTATCTTTGTTATTTTGGCTATCCTGTCTTTAGCTAAAAACAATCTCTGCTCGCTCTGTTGTAGACTGCCAACTCTCTGCTTTAAATTATTCTCGGCAAATTTTAGGTCGTTTAGCTTAAATGAATAAAAAATCAATATTCCAATTGTTGTAAGTATCGTAATAACCAATAAAATGCCCAAAAAAATTGAAATTTTCGAAATTATAGCAGAAGTTTTTACAATCTGTGGAGGAACTGATAACTCTTTGGGAATTAAATTTATCTTCCTCATAATTTATTCCTCCCTCATGGCAAGCCCAACCGCAGTTGAATAAAGCGATAGATACGGTGCCATTGCTTTAACGGTTTCGGGGTCTAGAGACACCTTGGCAAAAGGATTCCCAAAAATGGTTTCGATGCCCAATTTTTCGGTTAAATAGGGAACTATATCTGGCATTGTTGAAGCACCACCGGTAATCAAAATTGAACTCGGCAATTCGCCTTTTTCCTCTGTCTGATAAAAATGTATAGCCTTTTTGACTTCATCTACAACCAAAGAAAATACAGGATCCAGCGCGGCCTTAACTTTCCCCTCAAGTTGAGTTGAAGATAATCCATATGTCTTTTTATATCCCTCGGCCTGCCCAAGGTTGATATTTAATCCTTGAGCAACAGCTCGAGTAAAGGCATCTCCGGCAACTGGGATTGATCTTGTAAACACCAGCATTCCATTTTTAACAATTGACATATCGGTTGCAGACGATCCTAAATCAAGAATCAAAAAAATCCCATCATTTGACGCCAAAGCCCTGGCCGTTGCCGTTAACTCCGTTTCGGCGAAAACAGGTGTTAGGTCCGCAAGGCGCATAACCTTTACATATTTTTCAACGACTGCCTTGGGCGCAGCCATTAATAATACTGAAGTTGAATTTGTTTTGTCATTTTTTTCTAAGATCATGTATTCGACCACAGCCTCATTTATTGGTATGGGAACATATTGCTCGGCTTCCCATTTGACGGCTGCAGAAACCTCTTCATCTGAAAGTAGAGGGAATTTGATAACTCTAGTAAAAACACTTGATTCGGGAAGAGATAAATTAACTTCTTTTGAAGATATCCCGATTTGTTTTACCATCTTAGCAAGAACATCAGATATTGCTTGAAGTTCCTTCTCATCAGTTGCCTTATCTGGGGAAATCCCAACAAAACCAACAGCGCCTGAGGCTTTTAAAACCCAAGCCTCGCCTGATCTTGCAAGTTCAATAACTTTTATACTCTTAGTTCCTATATCTATTCCAACCATATGAGCAGTTTACCTAACACCTGACACTTGATACATGATACATGATACTATTTAGTTATTCCACCCGAACTAAATATTACATTTTCAAAAATCGGTGGGGCTACAGGGTGGAGTTCGTAAAGCTCAATTCGCCTATTGGCCGATCCAAAAGACCCTTGTGAATCAACCAAAAATCCTTGAGAGGGTAGCACTGAACCTGAAGCAGAGACATCTATACCAACCTTGTGGGTAGCATCTGTGTTATAAACTAATCTAGCTTTGGCATATTGCAGCTGCCCTGTAAATGAACTAAAGGAAATATTTGAAAAAAATTGAAAATCCTCACCACCAACGCTGCAGCCTGTTGTTTGGGCTGAATTAAAATTGTTCTGCAGGATTCTTGCCGAATTTGGGTCAAGAGTCGCTCTTGCAATCCTTAAAGTTGAAAGATCATTTGGGGAGACAGCATAAACAATTGTCAGTTCAAGTGCGGGGGTTTGAGAATCACCATTTGGGCTACCCGAATTGCCCCAACAAATTTTCATTTGATCTCCGGTGAAATCAGGTTCATTTGGCCTGGCAAACCAAAAGGTTGCAGACTGGCCGGACTTTAAAGCTATTGGGTAGGTAACCTCCGTTTCACCTTGGGCAAAAGAACTTATTTTTGCATTAAAACTGGCATCTCCAACCGTTACATTTCCCGTATCGCTTCCAATAATTAATGCTCTTTCAATGCCTGCCTCGGCCGCCGAAAAAGCTCTTAGGGCCTCCTCATCCTTTGTTGAAAGAGAAATATCTGTTATTGATCTTGATACTATATACAAAACAATAATTAAAACAACAGAAAGAGATAAAAGAACAACTAAAAGCGCCTGCCCCCTAATCAGTTTTTCATTCTTTTTATTCATTAATTAATAGTAGCAAATTACAAATTATTTAACAAATGATAACTTTACAAAATATAATATACTTAAATTAAATGAAAACTAAAGTATTAAAAGATACAAAAATTACAGTTGAAGAGCTGAAATAACATCCCAACAAGGGAGGTTTTTTCTTTAAATGTGATATAATTTATAATAGAAGTACTAAACTAGAAGGCGAGAAGATAACTAGAAAGCAAGTTTTATCCATATTTAAAAATAGAATTAATGAAAAAAGGAGCAACATCCTTCAAAGATACCAAGTCTAGAAGTTTGACTTCTAAAACATATGCTTTCATCGACGCCTCAAATATTATTTATGGAGCAAAAGATGAAGGTTGGCTGATTGATCAGAAAAAACTAATTAAATATTTAAGATCTAAATTTAATATTTCGAAGGCATTTTTCTATTTTGGAAAAGATAGCAAAAATGAGAAACAAACCAAATTTTTAAAAATTCTAGGACAATTTGGATACACACTCAGAGTTAAAGAAATAAAAAGATATTATAAAAAAACTAAAGCCAATTGTGATGTTGACCTTACAATGGACATGTTGATACTAAAAAACGAATACTCTGGTGCAGTTGTACTTTCAGGAGATGGCGATTTTTTACCATTATTTAAGTATTTAGAGAGTAGGAAGAAGAAAATTATCATCATTGCCTTTTCCAGAAAAACATCAAGGGATATTAAACGCTTTGCAAAAACTAACTTTATTGCACTTGAAAACCAAAGATATTTAATTGAAAGGAAACCAAAAAAATGGGGAGGACCCTAAATTAGGATTTCTCCCCGATGTTATGAGTATAAGTATATAACTAAGAATGAAGATTGTCAACATAGCCTATAATTATATAAAATACTTCAGAGTCTTATTAATTCCTACACCCCATAATCTCTTGACAAATCAAAATATATCCTATATTATAATGCATGAGATATATTAATGTGTTTATTGACCGAATAGTTACAAACCTATAAAATTATGGGCTTAGAAGTAATGAGAATTGAATCCAACATTAGGAAAAAGGGGAATCTTGAGCCAAACCTAAAAGGTTTTGGGAAAGATATTGCTTTGATTCAAAAATATCTTACTCCAGAAGAAGCAACAGACTTGGTTTGGCACGCAAGAATTGCAAACGAAGTTGCCAGCAGAACAGTTAATGTTAGATTCCCCAAATCAATACATCCAAATGTCCATCTATTCAGTGTTATAAAAAATCTCGGCAATGAAGCAAAAGGATACGCAGTGCCAACTGATGAATTAGTCCCAAGAGTGATTTCTAAATTAGCATTTCCAAATATAAACATAGACCCACCCGATGGTGTAGATAAACATGTCTTTAAAGCCAAGGCAACCGAAATAATTGATACAGCTAAGCGTTTTTATTACCTACAAGCATTGAGAGCTGTGCTTAAAAAAACTGGCAAACAAAGTGTGTTTGATGGAATGGGTACACAGTTAGAATTAAGCGAAACAGATCTTAATACTCTAATTCAAGAAACTGAAAATGCAATACAAACAAAATTTAATGCCTTAGCGTCTATTTCTTCTGGTTTAACCCCAGTAAAAATTGTCAACGACGATGAGTTTACGCGAAAAGCACTTAAGCAGATAGGGGGATTGCCTAAATTACAAAAAGTTGAGGGGACTCGGACTAAAACACACGTCTTCCAATTTTCAAACAGCGGGTTAGAGGATGTAAGAAGTGCAATCATTACTAGACACCAAAGAAATAGAAATATTAAGATTGGTGTTGGTGTTGCTGTGCCAGCTGGTGCGGTGGCTATATGTGCAATTGGCAACCTAAGACCACCCGAAATAACACCAGCCCCACGAGCCACAACAACCTCAGAAGAAGAAAATGGGAATAATTATCCACAAGTTGAAGCTGCTTCAACAGAAAATGGGCAATTATTACTTGATTATTGTAATACAGCTTATGCAAACTATTGTACAGAAAACGGTATTACATTGGAAAACACTAAAGGCGCTTACTTTGGAGACGGTAACTTTTTATTTAATCTTGTTGATAATCAAAGTAGAAATTATTTTTGGTACATAACTGGCTATTCTGAAATTCAACCGCTAGATTTTGGCATTGATATAGAAGGAAATTTCTATTTAGGGCCAAAATTAAACACTTATGGGTCAATTAAACCAAGACCTGATCAGATTCTGAAATATTTCACCTGGAATCCAAATCAAACAGATAAAAATGGGGGGATCATCATTATTTATCAGCCAAGTGGTACACCAACCGACGCTAGGTATTTTATTTTACCCAAGGAAAGTAATATCCATGGGGTGATCAAAAACGCATCTTTAATTCCAATACAAACACCGGAATCTTCGATTATCACAGAAATCAAATCAAAACTTGAGGAAAATGAGACCTTCACCTTAAACGCCGATGGGCAGATCGAAATGCAAACCCCCGAAGGGATAGTCATCCTCCCTGGCATCACAATTTCCCCAGATGGCAAAATGACCGTTACCCATGATAACCAAACCTTTGAAGCCGACCCGCAGACTATTGAAATAGAAGGTCAAACCCTCTCCTTCAAATCTTTAGATGGCAAAACATGGGTTTGGGACGGGGAGAGTTTGAAACAAACCCTTCTATCAAAAGAGATGTTGGACAGCGCAAAGAATTTTTTTGGTGAAGGCTTTGGGATAACCCCTGATGGAAAAGTAATTGACAAAAATCTAGGTACCGAGATTCAAGGATTTACTATTGTCCCATTCAATGAACAAACAATGATACCTCCATATGGAAAAGAAGTTACTTGGGGCTGGCAAAGAGTTTATGAATTTGAAGGTAATCCTGATTTTACAGTTGTAGGAACTGAAGCGGATATTACCATTACTGAAGATGGAGGTCTTGACATGTATGCATGGGAATATAAAGATGGGGAATTTGCTAGACAAAAGGTTGAATTTGCAGCACCAAACAATGGAACAGTTGAACTAGAGGGCTTTTCACCACATGAAGTACAATATATGATAATAAATAATAGCAGTGATGATCCAAAATACAAAGTTAATAGTTTTCAAGCCAGAAGGAGCCTAGGATTTAACATCCAATCAGAAGTTGTAAATAGAACTATATATATCACACACAAAGGGATGTGGGAATCAATAGATGACTATTATAATTGGTACGGCAATAATTTTATACCAGTTTTAGATACTAACGGTAATTGGTCAAAAGTTGAAACAACAGAGTTTATGGTGTTTCCCGAATTTAAAGATAGAGGTAAAGCACTAGTTGTTTGGATGGGTAAAGATAACAAGCCTATTGTAGTTGTAATGGAAGGAAAATATTTAGAAATGCCTGAATATTTTAATCCATACTGGAAAAATCATGACATTGAAGATCCCTTCACCCCTTGACCTTTTGCAAAAAGTTCCGATAGTTCTTGACTTCATATATGTAGCTGCGCTAAACTACCTCAAGGCACCTTTATAGCGAGGCGCTGGCAACGCAAAAGGCAAATCCTTAAAAATCTGTTTGCAGGGAGTTCTTCTTAGTTCTCAAAATCAGACTCTATCTCGTTTTTTTCCTCAACAGCGAGGAAACAAACCAAACTTTTTAAGAAGGGCTGAGAAACCATGAGAAAAGAAGATCACACCACAAATTGATTTTTAAGCACAACAGACCGCATGCAAGCGGTTTCCTTTTTTTAAAAAAAGGAGAGTTAATGCCCAATTCGCTCGGTGGTGGATCAGCTTTGAATCAGTTGTTGCAAGACAACCTTCCACAGCAGGTTGGTGTTCAAGCCACGGTAATCACCCCTGTTCACAAGCAAGGAACAGAGGTGGATGCACAGCTTTACACCAAGCTCGACAACGGAAGATTCCAACTGACAGAGCACATTCACCTCAACACGGACCTTACACCCAAGCAAGTTCCGTAAAACAATAAAGTGACCACATAAAAAGGAAAATCACTGTCAAAGACAGTAAAATCTCAGGTCACGAGATTTGGCAACAGCCTGATTTTCCTTTTAGTTTTTGACATATCCGTATTTGATGGATAGATAGTAAGTAAATTGCAAAATGAAAAAGAAAATTATATTTCAGACAGACTTTGATCAAAATCTCGAAAATCATATTCTTTTGATCTTGTCTGGCACCGATTATGACAACTTTACCTTGAACAACATTGCTTTAGCCCTGGGGAAAAAATACAAAGAGGGATCCAAAGATTGGAACAAACTAAAACTTCATCTGATGGATATGGAAAGGAAGGGGCTGATTGAAGAAAGGCATTTTGGAAAAGAGGCTGGAAATTGGGAGGGAATTGTTGACTATGTACTAAAAAACAAGGGGATCAAACGAGTTGGGCAAGTAACAACATAAAGCCCGTCCCCCTCTTGACCTACGCCTTCAAAAAGTCAATAATAAATAAAGGGGGTTATCAATGGAAAATAAATACAAGTTTTGGCTGTCTGTATTTCTTCTGAGTTTATGCTTCTTGGTTGTTACACTTTTCTTTTTGATATTTTCCACATATGCGGCAGGGCTTAAACCTGCAATAAGTCTCCGCGACAGATATGTTTCTGTAGTATTTAACATTAGAAAAGCAATTGGCTATCACGAGGCGGATTTTTGTTGGTATTTTAGAAATCCCATTAGCCCATTAAGGAAAAATGACGATGGTACTTATAATTATGCTCTAATGGGCAAGTTGGTAGCAATAGACGCCAATAGCAGTACAATCTCACTTCTTTGCAGTGACGATAAAACTTATAGTTTGTTTCTTCCCCTTGAAAAAACGGAATTTGACGGTTGGGTTACAACAAAAGTGGGAGTGAATACCAAATCTCCCAAGCCCAAGGGAAGCCCGTTCATGTTTAATACCCAGGATATAAAGGCAAGCGTGGATTTTGATCGTTATTTCAAGGAAGATCAGCTATACATGGCGATATGGGTTGACAAAAGAAGCCCCCACGAGATAAACAGGCAGGCAAAATCAAATCCCAAAAAAACGATAAATACGGCTGAAAATTTTGTTGTGTCTTTGTTGCGCTATTAATAGCCATGAGAAAAACCATTTTGACACTCGTCTTTCTGTTTTTAATTATTGTAGTTGGTGCTCTTGTGCCAAAATCTGTCTTTGCTCAACAATACTGCCCAGATGAAAATGCCTGTTTATGTCAACAAATTGGTTACCCAGCCTGTTGTGAGATTGAAGGTCCAGGGGGATATAACTGTGGTGGGGGTGGTGGGGGAGAACAGTGTGAATGTGGGGTGAATGCGCAGGGGAATTGTAAGCCTTGTGGTGGGTTTCAATGTCCAACCCCTGTAAATTGTAGTCCTGCGGAAAGGGTGATGACTTATGACATAACCAACATTGATGAGGATTGGAACCCGCGTTGTCCTGTTGGAACAAGTCAAAGCTATCAATGCACGGATTATGGAACAGATGAAGATGGTAACGAGGTTTGCACTGACGGGAGAGCCATTACTTATGGCTGTTGCCCAACGGGGACGCAATACCAGTGTCAGGTTGTTGATACGGGCAATAATTACACGATCTATAATTCCTGCCGCAATCCGACAAGATGTTCTGAAGATATTGATGTCTATCTTTATCATTACGAGGCTCCCAATACTGTTGCAAACAGATGCTATAGCGGGGAAAACGAATCGGGATTTTACTGGGTCTATAATGTGTACACCGTCTGTAGGGATTATCAAAGGGTCTGCAACTGCGTGGCAACATGCAATGCCCAGGCTCCTTCAACCCCAATTCTAACAAGCCCCGTTGACGGCGCCAGCCTGTCAACCACTCCCGTCTCCTTGAATTGGAATGCCGTCTCATCCTGGGGCTTGGCTTGTGCAAACCAGGTAAACAGTTACTCCGTTTATGTGGGGACGACCAATCCTCCCATTCCCTATACCAATGTGGGGACGGCAACAAATTACAGTTTTTCAGGCGCTCTCGGAAACACCTACTACTGGTTTGTAAGAGCAAGCAACGGTCAGCTTTATACCGATAGTGAGGTAAGAAGTTTTACCATAACCCAGGGTCCCTGGTGGCAGGTCAAAGACGGCGATGTGACGGCAAACGGCGCATTGGGATCAGATGTACCTGACGGCTCTGTCTTTGCAGATAACGGAGCAGGGGGCTACCCCGGTCTTCCTGTTTATAGCGATTCGTTTAACCTTTCATCAAATCCCGCCAAAATTTCAACAACCGGCTGGCAGGCGAATAGCTTAAGCTTTGTCCAAAGACTTTTTAACTTTGACTATTTTGCTAACTTAATTCCTCAAAGTATTGTTGTAAACCCTATTGGGGATTTGGCAGGTGGCGGCGTTTCCGATGAAAATGGATATGAATGGTATCGGGTCAACGGCAACTTGGATATCGCATCAAGCATCAATTTTGGAAACCGTAAGGTTATCGTATTTGTCGAAAACGGCAGTTTGAATTTGGCTGGAAACATCAACTTAAACGACGGAGTTGGCTTTGCGGGATTTTTTGTTGAAGGAGGAATAAATATTGATCCCAACATGGCTCAAGTTGCAGGTCCCGAGCTTGAAGGGGTGTATTTAACAAGCGGGCTATTTTCAACCGGCGCAGGGGATAGCCAGCTTCATATCAGGGGTTCCGTTGCCTCCTATGGAGGTTTTTCCTTGCAAAGAGATTTGATAAACGATTCAGCCGCTCCGGCAGAATTGTTTGAATACGGACCGGATCAAATTTTGCTCTTTCCCAACAAGCTTGCCTTTAGACAAAGCAGATGGGTTGAAGTAGCTCCGTGATATAATGTATTACTTAAAGTATGAATATAAAACTTGAAAGTCAGGATATTTTAAAATTATCTTCGTCTGATATAAATGGGGTCATTTTGTTTGGATCACAAGCACAAGGCCTAGCAAATCAAAATAGTGATTTAGATATATTTATTTTAGGCAAAAGAAGCAATACCAAATACGACCTTATTTATGATATCTTTTCCAATAAAGCCGGCAGACTTATCAATATCGATATTGTTTTTGAAGACATGGCCACCATGGAATTAATGGTACATGTTGCAAGGCACGGCAAGGTTTTATATCAAAAAAATATAAATGATTTTGCAAATTTCAAGGCCAAAGTTATGATCCTTGCCTCGGATTTTGACTATCACAAACAAATTTATACAAAAGAAATCTTTAATAAAATTTGAAAATGACAACATCAACCATAGAAAAAGATATTGTAACCAAACGAATTGCAGGAATTGAGGCAGAAATTTTTGAGCTTCAAAAATTGGCGAGGCAAAAGAAAGAGGAATTTTCAACCGGACAAGGTTGGAAGCTAGCTCAATTTCATTTGCACAGAGCTCTAGAAGGCGTCTTTAATATTAGTACCCATATTTTATCAAGATTTCCAGGAACATCGCCGACTCAATATGCCGAAATAGCTAGAAAAATGGGAGAATATGGAATTGTTGATAAAAACTTTGCCGAGGAAAAACTGGTTAAAATGGCAAAATATAGAAATAGACTTGTACATTTTTATTCGGAAATTAGTGCAAGTGAGTTATACCAGATAATTAATAATAATTTGGCTGATTTTGAAACATTTTTAAAAGGAATTAAAAAGCTCTTGGAAAATCCAAAAGAATTTGGCTTGGATATAGAGTCTTAGTAATTTCTTAGACTTATTTCTGTTTGAATTGTAACTTGTGAACCCTCTGCTTGTTGATTTAAGGCGTCTCGAGCAGCTATATTTATAATAACCGTCGGCGGATCATTTAAATCCTCCTGCTGGCACGCAAAATTACAACTGGTAATCAAAATCTGCTCAGATGTTAATCTTGCCGAACCTGAAGCTATATATCCATCTTGACCCAAAAACTGGCAAGAAAACGAAGTTGATATACGATCGCTTGAAACATAATTTAAAACCTGATTTGATGTATTAGGACAAGGAGAGACACTTTCTGCCCCTCTTAACTGTCTTTCAATCACGGAGACTGCATAGTTCAAATTCTCCCGAACCCCTATTTGAGCTTCACTTTTTCTGGCACTTTTTAGAGTTGAAATAATTGAAACAGAAACAATCATTCCAAGAATGGCAAAAACAGAAACAACTATTAAAATCTCAATTAAACTCATCCCTGATTTATAATTTTTTGCCATAATTATCTTTCTCTTATATCTGAAAATGTCGTCGTACTTCTGGATTCGTGGTACCCTTGGGCATCAGTCCAAGAAACTATAACTGTTGCAGATATTTCACTTTTACCTGATATTAAAGCCGTTTCAAGCCTCAAATTCCTTAAAAAAATACTTTCTGAAATAAATTCATTTGAAGAGCATGCGCCAACATTTGTCCAGGTCAAGCTATCAAGACAATAAAGAGGGTTTGCCGCATTATTAACAAAGCTGTTTATATTTTTATCCCTCTCGCTTCTTATCCATTCAATCGCCTCTAAAGCATATTTAGAAGCAAGATTTTTATTTCTTGAAAAGGAAGAATTCCTGACCGTATGGGTCGTTAATATAACAATGCCAACAGTTATCAAAGTCATTACACCGAGGGCTAAAACGACCTCAAAAAGACTCCCTCCGGAATACAAATCATAAATTTTAAATTTCAAATTTTTAATCAATTTCAATTTATTTTATTTCCCCTCCAACTCCTATTGTTACCGTAGCTGTATTTCCCGTTGCCTCGGATGTCAATGTTATTTGATTACTGGAAGATAAATCAGTGCCAAGGCCTAAAACTTTAAACCTTGTTGAAGAAGTGGTCGAAGATATGCTTATATTGTCATAATTTACGGTTTTTATTATTCTCACGCCTTCTTGGCAATTTGCCTGAAGTTGATAACTTGAGCTGGAATTTCTGAAAAAGGTATAACCATCAAGCCGAGAGCACAGACCAAGAGATGGATCCGGTTTTTCCCCAGAAAGAGCCAGTTGTTGTATTCTTCGCAAATCCGAAGTTAATGATTTTAAATAACCCTGAAGTTCTTGTCTTCTTGAAAATTCACGATAACTTGCGACACCGATTAAAAAAACGATTGCAATAATTGTTGCCCCAACTAAAAGTTCAACTAAAGTAAAGGCCCTCTGCTTGTACATAGATTCATTATGGATTTGTTACTTTATAATTGCAAGTCGTGCCGCAATTTGAAGAACCGCCACAGGTCACACTTCCTGATCCCTGTTCAAGTGAAGCACAAAGTTCATATCCACTTCCCGACACGGAGTACCTATAATTTCTGATAGCAGATATCGGGTCTTGCGGAATTAACGATATGTAAGTATTGGAAGCGCTGCAAGAAGTTGGAGAACCTGATCCTACCAAGTTTCCACCAAATGTTAAACTTGAGGGATAAACATTGCAGTCCGCTCTGTAAAGTTCCAAACCAGATCTGATAAGCTCAAGGTCGGACTTTCTTCGAGCGTCTCTTGAGGATTCTCGGGCGCCGGCAAGGCCAAAAATCGAAACAGCAACTATTACACCGATTATGGATATTACCACCAAAAGTTCAATTAAGGTAAAGGCCTTTAGCATTTGTCTTTTTAGCATTTGTCTTTTTAATTTAAGTTATATTGGACAAGTTGATGAACTTGGCGCTGTTGTTGCTTGCCCGGTCTTGCCATTTGAACATATTATGAAATACTCTGTTGCTGAAACATTTTCAAGTTTGGCCCAAAGAACATAATTTGTTGCAGTTGCCGTTCCGTTTGAACCGTTACTTATATATCTATAATCAAAAGACGAGTCGGCTGTATTTTTAGAGTCTTGACTGCAGGAAATATCGGGTTCAAGCCTTAAATTCAAGTCTGAACAAAGAGTTGAGAAAGCAGAAACCGACGATGTCCTTGAAGGAAATAGCCCGTTTGCCAAATTAGCATAAGCCTCTAGGGCATTTTGGTACTGCCTTAAATCTGATTTTCTGTTTGCGTCTCTTGCCTGTTTTTGCGCACTTGAAAAAGATATCAGAGCCAAAGCCGCCAGAATACCAATTAATGATATTACAACAAGCATTTCTATGAGAGTAAACCCACGCTTAGTATGTTGTATGTTGTATATTGTATATTGGTTTAATTTAGAATTTAGCATTTGTCTTTTTTAGCATTTGTCAGGGACTGACAGTATATTTCCATCCACTAGGACACCAAGTTAAATCGGTTGTTGAAACTCCCTTGTCATCGCTTTTGTTTTCAAGACAAGCCTCCAGTGTATAATCATCCGAACCTGCACCAGATGAAGTATACCTATACGATTGACCTGTTAATGGATCGTCAGGAAGAGTGTTCATATAAGTAATATTATCATTAACCCAGGCCCCACCCCACAAACAGGATCCATCACAGCCCACGATGTTACCCGAACTTGAAGCCGGATAACCGCCATTATCATTATAATAAAGTCTTAAAGCTGTTTGAATGTTCCTTAGGTCAGATTTTCGTTGCGTATCCCTGGCTCTTTCCCTTGCAGAGTTTAAATTAGCGATAACCAAAGTCGCCAACACGCCAATTAAGGAAACGACTACCAGTAGCTCAATCAAAGTAAATGCTTTTTTCATCTTGACCCCACCTTATATACTAAACCATTTTTGCACCAACGGGTATTATCAGTTTTTATTCCGCTTCTATCTTTCAAATTCTCAAGACAAGCTTCAATCGTGTATGATTTTGTTTGCTCATCGTATGAATATAAATAGCTTTGAGACGATAGGGGATCATAGGGCATTTTTTCCAAATATCTGATATTTCCATCATCCCAAGGATAACCCCAAATACAGGCCTCTCCGCCACATCCAACAATTCTACCAACGCTTGATTTTGGATAAGAATAATTGTTTTTGTAATATTCTGCAAGTCCTTTTTGGATAATAACTAGATCATCTTTTCTCTGACGGTCGCGAAGAAGCATATCGTTTTTAGGATTAATTTTTTTCCACACAAAAACTGTTGTAAAAATTAAGGATAAAACAGCTATCAAAAATATATACTTTTTATTCATAAACATCCGTATTTGTACTTGTTACACCAAAATTGGGATTTTGCTCACAATTGCCATCTATGCAGTCTTGGTCTTCAGGATTTTCAAGTTTGGCAAAAAGTTGAAATTTTTGATTTGATGAATTGGGTACAATTCTATACTCATAACTATCGTTATTGGCAACAGGATCCGTGGGCATGGTTTTAAAATAAACTGTTTTGCCGTCACTAAATTGTCCCGCACCCCATGCGCAAGCGGTTCCAGTTGATTGCGATGGATCATAAGGACAGCCAGCAATTTGACCCGAAACAGAATCTGGATATCGACCATAATCGGCATAAAATAGTTCTAAAGAATGGGCAATCTGCTTCAAATCGGATTTTCTTTGCGCGTCGCGGCCCCTAACTTGAGCATTTCTAAAACTGCCAACTGCTAGAGCAGCTAAAACACCGATGATCGACATCACAACAAGTAGTTCAATCAGAGTAAACCCTTTTTTATTTCTTAATTTTTCTTTCTTCATTCTTAATTAACTCCTCTTCCATAATTACATATTTGGTTGCCACATTGCAAGTTTTGGCTTTCTGTTTCTTTATTGTACTCAGCTTCGGTTTTCCCTTCCAATGAAACATAAATTTGATAATTTTCACCATCTGAAATATATAAGTAGCTTCGACCATCTTTATATGATGGATCGCGCGGAAGTGTTGGCATATTTTCAAAATTTGACTGCCCCCACTCACAAGCGTTGGCATTTACTGGGCGATTTGAATAAGGATCTAGAATCGGATCTTGGCCGTTAAAGCAACCCACTATTTTGCCATCTTCACTTGATAGGGGATAGGTACCGTATTTTGCTAAATACGATTCGAGGCCTTTCTGAAGAGCCGATAGATCATCTTTTCTGGTTGCATCTCTGCCTTTTCTCATAGATATACTTAAATTAAAGCCAAAGACCAAAGTCAAAAATAAAAAAATTATAATTATTATTTTTGTTTCAGTCTTTGTAAATTTTTCTAATTGTTCCATGGCTGACATTCATTATTTGGATTAGAACACTGGCCATAACATGTCGGATTTTGGAAATTAGGGTCACAAATCGGCCCAGGGCGATTCGGATCCCATTGTATAAGCGTACAAACACCGCTAAAGCATCCATAAAAATCGGTTTGAGGTTCACCTCCACCACCTGGTGGAGGTGTTGTCTGCGATTCTGCCTCAACAACAAGAGGAGCATTAGAACTTGCATATACAAAATTAAAAGCGGAGTTTGGCCCGATACCATTTAGATAGTCAGGATCTGCTTCGTTATCCAGCTTTGTGTAAATCCTATACCATTTAGGACACGCCGCATCTTCGTGTTCATAAAAATAGGAGGCGCCAGTTACAGGGTCACAGGGAATTTTGTCGATGTAGGGCGTCAAGCCATTTCCAGGAGAACAGATAACTAAATTTGGCAAGGGATAACAATTTTTATCTTTTTCATACTCTTCAACGGCTTGACCAATTCGTTTAGCTTCAGCTTTTCTCCTCGCATCGTAGCTTTTTAATATTTGAGAGCGCAGATAAGTAGTTATTAAAATTGCCAGAAAAGCAATGAGACCAATAACAATTAAGATCTCGGTTAATGTCAGACCTCTGCCCGTGCTAGCAGGCTTTTTTAAGTATTTCATCTAAATAAGGTTATCAACCAAAAAGCTATAATTATAAACGGTCCAAAAGCAATTTTTGTTTTTAATTTAGCTCTTTTTAATATTAGCATAATAGCAGAAACTATTCCTCCAATAATAAAAGATAAAGATACAAAATATATTAATTTATTTAGCCCAACTAACATTCCTAAGGGGATAACCAATTTTACATCTCCCAAACCCATACCACGGCCTTTGGTTACAAAATAAAGTGCAAGTAAGAATAATGAAAAAACAAAACCACTGAACAAATAGCTATATGGTGTAAGCTCTAAGCCATATGGTGCATATGGCATATAGCATAAAGCATATAACATTGTTAGCCAAACTAATTCATCAGGAATAAATTGATGTTCCAGATCTATAACAAGAATAATTAAGGTAATAGTATATAGTATGTAGTATATCGGGGAAAAACTAAAATAAAACAAAAACGAAAAACCAATGGCAGTTGCGAGTTCAATTAGGGGATAACGAATAGAAATTTTTTGATTACAACACCTACTTTTTCCTCCATACAAAATATACGAGAGTAAAGGAATGTTGTCATACCACAAAAGCTTTACTTTACAGACATCACAAAACGATCTGCCTTTAATAAAATCCATTTTCCTGGGAAGTCTGTAGGTAAAAGCTCCTAAAAAAGAGCCTACCAACAGACTAATCAGGAATACAAACATAACATCCATTTGTTGTCCAGTTTACACCAGATCCATCGCCATTTGCACCATCACATGTCGTAACGGGGCTTCCCCTTTCGCCAGTTGTTGTATTTGGCTGATAAACCTTACCATCTCTGACTGCTGTCTGTTTAGTAGAATTGGCAAGTGGTATAAAACATGCATAAACCGAAGCTGAAGACCCTGTTTCTTTACCTATTAAAATCTGCTTGTCTATTCCAGTTGCGCTTTTTTGAATAAAGTCTCGGCTTCTAAATTCGGTTTTCATTTCATTTGTTGTGATCAAAACGCCGTCTGCCGCACATGTTGCGCCGCAAACACCTGCCTCTTGATCCGCTGCGGTCACAAATCCAAACGGATCCTCTGTATCGTAACTCGAATTAACCGTCATCCAAGGAAATTCGGAATTGGCTGCAAAATATCTGTCTATTGCAGATATTAATTGGCCTCCATCAGATTTAAATCTTGTGTCTCTTGCACGATTGGCCTGTTCAATAGGGTTTATTGCCGCAATAACAATTAGTGCAATTGCCCCAAGAAGGCCTATGACAATCAAAAGTTCAACAAGAGTAAAACCGCGCAAGTTATTAATTTTTAATTTATATTTATTAATTGTTGTTCACCTCCTTCATATTTAAGTATCAATCTTTAAAATTGAGATGTCAAGTTATATATTGGCAAAATGATGGCAATTACCAAAAATCCTACACCCAGGCCAAGTATAACCATAACAATTGGCTCAATGGCTGAAGTCAATGTTTTAACTTTTTGGTCTGATTCAACCGCAAAAACATGACTGACTTTTGACAAAACTTCCTCCATTTTTCCCGTTTCCTCTCCGACTGCAACCATCTGCGAGAGGATAAAAGGAAACGCTTCCGGATGTTTTGCAAAAGCGAAAGAGACAGGGAAACCTTTTTCAACCTGTCTTGAAACATCTTTCAGGGCATTTGATATAACTGCGTTGCCCACAACTTCTGATGTAATATTTAAGCCCTCTAAGATTGAAACTCCCGCACCAGTCATCAAAGAAAGGGTGCTTGTAAGCTCAGTTAATACTACTTGTTTTTGAAGCTCGCCTATAACCGGAATTTTAAAAAGCAACTCGTCAGTTTTTAATTTTCCCTCGGGAGTCTTTCTATACGCTAAAAATGCATATATAGCAAAAACAACCAGTGATAAAGTAACCGGCCAAAATTTAATCACAGCGTTTGAAATTCCTATTAAAATTTTCGTAGGAAGGGGAAGTTCTGTGTTAAATTCAGAATAAAGCGAAGTCAGCCGAGGAATAACAAATATCATCATTATGAAAGCTACGACAATCATACCGATAATTATTATTGCGGGGTAAATTAAAGCTCCTTTTACTTTACCTTTAAATTCTTGTTGCTTTTCCAAGTCATCAGCCAGTTTAACTAAAACTGTGTCCAAAACTCCACCGACCTCTCCCGATTTTACAAGAGCAATATAAGTTGGAGTAAAAACATTAGGATGCTTGGTTATGGCCTTTGAAAGTGACTCTCCACCCTCCACATCAGCCAATATCTGTGAAACAACTTTGCCCATTGAGCCTTTTGCTTGAGAACGAAGAATTAGAAGTGCTTCTGTAATAGGAAGCCCAGCATTAACCATTGTTGCAAACTGCCGAGTAAAAGTTGCTATATCAGATGGCGTTATCCTGTCTTTGATCCTTTTAACAAAAGCTAAGGGACCCTCAAAAACTGGCTTGACTGATAAAACCAATAACCCCTTGCCGCGAACAAGTTTGGCCGCATTTGATTCGTTCACAGCTTCAACCTCACCGGTTATTATCTTACCTTCTTTGTTTTTTGCTTTGTAAATAAATCTTTTCATGAAAAATAACCTATAAGGAGCCTTTGACTAAACGATTTAGCTCTTCCGGCCGAAGCGACCATTCTTTGGCAATTTCCAATGTAATTTTTCCCGATTTAACCAATTGAGCAAGAGAGTGCTCGAGAGTTGCCATGCCCGTCTCAAGAGAGGTTTGTATTATTGAATCAATTTGATGAGTTTTTCCATCTCTTATCGCCGTTTTTATGGCAGTCGTACCAAGCATTACTTCATGGGCAACAACCCTACCACCGCCAACAGCAGAAATTAAGCGCTGAGAAAAAACGGCTTCCAAAATTGATGACAGCTGCAGTCTAACTTGTGATTGCTGATCCTCGGGAAAGACATCTACAATTCTATCAACTGTTTGAGCAGCTGAATTTGTATGAAGCGTTGCAAAAACCAAATGACCAGTCTCAGCAATCGTCATGGCCGACTGTATAGTTTCAAAGTCGCGCATCTCGCCGACTAAAACAACATCGGGATCTTCGCGAAGAACCGACCTTAATGCAACTTGCCATGAATGTGTATCTGAACGCATTTCCCTTTGGGAAATAATTGACTTTATTGGTTTAAAGACAAACTCAACAGGATCTTCAATTGTAACAATATGGGTTGATCTGGTTTTGTTTATCTCATTTATTATCCCTGCTAATGTGGTTGATTTACCGTGCCCCGTGGGGCCTGTTACCAATACAAGCCCTTGGCGGAGAGTTGTAAAACTTGTTGCAACTTTTGGAAGTCCGAGTGTTGCAAGTTCAGGAATTTCAAGCGGAATCCGTCTGAAGGCAGCTGCCATTGAACCTTTTTGGGTATAGGCATTTACTCTAAATCTTGCCTTGTCAGAAAATGAAAGTGAAAAATCAATTTCTTTATTAACCGTTAATCTTTCAAACTGCTCTCCGGTTAAGATCCCTTTTAGCCCTTCGGAAATTAGATCGGGAGTTAAAATACCGGAGTCGGGGAGTGACTTTAATTCGCCGTCAATTCTAACAGTTGGAGGAACACCAGAAACCAAATGCAAATCTGATGCTTTTAAATCAATTGTCTGCTGCAACAAATGTTTTACATCAATCATATAAATTAACTATATACTACTCTTGGGCAACCCTCAATATCTCCTCAATTGATGTTTCCCCGGCCAAAACCTTTAAAAATCCATCCTGCTTCAAAGTAATCATGCCTTCTTCCCGGGCTTTCTTTTCAATAGCTGACGCCGGCGCCCGCTCCAAAATTAATTTGCCTATAGAGTCGGTAACAGGTAGCACTTCAAAAATTCCAACTCTGCCGTAATAACCGGTCATACCGCATTCTTGACAGCCTTTACCTCTATAAAACTTCACCTCTTTATCACTGGGAAAGTAAGATCCTAAGACAGCTTTCATTTCTTCTAAAACTTTAGGATCGGGGGCAAAACTTTCTTTGCAAGCATCATGAACCTTTCTGGCAACTCTTTGAGCCACAATTGCAGTCATCGAAGATGTTAAAAGATAAGGCTCGGCTCCCATATCCAAAAGACGGGGGAGTGCACCAGATGAATTATTTGTATGCAGTGTTGAAAAAACCAAATGACCGGTTAAAGATGCTTGGATTGCCAGGTCGGCGGTTTCCTGATCTCTGATTTCTCCAACTAAAATAATATTGGGATCCTGTCTTAAAAATGCACGCAGTCCCGATGCAAAAGTCAGCCCAACCTGAGGATTTATTTGTACCTGATTAACGCCTGCAATCTTGTATTCAATCGGGTCTTCCAAAGTCACGATATTTACCTTGGGAGTATTTACTTTTGAAATTATTGAATAAAGCGTTGTTGTTTTACCTGAACCCGTTGGGCCGCAAATTATAATTATTCCGTGCGGTCTTAAAATTGCCTCCTGCAAATTTGCCAAGGCTTTGCCGCGAAGGCCCAGAGTTTGAAGCTCAGGCACGCCCCCGGTTTTTTTAAGAAGTCTCATCACAATTTTTTCACCCCAGGTAGTCGGCAGGGTGGACACACGAAGATCAGTATCCGTATCATTGGCTTTAAAATTAAATCTACCGTCTTGAGGAATTCTTTTCTCGTCAATTTTTAATCCCGACAGTATTTTGATTCTTGAAACCAGTGAATCGTGAAGTTCTTTTGGAATTGTCAGCTTTTCATACAAAATTCCATCAATCCTATATCTGACTCTTGTTGCCCGTTCTTCGGGTTCAATATGAATATCCGAGGATCTTGATTTGACCGCAAATTCCAAAATATGGTTTACGATCTCCGATATTTTTTCCTCCCTTATAAATCCAACCTTCAAGTTTTGTAAAGGACTTACCTTTTTCTCGGGAGCAACTTCTTTTAAAGCCTCTGTTACCTCTTGGGACAAAGAGGTTGCATATCTGGTTGAAATAATATCATTGAGTTTATCAGGCTCAACAGCTGCAGGTTTAACACGGAGACCAGTTTTTCTTTCAACAAATTCAATGGCAGTTAAATCCATTGGATCTGCCATAGCCAGAGTTATGGTTCTGCCTACCTTGTCAACTGAAAGCGGAAAAACATTGAATTTCAAAGAAACCTCTTGAGACAAAATCGACATTGCCTCAGGAGAAGCGGGGGAGGTGGCCAGATCAACAAAAGGAATGTTATAAAGAGTTGCCTTGGCCTTGACTATATCGACTGAATTTACTAAATTTTGTTTTCTTAAGATTTCTTCCTGAGTCGTACCATATTGAACCTCGGCTAATTTTACCTGCTCAGCACGAGTTTTGTCCAACACACCCATTGAAACTAGGATATCGGCAAGATTTGTCCCCTGGGCAGTGTTTGACATAACATCATTATGAACTATTTTTTGGAGAAATGGTATACCTTTAATTAATCAGTCAGATTTTTTGCAGAAACAAATTCAAATTCAATACTATGTCACCTAAAATATCATCTATGGCGTGAAAGATGAAGGATGTTAATCGATTAAAAGAAATTCTTTGGATATCTAAAATCTAAATTTAATATTTCCAAGATATTTTTTGACAATTCTAGAAAAATTTAGATTTGCATTCAGAGAACCTTTGTTCTCCCATAGTTTGGGAAATAGTAAATTTTGGTATATAATTCGCTTAATTTATGGCTGAAAGAGTAACTTCTATTCTCTATAGAACTTATAGCGGTGAAAACAAAGCTCCTCGCCCTGATTGGTACTCCAAAGAACTATGTCTTAAAAGTATGTTAGTTTCGTATGACCTTTTGAAACAGCAACTTCCTGCAAATTTTACACTTATGTTTGACGGTGAGCTGAACCCTCACGATGAGTGGGCAAAAACATTAAAAAGAATGGTGGAACCACGAGGGCTTATAGTGGAAAAAACGCACCAGGGAAATTGCGAGACAACTATGAATGCTATATATCAAGCCTCAGAGTACCCTGATAATCAAGTGGTAGTAATAGCGGAAGATGATTATCTATGGCTAGCACCTTCGTTGATCGGGCTTTATCATTCTCTCACTGAATTGCCAGCTCATTATTCCACTCCATATGATCACCCAGTAAGATATCAACCTGATTACCCTTTAGGGGCAGATTATCCACATTGGCACAATACCATTTATGTCACATCAGAAAGGCATTGGAGAACTCAAGAGTCAACCTGCATGACTTTTGCATCAATCTCAGGAACTTTGCGAGATGATCTGGAATATTTTGAAAAATACAAAGATAACGGTAAAGGAAAACCAGAAGACAGGGAGTTGTTCAGAGAAATGCAAGGCCTAGAGGCTTATCAATATAAGCATCCTGATACACCCCGAATTCTTGTTGGACCGATGCCTTCATTGGCAACACACGCACACCTGCCATGGCTTGCACCACTTATAGATTGGGAAACAGAAGCAAGAAGAGTTAATGATATAAAGTTAGAATAAAATATGAATGTAAAAATTGCTGTTATTGGAGGAGGAATCGCTGGCTTATCAATTGCTCGTGATTTGGCTTTGAGAGGTTTTGATATTACTCTTTTTGATAAACAAAAAATAGGTAATGGAACAACCACTCAGTGCGCGGGAATGCTCCACTCAGGTGCAAGGTACGCAACTAAAAATTTAAGGACAGCAAAGCTCTGTTTGCAAGAAAACAGAATAGTACAAAAAATTGTTCCTCATGCGGTTGGTAAACAGAAAGCTTATTTCGTAAGATACACAGATGATGAGCCTGAATATGAAAAGAACTTCGTTGAAAGCTGCAAAAAGGTTGGAATTCCGATTAAGAAAATATCTGGTGATTACGCAAAACAAAATGAACCAATGTTAGGGCCACAGATAAGTCATGCGTTTGAGACACCTGACAAAGTAATCGATACTTTCACTCTCGTATTCTCTTATTTTTATGACTTAAAGAAACGAAGTAATGTAAAAATATACGAAAATACAGAAATTAAGTCTGCGAAATTTGACAAAGACAAATGGGAGATGAAAACAAATAAGGCCACTTTTAGTTTCGACTTTGTAATCAATTCCTCTGGAGACGGTTTAACTCAAGTTAGTAAGTTATTTGGACGGAATATCGAGCTTTCTTACATCTACGGCTCAATGGCCCTATTTAGTGGCAGATTAAGCTCACGGATAATTACAAGGTGTGCTCCAAATGCCACGGGAGATGTTATAGTTCCTGCACACAAATATACACTTATTGGATCAACCTGGCACGAGAGAGACAAAAGAAGCGTGGTTAAAATCAACAAGGAAGACGAAAAAGAGATAAGAGAAATCGCAGGGAATATGATTCCAAAAGCGAGAGACTCAAAACTGTTGTCTAGCTTAACCAGCGTACGGACTCATTTAAGAGATGATTCTTACTCCGATTCTTTTGGTAATAAAAGAGACTTCCTTATACTTGAGCATCAAGACAACGGTAAATATATTAATCTCCTGAGCGTATTACCTGGAAAAATGACTATAGCAAGATATGTAGCTGAGCAAGTTGGGGATATTGTATGTAAGAGACTAAATATCAAGAAGAAATCAAAAACGGCAATTACACCAATAAAAAAGCCAATAAATATTTCAAGAAGGTTCAAATTTTATATTAGTTAAATCCATATATGAATAAAAAGAATGCTTGGCAAATTTTATTTACACCAGGTCCTGTTGGAGTTAAAAAAAGTGTATTAAAAGAGCTTTCAAAACCAATTCTATTTCATAGAACCAAACCCTTTGAGCAGGTTTACGCGCAAGTAAGCACTAAACTTAATAGAGTGTTTGATGCTAATGACAAATACTGCACATTAATAATGTCAGGCTCGGGAACTATGGCTAACGAGTCTGTTGTTATTAGTTTAATAAACACTGATCAAAAGCTATTAATTGTTTCTAATGGACAATTTGGAGAAAGACTTGCCACAATAGCAAGTGTTCACAATACTAAGCACAAAGTGCTAAATTTTGGTTGGGCAAATCCTATCAATATTTCAGAGCTAGAGAAAAAAATAAAAGTGTACAAACCAAACTGGCTTTTTGTGACTCTTCTTGAAACTAGTACTGGTATGGCTAACCCCATAAATGAGATTGGAATGTTATGTAAAAAATATCACATAGATCTTTTCGTTGACGCTGTAAGCGGACTTGGAGCCGAACGACTCTCCATGATTAAAGACAACATAAGTGTGTGTACTTCAGTCCCAAATAAAGCATTAGAGGCACCATCGGGACTAAGTTTTATATGTGTGAGGAGAAACTTGTTGGATGAAATACATGAGACAAAAAGCTATTATCTTGATCTTAAACGGTATTATGTATCATCACTTAAAAATCAAACACCAACTACCCCTGCACTACCAAATTTCGTATCACTTAATAAAGCACTCGATCTCTTACTAAAAGAGGGTGTAAACGGTCGCAGAAAAAGATATCTTAGACTTTCTAGCAAAGTTATGAAATTATGCAAATCCTTAAATATTCCAATATTAATAACTACCAAAAAGTATAAAGCGAGTGCCATAACAACTTTAGTATTACCTAGTCACGAGGTGGCTGAAAAATTATCCCTTTATTTATTAAAGAAAGGGATGACTGTATGGCACCACGACTATAAACAGGAAGATCCCCGCATGAATAGCCTTATGCAAATCTCCATTATGGGAGATATTAACTCGTTAGATATAGATAGATTATTTACGGAGATTAAGAACTTCAATATTTATGGCAAGTAATGACTTCACTCTTATAATCCTCGCAGGTGGTGATGGCACAAGAATGAGGCCAGCTAGTTTAATCACTCCTAAACCTCTTCTGGCTACTTACGACGAACCCCTTTTGATACGTCAAGCACGCCAAGCCAATGAGGCTGGAATATCAAAAATATTAATCTCTACTAATCCGAAAGACTATACATACTTAAAACAGACACTAAGTCTCTATGGTGTCAAAGCGAAAGTGTTGGAAAACGAAAAGCATAAAGAAGGATCGTTACCCGCTCTCAATTTTGCTATTGAAAAAGCATTAACTCCAAAGATTCTCATGTCCTTTGCCGATATTTATTTTTTTAATAATCCATTTCCCAAATTTATGAGCATCAATAAACACTCACTTGGCATATCAAAAGCTTTTGACAAGAGAGAGCTATCTTTTGGTGGAATAGTTTTTGTAGAAGAAAGTGTAATTCAAAAAATTGTCGAGATGCCAATCAAAAATAATACCAAGGGATATAGATGGAATGGCCTAGCTTTTTTTGACCAGATTGATCGCAGTGTCCTCAAAGAGTTTCTTAAAGACAATAGATTAGACTCTCCTGAAGAAGACTTTTTTGAGTATCTACGCACAAAGAAAAAGATAGATTTTTCAGGTATAGAATGCTCTGATTTTATTAATGTTAACAGAGCAGACAGTTTGTTGGTCGCTGCTATTTACAGGTTATCTGAAGTAAAAAAAGATAAACGACTTTTAACTCTTGCGAATCAGACACGAATTCGCTTATTAAAATAACCTTAAATATGAAATTTAAAAGATGCTTTATACTAGAACCTAATTTAAAAAAGTCATATGGGCATGTAATAGAATTTCCTTTTACCCTGCAAGAGCATTTAGAAAAGGTAGGCATAGAGGCATTTGTTGTATGCAACAGACAAATCGATAAAGAGTTACTAAGCTCTCTAAAAAATACTTATCCCTACATATCCGAAGGTTGTTTTGACGATCTTGGCGACAAAGGAGAAATGTATATTAAAGATTTATTTGATTTAAATTCAAAGTTCCAATTTGCAGATGATGACCTAGTAATAAACTTAACAAGTTACACAAATCAGATATATGGAATATCAAAATTTATTAACCAAAACACAAGGAACAAAACTACCTTTTGTCTTTGGTTCCACCAGCTTTATCCTCCAACCAAGGTGTTTGCTGAAACTCTGTTACCTAGCTTTAAGAAAAATATAGCACAAAGTTTATCGAGAGCTTTTAAAGAAATAAGAAATTTTGATAATATTCACATATTTACAACTTTGTCTGATACTTTGCGAGATGAGTTTGAGAAACTTTCCCAGATGGGAGTATACCAATTACCATTGCCATATTCTCGTAGATCAGCAAAAAACAAACCTAAAAAAGATAATAATAAAACTTTTGGTTTTTTGGGTGATGGTCGTTTTGAAAAGGGTGCACTGCTGGTGCTTGAATTAATCGCCAAAGACATCAACCCAAACAATAATTACATATTTGAGAATATTTACCCACGAGGATATTCAGAAACCGACTTAAACAAACTCAATAACCTAAAAAAGGAGCTCTCTGTAAAAACAAATATAAAATTTATTGACGAGCCTCTAAACAACAAAGAATATAAAGAAACTTTATCCAAAATCGATGTGTTTTTGATGCCTTATCATCCCAATAGTTATGATAAAAGGGTATCAGGCATATTTATCGAAGCAACCATGGCAGACATACCAGTTGTAGCTACAAATCACACTTGGATGGCAAAAGAAGTTAATCAATACAAAAATGGAGTTGTTTTTGATTATCAATCAGGAGCTAACGGCCTAAAAAAAGCTATGCAAAATATAATCTCAGGCTATGATAGCTTCCAAAATAATGCAATATTAGCTAGTCAGAAATATAATCAGATACATTCGCCAGAAAATTTTATCAGTATGTTGTTAAAATCACTTTAGTTGATATGTCAGAAGTTACAATCGCCATTCCAACTTACAACAGGGCCTCATTACTGAAAGAGGCTATTCAGAGTGTGCTGAACCAGACATACAAAGACTTCGAACTACTTGTATGCGATAACGATTCTACTGATAACACTGGGGAGGTTGTATATACATTTTCGGATCCAAGAATAAAATATCACAAAAATAAAAACAATATTGGTATGATGAATAATTGGAATAAATGTATAGAACTATCTCAAGGAAAATATCTAATGATATTGGGAGATGATGACGAATTGTATCCCGAATTTCTAGAAACTTCTCTCGAGGTTCACAAAGATAACCCCGAAATTGGGTTCTCTTTTTCCCACTGTAATAAAGTTGACTTAGAGGGTAAGTATTTAACAAGGTGGGGCTATCAGTTTACTCCACACGGAAGACTTAATGAATTTGATTATCTTTACTATACTATTAAGTATGGAGCGTGTCTTACTAATTCTTCTACGATTTTAATTAATAAATCTGTATTCTCAAAAGTTGGTCTATTTGAGGCACCATATGGAGCAAACACTTTTGATTTCAACATGTGGATCAAGATCGGATTAAAATATCCTATTTATTTTATAGATAAAGTGCTGTGTGATTATCGTATCCACAAAAAGCAGGTTAGTGAACTTCATTGGAGGAGAAAAGAAAAACCGACAGGCAAGATTGGTACTTATTTAGAAATAATCGGTGTTATTGCAAAACTGTTGGATAATAAAAAATTAAAAGACCCCAAGACGAAAACATTCTTCGTTAAGAGATTGTCAGAGGTTGATAGTGAACTTGCCAATCTACTAAAACAAGTAGTTCCAGAGTTGTAAACTAAAGCGCACCAAGGAGTTCCTCCTTAAAATGTTCTCCTTCCGAAGGAGTTGCCATCAATTTCGAAAGTCTTTTGTTGGAAATTACATAAGACTTATCTACACCAATATTTCTTAAGAAACTAATATCATGTGATACAACTAAAACTGCTCCTTGGAATTCCTGTAAAACTGCTTCTATCTGCTCAATCGATTCAATATCCAAGTTGTTTGTGGGTTCATCTAAAATCAATAAATCCACAGGCTGAATGGCCATCATTGCGAGTGCTAACCTTGCTGTTTCACCACCACTCAGCACTGAGGCCCTTTTGTTTACTTCCAGAGTTTCTCTAAAAAGGAACCGTGCCAGATGTTGTCGTAATCCACCAGACGGAATAGATGCAGCAACCCTTTGAGCATTTTCCAAGACAGATTGACCACGATCAACTATCGCATACCGCTGGTCAAGAAGTTGGACATTAATATTCTGTGCTAGTTGTATATCGCCAGTTGTTACTACATCATTTATACCCAGAACTCCTTTGATCCAAGTTGATTTTCCAGACCCATTGTTCCCAAATAAGGCTATTCGATCTCCAAAGCTAATATCCATACTCCCGTCTTCAATTACTACCGTATCGCCATAAGAACAGGAAACTTCGCGAGCTGAAATTAGTCGCTTGCCCTTATGAGCATCAGACTCTACTAAATTAGGTGTAATCTTTGCAGGCGCCCTTCTTTTAACTGCCTCTAGCTCCTCAATAGTTTCGTCTCTTTTATCCTCAGAAACACGCTTTTTCCTCCCAGCGGTTTTTGTAGCCCTTTCTTTGAAATAATGTGCACGAACCCTATCTAGATCATCAGGTTTTCTTGTTAAATCCTTCCTTGCACTATGAGCTGCTCTTTGTTTTTCTTTTTCTATCTGCTTCTTAGCTTTTCTGACTTCACCACTCAAACGAACGACCTCCCTTTCTCTAGCAGCTTCTTGTAGGCCTTTTTGTTCTTTGTAAAACTCATAATTTCCACCATAAGGCTGTACCGAACCATTAGCAAGTTCCCATGTACTTGTAGTAATTTCATTTAAGAAGTCACGATCGTGCGACACAACTAATAGCCCTCCTTGCCATTCAGATATAAATTCTCTCAACCACAAATTCGCGTGCAAGTCTAGGTGATTTGTAGGCTCGTCTAATATAAGTATGTCTGGTTTTGATATTAAGATCCTTGCCAAAGCAAGCCTCATAGTTTGTCCGCCGCTGAGTGTGGACACTTTGGCATCTATTTCTCTACCTACACCAAGATGTTTTAGTATAGTCTGAATATCTGCTTGCAAGTTAAACGCATTATTATCTTGTAATAAATTTAACAATTGATCATATTTAGACACGAAATTTGGATCATCCGCTTTGTAATCTGAAGACATTGCTTCAAACTCCTCCGATACTTTTACAAGATGTGCAATACCTTCAGTCGCCACTTCATAAACCGTCTTTTCTTCATCCATAGTGAAATCTTGAGCTAAATAACCGATTGTTATTCCTTCTCTTGACACGCTTCCTCTATCTGGTTGTTCAACTCCCGTTAATATTCTAAGTAATGTCGTTTTTCCTGCTCCATTTGACCCAACTAATCCAATCCTGTCTCCGGGATTAACAGAAACACTCACTCTATCCAAAACCACGCGTTCGCCATACTCCTTGTGAATATCTGTAGCAATAAGAGGTTTCGGGTTTAAAAATTCTTTAGATCCAATTCGACTTAGCATCTCTTTATTATATCCGCTCATTGATTATCATTGCCGCTTTGGGTAAAGTCAAATCCTGCAATTTAATACCATTTATCACTTCTTTACTGAATTTGATCATAGCCACTCCTTTACGATCAAAATTACAAATAAATTGATGTTATTTGTCAATATTTCGCCTCTTTAAGTTTCAACAAAAATCAGTTTAAATGTAGTCTATATGCATGCGTTTTTAATCGTAGGAAATGGCGAAGATGTAATAGCAAATAGATTTGATATGCCTAAAATCCCTTTTGTTCTACAAAAAATTGAAGATGCAAGAGAATTAAAAAAAATCACTAAATATAAATTTAGTCAAAAAACCGCAATTGTAATCAATGATATAGATAATGCTACAGAAGAAGCTCTAAATGCTTTTCTAAAAGATTTGGAGGAGCCAAATGATAATTTAGTCTATATACTAACAGCCAATAATTTAGGAAGTGTCATGCCAACTATAATTTCAAGATGCGAAGTAATCAAAAATGTAAATTTTAAATTACAAATTTTAAATCAATCACAAATTACAAATTTCTTGGACTCTAAAACAAAACAAAAAATTACAATTGTTGAACAAATAAAAGATAGAGATCAAGCTATAAAGTTTGTTGAAGATTTAATTCTATTTAGTCGCGAGGGAGGTAATTTTAATCATATGGAAATATATTTGAAGACACTTAAAAACTTAAGGTTAAACGGCAATATAGGCTTGCAGCTTACAAATTTAGTTGTTAGAATGAACGGCGATGGCAAATAAAAATGACTACGGCGCCGATCAAATACAGGTTTTGGAAGGTTTAGAGCCTGTCAGAAAAAGACCTGGAATGTATATTGGGTCAACCGACTCAAGGGGGCTTCACGAATGCTTAAGAGAAATTATTGATAATTCCGTTGACGAAAGCTTTGCGGGGACAGCAACACATGTCTGGGTAACTATAAATCCTGATGGTTCGGCAACTATTAGAGATAACGGCAGAGGGATTCCAGTTGATATGCATAAAAGCGGTGTTTCTGCGCTGGAGCTGACCATGACCAAACTTCACGCGGGAGGCAAGTTTGGAGGAGGAGCCTATAAAGTATCGGGAGGTCTTCATGGAGTTGGGGCTTCAGTTGTCAACGCTTTGTCTTCATACTTTAGAGTAGTTGTTTTACGCGGCGGAAAAATTTATTACCAAGAATACAAAAAAGGAGTACCGCAAGACAAAGTCAGGGAGGCAACAGAAAAACAAATTGCCGACTGGGGACTTGACTTAAAAGATCAAAAATCAGGAACTATCACTTCTTTTTTGCCCGATAAAGAAATCTTTCATGATCTGGTTTTTGAAAAAAATAAAATTAAGAGTTTGCTTAAAGACAGAGCCTACTTAATTGCCAAACTTGGGTTTAGCTTTAAAGATCTAAGGGATGGCGAATCGGCAAATTATTACTTTGAAGGAGGAATTAAATCTCTAGTTTCTCACTCCAATCGGGGCAAAAAGTTAATTAGCGATGTTATTTATATCAGTAAAGAAGCTGATAATATTTCTTGCGAAACAGCTATACAATATACCGATAGCTACACAGAAAATGTCAAAGGCTTCGTCAATGGCATATATACTACAGACGGCGGAACCCATGTAACCGGTTTTAGAACAGCTCTCACCAGATCAATTACAGATTATGTTAAAAAAACTTCAAACGGCAAGGATGAAATTATTTTAACAGGCGATGATTTAAAGGAAGGCCTATCTGCAGTGGTTTATGTCAAAATGCCATCAGAGTCATTGCAATTTGAAAGCCAAACTAAAGCAAAACTTAATAATCCTGAGGTTCAAGGTTTTGTTGCTGCGGCAGTTAAAGAAGGTTTAGATACCTATCTGGAGGAGCATCCCCAAGATGCAAGAAAAATTATTGAAAAAGTTACTTTAGCCGCCAAGGCAAGGCTTGCCGCAAGGGCCGCCAAAGACGCGGTCTTAAGAAAAGGGGCACTGGATGGCGCTTCCCTTCCTGGAAAACTTGCAGATTGCCAATCAAAAGATCCTGCTGTCTCAGAACTTTATATTGTTGAGGGGGACAGTGCGGGAGGAAGTGCCAAGCAGGGAAGGGATAGAAGGCATCAGGCGATTTTACCTTTAGGGGGTAAAATTTTAAATACCGAAAGAGCCCATCTTGATAAAATAGTTAAGTTTGAAGAGATTAAGGATTTAATTGTTGCCCTGGGGGCAGGAATAGGGGAGAGCTTAAATTATGAAAAAATGAGGTATCACAGAGTAATAATTATGACTGATGCTGATGTTGACGGAGCACATATAAAAACGCTGCTTTTGACATTTTTCTTTAGACACATGCCTGAAATCATAAACAAGGGATACTTATATATCGCCCTTCCGCCTCTTTACAAAATTACAGTTGGTAAAGAATTTAAATATGCTTTTGACGATGATGAAAAAGACAAGTTGATGAAAGAATTTGTGGGTGATAAACAAAGCTTGGTCGGCTCCGCCGGTAAAAAGTTTACAATCTCCAGATATAAAGGTTTGGGAGAAATGGACGCGGATCAGCTTTGGGAAACAACGATGAATCCGGCTACCAGAACTTTAAAACAGGTAACTGTTGAAAATGCCGAAGAAGCCAGTAAGATGTTTGAGATACTAATGGGCGAAGAGGTCCCCCCAAGAAAAAAATTCATCCAAACACATGCCAAAATGGCCACACTAGATATTTAGGCAAAGGCTGTGGGGTGATATTTTTGAATTACTTCTTCATGGATATCAAGTCTATTTTGGGTAGCATCATGCTTTCTATTTAATGAATCAATATCGGCTTTTATATCTTTTATATCACCTTCAACTACATCCAATTTATTCATAATTTTATCCAAAACAGGAAGTATTACATCACATACACCTTCATTAAGAACACTAACCATTTCATCTTTTTGCTTTTTTGTCATACATTAAATATATTCTTGATTTAATAGTAGGTCAATATATAATAATTGTATGAACTTACTTCATGACATAGCTTTTGGAAAAGTTGATGAATTTGTAAATTCGTTTATTGAAATCCCCAAAGGATCGATGAATAAAATTGAATATAGATATGAAGAAAATATTTTTGTTCTTGATAGAGTAGAACCAGAGATATTTGCAAAACCTGTAAATTATGGTTTTATTCCACAAACATGGGATGAAGATAACGATCCACTTGACACCTTAGTAATTACTTCAGAACCGTTATCAACTGGTCTAATGGTTAAAGCAAAAGTAGTTGGAGTTTTAAATTTTGTTGACGACGGAGAGCCGGATCATAAGATAATCTGCGTTCCAGAAGATGACCGAAATGAAGGAAATACAATAAATGATTTGACTGATCTTCCAAAAAGATTAATTGAAAAATTAGAACACCACTTCACGCACTACAAAGATCTTAAAAAACCAGGTTCAACAGTCGTTGAAGGTTGGGGAAATAAAGATGAGGCATGGAAATTAATAATGGACTGCAACAAAAGATATTCCTCAAAATTCTCTAAATCCTAAAGCAAGGCAAGCAAGGCCGAAAGATTGGCAGTGTTGACATGAGAGTGCTAAGTTATTATAATCTTTGTATATGGATAGTGACTTAGCCAATCTTTTTAAAGCTCCTGATCCAAAAGAAGCTCTTGGCAAATATACGCTAAATTTGACCGAACAAGCCAAACTTGGGAAACTTGATCCCGTTATCGGCCGCGACAGGGAAATAAGAAGGGTTATGCAGATATTATCCCGAAGAACTAAAAATAATCCCGTTTTAATAGGCGACCCTGGAGTCGGTAAAACTGCCATAGTAGAAGGACTTGCTCAAATGATAGTTTCGGGCGATGTCCCTTCAACACTTGAGGGAAGGGAACTTTTATCCCTTGATTTTGCACTGCTTCTAGCGGGAACAAAATTTAGAGGAGAGTTTGAAGAGAGGCTAAAGGCGGTAATCAAAGGCTTAGAAGAAGGTGAGGGAAAGTATATTGTCTTCATCGATGAACTTCATACAATCGTAGGAGGCGGAAACAGCGAAGGTGCAGTCGATGCGGCCAACATGTTAAAACCAGCCCTTGCAAGAGGCACGCTTCGCATGATAGGCGCAACAACGGTTGTAGAGTATAGAAAGTATATAGAAAAAGATGCAGCTCTTGCCCGTAGATTTCAATCTGTTTTAGTTGAAGAGCCAACCATTGAAGATACTGTTTCCATTTTGCGCGGAATTAAAGATAAATACCAACTTCATCATGGCATTCGAATCACTGATCAGGCAATCATAGCCGCAACAAAACTTTCGAGCCGCTATATTACCAATAGATTTCTGCCCGATAAAGCAATTGATTTGATTGATGAGGCGGCAAGCGCAATAAAAATTGAAATTGAAAGCAAGCCTTACGAACTTGATAGTTTAAAAAGGAAGCTTACAGGCTATGAAATTGAGGTTACTGCATTAAAAAAGGAGAAAACAGACATCGCCAAAACAAGGATAAATAAACTTTATATGCTTATTGCAGAAATCAAAAAGGAAATAGAAAAACTTGAAAAAGCTTGGGTGTTTCAAAAAGGAATTATAGAGAAAATACAAAAAACCAGAACGGAAATTGATAACCAGCGCATAAATCTTGAAAAAGCCGAAAAAGAAGTTGACTTAAACAGCGCAGCAGAGATTAAATACGGTAAACTTCCCAAACTTGAGGAGGAGCTAAAAAATCTTGAAAACGAATGGGGGGAAATTCCTGAAGAAGAAAAAGTATTAAGGCTTGAAGTTACAGAAACAGATATTGCAAAGGTCGTTTCAGCCTCAACAGGCATAGCGGTTGGGAGACTTGTCTCAACAGAAACAGAAAAAATACTCCATTTAGAGAAAGAACTTAAAAAATATGTCATTGGCCAGGACGATGCAATAAATAAAATATCTGCAAGCATTAAAAGAGGTAGGGCGGGGTTAAAAGATGAAAATAGACCAATTGGTTCGTTTTTATTTATGGGGCCAACTGGAGTTGGGAAAACTGAAACAGCAAAAGCTCTCTCAAGAATTCTTTTTGACGATGAAAAGGCTTTAATTAGAATTGATATGAGTGAATATAGTGAAAGCCACTCGGTAGCAAGATTAATTGGGGCGCCCCCAGGATACATCGGTTTTGAAGAAGGGGGACAATTGACAGAAGCCGTTAGAAGAAAGCCTTATAGTGTTGTTCTCTTTGACGAAATTGAAAAAGCCAATCCCCAAATTTTTAATGTCTTTTTACAAATTATGGATGATGGGAGGTTAACCGACGGCAAAGGCGTAACTGTTGACTTTAAAAATACGATAATTATCATGACATCAAATATAAAACCTGACTTAGTTGATAAGACTTTTAAACCGGAATTTATCAACAGACTGGACGGACTTGTTGAATTTAAAAACCTAGGTCAAGATGTAATGCAGGATATTGTCAAACTTGCTCTTGAAAAGGCAGTTGACAAACTTCAAGAGCAGGAAATTGATCTTGAATATCATGATGATGTAATTAAATATTTCGCGGTTAAAGGCTATGACTCTGACTTTGGAGCAAGACCTTTAAGACGATTAATAGAATCAGAACTGCTGGATGTAATTGCTGTAAAAATTTTGGATGGTGACTTAAAGCCAAAAGATAAAGTAATATTAAAAATTAAAGAGGGCAAGTTATATTTTGACGAAAAATTGCAAAACTAAAAAAGCGCTGTCTGTAAATCCTGCTTTTCTTCCATTTTGGGATAACTAAAATCAACATCAATCACCCGAACGGAGTTCCAGAAATCTTTAAACTTAAGTTTTTTATTTTTAATGGCAAAATCATAAATTTCTTTGGTAATTAAGACATCTTCTTCGCAATAATATTTTAATTTATTAAGCGAAGCCTCGTCTTTCTTTTGCCAGTAAATAATGGCATTACCGCCCGTATCAACTTTTTGTCTGCCAATTGTTTCTCTAGAAACTGCATTCAAAGATACCCTTTTACCATTTATCTCTTTTATCTGTTCCAAAATATCAAAATGGGGAAGTTTTAAAAATTCAGGCGGTAAGTAAGGCTTTAAAACAGGAATATCAAATTTTTTGGAATTAAAGCCAATAACCCTATCAGCCTTGGAAAAATGTTCCCAAGACTTTTTGACATCCGGTTCAAAAAAAGAAAACATTTCTCCTTTAATTTCGGATAAATTTTCATCGACGATTCTTGCATAAAGTGAAAGTATTGAGACGCCAAAAAGCTCAGGGTCTGAAACTTCATCATAAAATCGCTGGGTTTCAATATCAAAAATGACCTCATTATATATTTTCATGAAAACATAGTATATGTCATTGACACACTACTTTTCAAAGAATAGTATTTATATATGCTGAAGCCATCAAAAAATAAATATGCAACTGAAGAATTTGTATACAAAGTAACAAATGATCTGGAAAAAAGAATAAATGAAAGGTTTGATGAAGCAGAAGTCAAAGCTGAAGAAAGATATAGTAAAGTAATTGACCATCTTGATTCTTTAGCTGGTCAATTTAAAAAATTTGATGAAGAAAGAGAAATGATGGCAGACAAAATTGCCACACATAGCGATCAAATCGAAGAGTTTCAAAAAATTGCCTTCGCTTAAAACAGGGTAATTGTCATTTTACCAAATTTTTGGTGGTTGAAAATAGTTAAAAAAATTTATTATTTTAACTATGTTTTGGGTATAGAAACTGATGAAATACTACAAAGGATCTTAGCAGAAGAAGCTGAAAAAAAAGCTAAGATTGCTAGTACTCTGGCAAAAGTACATGATCAGAATGCAGCCGCAGCAAAAGCAGCCGGAATGACACTTGATGAATGGCATGAAGAAATGTCTAGGATTGGAAACAAGTCAAATGTTGATGTTGAACCTGAAAAAGTAATGACATCTGCAGAATATGTTTTGGGCTATCTATTTCCAACAGCCAAAAAAAGTAAATAGTTCTACTTTCCCCTTGCTTCATGAGTATTTTATGGATACAATGTTGCTGGGCTTAGTTTTAGCCTATTTTTGTTCTTAAAATATGGAAATTGGCAAGATTCAAACAACTGAAATAACCTCAGAACTTTCTAAATCATATGTTGATTATGCAATGAGCGTTATCGTAGCTCGCGCTCTCCCCGATGTTAGAGATGGTTTAAAACCGGTCCATAGAAGAATTCTTTACGCCATGGCTCAAATGGGTCTTAAAAGTTCGGGAAGTTTTACAAAATCGGCAAAAGTTGTAGGTGAAGTGTTGGGAAAATATCATCCCCATGGAGATCAAGCAGTCTACGATACTTTAGTCCGCCTTGCTCAATCATTCTCAATGCGCTACCCACTGATTAAAGGTCAGGGAAATTTCGGATCTGTTGATGGCGATTCAGCAGCTGCTATGAGGTATACCGAAGCTAAACTTTCAAGTATTTCTGAATTCATGCTTTTGGACATTGAAAAAGATACCGTTGATTTTGTCGACAATTTTGACGCCACACTTAAAGAACCTGAATATCTACCCGCTCTTCTTCCAAACTTACTTTTGATGGGTAGTGAGGGAATCGCGGTTGGGATGGCGACAAAAATTCCCCCGCACAATTTAAGCGAGGTCATTTCAGCTATTAATTTGATTATTAAAAAGGGTAGGGTAGTCGTCCTCTCGGACGAAGAGCAAAAAAAAGAAACCGATTTTGTCATTAATAAAATTAATTTGGTTGCCGCAGGTGAGGCCAAGCAATTATCAGAAACTGATGTCAACCCTAAAACTATTTCATTTGAAAGCGATGCCGAAATTGATGAGATTATTAAAGTTTTACCAGGACCGGATTTCCCAACCGGCGGGGCAATTTATGATGCGGAAAGTTTAAGAGAAGTTTATGCAACAGGAAGGGGTAGGATTATTATCAGGGGAATTGCTGGCATTGAGGAAAGTAAAAGTGGCAAAACTCAAATAATAATTACAGAAATACCATACCAGGTTAACAAAGCCGAAATGGTTGCAAAAATTGCAGAGCTTGTAAAAGATAAAAAGATTGTTGGGATTTCCGATTTGAGAGATGAGTCTGATAAAGAAGGTTTGAGAGTTGTAATTGATTTAAAAAGAGACGCCAAGCCAAAATCAGTTTTGAACAATATTTTCAAACACACAAGGCTTCAGACAACTTTCCCCGCAAATTTTGTGGCCCTTGTTGACGGCACTCCGCACACATTAAATTTAAAACAAATTTTAGTTGAGTATGTAAAACATAGACAAAAAGTAGTTGTTAGAAGAACAATATTTGAATTAACTGAAGCCAAAAAAAGAGCTCATATATTAGAAGGCCTTAAAATTGCACTTGATAATTTGGATGCAGTTATAAAAACAATCAGAGAAAGTAAAACCCAGGAAGACGCCAAAAATAATTTAATAACTCGATTTAAATTGTCAGAAATTCAGGCAACAGCGATTCTTGATATGCAGCTTAGACGGTTGGCCGCCCTGGAAAGAGAAAAAATTGAAAAAGAGTACGAAGAAATCAAGAAACTTATTGACCAACTAATTGCCATTCTTAGAGATCCTTCAAAAATTTTAACGATAATAACAGAAGAACTTTCTGATTTAAATCAAAAATTTGGAGATGGCAGAAAGACTAAAATCTACAAAAGCAAAGTCGGGGAGTTTAGCGAAGAAGATTTGGTTGCCAAGGAAGATGTTTTAATAACAGTTACAAAAACCGGCTATATCAAAAGAGTTTCAAAAAATGCCTACAAAGCTCAGAGAAGAGGAGGTAAAGGGGTAATTGGGATGACAACTAAAGAAGAGGATGAGATCGACCATCTTGTTTCTGCCTCAACTCACGATCAAGTGCTCTTCTTCACCAATAAAGGCCGTGTTTTTGGAACAAAAGCTCATGAGATCCCTGAAAGCAGCCGCCAAGCAAAGGGACAAGCGCTGGTTAATTTCCTAAATCTTGAACAGGGGGAAGAAATTAAATCTGTACTCCCAATGAACAAAGAAAAAGCTCCTAAATATTTAGTTATGGCAACATCTAGCGGGGTAGTTAAAAAGACTGACTTGAAGCAATTTGAAAATTTGAGAGCCAATGGACTGATTGCAATAAAGTTGCAAGGCGGAGATAGTTTGGTCTCTGTTCATCCATCCTTCGGAGTTGACAATATCATGCTTTTGACCAAAAAGGGGATTGCTATAAGATTTCCGGAGGGAAATGTTAGGCCAATGGGGAGAGCAACAACGGGTGTTACAGGCATAAAACTTGACAGCGGCGATAGCGTTATTGGAATGGAGGTCTTGCCTGAAAAACTTAATATACCCGAGGACAAACGCAAAAAAGTTTTCATGGATATTTTGACTCTTTCGGTCAATGGTCTTGGAAAAAGAACAAGTTATAATAACTTTCCAACACAAAAAAGGGCAGGGAGGGGGGTTAAGGCTTGTATAATTGGTAGTAAAACAGGGGACTTAGCATGTGCAGTCAAAGTTACTGAAAATTCTGATCAATTAGTCATAACATCTAAAAAGGGACAAGTAATTAAACTGCCTATCAAAAATATTCCACAACTAGGTAGAGCTACACAAGGAGTAATAGTTATGAGATTCGCAGAAAAAAGTGACTCCGTTGCAGCCGCAACAGTAATTGACAAAAGTGGGGATGATGAGGGTGAAGAATAAATACTGATTAGGCAAAAGCTGGATGAGAATTGTGGGGATGGATTTTTTCTAATTCTTCTATCCTATCTGTATTATCATAAGTTCTTCCACTAACCATTTTCATTTGGTCTTCAATGTCATCTAACCTTTTAAGTATTTTTAAATTTTCCTCAAAAAAAGTATCTTTATCAGGTAAGTATTTCAAGTCTTCTTTTGTGGTTATATCCATTTCATCCAAAGCTACTTTTACAGCTTCTTTTATAACCTTAAAAATATTTTCATCTCCCTTTGTCATATGTTCATTAAATCACTAATTGAAATTGGTGTCAATTAAATGTTATATTAAATTATGGAGAGAAGAGTGGAATTTGTAGGCAGTATTATTATCTTTTTTGTGCTTCTTTTTGTATATTCCAAATGGGGGCCGGCAATTCCTTTTTCAACTACAACACAATCAAAAGGAGAGCCTATGATTGTTAGTGGTGAAGGAAAAGTTAAAGTAACTCCTGATACTGCAGTTGTTAACTTTGGCATTGAAGATCAAGGCCAAAATTTAAAAGCTCTTCAAGATAGGGTAAATAAAAAATCACAAGATTTGATTAAAGAAATACAAAAATTAGGGATTGAGGATAAAAATATCAAAACAACATCATATAATATTTATCCCGAAAATGACTACGGTGATGGACAAGCTAGAATTGTAGGCTACAGAGTTAGTATAAATTATGAAGTCAGAATAGAAGATTTTGATAAAATAAACGATACAATATCTACTATTACACAAAATGGGGCCAATGTAGTAAGCGGAATTAGCTTTGAATTAAGTGAAGAATTAAAAACGGAAAAACTAAATGAGGCAAGAGAGATTGCAGCCAAAGAGGCTAAAAATAAAGCAGAAGGGCTTGCAAAAGCGGCAGGGATTACACTGGGTAAAATAATTAATGTTTCTGAAAATCAGGCAGGTGGTTATCCAGCTCCAATGTACGAAAAAATGGCCGTGGGTATGGGTGGATCTGACACAACCAATATCGCTCCTGAAATAAAAATGGGTCAAACAGAAATATCAGTTATGGTTAATCTCTCGTACGAAGTTCGCTAAAGTGTCATTGCGAATACAATAAAGCAATCCGTCTCAGATCGCCACCCGCCACGCTTCGCTTGCGGTCGCGATGACATTATATATTATTCTTAATATACTTTTTTATTTCTTCAAATTTTCCTTCACCATTTCTTGGAACTAAAATATAGGCTCCTTCTTTACTTTTACTCGATACTAATACATTTTCTTCAGTTAGTTGAATTGAAGAAACTGAATAATCAAGAGGATTGCCAATACTAGCAAGTATTTCTTTTACACGATTTTCATTTAAATCAGTTTTAACAAAACTAAACACTTCAGCGACTTTATTTACATCTGCTTTTTGTAATATTGCTTTTAAAACTTCAAACTGATGCTGGCTTCTCACAAAATCACTTCCTCCATGCCTACTTCTAACATACTTTAGGGCGTTTGAGCCATCCATCTGATTTAAACCAACAGCATATGATATAGTCTCATATCTACATGTAAATTGCTTTTCAAGTTCAAAACCAGAATATTTTTGATGAAGTTCAGAAACTTTTTGAGAATCAAAACCACAAAGTTCATTTTCAAGACCTTTTACTGGATAAAAATTATCTGTATATGCCTTTTTAACATCAACACTAATCCCTCCTAGACTATCTATAAATTTAATAAAGCTATTAAAATCAACAGATATAGTGTTAGAGATAGCAAGCCCTGTTATGGCATTTAGTGCATCTTTGATTGAGGGATCATTATTTATTTTGTGGCCAGAAAAATATAAATCGCGAGGAATTGAAATAAGTGTTGCCTTTTTATCTGTTGTATTAATAGAAACAACTATTATAGAATCCGCCAGTGTACCGCCGGGGTGCCCTGCACCGCCAAAACCCAATAGTAAAATATTAAACCTATTGGCATCTTTACTAGTTTCTCTTTTTTCCTCAAGAATTGTAGGTAGGGGAGAGGCATAGGTTTTTGCGAGAGTATTACTGCTTTGTTTTTTATTTAAAAAATATGTTTTATACCCAAAGGATCCTAAAAACATTCCTAATATAAATATAAAACCAATAAATAAAGATAATTTGTAAGGATAGGATAGATTTTTAAAAAATTCTTTCACAAATTTAAGTATATCAAAATTAACTATTTTTTAATTTGCCTTCATCTTTTTCATGAATCTGACTCCAGTGAGGTTTAACAACACCCTTATTTTTAGAAAAATACTCAAAGATCTGCGCTTTGTTCATTCCATGATTAAGCATTATCTCAACAATTCCAAGTTGCTCTGGGCTTAAAAATTTTTTAAACATTCCTCTCAACTTTGGAGTTTTTTCAGTACTTTCTATTTTTGTCATTTACCCCTCCCGTGGAATGTTTCGTGGATATCTTTTAATTGTTTATTTGTAACATGTGTATATATTTGTGTCGTTGATATATTTTTATGCCCTAACATCTCTTGCACAGATCTGATATCAGCACCTGCTATTAATAGATCAGTTGCATATGAATGTCTCATGGTATGTGGTGTTGCGTCAATTGGAAGTTTTACTTTTTTAACATATTTTTTAATAAGTCTCTCAACTGATCGGGGAGTGAGCCTCATTTTTTCATCACTTGTAGTTGGATCAATTTTACCCTTATGCCTAATGAATAATGGCTTGAAGTGGTCTTTTCTATTATCCAAATATTTTTTTAAATACTCAGAGGCGCGGCTTGATAAAAAAACAACTCTTGCTCTGCCCCCTTTACCGGTTATTCCAAATTCTCTTCTATTAAAATCAATTTTATCTCTATTTAAACTTGTTAGTTCAGATACTCGAAGTCCTGTTGAAAATAATACTTCTAAAATTGCCTTGTCTCTTATTCCTTGAATATCAGAAAGTGTCGGAGCATTTAAAAGTCTGTCTACCTGCTCACCAGTTAAAAATTTAACTTGTCTATCTGGAACTTTAGGAAGATCAATTTTAGTAGGTTCCATAACATCAATATCATTTTTAAGTAGCCACTTTAAAAATGAACGAAGAGCAATAGCATGATAGCCTTGTGTCTTTCTACCCAAACCCAGTTTAGTTAAATGAAGTCGAAAATCATGAACGATATCTTGATTTATATCTTTTAATTTAGCGTTTTCTTTTTTAGTATTTAACCAAATTAAAAGTCTAGTAAGATAATGTCTATAATTTCTAATTGTTAGGGGAGAGGAGCCGCGCTCAACAGCCAAGTAATCTAAAAAGTCATCTATTTTCTTAACAATTTCTGATGAATTATTTTGACTGGGCATCGTCTAATAAAAAGTTTACTCTGAGCTTGTCGAAGAGTCAATAACATTGTACGACATAGATATTTTTCTATGAATTTATCTCATTATTCCAATGATTCCCACTTAAAATCCCGCAATAACCAATAAGCTGTGCTTTTGATATCATCTTGCGGAGACCTTCTAAGGATTGAAAGTAATGACTCATGAACCCATTGTCTAAAGAGACTCGGATTGCTTGCAACATTTTGTCCATCGAACCTCTCATGATATTGATCAATAAATGAAAAACCTCCTGGCTCCACTTTCAACTTTCTAAAAAGTCTACAACAACTAATCTCTCTCGTGTTAGATGTCGGACCTGAAAAAAAGGGGCTAGACTCTGGTTTAAAAAACGGGATTGGAAAATTATAACTTGCTTTAGTGGTTGTTTGATAAATAATTTCAAGCAATGAAATGTTATTTCGTATTGAATATTGACATATAGCTCCAAATACTAATGACCATCTGGAAATAACAGATTGTTGGTAATCACACCATTCTCTTGAGTTCCTATCTAAAGTCCAAGGAGCTTCGTCGCCTGACATTGCACCTAAAAGCTCAATATTATCTCCTCCAATGTTTTCTTTATACCATTTAACAACTGAGGGGATCGATGATTTTTGAAAGATAGAGTTGACTACCCTTGAGTACAAAGGTAGCTTAGATTTTAGACAATCAGAAAGTATGTCTTCATTAAGGTACATTACAACATCGTCAGCCAAAATCCCTGCCCCGTTAGCAAAATGTAGTAAAAGGAAAAGAACATCTCCTAGCTCGCCATATTTTTCAGATGGATTAGCTTTTGCAAACTCGTAACCCTCCTCAACGGCTTGCCTAAGATAGTTGAAATTTACACCAAAATCCATTTTATAACCATGTTTCTCAGATCTTTTGTATAATCCTTGTTTAATAGCATTCATAACTGATCCCATTGTTGGTCTTTCATCAATCCAAATCTGGACAGTTTGTAACATCCATGGAAGCTCGGTAAATGCTATTTCTTGAACTGGATCTTCAATATCTCTAGGCACAAAGGGTATTTCTTTTAACATGTTTGCAATATACAAGAAATAATTAAATTGTCAAAGTTTTCATGATTTTCACGGACAGAGAGAAAATGGGGGAGAGGGACTACCCTATTTCATAGGGCAAATTTTTAATTTTAAATTTTTAATTTTTAATAAATTTCTAAAAAAATTATTTAATAAATAATAATTAATAATTTTGATTAATAATTAGTAACTAAGAATTAGAAATAGCCTGATAAAATCAGGTTTATAAGTGGCCTCACCAAATCGATTTTAAGGCCTGTCTGGAGAAAAAGACGACTACTAGGTCGTCTAAATATTATGTCGTATTTTCGATATAATGTAGCACTTCTCTGAAAAATAGTATATAGGGGATAGTATTTAGTATATTGGAAGCTAGAACCAAAAAGTTTATAGTCAGGATAAATATAGAGCAAAATAGTAAAAAAAACTTAATAGAACATTAATGTTATTGTCATAATTAATTTATAATTAGTAATTTTTAATTAAAAACAACACACCTCCCCCTGACCTAAAATTTATATAGCGTCGTAAAAGTATTATTGTGCGACTACAAATTGTATTAAGTAATGTGTCGTATACTATAAAGAGAATAGTACTATACAAATGTCATTGCGATCCCGCATTGCGGGAGAAGTAATCTAAAAACCCAGATCGCCACCCGCCACGCTTCACTCGCGGTCGCGATGACACGAAGTTATCCACATGATAGTATCAAACTATATCATCCGTGAAAACTATAGGTAATACTCGTGAAAACACACATCCTATAATAATTTCCTCTTTTAACTTCCCTTCCCCCACTCCCCGGTTTGTATCCGGTAAATTTATCCACCCCAACGAGTTGCAAAAAACATTCCAATTAAGACCAAAAAACCGACTGTTAAATACTCTCTAACAACTGTTGGGAAAAGCCTGTCTTCAAGTTTAGCCTGCCCAAGTCCTAAAAGAAGGTAGAGGCCGCTAGTTAAAAAAAGCGATCCAACAACAACCGTCACAGGCCAGAAAAATAAAATCAAAGAAAGCTCGGCGATAATAAGCGAAGACACGAAACTCATAACCAATATTTTTCTATCAAATTTTGACTCCAAATCAATTGACCAAAATCCTTGATAAAATAACAAAAACGAAATTGTAAATATAAGCGGAACAAGCCATAAGAGACCGCCTCTAACCGAAATAACTGCATCGTAGAGTAAAAAACCAACTACAAGAGTCATAACAAATCCAACTCCCCGAGCCGCTCTTAAAAGTGCAATTGTTTTACTGGCTGAAACTGTATAAATATTCATTGTTGATAAAAGAACATATATGCCAACCGCATAAAACAAAACTGATGGAATCCTGGTGAAAATATTAACAGGCAACAGAAACCAAAATACGCCAACCCCAAGCGTAAACATTGTAGGAAGAACCAACGATAAAAGTGTCATGTTTTTGCCCAAACCCTCATAAAAAGACCAAAAAGAGAAAATCGAGGTTAGTATTGTCAAAAAAGCAATTGCCACAAATCTTAATTGATTATCCAAGAATTGCATTCCCACAAAACCCAAAGTTAGTATGGCGGAAGAGATTAAAAACCTTATTCTTTTAGGCATAAAATTGGTTTATTTAAAAATTGGTAAAGACTCTTTGGACATCATCGTGCTCCTCAAAGGCTTCTATGGCTTTCTCAAGCTTGGCGATTTTTTCCGGATCGTTTATCTCCATATAATTTTTAGGCTTGAAGATAATTTCTTGTCTTTTTATCTCAAAACCTTTTTTCGTTATCTCGTCGCTAATAGCCTTAAATTTGTCTACTGGCAAATAAACTTCAATACCATCTTCAACAATCTCAAAATCCTCCACTCCCAAGTCGATTAAAGAAAGCGTTTGGGAATCAGGATCATCATTTTTTGCAACCAATATAAAACCTTTGTTTTCAAAATTATAGAGAACCGAATTTGGCCCTCCCAATGCTCCCCCATTTTTCTCAAAAATATTTTTCATATCCTGAGCTGTCCTGTTTTTATTATCGGTTGCAGTTTCAACCACGAAGGCTACTCCAAATGGTCCAAAACCTTCATAAGTAATTTCTTCCAAAGAATCAGCCTTGTTTTCGGCGTTTTTTAGGATTCTGTCAATATTTTCTTTAGGCATGTTTTCCTGCTTCGCCTTATCAATTGCCACCCTAAGTTTAAAATTCATATCCGGATTTGCACTTCCCCCCGATTTTATGGCAATAGAAATCATTTTAGACAGCTTTCCAAAAAGATTGCCCTTCTTGGCATCTTTGCTCATCTTTTGTCTTTTGATAGTCGCAAAATGTGAATGACCAGACATAATTTGTTCTATTATAGCGAGCACAAAACAAAATGTCACTTTTTTGTGCGAGATATATAGTCATTTTTGTTTTAAAATGATTATATATCATTGACAGCAAAGATCTCACCACTATAATTATTCTGATATGTCGCCTGATAATTTAGACGAATTAGCCGTTAGCCTTGCACTTCAGTGCGAATGGAAGAAAGCAATAGAAATTAATAACAAAATTTTATCCATTGATCCAGAAAATATAGATGCCTTAAATAGATTAGCGAGGGCTTATTTTGAAACAGGCAATACAAAAAGGGCAATTGAAATCTCCAAAAAAGTACTATCAATTGAATCTACTAATACAATTGCAACAAGAGCCATACAAAAATATAAAACTGCAAAAACCAATTCACTCAAAAATCAGTCAATAAACGCATCTGACTTTATCGAGGAGCCGGGCAAAACTAAAACAGTACTGCTTATAAATCCAGGCCGTGAATCAATAATTTCTTGCCTTGACAGTGGAGATGAGTTAATGATTCAATCGCACTCTCACAAAGTTAATGTTACAACCATGGATGGAAAATATATAGGAAGATTTCCAGATGATATCTCCGCCGTTGTCAGAAGACTTATAAAAGACGGAGCAATTTTTAAAGTTTTAATTAAATCAGTTGATAACCATGATGTCCGTGTTTTTGTTAAATGCTCAAAACCTCTGGCTAAACTGAAGTCCCAGGATGACTTCTAAATCGCTACCCACTTCGTTTGTCTCCTCTACCTCGCATCCCAATGATTTAGCAAGAGAAATGATTTCATCTGTTTTCATTTTAAATTTAAAAATACATCCTTTGTCTACGACCTCTTTTCTTTTATAACTGCCTACTTTTAATCCCGCAGATTTAATAATTTCCGAAAAATTTTCTGCCCCATCAATACTTCCAGTCGAATCTACTACTTCTATTGATTTATAGTTTTCTGCTAATTCAACATCATAAAAATTAACCAATATCTCGTTTGGCTGACGGCCAACTTTTTTGATATTTAATTCAACGATCTCCGATCTTATTATCCCCTTTTCAAATGAGGTTACAAAAATATTCATTAGTTTAGGTAAATTTGTCCTATTTTCGCTCTTATAATAATGTATTGGTAGGTAAAAATTTTTAATGATCGTATCAGTCAAAAGACCGCCTTTTAACTTCTCATTTTGATCAAGCAGCCAAACATTTCCAAGTTTGTATTCACCGTAATTTCTGGCAGAATCAACAGTCAAATTGCTATCGATGCTTATTTTTATGAATTTATTATTTTTATTATCAACAATGTTTATGTATATTGGCTCACCGCTCCTCCCCACTTTTACATATATTATGCTATCAATTTTTTTAAGCATCAAAAAAACAGCTGCAGCCACGGACGAAATGGCAATTAACATTGCCAAGATTAAAAAACTAATATAAAATTTTATCCTTTTTCTTTTTTCTTTCTGGTGTTTAATTTTTTTAAGTCTTCGCATGGGTTTTAATATACATCAATCGGTTAAAATTACTCCTTCCCATCTTGGTTATTCTTTTGCGGCTTAAGCCATGGGTTAAAAATATATGTCTCAAAAATTCACCCGCAACAATATCAGGATTTAGCACATAATCTGCTCCTGCTTCATAAAGTCTTAAAGACGACTCTCTATCTTCACTGCTCCCTATAAAAATCGGCCTTGGAGAATGATTTTTAATTGATGACAAAACTGACAGATTTTCTTCCAAATTTGGAACTGTGCAGATAATCATTTTTGAGTCGGCGAGCTTTACTTTTTCCTGAATTTCAGTATCTAATATATCACCCAAGATAGTATTTATATTTTCGCTCGTGAGGCTTATAAAAACTGATGGGTTAAAGTCAACTACAACAATGGGAATTTCTCTTTTTAAAAAATAGGGAAGTAAAAGTCTTCCAATTTTGTCGGCGCCTATTAAAACAACATGGTTTTTAATATCTATCTCTTTTTCAAAAACCGATTCATTTGTTGTTCTTCTTTCAAAAATCTTGAGTAAGTTTTTTAAATATTTATAAATCCTTTCAGATTCCATAATAAGATATGTTGACGCTGTCATAGTTATAGCTCCAACCAATATGATTAAGGTTAAGGCGCTATCGTCTAAATGCCCCAAGGACCTGCCCATTGCCATTAAAATAAATGAAAATTCCGAGATCTGAGCAACCGTCACCGAAGCCAGAAAAGAAGTTCTGCTTTTATGCCCCAATAGTCCCATTATCGTCATGACAATTAAAGGGTTTCCTATCAATACAAAAAGTGACAGTAAAATTGCTTTAGGAAGAAGGTTAAAAGCATCCCAAACAACTAGTTGACTTCCCAAGGAAACAAAAAACAGAGTTAGGAAAAAATCTCGAAGCGACCTTGTTTTTGAGGCTATGCCAAAATGTTGGGGCAAATTTGAAAGAGCAAGACCTGCCAAAAAACCTCCTATTTCAAAACTAAATCCAAGCGGTCCCTCAACAAATGAGGCCATTCCCAGTGCCCAAGCTATGCTGATAATAAACAAAAGCTCTTGCGACTGCCCCACAATCTTTGCAAAAATTGTTGGCAATATTTTTTTTGACAACTGCCAAATTACAAAAATCAAGAGACACGATTTTAATAAAGTTAAAAGGACGGAAAAGTAACTTAAATTATTATCTTTAAGTCCCGCCAGAATAACCAAAAGAAGGACAGCAACAAAATCCTGAACTAACAAAAATCCAACAGAAATTTTACCGTATAAACTTCCTAAATCTTTTTTTTCCGATAAAAGTTTCACTATTATAATGGTTGAGGAAAAAGTCAAAGCTATGGCGATATAAATCGCGGGTAGTGTATTAAACCCGAGTGCAGATGCGATCAAAAAACCAAAAGCGGCTGTAAAAATGATCTGTCCCAATCCCGTTGATAATGCCGCCTTCCCCACCCCTGCAATATCCCGAGCATTCATTTCAATACCAACCAAAAACAAAAGTAGAGCAACTCCTATCTTGCCAAGCATTTCAAAAGATTTGTGATCCGAAAGCATGCCCGTTGAAGCTAAAAACATGCCCGCAAACAAAAAACCTATCAAAATTGGCTGTTTAAAAAATCTTGCAAAAATGCCAAAGACTGCAGATACACCCAAAAGCAGCGACAAACTATTAAGTTCCATAAATCTTATCTTTTAAGCTTAGCTCAATTTTTGCAATATGTCATTAAGATCTTGGGGCAAATCGGAATTGATCTCTAAAACATTCAAAGTTTTCGGGTGAACAAATTTAATATAGCCTGCATGCAAAAATAATCTCCCACACCATTTTCTGTCTTGCCGAGCAGTTTTCCTGCCAGCGTAAAATTCATCTCCTACAATGGGATGCCCAATGTGTTTTAAATGGATTCTGATTTGATGAGTACGACCGGTTTTTGGCTTCAGTTCAAGTAATGTAAATTTTTCATTCTTAATATCTATATATTTAATCACCTTATATCCGGTTGTTGCTTCCCGACCATTAGGCAACACCCCAAATCTATCTCTCCTCCAAGGAAGTCTTCCCACCGAAGCATCAATAAGACCAAAGCTTTGCTTTAGCCGTCCATGCACCAACGCCATATATCTCTTTTCTATAATTCTCTCTTTAAACTGCCTCTGCAAATTTTCAAATGACTCCTTTGTTTTTGCAATCAAAAGTAGCCCCGAGGTTTCCTTATCCAGTCGGTGGACTATGCCGTGTCTGAATTCTTGAAAGTTGAAAATTGGCAATTGGTAATTTTTGGCAATCCAATCCTCAACCACAGGCTGGGAGCCGGTGGTGTTTGCCCAGTTAGTTATCCAACCTGACGGTTTATCAATTACCAAAATCTCACTGTCTTGGTAAATTACTTTTGGAGTCATTTCGCCTTTTTCTCTGCCTTTTTCTCACAACTTACACATTTTGTGGCTTCAGGAGTAATTGCTAGTCTATCCGTATCAATCATTTTGCCGCAGACCTCGCAAGTTCCATATTTGCCCTGTTTTATGCGTCCAAGAGCTTTTTTAATCTGTTCTGATTTATTACTTAATTCTTTTTTAATAGCTAAAACCCTGGCATGACCAAATTGTTCCTCTGCTTCAGTATCTGTCGCGGCATTATCAAGCGTCCGAGCTTTATCGTTAAATGGATCCTCTGACGATATTTTCTTCCTATTTATTTTGAGCTTCGCAAGCTGAGCCTTCAAGAAATTGGCAACAGGCAATAAAATTTGGGATGGGAATCTAATCTTTTGCATATGACAGAACAAATAATAGCACTAAACTTGAAAAAACTAAAGCAAGAGAAAAATAAAGTTCAATTCCTGTTGAAACAAAAGATTTTACCAAAAACGCTAAAAACAAAGTTACTACCCCCGAAAATCCTATTCTGCCCGATTTATACCATGTAAATTTTTTATAATTGGCATTCAAGAAGAAGTAAATAAAAATTAAAACAAGGCAAACCCAAAAAGCCAAAAAGTTATATAAGCTTCTTTCCTTTACAGCATCAGTTAAAAATAAAAGCGATATCCAAGGAAGATAAGAGACAGTAATTGCATCTAGACTCTCAAAAAAGTTAATTTTCATCCTATAAATGCCGGCTAAATAGAAAATAAACCCGGATGCAAAAGAGACCCAAAATTGATAGTTTACTGCAAAATAAACTGAAACTATTTTTCCTATTAAAACCCCCGCCAAAACAAGAACTGCCAAGTTAAAAACTTTTTCAGGAGCGTAATCCTCTTTAAGCCGCTTCCAAAAAAGATAGAGGTAAAGTGTTATACCCAAAAAATTTGCAATTAACATTTAAGATATATTATCATAATAAGCACGATGCTTGAAACTCCGCATGTAGCCTTGGGTATTGCAGTTGCCAAAACAGTTCCGAATCCTTTAATTTCTATACCTCTTTCGTTTGCGGGGCATTTTTTGCTTGATATGATCCCCCATTGGAATCCCCACTTAAACACAGAGATTAAAAAATTTGGAAAACTAACAAATAATACATTGTTTATCATTGGACTAGACGCACTAAGCGCTATTTTATTTGTTTACTTTAGCTATAACTTCTTTTCCCATGATCCGCTTCTTTCATCTTCTATTCTTTTCTCTTCTTTTGCATCGGTTCTTCCTGACGCTATTGAAGCCCCGTATTATTTAATGGGTATCAAAAATAAATTTTTGAACTATTGGATTAAATTCCAGAAATCAATTCAGGCGGATGCTAACCTATTTTGGGGAATTGTCACACAAGTTGCAGTTTTAGCTCTTAGCGCGTTCTATATATTCTCCTGATCTTGTATCGACAATTATTTTCTCGCCTTGTTTTATAAACAAAGGTACTTTTGTTTCCAATCCGTTAGAAAGTTTTGCTGATTTGTATAAATTGCTAACAGAATTGCCTTTGACTCCAGGATCACACTCAACAACCTCAAGGGTAATTTTTGGAGGAAGATCAACTGACATTGGTCGGCTTCCTGCATGAGACGGCAAGTCCCAAAACACTATATCCGCATTTTCACCTTCTTTAAGATAGTAAACATCGTCACCTAAAACAGCAAGAGGAACCTCTATTTGATCAAAGGTTGCAGGATCCATAAAATAAGCATTTTTATCGTCTTTATATAAATACTGAAGTTTGCGTTTAGATAAACTCACCTCTTCAAAAGACAAATTTGAAGAAAATGCATGTTCAACATTGGACCCGTTTTCAAGATTAACGCACGAAACTCTAACAGTTGCGCCGCCTCTGCCCATTTTAATCAGGGAGTACTTTTTGACCTTAAAGGGCTTCCCTTCATATAAAAAGGCCAGACCAGCTCTTAAATCCGTAGCATTTACGCTTGCCATAATTTTTGACTATTGTACCTAAAAAAATAGTATAATACCAGATATTGGTGCGGTGCTGGAATTGGTATACAGGTTAGTCTCAAAAACTAATGGTGGCAACACCACGAGGGTTCGAATCCCTCTCGCACCACAAGACAGCGACCTGTCGGGTCGGCGCAAAGCGCCGACCAAGCGTTTCTCCCATCCCCTCGGACAGTTTTGTTTTCTAAAAAGAGGTCTGAGCCGAAGATTTTTGCGGCGAAGACCTTTTTAAGTTGCAAGTCCGCAGACTTGGCAACTTGTTCTACTTCTGTAGCCTCAGAAATCCAGTTTTTGAAAGGTTCGATCCAACTCCCTTGATGTTTTTTGTTGTTAATAATTTGTTCTTCAAAAGTTTTCTTTTGAGATACAAGTTGGAGCTTACTTTCTTGAAATGTTTCTTTATCTATAATTTGATCTAAGTAACTATCTAGGAGTAACTTTAGTTTAATATCAATTGCTTCAACTTGTTGTCTTTTCAAATTATTAACCTCAAGGGAGGACTTGGCTAAATCAGATTCTTCTTTTTTAAGTCTTAATAACATCTGATTAGCCCAAGTCTTTTTCAAAGAATACTTTTTGAGAATATTGGTTAATTGTTGATCAAGATCATCTTCTGTGATGTGAGGTTGAGAACAGGAGATTAGCTTATTTTTCTTGGTACAGTGATAATAATGATAAGTTACTTCTCTATTAGTACCTTTGTAGAATTTAGTTTTATAATCTCCTGTTATCATCATTCCACACTCACCACACCTTAAAATGCCGTTATATGGCTTAATTGGGTGATCTTGATCTGCTTTTACCCAAGGGCCATTTCTAATCTTTATAACTTCTTGGACTTTATCAAAAAGTTTCTTTGAAATAATTGGATCGTATCTGCCCTCATATACTTCACCTCCATATTTAAAAACTCCGTAGTAAAATGAATTTGTAAGTAACTTTTTAGTTTTATCTATCCTTAAATTTTTATTCTTAGAGGTAATAATACCTTTTGATGCTAAAAAGCTAGAAACTTTCTTTATTTGTATATCTCCTTTGGAATACATTTCAAAAGCCTTAATAATATGTGGTGCAACTTTTTTATTAATAACTATTGATTTATCTCTACTGTCATTTAAATATCCAAGAGGAGATCTCCCTGGCATGAAACCGTTTCTAGCTTTTTGCCTTAACCCACGACGAGTGTTTTCACTTAAACTGTCAACATAATACTTGCTTTGGCTAAACGAAATTGAAAGCATGAACTTCCCTTGAGGAGTGGGTTCAAACCAAAAGGTATTAAACTTGAGGGCAGATATTTTTCCTGTATCTATTAAATAAATAATTCTTCCTCCATCTACTGAGTTTCTTGCCAAACGATCTGGATGCCATGAAATTATTCCAGAAGCACGACCTTTTTCAATACTGTCTAACATTTTATTAAAAATAGGACGTCCAGGAATCTTGGCAGATTGTTTCTCCACTAATTCTTCTACGATTGTTAGTCCCTCACGTTTGGCAAGTAAACGAAGTTCATCAAGTTGACCTTCTATTGATTGTACTTGCATATCCTCAACATCTGTTGATTTACGAGCATACAGGAAAAATTTTTGTGCTATTGGATTATTTACAATTGTAGCCATGCTACAATTATTTATACGCCCGTAAATAATCCAAATCAATATATCAAAATATCGCAATATTTTGACTCCTTAATTTGTAGTTTTTGTCCGAGGGGATGGGAGAAACGCTTGGTCGGCGCTTTGCGCCGACCCGACAGGTCGCTGTCTTGTGCCTTTGTATGAAAAGGCACGAACTTATTTTATTCAAAATTTCTAAAGTACAAAGCATATTTTATCACGAAAGTGACAAACTTGTTTACCACAAAATTTTGATGTGTGAGCGGAGCAACAAGGGAGGGGTTAAAGGGGAAGGAATTGTTGCGGAGCATCGGGTTCCCGCTCAGCTCCGCTTCGCGGAGCTTCGCTAACCCATATCGTGTGTGCGCTCCAGGCCTCCACTCGCTTCGCTCGTTTCGGCCTTCCGCTTACCCACTGTGTTTTGTTGTTATGCCCAGCCCACGCTTACTGTTAACATAAAATACTCGTTTAACCTTATGAATACTTATTTTATACAACTATGCCTGATGTAGCTTTGCTATTTCTTCCAAATTCCTATTTTATTTTGTTTTGCTTCTTCTTGTGCTTCTAATAATTGAACTTGATGAATAAATGGCTTTCTTTTTTGATATATAACTAATTCAGCCATACCTTTTCGCACAAGTTCAATGGAGATGTTCTTTCCATCAATGATTGGATATGCAAGAATTCTTCCAAATTTGTCTGAAGTATAATTGTCATATTCAAGTTTTATTTCTTTACCTTCAACTAAATTTCTATTTGCTTCAGTAGATTCTTTTTCAAAAGGTTCTCCAGTTTCAGGAGCTGTCATACCAACATATCGTAATACTGTACTGTTAAATAACTCCACAGTGTCTCCATCTATTACTCTTTTAACAACTGCAGTTTTGGGAAGTTTTGTAATATCATGGCTCTCAATTGCTTCTCTAGAATCTAAAACTTTTCTTATATCATCTTCATATTCTGTACCCTTTGCTAAATCCTTTAAATTTTTAAGAAGATCAACTGGAACTAATACGAATTTATTATTCATAATTTAATAATACTACCTTTTAATTATCCTTAAAACCAATCCCATTCTGGATTATCTACTTCCTCAATTTTACTTTTGTTCATCTTGAACATGTTATCCTCTAAAACTGTTTCCCATGTCCCTTGGTAATAATGTGTTTCAAGTTCTCCATCTACCCAGTTTTGAGTTGAAAATTTTACATACACAGTATCTTTAGAATTTTCATACTTTTCTGTATTTATGACTTCAACGTCTAAAATATCTGTAAATCTATTCGTCCATTCAGTAAAGTTTGTTTTTTCTAAATATTTTGAACTTAACAATTCAAATCCTTTTTCCATTTGTCGTGCTTTTAGATATGTGTAAAAAGCAAAAACAGCGTCTTCAGGAGATTTTGTAGGATCGACTTCAATCTTTGTGATTTCTTGATCAGTTAAGTTGTGTAAATTGTTTTTAACATCAAAAGCTGTGATAAAAAATGATATACCTGCCAAACTTTGTGTATTTACACCGACAAGATTACCACATTGATCAACCAATGGACCACCACTCATTCCTTTAACCAAACTAATATTTGTTTGAATATATCCTACAAAATCTCTCCTACTTCTTCTGAAATCAATAAAATTACCCTTAACAATTGTTGGATTACCTGTTATCTCAGACCCCAATGGGTAACCAGCAGAGAGTAATATTTCGTCGTCATGCAAATCATACAAATCTCGAAGCTCATATACTTTCTCGGGATAATTTCCTGCAAGTGTTAAAACTGCAATATCCATATTTTTGTCTCCAACTATCTTTATTGGGGTTTCAAAATGTCCATCAGAAAAAACAACTTTTGGGCTAGGTTCATCTGCGATTACATGGAAATTTGTTACAACTTCAGTTGGAGTTATAAAAAATCCTGATCCTTCGCCATATCCACCTATAATTCTAGCAACAGATGATTGAAGTTTTGTTTTTACTCCAACATCGCACCACAATTTACTGATATCACCATATTGTCTAGTAATGTAATCAGCAATAACTAAAAGTGAAAAGCAAATATATATAGTTAACCCGAACCAAACAATAGTTTTTATAAAATTAGTAAATTTCAAAAATGGCCACTTAATCAAGAACCAAAGTAATTTAAATAGCTTAATTAAAAATACTATTAAGAATTTAACAAAATAATAAGTTGAATAAGTTAAAAGTTTGATTGGAAATAGATATAAAGGGAAAAGAAGCCGTTTTATATATTTTTTAAACTTATCAAGGAATATAGTAGCTTTACCATGAAGTATGTTTGAAATTTTATCAATATTTTTGTTTATAATATTTTTCACTTCTCTTAATCAACATCATTCGTAGCAATATTAAAGAATCTTTCAAAGAATCTTGTTAGTTTATCAAGTACATTCTCACGTTTTTTGCTACGTTCGCCCGTTGGAGAAAAACGACCACCAGCAGGTAGTATTTTAGTGATCTCTGTACCTGTTGTTGCAACATTTCCGTTACGAAAAGCATTTTTAATAAATCGATATGTTGCTTCATGATCAAGATTTTCACTTGTAATAATTTGTTCAAGTTCTTCTACCTTTTTACCCTCAACAAATTTTTGCCAATCCTCCTCCACTACTGAATGTATATCAAGCGAAGATATAAACTGATTAATAAGATCTTTTTTGTTCCTAAGTTCGACGCTTGAATCTATAGCCTTATTTATATCAAGCAGTAATTCTTTATTTTTAGTATGATCCTCATGATATTTTTTAATTAAACCTAAGATATAATCAATATTGATATCTATTTGTTTGATAAGCTCCATCTCAAAAACAATATCATCATTGACATTTTCCTTATCTACCTCGATATCTTTACGAAATTCGTTATAAATATCGATGTAAGCACTGTGATAATCTTGAATATCTCGATCAGTCAAAATCTCGTTTCCTAAAAATTCATCAAAAGTAGCAAGTATATTTCGTACACGTAAAATAGCACCATACAATTTAATAAAGTCTTTTTGATTCTGCTCGCCAACAATTCTTTCTCCAACAGGAAACTTTTCAAGTAGTTCTCTAACTAGACTTTCATATCCACGTACATCCTTACCATCATCTTTATATCCGAAGTAATAATCATTATAAGCTTTTAAAAGAACGATTCCGCTAGCTTCTTTGTCACCAAAAAGAGCAATAGATTCATTTGTAGCTTTTTCAAGATTACGAAAACAAATAATATTACCAAAAGTTTTTATGCTATTTAAAATACGATTAGTCCTAGAAAACGCTTGTAATAATCCATGCAATCTTAAATTCTTATCCACCCATAAAGTGTTTAGCGTTGTGGCATCAAATCCTGTCAAAAACATATTAACCACAATTAAAATATCAATCTCACGATTTTTCATTCTTTCGCTTACATCTTTGTAATAGTTTTGAAATTTGTCGGATGAAGTATCATATGAAGTTCCAAACATCTGATTATAATCACCAATAGCTTTTTCTAAGAAGTCTCTTGAGCTAACATCAAGTCCTGTTGTATCTTCTGAGTTTTCATCAATCATGCCATCCAAATCATCATCGTTTACACCAAAACTATAAATTGTTGCAATTTTAAGTTGCTTATCGCTTGGAAGCCCTTCTAATTGTTTCTTAAATTCAGCGTAATATTTTTTAGCCACATCAATTGTGGAAACAGCAAATATTGAGTTAAATCCTGCAAGTCTTCGATCCTTTAGTTTATAAAAAGTATTGCGCTTTGTTTTTTGATCAAAATGCTCTCTTATATACGTAACAATATTTGAAAGTCTCTCGGGAGCAGCTAAAATTGCCTCACGGTCTATATCACTTACTTTCTTATCTTCAATATTCTCGGCCTCACGAACTGTAGAAACGTAATCTACTTTAAACGGTAAAACGTTTTTATCAGATATAGCATCAACAATTGTATAAGTGTGTAATTTATCTCCAAACGCCTGTTCTGTTGTCTTTAAATTTGGTGTACCACCAGACGATGAATTCATGGCAAATATCGGTGTACCCGTAAATCCAAATATATGATAATTTTTAAATGCCTTAGTAATTGCTGTGTGCATATCACCAAATTGAGAGCGATGGCACTCGTCAAATATTAAAACAATATGATCTTCAAAAATTGTATGACCTGTATTTTTATTTATAAAACGATCTAATTTTTGAATTGTGGTAATAATTATTTTCGCTTCTGGGTCACCCAATTGACGTTTCAAAATAGATGTACTTTTGTTACTATTGGCAGCACCTTTTTCAAATTTGTCATATTCCTTCATTGTTTGGTAATCTAAATCTTTACGATCAACAACAAAAACTACCTTTTTAATGTAAGGTAATTTACTAACAAGTTGCGCAGTCTTAAAACTTGTTAGTGTCTTTCCAGATCCGGTAGTGTGCCAAACATATCCACCTGCCTCGATTGTGCCTAACTTTTTATAATTTGTACTTATCTCAATTCTTTTTAAAATTTTCTCAGTAGCAACTATTTGGTATGGTCGCATCACTAAAAGTAGTCGATCTGTTGTAAACACACAGTATTTAGTAAGGATATTCAGGAGCGTATGCTTAGCAAAGAATGTTTTAGCAAAATCAACTAAGTCAGTAATAGGACGGTTTGTTGCATCAGCCCACCAACTTGTAAATTCAAAACTATTACTTGTTCTCTTTCCATTTTTAACAGAATTTCCGCCATTTTCTTTGACATACTGAAATCTAGTTGTATTACTATAATATTTTGTGTGTGTACCATTTGAAATAATAAAAATTTGTATATACTCAAAAAGACCTGATTGAGCCCAAAAACTTTCTCTGTTATACCGATTAATTTGATTAAAAGCCTCTTGGATTGCCACGCCACGACGTTTAAGTTCGATATGTATAAGTGGCAGTCCATTAACTAGAACCGTAACATCGTATCGATTAGCGCGTTCTCCCTCGTCTGTTGCGTATTGATTAATAACTTGCAAACTATTGTCATGAATCGAATCTTTTTTAATAAGATAAATATTTTTAATAGCCCCATCATCACAAGTTAAATTTTTAATATAATCTTCTTGAATTGTAGTTGTTTTCTCAATAATGCTCTGATTTGGATTAGCAATTTCATTTTTGAAAAATCTTTCCCACTCTAAATCAGTAAAATTATATGAATTTAGTTTTTCAAGTTGTTTACGTAAATTTACAACCAAATCATTTTCAGATTTAATAGAAATATATTCGTATGCCTGTGATACAAGCTGTTTAATAAATTCTTTTTCCAGTTCAGCTTCACTTTGATACGTAGATTCACGTAGGTTGTTAGCAATCTCTGAGTAGTCAGCTACAACAGTACTTTCATTATTTTGTGAAACAATATTATAATTTTGACTATTCGACATATTCTTTAAATGTTAGCAGTTTATTCCGATAGTATTCATATTGCAATCTACGGGCTTCAAGTTCAGCAGGTAAACCAACTGAAATATCATTTACTAACGCGTCAAATTTATCCAAAATCGATACGATTCGATTTTGTTCGGATAAGGATGGAACAGGTACCTTAATTTTAGCAAGATCCTTTGCAGAAACATCAATAACTTTAGTACCTTTTGCTAATTTTTTCTTTTCATCGAAAAAATATTTTGTTTGAGTGTAATAACTTAGATATTTTGGATTTTCCTTGTGTTTGAAAATTGAGGCATGTCCACCAGTAACAATCTCTTCATTTCCAAGCCAGGCGACGGTTTTACAAACGTCTTCAATATTCTCACTAGTATTGGTTATTATCAAATCATTCTTTTGTACCCTTTGTAGTCTTTTGGCAGTTTCTCGAGATACAAAAGACTTAGTTTTATCGGCATAAGTACCGTAGTGTGTGTATATTTGACCATAGTGAATACATCCAACTCCATTTTCTGTAAAATCACTTTTAGGCAAGCCATTACCTCTCACAAATACACCAATATCTCCTAGTGCCTTTTGTTCTACTTTATCATCAAAAGTCATTAATTTATCTTTGTAATATCTATATTGTTTATTCCTTGCTTCTAATTCTGCTTCTAATTCTGCTTCTAATTCTGCTTCTAATTCTGTAAAACTATTAAGAATTTTGACAATCTCATTTTGAATTGTAAGTGGTGGAACGGGAATTTTAAATTTTGTAAATTCCTCTTTTGTAATTGTTTTGATAGTACTACCACGAGCAATTTGCCTTTCAATATTAAATTTACTTTGTAGTTGATATGCAAAATATTTTTTATTTATCTCAATCTTATAACTTTCGAAAATTGCCAGTGTACGATCTACATAACAATCATATTGGGTAATTGCAACTCGGCCTATGCTACCCTGCAAAGTCACAAGTACTGTATCCATTGGTACAAAAACGCTCATTTTTTGTGCTAACTTTGAGATTTTACGTTTTGTATTGTTAACTAACCGCATATCCTTAGCAACATCTGCAACCTGCACAAAAGGCTTCGCGTCTTCACCGTCGTACCAATTCTTATCACCATATGGTTGAGGAAATGAACCACGTCGATATGCCGCTATTTCACCTAGCTCCATATATTTCACACCATTAGGACATAACTCTAAAATCAGCTGATCAAATTTGCTTTGGTGCTTTGTCATAAAAAATATTTATATTTACTCTTCTTTATTTACTCCCAATGTAACATCAAGATAACTAACATAGTTTTCTAGATTTCGAATCAATTCATCAAAGAGAACTATATCGATATTATTGAATGTAGTTTTTAGTTTTTTTATTTCCTTCTCTAATCGTGCTGTTAATTCGTCATTGACACTTTCAGACGTAATATGATCCCTAGAAGAAATTATTAAAATACCTCTTGGCCTATATATTTTATCGTTTTCAATTAGGGATTTTGTATATTTGTTTTCAATCTGAGTTGTATCTATGTTTTCAGTTCGCAGATCCATGTACTTGTTTAATTGAAAAATAGATTTGTTTAGATCATGAGAAGGATAATATGAATCCCTTCCTTTCTCTTTTCTAAATAAAATCGTCCGATGTGTTTTAATTTCGATAATATCTATGTTGTTGTAAATATCTACAGCTAAAAAATCTGGTCTGGTTTCTTTTTCATAACCATCCATTTCCTTAAATACTATCTGAGAATAAAACTCCTTATAGTTCATTAAAAGAATTCTTAAGTATCGATCAAAATATAATTGCCAACACGATTCTAAACTTTTTCGCTCTTCGCCAAAGACTTTTTTTGAAAATGATTTGAGTTTAGTTTTATTGCCAGTGAGTGTCAAAAGTTCAGTACCAACTTTAATAATTTCTCTTATGCTTTCCTTATACAAAGGAAGGGTTTCTTTCATAGTAATCTTGTAAGCTCCATCTTTAATTTGTTCATCCATGAAATTCTTTATAAATGTTCTATCGCCCTTACTTAGAGCAATATATTTACCTTCAAATCCTTTAACCACATATCCAACATTTGCAAAAATAGCTGATGTATCAACTTGCGCACTGTCCCTCATGTTAAACTTATCTCTAACTATTTTTGATGTTTTCGTCTTAATCATCGTCACTTTGCTTAAATGATCAAGGTAGTTATCAAATTTTCTAACATCAATTATTACAACATCATTGACGTCATATTCAGATGGAATATCACGCATAAAACTTAAGTATTTCTTTTGAATGTCCTGTAGGCTAGCAAACTCTTTAAGTTCTTTTTTAATCGTAAAGTTTTCAAAAGAAAAGTACTTATCTGTTATCTCTAATGAATTTTTATCCAAAATTACAGCACAAAAAAAATCATCTCTTTGTTTAACTTCGTCGATAGTATTTCTTTCACCGTCTTGATATACACTATCTTTTCTGTGCACGTTATAAAGCTTAAGAGTTATATAATTTTCATTTTGTGAAATAACAGGGTCTTCTTTACGATTCTGTTTGAAGCTATCAATTTTTATGTTTAGCGCATTTATATCCATACATCAACCTTCTATATCTTCGACGATTTTGTCAATTTCAATTCTTAATTCATTTTGTCTTGACACAATTTTTGCAATTTTGGCATTTAATTCTGCTATATTTACTACTTCTCTTTTGTTTTCTGCTACTACATAACCTGATACCCCAATATTGTAATCATTTTCTGCAACTGCCTTGTTATCGACAAGTTTTGAAAAATATTCGATATCTGTACGATCTGTAAATGCTTTTAAGATTTTTAATCTATTTGTTTCACTTAATTTGTTTTTGTTTCCATTTCGCACAAATTCTGAAGATGCATCAATGAAAAGTGTTTTGTTATCACTTTTACTTTTCTTTAAGACAATAATACAAGTTGCAATTGTTGTTCCAAAGAATAAATCTGGTGGTAACTGAATTACAGTATCAATGTAATTATTATCGATTAAATATTTTCTAATTTTTTGTTCAGCTCCACTACGATATAGAACTCCTGGAAATTCAACAATTGCAGCCGTTCCACTTGTTGAAAGCCAAGATAGCATATGCATAGTAAAGGCAAGGTCAGCCTTACTCTTTGGAGCCAATACTCCTGCAGGAGAAAAACGAGGATCGTTTATCAAAAGTGGATTAGAATCACCTTCCCATTTAATTGAATATGGAGGATTTGAAACTATTGCATCAAACGGCTCATCATCCCAATGTTTCGGATCCGTTAGTGTATCACCAAGTGCAACATTGAAATTATTATAATTAACATCATGTAAAAACATATTAATACGACAAAGGTTATAAGTAGTAATATTAATTTCTTGACCAAAAAACCCTTGACGAACATTTTCTTTCCCTAGAACCTTAGCAAATTTAAGAAGTAAAGATCCAGAACCACAAGCAGGGTCATAAACTTTATTTACTTCTTTTTTACCAACTGTTGTAATTTCTGCTAGCAGTTCGCTAACCTCTTGTGGTGTATAGAATTCTCCTCCAGATTTACCAGCGTTAGAAGCATACATGGTCATCAAAAACTCATAGGCATCACCGAACGCGTCAATTGTATTGTCAGAATAATTACCTAATTTAAGATTTCCTATTGCTTCAACTATTTTTGTAAGTTTTTGATTACGTTGTTCGACTGTATTTCCAAGTTTGTTTGAATTGACATCAAGATCTGCGAACAAACCCTTCAAATCATCTTCACTATCTGTGCCTTTTGCTGAATTTTCAATTTTCTTGAATACTAACGATAGAGTTTCGTTTAGATTATTATCTGCACGAGCTTTTTTGCAAACATTTACAAAAAGTTCACTTGGTAATATATAAAACCCTTTTTCCTTTATAGTATCTACTCGTCCAAATTCTGCTTCTTTATCTGAAAGGTTTGTATAATCAAAATCTTTATTACCTCCTCTATGTTCATCAGCATTTATATAATTAACTAAGTTTTCACTAATAAAACGATAGAATAGCATTCCTAATACATATTGTTTGAAGTCCCAGCCATCAACACTACCGCGCAAATCGTTAGCAATTTGCCATATTGTACGATGTAATTCTGCACGTTCTTGTTCTTTATTCATAATATGTGCTTAATTTGCCTTGTTTTTATTTTACTACTTTTTAATATAAAATGACTATGTGATTAAAAAAGATATCATTTCAAAATATCTACCTTTGCTTGTCTTTATATTTGGTTTCTCAATAATAGCCTTTTTGATTATTTCTCTTTCCGTAAACGAAAACCCGTCCGCAAAATATGATTTTGGCGACTATACTAGGAATGAGGTTTCTGATATAAACAAGGATATTAAAATAAGAGTATATGAATTATGCTCAGATGCTCCTAAATCTGATGAATGTAAATTTGCAATCAAACAGTGTTACGAAAATCAAAGTTGTCAAAATATGGTGTCCACATATCAACTTGCAAGAAATAAAACACCTGAGTTAGATAATTCAGCATTTATAAACGCATCGAAGGAATACATAAACATGTCACGTGCGAAACTAGGATTGCCAATATTAAAATAATAATTAGGAATTTAAATTTTCTTCCTTAAAATAACATGTTTAAACCATTTTTCTTGAAATTCTGTTAGTTTTTCAATTTCTGAATCTGAAAAGTCTTGGCCATCTTGCGTAACAATTAATTTGTCATCGTCATCATCTGTTCTTCTGATTACTGCAACGCAAATTCCTTTAGTTTCTGTAATTGGTTTATCTACTCCTAAAATATATGCATCTAGTTCTTCTCCATCTGCAGATTTTGTGTTTGGAATATAGCCATAGTTAACTTCATATGTAAAACCATGTTTTGGATGTTTCGATCCTAATGGTCTGTCAACTACTACATTTACTTTTTGGCCAATGAAAGTTAATGAGTTTACCATAATTTTGTATTATATTCCTTTAGAACTCCTTCTGTAATTTCTACTTGGTTTGGAAATCTTAAATAATCTTTGAATTCATTTCTTTTAATCCATTTAATTTTTCTAATTTCAGAAGGATCTGGCTTTATATCTGACTTCTTGCCTACAAATTTAACTATATATTGTCTTTGGGATTGACCAAGATATAACTGATGTTTTTTAAAAATTCTTTGGATAATTACTTTTAGTGGCCAGTTGTATGTAACTAAATTTTTACTTTTGAAAACAATTTCAAATTTGTTTGTTCCTAATTCTTCATGAAGTTCTCTTAATAATCCTTGTTCTTCTGTCTCACCTTTTTCAATTCCACCACCTGAAAAATTCCAATCATTTTCTCCATAGCTTACTAATTGATCAATCAAAAATTCATCTTTGTCATTAAATATAATTGCAATCGACTTTTTCCTATACAGATGTTCTATCATCCAGTTTTTAATCATTTGTTAAAAGTATTATATAATCAAACTAAATGAATCAAAATAAACAAAAGGATGAAAACTATCAATCTTTTCTTGAAAATCTGCATGGTAAATTAAATGCTTCTGATAATGTTCTTGAAGCTATTGTCAAAAGTTCTGTTGGATTTAGAGTTAAGGAAAAAAGAAAAGTTGTAGAGGGCGAAGTAAATGAAGTATATGATATTACACCCACACATGGTGAGAATATAATAGTTAGGATTTCAAGAGAGAAACACAATCGTTTTGAAGCCGAAAAATGGGCATTGGATAAATGCAGGGATACTGGAGTCCAAGTTCCCGAGATACATTTGATAAGTGAGGTAGAAACAGATAAAGAAAAACTACATGTTTGTGTAGAATCTAAAATTGAGGGTGTTTCATTACAAACACTTATTAAACAAAATGCATTAAGTCAAAATGAGATTAAAGAAATAACAATTAGTGCTGGTGAAATTCTTTCAAAAATTCATAGTATCAAAACAACAGGTTTTGGTGAAATAAACACCTTTGGTGTTGGTGAGTTTGAAACTTGGTCAGAATACATGCTCAATCAGGACAAAAAAAGAGATCAGATCTTAGAAGAAGCAAGGAAAATAGGAGTTGATACCAAACTAGTTCAACAAGCCTTTGCTATACTTGATAAAAATAAAGATATTTATGAACATACAGATTCAAGACTAGCCCATTCGGACTATGGCATAAAACACATGCTTATTCATAAAGATAAAATAAATGGAATAATAGATTTTGAAAATTGTAGAGGAGCAGATATTGCATACGACTTCTCTTGGTGGAACTACTTCGGACAAAACAGACCTCCAGTTGAATGGCTTATTGAAGGATACAAAAAGGATGGAAACTTAGGAGAAAACTTTGAAACAAGAATGCATTTAGTAAAAATAAGGATTGCTCTTGATCTTTTAATGTATTATGGAGATACAGGTCATAGTTTTGCAAAAGATATCACTGTCAGAAATTTAACTGAAGATATTACTTTCTTTAAATAGGTACCAATCAAAACTTTTTTTCCTGATCAACTTAGATAATTTATATTATAATTCCTACATGGCTAAAAAAATATCGTATGGTATAGATTTTGGTACCACCAACTCAACAATTGCTTATATCAATGAGAGGGACGAACCTGTTAAGTTAAAAATTGACCCAAATGCTGATAATCCCTGCGTTATGCGTTCCGTGATCTATGTTAATCAAAAATTAGACATGTTGTTTGGCAAACCTGCTGTTGACGCATACATAACAGATGTCGCTCTAAACAAAGAAAGCAAAAAAAGGATAATTGAAACAGGAAGAATGATAAAAGTCGCCCAACCTGCAAATGCAGGCGGATTTGTACCAGACAAAATTGTACCTGAAATTATTGAAGTTGAAGAGTCTGATGGAGGAAGGCTCTTGCAAGCACTTAAAAGTAATCTATCAAGTCAAATTGTTTCTAATATTAATTTGTTTGGAAGCAACAAACCTATTGAATGGGTGGTGGGACAATTTTTAAAAGAAATGAAGCAAAGAGCTGACGAAATTATCGGAGAATCTATAAATAAAGTAGTTATAGGTAGACCTGTTGAATACGTTGGCGGTAACAATCAATTAGCCATCGACAGAATGAGATCTGCAGCAAAAATTGCCGGCTTTAAGGAGATAGAATTTGAATATGAGCCCATAGCAGCTGCATATGATTATGGAATTGATATTAAGAATAAACAAATATCACTAATATACGACTTCGGCGGAGGCACATTAGATATTTCAATCGTAAGATTCCCAGAAAAGGAAGTTTTAGCAAACGTAGGATTGCCAATTGGAGGTGATCATTTTAATACAAAAATTTTTACTTCTGAACTTTCACAATATTTTGGGAAGGGTTCAAAATATGGACTAAGACAATTAAGTTTACCTGAAAGCATATTTGCTTCAATGAAAAACTGGTATTTAATATCATTATTAAAAACAGAAAGTTTTGCCAACAGTATCGAACATTTTAAATTTATGAATACCAACCCCAAAGCACTTTTAGCTCTAAAATCTTTAGTGTTTAATAACCTAGGATTTGGTATATATGAAGAAATTGAAAAAGTTAAAAAAAATCTCTCTTCAAAGGAATTTGAAAAATATAATTTTATAGCTAAAGATATTGAAATTAACACTACGATTACTAAAAATGTATTTGAGAAGATAATCCAAGATGATTTAGTTAATATAGACAAAACAATTAATAAAGCACTTAAAGCAGCAAATATAAAAAGTGAGGAAATAGACGCTGTAGCAACAACAGGAGGATCTTCTTTGATTCCCGCAATCTATAAACAGCTTCAAAATAAATTTGGAGCCAAAAAGATTAAAGAAAGTGATGCCTTTACGTCAGTTGCCGCAGGACTAGCCCACAGAGCTAAGGAAATTTTTAGTCGTTAGGATTATAATCAATCATGGCTAATAATTTCTGGGAATATTACGATCTCTTCGATAAAAATCAATATATAGATACTAAGCGTACAGATAATGAAATCAATTTCATCAAAAAGTATCTACCTTTAAATAAATACAAAAAAATAATTGATGTTGCCTGTGGTACAGGTAGAATAGCAATACCCCTTTCAAAAAGTGGTTATACTTTATTAGGTATAGACAATAATAAAGATTTTATAAATCAAGCAAAAAAGGAGGCTTTAAATAACTTCACTAATATAAATTTTATTAATTCAGACTATAGAGATTTACCAGATATCTTAGAATTTGACGCCGCAATTTTTATATATTCCTCGTTTGGTTATTTTAGCGACAGAGAAAACATAAAATTACTTAGAAGTATAAACACGAGACTCCGAGACAATGGTCTAATTATTTTAGATAATTTAAATTATTATTGGGCCAAGAATAAACCAGAGGGTTTTTGGAAGGATTTAACTACAAGATTTGAGGATAATTTTTTGAAGTTGCACAATTTTTCTCAAATTAAAAGGTTAAGGCTAATAACTGAGGATGACAAATATGAAAAGACTACATATAAAGTTAGATACAATAGTGGTAAAATACAAACAGCTAGTTTTAAACAAAGACTTTTTAATAAACAGGATATGGACAATTTCCTTAAAAAGTCAGGTTTTAAAACATTAAATATTTTCGGCGACTTTGAAATGTCAACTTATACCAAAAAAAGTCCGAGAATAATTGTTATTGCTAAAAAAATAAAATAAGTATGAAAAAAATAACAGATGTTCAAGGCCAAGTAGATTTACGTGACCTTGATATCAAAAAGGTCGGTATAACAGGATATGCATATAGAGGTATGTTGTTGCTCGGAAAAGAAATTGTTCCTGCACAAGGAACAGCTAATTGTTTCGCCTACCTAGACAAAAGTAAAAAAGGAACACATATGTCACGCATGTCAAGGAATTTGAATCAACTAATTGACAAAACAATTTCGCTTGATAATTTTGAACCTGTCTTACAAAAAATATATTCGGATTTAGAAACCCCTCAAATATATGTAGAAATAACAGCCAATTCAATTAGAACAAAAGAATCACCTGTATCTAAAAATGTTGGATTTGAGGAATTTAAAATTAACCTAGATCTAAAAATAGACAATGGTGACTTCTACGGAACATGTACGCTAGCATTTACAGGTACATCTTTGTGCCCCGCATCAAAAACAAATAGCAAGCATGGTGCCCACAATCAAAGGTCAGTAGTTAAAGTCAAGTTTCCATTTGAAGAAATCAATAAATTAGGCGACTATTTACACACAGCGGAAGAACAATTAAGCGCAATCGTGTACCCAGTAATTAAGTTAGACGACGAGGCCTATATTACAGAGAAGGCTTATGAAAATGCTAAATTTGTTGAAGATATTGTACGCGATGTTGTCAGAGGTCTCCAAAAGAACGATTTAAAATTTACATTAGTTTCATGCGAAAACCTCGAGTCAATACATACGCACAATGCATATGCTGAAATTGTTATTAAATAATGAATTATTTTTTGACTGGAAAAAAAATAACAGAAAACTTTGTTAACAACTTAACTTCAGTTAATAAAAACATTAGTTTTCTTGTAGCAGGAGGATTGGGTTATGATTCAATAAAATATAAAGGGTCTAATACATACGGCGACTATGACTTTTTGTGTTTGGTTGAAAAACCTGAAGATATAGAATCAATTATTTTTAATAAAGATCTTCTTAGTAAAATGGGGTTTGACTGTAGTAAATCGAAAGACGTTTACAAAAAGGATATTCAGCTATTTAATCAAGGAGTGATATCAATTATTGGTTACTCCGGAATTGTAGATAGATACAAAACATCAATAAACTTCAGTACTTATAGTCGAATATCTTCAATGATTTCAAATCCAAATAAGAAATTCTATAAAATAAGGCACGGCGAATGTTTTAATTTGTTTATTGCTAAAGGAACAAATGGGGATGATTTAATTGTTTGTAGAATATCACCAGAAGTATCATCATTTTATAATGACAGTAAGCTTCATTTTTTAGTACCAAGCGTGGGATGGCTTACAAACGGTGATTCAATACATTTAGGTATTTATACCGATATGATTTCAAAGGGGTACGTAGCCTACGACCAGAACAATAAACTAATAAATATACAAAAAACCATATGGCAAAAAATGGTGCAACACGCTTCTCCTGAAATCTCATTAAAAAACGAATGGTATAGAATGTTCGCTAGTTCACATTATTTCTCGAAGAGTTTTATAACTAGAATTAACAGATCATTAAAAGCTATTGCCTTGAGCATAAATTGCCCGCCGAGTAAAAACTACTCAACAAAGAAAATTCACAACACTCTAGTCACAATATTTGCTGAGAAAAAGTATTATACGCCAGATAAATTGTCTGATAAATCTGCTAAATTAGATTATTTCATTAGAAACGACAAATATTATTCACTCGCACAGATTATAAATGATGATTCTAAAGGTAAATTAGACTTTATGAACCAACTACATTATATTAACGCAGAATCAAATAGACTTAGTAATTTAATTTCATTATCAGCAAATAAGAATGAGATACTTCCTGTAAAAATGGACTGCAAATCTGTATATGTAAATGCAGACGGTAAATTTTACTATTCAAGCAAGACAAGATCTCGGTTAAATTTACTTGCTCATCTACTAGATTCGAATAAAAAAGATGAAGAAGTTTATTCAAGCTCTTTTTCTGTACTATTCAAACAAATAAACGAGTTGAGGAATCAGGTCACAGATTACATTAAATAAAATGTGCGTATGTCAAGTGATATAACTATAAATACTAAATTATATAAACAAATATTTGAGGAAACTACAAATATACACGATGATACAGTCTCAACCGTTGACCATGTTTTTGGCAGCCCTCCTTTAAGACTCATTGATAGCCACTCAAAAATGATAAAGTTTAATTCCGCGACTCCAATCTTGTGGGATACAACCAAGCCAAATATTGATAAGTACAGAGTTGAATTAATATTGGATCTTGGATTTTTATCATCTAAAAATAATGAGTATCTACTTTATAACCCGCGAGAATACTATTGTTTATCTGAAACAAGAGATGTTAATTTTAACAAGCAAAGGGAACAGTTGAAATGTATTATGAAACATCCATTCTTAAATACTATTTCATCTAGTGATAAACAAAAATATCTTAATAGAGTTGATAAACTAATTAACATCTATTCTGAGTTGTTGCATAATAAAGCCAATTGTAGTGATTTTTATATACAGCTGTTATCAGAAATCTATAAACTATTAGGATTCACAGATTTATCAAGTTTTATTAGCAATAAAATGATTTCACAATATAATTCAGGTCTTATTGACAAATATATTCCGGAAATGATTACCATAACAAAAAATGATGTCTTTGGGTTTTTGAATCTGCTTGATAAAGGGAGTTTCTTTACACCACCTTATTTTAGATCAATAAAACCTAATATATATGGAGTTGATAAATTTGATAAAAATGAGGTTATCAAAAATATTGAGTTAATCATTAAGCTACTTCAGAAGAAAGTTATTTTACCTCACCATTCAATTTATTTTTGGGCTTGGGGTTTGTCTGGAATCAATCATTTTGGTAACGATTACGGCGACTTTACACAGATTGAAGATACACTGTTAAATTTAAATATCAAAAATAACATTTCAAAATTACAATTAACATTACCAAAACAGGATGGTTTGAATTTTGCATTTTTTAAAAATACATGCACTTTTTCATCAAAAAAAGCATTGAGCACAACTAAATTTAATGTTAGTAATACAAAACCATCAAGGGCTAGTAATATTTGTTCAATCTATTTAAATTCAGGGGATCATTTTATTGAATATTGGAATGATTATAAAAATTACAAAAAAATATCTGAGCTAGATATGAAAAATATTGTTTAGAGCATTCTCAATCTATTAAGTAACTCTTGATTATTATCTTCTGAAATGGATTTTGCATATCTGGTTACTGTATACGCACGTTTGTATTCGTCCATCTTATCTTGTTCGTTTAATCTAAGCGCAAGCAATAACCTTATTTTTTCTCTAGGATGAATTTCTTGGTACTCTGTAACTAATACATTCTTGCCTGCTTTCAAAGATTCCAATGCATTTTCTCGGCTACTTTTAAATAGTCGGATCGAATAAAAGGTTAGAACATTACCAATTTTAAAATATCTATCTAATGCCTCTTCGTGACCATAATCAAACTCCTCATCTAGTAATCTACTATCTCTAACTGGCAATGGATAAAAATCAACAAACTCAATTTTATTTTGTCCTAAAAAATTAGCTGGATTTGAATCAATGCCATATCGATCAAATTTGAGTTTTGTTAATGCCTGAACAATTTCAGAAATGTTTCTAGACTCTTTGGAAGCTATCACGTCTTGTTCAAAAACTAAAGAATTATCAACAAATCTTACATTTGTTGTGGGTGAACTTATCCCTACATCCCCCAACCAATCTCTATACCCCTGTAATTCATTTTTAATTACTTCATATGCATATTCTGTTGCTGGAACTCTTTTATATATAGTCTGATTGTCTATATGAATTTCAGCCCTCATAGTATTTTAGTTTGTCATCCAGTAAATTTTCTAGATGAGCCTCTGTTTTTAAGAGGGTCTCTTGAAAATTACCATTGTTTTGAATTAATTTGAATTTTTTATTCTGATGATATTTTACGTTCTTGATGCCGTGTTCCTTAATTGATCGTTTAAAATGTGTGTTAGGATATTCACCACGAACATATATTATCTCCTCTTCTACATCTAATATTACACCGCCAATAACTTTTTCATTCGAGGTTAAATACTGGGTGTCTGTTTGAACTCCGTCAAATATAGCGTTAACTCCAGTTGAATCGTATGAATCAATCATAAAATCAATAGCTTTATTGAAAATAATATTAGCTTCATTGTGTTCAAAATTCTCTAATTGATTAACAGGTATGTCTGGCCTAAAAAAACGTAGCAGTTTGCTAATAATGCCTAAGTTAACTGACTGATAAAAATCATATTTCTTAATAATCTCTTTTGTTAAGGCTGTCTTGCCCGTTGAATTATTCCCAGTTATAAAAAAGATAACAGGTGCACCTTTTTGATTGAGTTTTTTTATTTTATCGTTTATTTCGCTCATAATTTAAATTATACAGTAATAATTACGTTTGTGATAAAATCTAAATATGAATTTATATTTAGTTAGACATGGCAAAACTGATGCAAAAGAAAATAACAAAAAACAAGATCCTACAACACCTTTAAGTGTCGAGGGCATAAAACAAGCTGAGGCTGTAGCCGATAGACTTTTAAAAGAGCAAGTAGACGTACTTATTTCAAGCAAATGGGACAGGGCATACCAAACTGCAGAATTTATATCTAAAAAACTTAGTCTTGATTTAACTACCACTGAAGGGATACAAGAAAAAGAACACAATCCAATTATCTATGGCGTAGATCGAAATAGTGAAGTATTTAAGAAGTTTAATGAAGAATCTGAAACTTTAGGTAACAACCTAGATTGGAAATTTGAAGGCAAGGGTGAATCTGTTAGAGATTTGATTAACAGAGCGATTAAATTTCAAAAGTATCTAATTGATAATTATTCAGATAAAAATGTATTAGTTGTAAGTCATGGACAATTTATTCGAGCCTTTACGATTATTTCTCTATTAGGTTTAGACTACAACGATGAAACATTTTATAAATTATATACAAGCATATCTCCAAGCAATACAGGAATAACACATTTTGAATATGATACAGAAAGAGACCATTGGGAACTTGTTTATTTTAATGACCATCTTCATATTAGATAAATCCTAAATTGTAGTTGTTGGAGCAGGGGTTGGTTCCATGGTTGAAACAACTGTAGGAATAGGAGTGGATGTTTCAGTTGGCTTTGGTGTTGGAGTAACTGTAGGAATTGGTACTGGTGTTGTTGATAATACTTCAAGATCTTGTATATCTTCAACTTCAAGTACTTTGTTTTTTGAATCATATGTACCTACTGCAAGTATTCTTTTTCCAACAAGAGAATTTAAATTAAAACCAATTGGTATTTCAAGAGTTACCGCTTCTGTAGAAGTAGTAATTAAATAGAATTTAACAGGATTAGTATTTGTTTTTGTTAATGTTCCTTTTAATGCAGTATCTTTTAGTAACTCAGGTTGTGGAGTTGGGGTTTTATTAGTGACAATTGCACTGTTAAATTTAAGGTTAGGAAAGAACATTGGAAAAACAACTCCTCCTAACCCAAATACTCCTGAAAATATAATTAAGGCTAGACCAAAAATTGTTAGTGGTTTAACCTTAATTTTCATCTCTAACCCTTCATTTGCAAGTATTCTTTTCCACCAGTATTTAATATATACAAGTGGATTAGTTACTTTTAAATTAACAAGATCAGGTGGATTAGTAGTGTTTACACTTGTTGGGTTGTTTGTAGTTATTGTAATTGGTGGTAGTTTAGTTACATCTTCTTTTGGAACAAACTTTCCGTCAGCATCACGTTTCTGATTCTTTGCAATATTACTTCTAATTGGATCAACTGTTTCATCCATACAATATAAATATATTCCTGTAGAAATTAAGAAGCAATGGCAATTTAAAAAGGTATATAATAAATTTATTCATAGACAATGAAACTAAACAAAATACATATATTCTTATTGATATCCTTTGCTTTTATTGCCATTTTATTTTCAACCTCAAATGTTTCTGCAGGTGGTGGTCCACAATTTGTTTGTAAAGAAATGGCTCAAAAACAAGGATGGTTAATTGATGACACAAAGTTTGATGAAGATTTATCTAGTAATGCTTGTATTTCAAGAAACCCAACAACTGAAGAAAAAGATAAAATTTTTGAATTTTGTAAGGCAGAACCAAAAGGAGAATTTAGGATTGATTGTTTAGATAAATGTAGAAAGTATTATTCTGACACTACATTTCGTGAATGTAGTAAAAATGAAATTAGCTCAATAAAATCTGCGATGTTTACATCTAAGGCTAAGAGTATTTTTAATAGACAATTAACATTAACAGAAACAATTGTTGTTGCTTTTGTGGTTGTTTTAATCTTCTACTTAATTGTTTCCTTATTTAAAAGTAAAAAATCTTCAAATAAACAAAGTGTCTAATAACTGTTCCGTCCTGCCCTATACATTGGCCAAAGGCCAACCACACCTGTAAGCTCTGGAGTGTTTTTGTGTTGGGCAGGATTCCCTGTTAAGGGAATATTTCAGGAGCAATGATTTTGTTGTTCTGCCTTCTAACCAAGTGCTGTGCCAAAGGCACTTTGTAGCTGTTTTCTAGCACTTGGTTTAGTTGCCCTAAATGGGCAAATTGCGACTGAAATTGTTCTAGTTTTAGGTACTTTAACGGTAACGGTAGCCGTTACCGTCAGCCGTCAACCGTCATACGGTAGTTTGGCCGAAAATACGGCTATTTGACGGATTCTGTAAAGTACCTGACGGGTATCCGTCAAGCCCTTCATAAGGGCTAACTACAAATAATCCCCTTTTCCTTAAAGTGGGTAAGCGGAAGGCCGGAACGAGCGAAGCGAGTGGAGGCCTGGAGCGCACACACGATATGGGTTAGCGAAGCTCCGCGAAGCGGAGCTGAGCGGGAACCCGATGCTCCGCAACAATTCCTTCCCCTTTAACCCCTCCCTTGTTGCTCCGCTCACACATCAAAATTTTGTGGTAAACAAGTTTGTCACTTTCGTGATAAAATATGCTTTGTACTTTAGAAATTTTGAATAAAATAAGTTCGTGCCTTTTCATACAAAGGCACAAAAACTAATGTTTGGTGTCTCTTGAGAAAAATCTAATTCTGTCGCCTTTGAAGTAAAGCGGAATTGAAGCCAGCGGGCCGTTTCTGTGTTTGGCAATATCCAAAACCACATTTTCCAAATTCTCATCATCTTCGCGCCACAAAAACATAACCACATCTGCATCCTGTTCGATGCTATTGTGAACTATGATATTATTCGCTACAAAATTAGAATTTTTTGGCACGGTTGCGTCATATACTTTTCTAACTCCTACATATTCAATTTCTTTGACTTCGTCCCAATATATGTCAGAATTCGCTAATAACTTTAACTTCTCATTTTTTATTTTTGAATAAATCTGCATAAGTCTTCTCCTACTTATTCCATTCCCAAATCTTTGTGTTCCGCTGTAAGCCCACCCCATAAGCTTATGAAATTCTCTATGTGTCATATTCTTCTCTTTAACTACCATTTTAATTAAGCTCCAAACCTCTTTTGGAATAACATCATTATTAGGATTTTCTATTATATTTCGTAAAAATTTAATTGCTTCTTTTACTTTTTCATTTTTTTTACCAACACAACCTATTTCGTTTAAAAATTTCAATTGACTTTCTTTTCCATAAATATTGATATTAAACACATCTTTGTGTCCCTTATTAATAGATTTTGATATCTTGGAGATAATTCCTAGCCGAGTTAATAAGTATTGAATTTGAGAGACAAGAGTATAACTATTTGAAGCGTAGTAGACTGTAACTTTAGATTTTTTCTTACCAACTTGTGTATGGATACAACCATCTGTTGCCCATAAATGCTTTAAAAATAATTTAATTTTAGTGTTATCCAAATTCATAACTTCATCGGGTATTAACTTTTGGTATGAATGATGACCATATATTTTTAGGTCTCTAAACCACCTAACGATTGGATTATGTCTACCTCTTGCCAATTTTCCTTTTGAAGATAAATAAAGGTGATACCAACTTTTTTGTTTAATCACCCTTGGGTTAATTTCAAACTCATCTAATGCTGCTTTTTTAAGAATATTAATTAAACTCATATCTGAATTTGTATAATGTAAAGGTTGACCTTCTACATAACAACCATCACCAATCATGTGAGCTAAAACAATTAGATTGCTGTCTGAAATGTTTCCCGTACCCTTAACATTAATTACTCGAGGAACGGCTATACGATCACCTATCTCCAACTTATCTAATCTTTGCCATTGTTCAAATTTCAAAAATTTGTGATTTCCAGAGGCCACAATTTCTCTTCCACTTTTTAGTTTTAGTTTATATACCTTTTTTCTGCCACTATTAAAAACTTTAGTGACTTTTGATGGTACTAATTTCATATCTTCATTTAAGGATATAATTTCAAAGTTATCCTTACCCACAAGCTCGTCAATTCTTATTTGTTTACCTGTTGGATAAATTGTTACAAGACTATCTCCTAATAGGCATCCGCTCTCGCGAAGGTCAGAAAGTTGTGGTTTTTTAATATTTCTTGATTCCACTCCTCGAGACAGCTGTGACAATGCCAAAACAGGAACCTTAAGTTCTCTGGCTAAGTTTTTTAAACCCTGTGAAATTTCTGATACTTCTTGAACCCTATTTTCCAAATTCCTGCTTCGAGCAAGCTGGAGATAATCAACCACAATTAAATCAACTCCATGCTCTACCTGCAATCTCCTTGCCTTTGTTCTCATTTCAAGAATTGACAGAGCGGGAGTATCGTCTATAAAAAGCGGTGCTTCGGCCAAAACCCCCATGGCTGTTGAGAGTTTGGCAAAATCATCTTCCGACAGTTTACCTGTTTTTAACTTCCAAGCATCAATATCTGCCTGACTCACCAATAATCTATCAACCAATTCCTCCCTGCTCATTTCAAGTGAGAAAAAGCCAACAGGTCTTTTGGTCAAAACCGAAACATTTTGAGCAATTGAAAGAGCCATTGTGGTTTTTCCAACACCTGGCCGTGCTGCCAGAATTATTAAATTACTTTTCTGCATTCCCGCAAGAGCACTATCCAGATCGGCAAAACCAGTCGCGACCCCTCTTAAACCCTCCCCTTGCTTCTGCAGTTCATCAAGTCTATCAAAACTTTCTGCTAGAGTGTCTCTAACTGATGTAAATGCGCTTTTGATGGTCTTTTGCGAAAGAGAAAAAATTTCGCTTTCTGCTTTGTCTAATAATTCTTCAGATGAAACCCCAACATCAGTTGACATGCCTACAAGTTTTGTTGCCGACTTCAATAAGCTTCTCTTTATTGCAGTATCTTTAACAATTCTGCCGTAATGCTCAACATGAGCGCTGGTTGGAACTTTATTAACTATGTCCGTCAAATACGAAGCGCCGCCTATTATTTTTAAATCTTTTCTTTTTTTAAGCCTTTCAGTAACTGTCAAAACATCAACAGGCACTCTCTCTTCATACAAAGAAAGCATTGCCTCAAATATTTTTTTGTGGCGGTCATCATAAAAATCATCCGGCGACAAAAATTCAGAAACAGCAATTACTGCATCTTTATCCAAAAGAAGTGCTCCCAAAACACTTTGTTCAGCATCTACACTGTGGGGTGAGGTCTTAATATCAATATCAGCCATAAAATTATTTAAAAATGGGGCAGGACAAAAATGGAATCTAGCAAATAAAAGCTAGAATTCTAAAACAACAATTTGAGTTGGCATATCCTCAATTATTTCTTCCTTCTTAAGGCTAAATTTGGGCATTTGGTTAACTACTAAGCCGCTTTCTTTTAAAAATTTGTCAAGGGAATCAGTGTTCCCATTAATGACTATTGGCAAAACAAAATAAGGTTCAATCTGCTGCATTATTTCAATTGATTTGCTATGGGTTCCAAGAAGCAATACATCAATGTCGCCAAGCTGTTGAAGCTTATTCTCATTAAGTTTCTCAGAAATTGCCGTTAAATTGGCAATTCTTAAGTTATCAACCTCATAAACAAAAGCTGTCCCTTCCCCATCAGTTACTCCAATAACCGAGATTCCCGAAACTTCGTACTCCCCTGCGCCCCCGAAGCGCTTGGCATTATCTTCGCCTAGAGAAGATATTTCAAAGCCGTCTTTTCCAAGAATGGCTTGTAAAATCCCTGTCTTTCCCTTTATACGAATAGCACCATTTTTAATGACAATTTCCATACATCTACTTTATATCCTATATCCCCTTCCTTGACAAGATGGTTTTCTTAAGGTTAAATACCCCAAGACCCATGAAAAAAGAGGTTGCCTTTGCAATTTTAGCCGGTGTTTTCTTCGGCCTTGTTTTTGCCTTCGGCGTCTGGAGATTAGCTTTAAAATTTAGGGGTGGCAATAACATTGTCTATCGACAAACTACTCCAAAACCGGTTCTTAATTCACCACTTACAATTTCAAATTTGAATGATTTTGATGTTGTAACTCAAAGCGGAATAAAAATAATAGGCAAATCAAAACCGGAAAGTTTTATTACGGCCTCCACCCTTTTGGAAGATTATTTTACAAAAACCAATCCCGATGGGGAATTCGAAATTGAAATCAAAGCGCCTTCAAATCTTTTTGAAGTAAAATTAACAACCATAGACGGCAATAACTTGGTCGCAGAGAAAAAAATAAATCTTGTTTCAAGCGAAAAAATCGAGGATGCAAATTTATCCGCCTTTGTCGGTACAATAACTGATATCACCAACGAAACCATTCAAATCAAGACAAAAAATGGCGAGATTTTGCAGGGAGCGATCACTTCAGATACTAACTATCAAAATCTTTTAAATAAACCCCAAACAGTTAAATTGACTGACATTGCAATCGGTGATTTTGCCGTATTAATCGGAGTTGTTAATGGAAACAAAGTCTTAAAAACAGGACAGGTTTTGATCACAAAGGATATCGAGGAGGTTAAAACAGAGGTTGTAGCAGGCAAGCTGTTATCCAAAACTAAATCACAAATAGTCGTCGAGACGGCAGAAAGCCAGGAAAAAATCACACTCCCCAAATCATGGAAAGGACCTGAAATAAAAGAGATGAACACAGGTGACTTGATAATCTTAGTTGGAACCAAAACTACAGACAAATTTGACCTCAGAAGCATATATGTAATAAGATAACACTGTGAAAAAAGGGCCGCCGACACCAAAAGGTTTTAAGGATATAATGCCAAAAGAGGCTAGGCTTAGGCGTGAATATTTTAATAAACTGGCTGAAGTTTTAGAAAAATATGGTTTCTCCCCTCTTGAAACGCCTGTCGTTGAGTTTGCTGATACACTTCTTGGTAAATACGGTGAAGAGGAAAAATTGATATACACATTTGAAGATAGAGGTGGAAGAAAGTTAGCGCTTCGATACGATTTAACTGTCCCCCTAGCAAGATTTATTTCAAACAATCTCGGACTTTTAAACCCCTCGTTTGCTCGATATCAAATAGGTGAAGTTTTTAGAGGTGAAAATCCTCAAAGAGGCAGAAGCAGGCAGTTTACGCAGTTTGATTGTGATATTTTAGGAAGCGGTAGTGAAGAAACGGATGCTAAAGTCATCGCCTGCTCAATTGAAGGCATTCGGGCAATAGGTTTTAACAAGGCTAAATTGGCCATAAACGACAGAGAAAATTTTAAATCTTTAAATATTGAGCAGATCAGATTAATTGACAAAATGTATAAGATAGGCAAAGAAAATTTACCTCAAGATTTAATTAGTTTTATTGAAAAGACAAAACCTACTCAAAGATTAATAAAAATTTTTAAAATTCTTGAATCTGATTATAAACTACAGAAAGGCAGGGACTTCTTCTTCGACCCAACACTCGCTCGCGGTCTCGATTATTACACTTCAACTGTTTTTGAAATGAAATTAAACGGTAATCCAGAAGATTTATCTGTTGGAGGCGGAGGTAGATATGATAATTTAATTGGTATGTTTGCCAAAAGACAAATCCCTGCAGTTGGTTTTTCTTTTGGGATAGATAGAATTATTGAATTATCTTCTTGATACTTGATACTTGATACCTGACACTTGATACTTGATACTTATTTTATGAGCCCAAGAGCCAAATCCTATCTAATGCTTCTTGCTGTTGCAGTTATTTGGGGAGTTGCAGGACCAGTCATTAAATTAACACTTACAGGCCTCTCCCCTCTCGTATTTATTACCTACAGATTTTTGATATCTGCCTTACTCGCTTTACCTATAATTTTTATTAAGAGACATTTTTTCAATAAAAATTTATTCCTGCTCATAATTTATGGATTTCTAAATTCAACAGCAACTCTAGGATTGCTATTTCTTGGGACTTCAAAAACTACTCTTCTTGATATGAGTTTAATTTCCCTCTTTGGACCAATTTTGATGATTTTATTAGGCTTTATTTTCTTAAAAGATCATATTACAACCCGAGAGAAAATTGGAATTATCATAGCTTTTATCGGGTCTTCAATTATTGCACTTGAGCCGCTTGCTTTAAATTCTCACGGCAATCAAAGACTTTTGGGTAATTTATTAATTTTTGGATCCTTGGTTTGTGGCGCTGTCTCAGGACTTTTAACCAAAAAGTTATTAAGACTTGGCCATGATCCATTATTTTTAACTAATTTTTCCTTTGTGATAGGCTTTTTGACCTTACTGCCTTTTGTCTTTGTTTTTTATTCCCCATTTAGCATTTGGCATTTGACATTTAGCATTGAGCCAAAATTCCATTTAGGCGTATTGTATATGGCCTTAGTTTCAGGTACACTTGCCTACTACCTTTCAGCCAAGGCTCAAAAAACAATTGAACTTTCAGAACAAGCTGTTTTCGCATATATACACCCCTCAATATCAGCAGTATTTGCAGTTTTATTACTGGGTGACAAAATTACACCCCAGCTTGCAATCGGCGGTATTATCGCCATAATTGGAGTGGCTGTTGCCGAGATAAAGAAAAAAAGATATAATCCTTGAAAGTTATATGAAAAAAGCAATTCATCCAAAATACTATCCCGATGCTAAAGTAACCTGTGCCTGCGGCAATGTTTTCACAACAGGATCAACAAAACCTGAAATTCAGGTTGAGATATGCTCCAAATGCCACCCATTTTATACGGGCCAGATGAAGTTTGTAGATACTGCCGGCCGAGTTGAAAGTTTTAAAGCAAAACAGGCGGGGGCCTCAAAGAAACTTATTAGCAAAACAGATAAAAGAAGGCTTAAAAGAGAAAAGAGACTTCAGGAAGAGCTCAATCGCCCAGACACACTTGAGCAGTTACGCAAATCAAAATAGTATAGTTTTAAGATAAAGAGTTTCAAGTTATGAGTTTTAACATACAACAAGTTAACAGCCTTCAATCAGTATATCTTGAAATCCGCGGTGCAACCGGAGGTGATGAGGCCAAACTTTGGGGTGAGGATTTACTGCGAATGTATATTCGCTTTGCCAATAAAAAAAATTGGAAGGTTTCTCAGGTTGACGATTTAACCTTAAAAATTACTGGCCCTGAGGTATTCGAAGGGCTAAAAAATGAGTCTGGCGTTCACAGAGTCCAGAGGGTTCCTGTTACAGAGAAACGAGGCAGAATTCACACCTCAACAGCAACGGTTGCTGTTTTACCCGAAATTTCTGAGAATGAGGTTAAAATAAACCCAAATGATCTAGAATGGCAATTTGTAAGAGCCGGTGGCCATGGAGGTCAAAATGTCAATAAAGTATCAACTGCTGTAAGGCTTAAGCATATACCAACCGGCATAGTAATTTTTGCCCGCGAGGAAAGATTTCAAGAACAAAATAGACAAATTGCCTTGTCCATTTTGAGATCGAAACTTTGGGAAAAGCAGGAAGAGGAAAAACTTAAAACCATTGCCGGCTATAGAAGCGCGATTGGAAAAGGTATGAGATCCGAAAAAATCAGAACTTATAATTATCCTCAAGATAGAGTTACCGACCACAGATTGGGAAAATCATGGGGTAATTTAGAAAGCATTATTGACGGCAATTTGGAAAAAATCGTTGAATTAACCAAAACTATTCACTAAATTCAGATAAAGTGGCGTTTAAAGTTTTCGTTTCGCCATTTCTATAAATTTCAACTGAAACACTGTCTCCGGGCTTTTTCTTTGAGATAATTTTCCCAACATCCTCGCCCGTCTTTATTTCATCTCCATCAATTTTTGTAATAATATCCTCATTTTGAATACCTGCTTTTTCGGCTGGAGAACCGCTGACAACTTCAACAACAAATGCACCTCTTGGGACATTATTTAGTATGGCAGCAGATAACGATATCATCTCATATCTAATGCCTAAATAGGCTTTTCCAACAAATTTTCCGCTCGAATTAAACTCATCCAATGATTTTTTAACAACATCAATCGGAATTGCAAAACCAATGTTTTCCGCCCCCTGGGCAACCGCAACATTAATCCCAATTACCTCACCTAAAGAATTTAAAAGCGGGCCTCCGGAATTACCCGGGTTTATGGCCGCATCAGTTTGAATTACATTATCAAGCCTCTCAATATAACCCTCAAAAGCACTTCCCGCAGTTATTCCCCTACCCAAACCAGATACAACACCGGTTGTTACGGTATGCCGAAATTCTCCCAGTGCTGTTCCAATTGCAACTACAAACTGTCCAACTTTTAGATTATTTGACGAACCCAATGGGAGAGGTTTTAAATTACTGGCCTCAATTTTGACAATGGCCAGATCATTATTCGGGTCCTTAACAATTTTTTTGACTTCGTATTCTTTGTCATCCGCAGTTATCACTTTATATTTGGCATTAGAATCACTTACTACATGCTTATTAGTGATAACAAGTCCATCCTCGCTTACAATAAATCCCGAGCCAATATCTTCCAATCTTCCCCCTTCAGTTCTTCTTCTGAATCCGCTAAACGGAGAAAATTCTAAAACCTGCCTTTCAGGAACATCAATAGAGACAGTAACAACAGATGGTGAAGCTTTTTCAGCGATTTCAACAACTACAGATTCCTCCTTTACAATTCTTTGCTCAACAACTTTTTCTAATAGCCTATCACCAAGTTTAAATTTTTTGCCAATTAAAAAGCCAGTACCTAAAAGAAGCAAAACAAAAAGTAAAAACAATAAAAGCCCAAAAACTTTCTTAAGTTTTACCATAAATAAATTTTATCATATCACCTGTCTTATTGCTTCTTGGAGTTGCTCGTCTTCAGTTGTTTCTTCATTATCTTTTATTTCAATATCTGGCTTCAAGCCTGCTTCATGCACCCAATTGCCTTTTGGTGTTAACCATTTTGCAGTTGTAATATGTAAGCCAGCCCCTTTTTCAAGCTGCAGCGGCTCTTGTATTGTCCCTTTGCCAAAAGTTTTTTCACCAATAAGTTTGATCCCTTTAATTTCAGATAAAGCTCCTGCCAGTATCTCTGATGCTGAAGCGCTCCCCTCATTTACCAAAATAACAAGTTTGTACTTATCAAGTTTTGGACTAATATCTGTTTTAAATTCTGTTTTTTGACCGCTTCTATCCTCGATTACTATAACTGAATCTTTTTTGACAAAATAACCCGCAATATCAACTGCCCCCTGCAGGTATCCGCCCGGATTATTTCTCAAATCAAGAATTAATTTAGCATTTGGCTTTTTATCATTTATCTTTTCAACTGCTTTTTCCCATTCTTTTTTCGTATCCGCACCAAATTTTAATAGCTTGATGTGGGCTATATTTTCGTCTTGACCGACAAAATCTAAAACAACAGATGGCACATCCAAAGCCTGTCTCGTTACTTCTTTAATTAAAGTTTCTGAAATACCATCCCTTGTCAAAAAAAGCGTGACTTTTGTTCCCGCCTTGCCTCTTATAAGTTTCACAGCGTCATTTATATTTATACCCGTAGTAACAGTGTCAACACCCTTAGTATCATCTTTAATGCCTATAATAAAATCCCCTGCTTTAATTCCCGCTTTTTCTGCAGGTGAATCAGGAAGAGGGGCGATAACTGCCAAATTTTTGCCTTTAAAACCAATTTGAATGCCAACACCTTCAAACGAACCCGATAAATCCTCTTCAACAATTTTATTCTGATCAGGTGTTAAAAATGAAGTATACGGGTCTCCCACAGCACCAACCATTCCTGAAATTGCTCCATAAATCATATCTCCAACAACTAGTTTTGATTTATCGTAATAATTGGACTCAAGAGTGTCCCAGACTTTCCAAAAAAGATCAAAGTTTACATTCAGACGGTTTGCAGGAAGACTCCTATTAATTTTGCCCCTCGTTAATGAATCTAAATCAATACCATAAACTCCAAGACTATAACCGGATACGAATAATAATACAGCAGATAAGACTGATAAAATTACTTTTCTGACGCGCAAAAAATTCATACCATAAAATAGTAACCTAAATTTTAATAAGGTAGAAGACTCAAAAATCTTGCCCTTTGAATACCTTCTGCCAAGGCTCTTTGATGTTTGGCACAAATTCCACTTCTTTCGCGAGACAATATCCTGCCTCTATCGGATACAAATTTGGCCAAAACATCATACTTCTTGTATGTCGGTAAAGTCTTTGTCTCACAGTAGTGACACTTTGTAGAAATCGGCCTTTCCTTAACTATTTTTCTTTTTTGTTTTTGTTTACTCATTTGGTTTTCTTGATTCCTGACACCTGATACTTGATACTAAAACGGTATATCATCCCCGGACTCTTCGGATTTGACATTTTCTTTTTTGTCGTTTGCCTTTTGATCTTGATTTACTATTTCATCAATATTCTCAGGAACATTAAACTCTTCAGCAGGTGCGGTTTGTACTCCTCCATCTCTTGAATCCAAAAGAATCATGTCATCAATCACAACCTCAGTTACATATCTTGTCTGACCATCTTTATCCTGATAACTCCTATTGGAAAGCCTTCCTTCAACAAAAACTTTCCTGCCTTTCTTTAAAAATTGGCCGCAAATTTCAGCCAACTTTCTCCAAGCAACAATTCTTGTAAAATCGGCTTCTTCTTTTTTTTCTCCAGTATCGGTCGTCCATGATCTATTGGTAGCAACAGTAAATGTGCAAACGGCAGTACCTGTCCCGGTGTACTTAAGTTCGGGGTCTTTAGTCAAATTCCCAATAAGCTGAACTCTATTTAATGATTTCATATTTATTTTGAAACAACTAATAAATTTCTCAAAATCTGCTCATCCATCTGCAATTTTTGAGAAAGCTGTCTAACTGCTTTAACGGGCAGTTCAAGTTCAAAGTGTACATACAATCCTTCTTGTGATTTTCCTATTTTATGAAACATCTGTTTTACTCCCCAGTCCTCGGTCTTCACAACTTTTCCTGTGAGCAATTTAACAGTTTTTTCTATTGATTCGATAACGGACTTTTTCTTGGCAGATGAAGCTTTACCGTCTAAAATTATTGTTAATTCGTATTTCTTTGTCACAATGGCAATTATACTCTTAAGATAGCCCTTTCGCAATATTTGAATCAGGCGCCAATTTTAAATTCAATAACATCTCCATCTTGCACAATATATTCTTTACCTTCACTTCTAACTTTTCCTAATTCTCTACTTTGTTTCCAACCTCCATTTGCTACTAAATCGTCAAAATTACAAACATCTGCTTTGATAAATTTTTTCATAAAGTCGGTATGTATGACGCCGGAGGCCATGAGTGAGGTTGTACCGAGTCGAATGGTCCAGGCTCTAACCTCTTTTTCACCTGCTGTTAAAAATGTCATAAGATCTAATGTTTTAAATGCTTTTTGTATTAATTTATCAAGTGCCGATTCCCTAGTGCCTAGTGCCTGTAAGTATTCTTTTTGTTCTTCATCAGACAACTCTGAAAGTTCTGCCTCTATTTTTGCACATACAGCTACAATTTGATCTTTTTCTATTCCCAATTCTTCTGCATATCTAGATTCTAATTCCTGACTTCTAGCTACTTCCCTCTCATCAGTGTTTAAAACTACTAAAAATGGTTTTTTGCTAAAAAGTGGTAAATTAGGATCAAGTACTTGCCCTGAGCCTGCCGGAGGGTTTTTCTTTTTCATATGATTTTCAATGGTTTGATCATCAGCTAAATCCAATTCTAATTTTAAAATTTCAAAATCACTTTTAGGATCCCTTACTCCTTGTTTGACATCCGAAGGATGATGGCCTGCCCATATTACATCAGGATCAGTAAAAGCCCTAAGAACAAAACAAATCGCATCAACTTCTCTAATATGACTTAAAAATTTATTACCCAAACCCTCACCTTTACTTGCACCCTCTATTAAACCTGCAATATCTACAAACTCAACAGTTGCAGGGACAATCGGTACACTTATGTCATTGCGAGAAGACGAAGGCGACGAAGCAATCTCTTTTTCAATTGTTGATTTTAATTTATTCAATCTTTCATCAGGAACAGGAACAATGCCAACATTTGGCTCAATTGTTGCAAATGGAAAATTAGCAACATATGCTTGCTGTTTTTTAAGAAGAGCATTAAATAGCGTCGACTTCCCCACATTAGGCATTCCAACCAATCCAATTTTTAACCCCATGACTAGATTTTATCATTGCAAACGATAATAGTTAACTGATATATTATTATTTATGTCTAATAATAATTTTCTTGTCATAATCTTTCTTGCTCTCATTGTTGGTGTCGGAGTCTTTTATATAAAGAGTCAAACTAGCCAAAATTTAGACAGAACTTTAAACACCGTTTCAAATTCGATGCCTGTTATTGACGAATCTACCAATCCGAGCAGTGTAGACGAGATGATAGCCATTAACAATAATGCAGTAAATTTTAATGTCGAAGGGGGCTCGTTTTATTTTAAACCTAATGAAATAAAAGTAAAATTGGGCCAAACTGTAAAAATAGAATTTACAAGCAAAAGCGGTCTGCACGACTTTGTTTTGGATGAATTTAATATTAAAACCAAAGTCCTTAGTTCCGGCAAATCAGAAATTGTAGAATTCACCGCTGATAAATTAGGTCAATTTGAATTTTATTGCTCAGTCCCTGGCCACAGACAATCTGGAATGATTGGAAAACTTATAGTTGAGGAATAAAAATGCAAATATTTGGTTCTCTCCTTCTTTACATTTTAGCAATTGTCGCCATTTGGTTCGGAGCGGGATTGATTATTTCATCTGTTGAAAAGTTTTCTCATCGTCTCCATTTTTCACCTTTTATAACATCTTTTGTATTCTTGGGTCTTTTGACATCTATTCCCGAGTTTGGAGTTGGCACGACAGCGATAGTTGACGGCAAGCCCGAAATTTTTGTTGGAGCATTAATCGGTGGGATCATAGTAATGTTTTTGTTTATCATCCCCATCCTAGCAATTTTAGGTAAAGGCATAACCATCAATCATAATTTGGACTCTAAAAAACTGTTATATCTAATTCTCATACTTTTGGCTCCAGGTCTTTTTGTGGTTGATAGAAATTTTACGATTTTAGAGGGCGTTCTTCTCATTGCTTGTTATGTCTTGGTAATAACCCATATTAGAAAGGCCCAAGTTACAGAAAAACAAGAGGAAAATGTTCTCTCCTTAAAAATTTACTCAATTCTAGACCTTGCCAAAGTTGCGTCAGGAATTGGAATCGTTTTTATTTCAAGCCAAATTATAGTTTCTGAGACTATATATTTTGCCAAGATATTAAATATTCCAGAGTTTTATTTAAGCATCTTGGTTTTATCTCTCGGTACAAACCTTCCTGAGTTGTCAATCGCATTAAGATCCGTCATCTCAGGTGCAAAAGATATTGCACTTGGTAATTATCTAGGATCTGCCTCGGCAAATGTTTTTCTCTTGGGACTTTTTACAATTGCAAACAACCAAAATATTATTTTGAAGGATAGTTTCATAATAACTTATGTAATAATGTCTATCGGGCTCTTGTCTTTTTATAAATTTTCAAAAAGCAAAAAAGAGATTTCTGTCAAAGAAGGTAAAATCCTTCTTCTTATTTACTTTTCATTTTTGATAAGCGAGTGGCTAATGCTCATGAGGAATTAAATTCAATATCAAAACAACCGATAGTGCACCGATTAAAAACGGTAGATATTTAGACAAATTAGATTTAAAATCTTTTCTTTCAAATTTTGGCATAAAATCAATCGCGCCAAGATAAAAAAATATACCGGCAGAAACAGACATCAATGCAGCATAAATAATTTCACTATCAGTGTAAAAATAAACAAATAACGATCCAGCAACTGTTAATAAAGAGGAGGCGAGATTTACCAAAAGTATTTTTCCCTTTCTCCAACCTGCTTTTAAAAGTATTCCGAAATCCCCCACTTCATGGGGAATTTCGTGTAAAAACGAAGATATCGCATTAATCAAACCAAGACCTGGAGAAATCAAATATCCCGCAGCAATTGATACTCCATCAATGAAATTGTGAATGGTATCCCCGATCACTACAAAAATAGAAGATGATTTTTTAATTCTATGCCCAGTCTGCTGATCATGGTGGTGCAATCCAAAAAACACTTTCTCAAATATAAAAATTAAAACAAAAGAGATTGCGGCAATCAAAAATGCAGTTTCTCCCAACTCCTCAAAAGATTCAGGCATCAAGCCAAAAATAGAAACCGTAATTAAAACTCCCGATGCAAATGAAACAGAATATTTTTGCAAAAGATGTGAAAGCTTTTGATTATATAAAAATAAGACGCCTCCTATTAAGCCAAGTGCACCTCCCAGTAATGACAATAAAATCAGATTGACTGAATCCATAAAAAAGTAATTATAGCGCCAAAACAAGAGAAATCAAGATTAGAACAGCTCCAATCCCTGCCCCAAAAAGTGTTGGTATATTAACTCCAGTTTCAGGAACAGGAAAGGAAGTCGCCGAAGCTGTCGCAGAGGGCTTCACTGTTGGGGTTTTTGTTGATGAGCTTCCAGTTGATGTTGATGTCGAGGTCGCCGTCTGAGTTGGAGTTTTAGTTGATTGTCCTGTTGAGGTAGCCGTGCTAGTTGCTGTGGCGGTTGGAGATTGGGAAGAACTTGAGCTCCCAAATGTAAAGTTTGCAACTTGTGAACCTGAATCACAACCTTCACGACTCCAAGTTACTACTCTCCAATAATATTTTGTGCCCGCAACAAGCCCTGTTAACTCGTATTCACCAACACCTTCCTGCATTGTCTGATCGTCAACAAGACAGTTAGCTGCTCCGCCCGCAGAGCAATTACCCGTCGGATCCTGATTTTTACTCACCCAAAGCCTTGAGACGCCACCAGTCCCTGGCGTCCACTTAAGTTTTGCGGTTGTTGAAGATGTCTCTTCAACAGTTAAGCCTGTGGGGCCTGTGATATTACAGGTACAAGCAGACATATCTGTCGTCCAGGATCCGCCTGCTCTTGGGCAGCAATATTCTCGAATATTACTGCCAAGGCCACAAATCTCGACTCTGCCCGCTACATTACAAAGACTAATCTGAGCGTTATTGTTTTCATCGGGAGGGTTACAAGACACAAGTGCACCATCAGACCTTGGACACTGGACAATTGTTTCAGGATTTTCACAATTGCCTTCGGCTCTTTCTCTGACATCTTGCTGTTGACGAACCAAGAAAATCCCAGCAATTACACCAATAGCCAAAACCACAATTCCAATAATGGCACTAATTATTTTCCAATCAGGTTTTTTACCCTTGGAAGACGAAAGCCCAACAACCTTAATGTCAGCATCAGCCATATTATCTAATAATGTCATAGTTTGGCCATTGAAATCAATAGTAAATTTGGGTGTAATAGTCTTCATGACAAAATACAAGGAATATTTTGACAGGATGATAAATGACAACAAAGAGATTTTTGACAATTTTTTACAGCTCCACCAAAGTTATTCTATAAACCAGGAAGATCTGCAAGAGAGATTTAACCAGGAAGGCGGAGAGGTTTTAAAAATTATCAAAGAATGGGAAAATAAACTATGTAGTCAAAGCGAAAAAGCTGGCTATGGCAGTTTTACATCAAACTTATCTGAAAAATTTTGGGCAGAAGTTAGGAAAATGCTCCCACTAATAGACTACATTGGGATTATAGCTAAAAAGGAGCCACAGTTTAGTATTAAAAAAATAAATCTTTCAAAGGTTTAGTCCTAAAACTTCATCAAAAGATTTTACCGAATCATATTTATCCTCGCTTGGAATATTGCTTTTTAATACCTCAAATAAAGTAGCTAATGCCTTACTAGTGTTTAAATCGTCATTAATTGCACCCATAAACTTTGTTCTAAATTCTTCAATTTTATTTTCCTTGTCTTCAGATAAAATTGTTCTACCTTTCCCATTTTTTAAAATCTCGACCTGCTGTTTAAGACGCATAAGTCCTTTAGCTGAAGCATCAAGTGATTCCCAAGTAAAATTCATGGGTTTTTTATAGTGAGTATTTAAATAAAGATACCTCAAAGCCATTGGGTCGTATTCTTTATCAATAACATCCTGCAAAGTAAAATAGTTACCCAAAGATTTACTCATTTTAGTTCCATTAACTATTAAAAATGCGTGGTGCACCCAAAACTTACTGAATGGAATTTTGCCTGTTGCGCCTTCGCTTTGTGCAATTTCATTAGGATGGTGAATTGACAAATGATCTTCCCCGCCTGTATGTATATCAATTTGCTCACCTAAATACTTCATACTCATCGAGGAGCATTCAATGTGCCACCCCGGAAAACCATCGCCCCAAGGACTGTCCCAATGCATAACATGGTCTTTAAAATGGTTTACTCTTTTAAACCAAAGAGCAAAATCTGATGGGTTTCTTTTATTCTTATCTGTTTTCACTCGTTCCCTAACGCCTATTCGCTTTTCGCTAATTTGTTGTCCAAATAGACTTCCGTAGCCTTCAAACTTTGAAGTGTCAAAATATACTGCCTCATATGTATCATATGCATAGCCATTTTTAAATAACTTTTCTATTAATTCAATTTGTTCTTTTATGTGATCTGTTGCCCTACAAATAACATCAGGTCTTAAAATATTTAAGGCATCCATTGACTCATAAAAGTTATTTGTAAAAAATTCTGCAACTTCCCAAACTGTTTTATTTTGTTTTTGTGCACCTTTTTCAAGTTTATCTTGACCGGTATCAGCATCCGATACTAAATGCCCCACATCAGTAACATTTTGGACATGTTTGACTTTGTAGCCATTGTAAATAAGTGTTCTTTTTAAAATATCATCCATTACATATTTTCTACCATGCCCTATATGGGCATAGTCATAAACAGTCATACCGCAGGTATATAGCTTTACTTCTTTGGGGCTAATTGGAGTAAAAACTTCCTTTTTCTTTGTTAATGAGTTATATAATAAAAAATCCATATCTATTTATAATCATATCTTATTTTCAGTACGATTGCTCCAACTATTTATTATCGTTCTCATGTCCTGCTTTATTCTTAGAAAAGTTTTATCGGTTATTTTTTCATCCCCGACCTGCGACATCACACCACTAAGTAAATTTCCAAGATTTCGCATATTTTTCCTGGCCAATTTACCACCGACTTTAAGTATATATTCGTAATCTAGTGTTTCATCAAGAATTTCTTTTCCAATTCGTTCAGATGTAAAAGCTGCACCAACCACACTTGGGATCGGGGGCAACACTTTGAGATATTTCCAAAAGGGCAACTTTTTGTAATCTATAAACTCACCAGCCCTCTGAATCAAATAATAACCACGTATGTATAATTTCAATACTTCACTTTCTTCTACCGTAAGTTTCACATGTTGCTCAGCGATTTTTGCGCCGAACTTAGAAACAATCTCTGAGTCACTCAAATTACCTCTTATACATATATTTTCCAAATATCCCATGTGCTATTGTATCACTTTGGCCATAAACTTAGAATTTATAACTTATCCGCTTGGTGGTACTGGCTTTTCTACTCTTGTGGTTTGTTTTTGAGCTGACTGCTTCTTGCCAAAAACCATTCTTCTTCCTTGTTTTGCGTTAGGTTCTATAAATCCGATATTTGCCTTTTCGTCGCTTTCTTTTTTGGCATTTATGTTTTCTAAGTGGGCTTTTAAGACTTCTCTTTGTTCGGCTGATAACTCTTGAAATTCTTCGATAGATACTTCAACCCCCGACTGGATTTTGGCAAGTAATTCGTTAAATAATTTTTGCCTTCTGATATCTCTAAGTTCTGATTCTAATGCTTCTAGTTTTCTGCCATCTTGCTCTGCAATTTGTTTTTCATATTCTTGGTTTTGAGGCTGTTTTTCTGTTTTTGACTCATCACTCTTATCCTCGTATCCTCTTTCCTCATCAGTTATCTGCTTTCTTGCAGTTTTTAATATTTCAAGGGGTTCATTGGCAAACTGCTGGGCCATTTTTTTGATGTTTTGTTTAACTTGTTGTGTGGCAGTATTCATATTTTTTAGTGTCAAGTATCAGGTGTCAAGTGTCAAGTATTACTATCGCAGTTTTGTCATTACGAGCAAACAAAATGAGCGTGGCAATCTCTCTTATAGCAAGCATAAAACAAAATGTTGCTTTTTTGTGCGAGATATATAGTCATTTTGTTTTGATATGACTATAGATTGCTTCATCTCATTCGCAATGACACTATAGTGTTCTACGGCCTTCAAGTGCTTGATTTAAAGTTTGCTCATCTGCATATTCCAAATCAGCCCCCGTAGGAATCCCCATTCCAAGTCTAGTTATTTTGATTTTTTGATTTTTTGATTCTTTGAGTTTTTTACTAATATACATAGCAGTCGCTTCCCCCTCCATTGTTGGATTTGTAGCAATTATAATTTCTTCGAGTTTTGGAGTTTTTTCAGTTTTGATTCTTTCAAGCAGGGCTTGAATATATATCTCGTCCGGTCCAATATTTTCCAATGGGTTAATAACTCCGTGCAAAACATGGTAGAGACCTTTGTATTTCCCGCTTCTTTCGAAAGCCAAAAGATCAAGAGGTGATTCAACAATTAAACATGTGGTTTGATCGCGAGCTGAGTCAGAACAAATTGCACAAGGGTCAATTTGATCGATGTTTTTACAAACTGAGCAAAGAACTGTGTCTTTTTTCAAATCGCCCACTGATTTTGCAAAATCGTCAAGTTGATTTTGAGGCACTCGAAGAAGATAATACGCAAGCCTCTGGGCTGATTTGGGACCTATTCCCGGCAATTTTTCAAAAGACTCAATTAGTGAGGATATTGCCTTGGGGATTTTCATATAAAACTACTTTCCTAAATTTCCAAGAAGGCCTGAAAGTCCGCCGCCCATCTCCATCATTTTTTTAGCGGCTTCTTTTTGTACTTTCTTCATAGCTTCGTTGATAAGATCAACCAAAGCATTAAAATCTTCTCCGTCTTTTTTAATATATCTAATTTTTTGGTCACCCGTCACAGAAACAGTCCAACCATTTTTTTCCAAAGTCTCAACTATCTTTTCCAGCTCCTTTTGAAGGGCACTGGCTTGCTGACGCATCTTGTTTAATTCACCAAGTTGTTTAAATTTATCCCACATATTTTCGTATCAACTAAATAATTCCTCCGCAGACTTAAGTATATTATCGTTGCCCACCTCGGTCAATACCGGATTGGAAGCACTATCTGAAGGCGGGTCAATTAAAAGACATTCAAATCTTACATTTTTATTAAAGATGTCCGTGGCTGTATTTTCTAAAATTTGCCTATTTCGCGACTCCTCTAGCATATCTTTATGAAATTTATAGCACACTCCAAGCTTTATTCTCTCACCGTCAAATTCCAGCGGTTTTGACGAAACCAGCAAACTTGATACAGACAAGCTAACAGCTCTGACTCTTTCAATTAATTTAGACCAAGAAGACTCATCCACCATTAACTTATCTTACACCACTTGATAACTGCCATTTCAAGAGGCAATTCTTCAATTGGGGAAAATTTGCTAAGTTCTTGGGATTTTAAAAGTAATTCAATCAAATGAATTTCAGATTCACTTTTATTTTCGATTATTCTACTTCGCAGTAAACTAACTAATTTTTGCAAAATATCATTAACGGTGTTTCCGTTTTTGATTGATTCATTCAAATAAACTAAAGATTTTTCAACATTTTTTTTGAGTATCAAATCCAATAGTAATTTTTCATCAAAATCAAGCAAGTTTTTCAAAACATTTTTATCTATTGAAAATATTTCCAAAATTTTGACAGCGTCTCTAAATGAACCGCCTGCCCTATTTATAATCTGTTTTATCTCTCGATCACTAATTACCAATTTCTCCTTTTTAATTATCCTTTCTAGGGATCTTTTTAACTCTTCTTCAGTAGCATTTGTAAAATTAATTATGAATGTTCTGCTTTTTATTGTATTGATGATTTTTTCAGGATTAGTGGTTGCCAAGATAAAATAAACATGAGAAGGCGGTTCCTCAAGAGTTTTTAAAAGAGCATTTGAAGCCTCAGTCGTCAACATGTGTGCCTCATCAATAATATAAACTTTTGCCTTTGCTTTCGAAGGCGCTAATTTTACCGACTCAATAAGTATTCTGATGTCCTCTATACCTCGGTTGCTGGCGGCATCTATTTCAATTACATCCATATTCGCACCATCTGTAATAGAAATACATGTTTTGCACTGATTACACGGTTCGAATTCTTCCTTTTTTCTGTCTCCTCGTTTTTCGCAATTAATTGCCTTAGCTACAATTCTTGCCGTAGAGGTTTTTCCTGTGCCTTTTGGGCCCGAAAACAAGAAGGCGTGTGGAATATTTTCCGATTGCAAAATATTTTTGAGGCCTAGCCTTACCGATTCAATATCCAAATCTTGGACTGTCTGTGGTCTGTATTTTAAATAAAAAGTCATATACATTGCAATCACACTTGTTTATGATGTTTTCCTATTATATGCTTTGCCGAATGGATTAGTAAATCATATAACTCTTTTTGGGTTTTGATTGCATCCAGACATACAACAATTTCTTTTAATTCCTCAAACGAAAAAATGTTATGAAGTTTTTGGTCTTTCTTATAATATTTTTTAGCAATTTCAAGCATTGTTTTTTTGCCAACAAATGCAACGGAAATATTTAAATTTTTTTTCCCCTCTTTTTGAAAAAAACTTTCTAAAACTCGCTTAACCTTGGGTATATTTATTTTATATCTAGAATTTTCCTTAAAAATTTGGATTTTAATCATTTAAATTCTAACTTCTGGATTCTAATTTCTGTTTTACGATATTTGCAACCAATGTCCCATCCATGCTTGGTGCTTTTGCTTTAATCACTCCCATTACTTTCCCCATGTCTTTTATGCCGGAAGGATTTACCAAGTTTATTGATTCTTCAACCAACTTGCCAATCTCTTCCCTAGATAATTCCGGCGGCAAAAACTGTTGCAGTATTTTTAGCTCATCTTTTTCATTTTGCAAATTTTCACTTGCTTGGAGATTTTGAGTTTTTGAATCTTGGATTTTTGTCAATATTTCTATTGCCTCTCTTCTCTTTTTTATTTCCCTTCTTATAACTCTTTCTTCATCTTTATCTTCAAGATCTTTTTGCAGTCTTATTTTTTCGTAATTAAACTCAGACAAAAGCATTCGAAGTGTTGAAAGTAACACCACATCTTTTGCCTTCATGGCCTCCCCAATTTTATTCTGTAGTGTGTTTGCTATCATGTTTTCTTTAATATATCATCCTCATCTTCCAGTTTCCCTGCCAACAAATGCCAATGTACATGCATAACTTCTTGATATTTACCCCCATTAAATATAAGCTTATAACCATCAACAATCTCAAACTTTTTAATAACTTCTTGAGCAGTTTTCGTAATTGATAATATTTCTGAATCCAATTCCATAAAACTAGCTATATGTTTTTTGGGGCAAACTAAATAATGATGTTCTGCAACTGGAGCAATAGTTTTAAAAACTATCACATCCTCATTCTCAAAAATAATATTACTAGGAATTTCCTTTTTAACAATTTTACAAAACACACAATCTTCCATAATTACTTTAAGTTTTTTAATATATCATCAAAGCTTAAGAGTTCGACTTTATCTGAGTTTCTTTCTTTAAATTCAATTTTGTCTCCAGTTTTGTCTGATACTACAAGTCTTACTGGAATACCAATCAAATCACAATCTTTAAACTTTTCACCCGCACCAACATCTCTATCATCAAATAACACATCTAAGTTATTCGCTTTTAGTTTTTCATAGGTTTCCTCACCCTTACCATTTAAACCAACCAAATGTACATCAAATGGAGTTATTTCTTTACTCCAAATTATTCCTTTATCATCATGTGATACTTCTACCCAAGTACCCATAACACGAGTTGGTCCAATACCGTAACTACCAAACCATACAGGTTTCTTATCTCCATTTTTATCAGTGAAATACATTTTCATTTTCTCCGCATACCAAGTTCCAAGAGGAAAAATATTACCAACTTCAATTGATTTTGCACTCGTATAATCATTTTTATCTCCCTTAAAAATCTCTTCATTTATAGCTTCGCTATCATCATCTTTCCAATAAATAGTATCTTCCCCAGCTTTACTTAAAACTTGAAACTCATGGGTAAATTTATCTGTAAACACCCCGCCTGATGCCTTTGCAATCTTAAAGTTAAAACCTAATCTTGTAAATATTTTTGAGTATGCTCCTTTTACTTTTTCATAATATTCCATCAAATCTTCTTCAGTTGTATGAGCAGAATATAGATCTTTCATCATAAACTCACGGCCCCTCAAAATTCCTGATTTTGCTCTTAACTCGTTTCTAAATTTAGTTGAAAAATGATAGACAGCTTGAGGCAAATCTTTGTAGCTATTAATAGTCTTACGAAGCAGATCCATTACAATTTCTTCATGGGTAAAAGATAGTACATACTCCTTATCGTGGGCATCTTTTAATTTATACATAATCTCATTTGCTTTATCCCATCTACCTGTTTCACCCCAAATTGATTTTGGATGCAAAAGTGGCATAAGCATTTCTTGCCCACTAACTGCATTAATTTCTTCTCTGATTATTTGATTAATTTTATTTACCACTTTCCAGCCCATCGGAAGTAATGTCCAACTGCCTGCCATGAGTTGATCCATAAATCCTGCTCGAACCAAAAGTCTATGATTCACACTTTCAGCATCTTTAGGCACTTCTTTTTTAGTTTTTGGAAATAATTGACTCTGCAACATAAAGCTAATCTTATTTATTGTATCATCTATTAAATGAATTTAGGAAATTGGTAATTGAGCCTGCAGAAATTAAACCTCTTATATCTTTAACAGTGATTGCAAGTATCAAGGCCAGGAGTATAATCATTCCAATAGTATGAATAGCCGCCTCAACTTTAGGTAAAACTTTTTTTCCAAAAACCCCTTCAATAAATATAAATAGCAACCTTCCCCCATCAAGTGCGGGGAATGGAATAATATTTAAGATTGCCAAGTTTACTGAGATAACCCCAACCAGATTAATAAGCGAAAGTATTCCCGTTTTAGCCGCTTCTGAAGTTACAGCAAAGACCCCAACAGGACCTGAAACATCCTTTGGCGCATCTCCTTTTGCCAAATCTGTAAAAATAGATGCAAACCCTTTCACAACAGTCCCGCCCCAAAAGAACGCATCCTTAAAACCATAATAAACTCCATAAAATGGCCTTTGCCAATAAGGAGGATAATAAATTTGAGTCGTAGATATTGAAACACCTAATGGACCCTGTCCTTCGGGTGGTGACATTCTTGGTACGATAGTCACTTTCCTGTCATCAATTTCCAATGTAATTTTTTTGCCCTTCTTGCTCTCCACCTTTGATATAAATTCAGAAACGCTTTTAACTTCCTCTCCGTCAACTTTTCTAATAACATCTCCAACCAAAATATTGGCAGTTAAGGCGGGAGAATCAGGCGCAACAGCAACAACTTTAACCTCGTCAGTTTGTCTTGGGATGCCCGAAAACGAATAAACAACAGCAAAGGCAAATACCGCCAGCAAAAAATTCATAATAACACCCGCAACTATGACTGCGGTCTTTACTCTCTTGCTTTTATAAAAAAATGACCTCTCTTTATTTATAATTTGATCTTCCGTCATCTCACCATGAAGTTTCACAAACCCTCCAAAGGGCAAAAGATTTATAGAATATATTGTTTCACCTATCTTCTTACCAAAAATTCTTGGGGGCAAGCCAATCCCAAATTCTTCAACCCAAATACCATTTCTTTTTGCAACCCAAAAATGTCCAAATTCATGGACTAAAACCAGAATTGAAAGAACTAAAATAAAAACCAGGATTGACCAAAACATATACTTTAGAGTATATTTAAAATATGTTAACCAAACAAGATCTAAATGCTATCGGAAATTTAATTGAATTAAAATTTGAATCGAAATTAGAAGAAAAGTTAGAATCGAAATTAGAAGAAAAGTTAGAATCGAAATTAGAGCTAAAACTTTTACCCATTCGAAACGATATTAAAAATCTACAAAAAGATGTAAAAAAGTTGAGAAAAGATTTAACCACAACAATCAATTTTTTTGATAATAATAACCTGAAATTACAAAACCAAATAGATCAAACTAGAAAGCATGTTGGGCTTGAAGAAGTGAATTTCGGATATGCTTAATTTAAATCTTCATTAAATCCTGCTTCTTTTTTTCTCCCGCCTCTTCGATTTTTGCAATAAAGCCATCTGTTAATTCCTGTATTTTCTTTTCCTGCTCGGCTCTCTCGTCTTCAGTGATTTCTTTTGCTTCAAATTTCTTTTTTATATTATGCATCTCCTCACCTCTAATTTGTCTAATCATCACTCTACCGCTTTCAATTTTTTGAGACAGTATTTTGACATATTTTTCTCTATCTTCAGTCGTCAATGGAGGGAATGAAATTCTTAAAACCTCCCCATCTATTGATGGATTCATACCAAGGTTGGCTTCTAAAATTCCCTTTTTAATGTCTCCAATTATTGATTTGTCCCAAGGAGAAATAACTAAAGTATAAGGATCAGGGGCCGTAATCGAAGCAAGTTCTAAAATGCGCAAGTTTTGAGTCCCGCCATATGCAGGACAAACTATATTTTCAACCAAGGAAGGTGCAACACGGCCGGTTCTGACAGAAGCTATATCAGAGACAACAACATCAAGAACTTTTTGAAATTTTGAAGAAATTGAGTTTATATCCATTTCCTTAAATTCGAAATCTAAAATTCGAAACTTGTGACAATATCAAAATAATAATAACACAAAAATTAAAAAATTAAATATTTGAATTTGTTTAGGATTTCGAAATTCGTATTTCGTGCTTATTTATTTACCGAGCTCCACGCGAAGTACTCGACCAAGTCTGATATTCTCACCAGTTTTTGCAATAACCTCTTTAATTAAATCAACTATTTTTTTACTTGGGTCTTTAATAAAATCTTGATCTTCTATTGCCTCTGTTCCCATAGAAGCAACTTGAAGTGCAATATTCTTCCCCAATTCTTCAAAAAGCTCGTTTCGGGAAACAAAATCTGTTTCACTAAAAAGTTCAACAACAGATGCTACTTTTCCAGTGTGATGATTATATGTGAATATTCTCCCCTGTTCTGTTTCTCTTTCCGACCTTTTAGCAACTTTTTCAAAGCCTTCTTTTTTTAAAATTTCTAATGCTTTTTTTTCGTCTCCACCCACTTCGTCCAACACCTGCTTAACTCTCATGACACCAGCACCTGTTTCTTCTCTTAATTTTTTAATAAGTGTAGCATCAATTTTCATTGTTTTTTTGTTTTTGACTTAGCATTTAGATTTTTAGCATTTGAATTTTTGCCTTCAAGAATGGCTTGTTTGATATAATCCAAAACCAAATGAAGTGCTTTTGTAGCATCGTCGTTCATGGGGATTGGATAATCAATTAAAGTCGGATCAGAATTGCTGTCAACGATCCCAATAACAGCCACTCCTTTTCTTCTTGCCTCTCTTATTGCCGTTGCTTCTTTTTTAATATCAACAACAATTAAAATGTCGGGAACTTTAGTGAGAGAAACTATGCCTCCAAAAAATCTTTCAAGTCTTTCAATCTCTCTTTCTATTAAGATTCTCTCTTTTTTTGTATATTTAGCATAAAAACCTGATGCTAATTTCTCTTTAAGATCGGATAATTTATCAATTGATTTTTTAATCTGAGAAAAATTTGTGATTGCCCCGCCCAACCATCTTTCGGTAACAGTAGCTATTCCGGTTTCTTTATGTATTTCAAGTGCTTTATCTTTGGCCTGCTTTTTGCATGCAACCAAAAGTACGGTTTTCCCGTCCTTAACTGATTGTGTTAAAAAATTAAGAGCTTCTTCAATTGCAGCTTTTGTTTTTGGAAGATCAAAAATATGCACGCCATCTTGAGCGCCATATATAAAATCTTTAATTTTTGGGTTCCACCTTTTGGATTGATGGCCAAAATGAGCACCGCTTGCCAATAATTCTTCTAAATCAATATTAACTGCCATATTTGATAATTCTCTCTTGACCTTCCATATACTTAAAGTAAGCTTCAGAGAGTTAAAGTATATGTGATTTGTATGTATTTTAGACTAGTTTCTAATTTCTAGCAACTAGCAACTAAATTTTCAGCCAAACAGGAAATTGTAACTGGTCCAACCCCACCTGGGACAGGGGTAATAAAAGATGCTTTATTCTCGCATCTTGGATCAATATCTCCAAATGGACTACCTACATCGATTAAGATAGCATCGTTTTTAACCATATCATCACTAATCAAATTAGCAACACCTACTGCTGATATTAAAACCTGACCTTTAAAGGTTACACCCTTAAAGGGTGTTGTTTTGTCATATTGATTTACTACATATCTCATTTTTTGAAGTTTTTTAACCAGTGGCTTTCCAACCATACCAGAAGCACCAACTACATCAATTTCCTTTACTAACTTCTTTGTTTCAAAAAGTGCAAGCTTTAAAATTTCAAGGATTGCTTTAACAGTAGGTGGAATAAACTTACTATCTTCCCTCATTCCATCAACATCTTTAGTCAGTGCAATTGAATTTATAATTTGTAATTTGTAATTTGTAATTTTCGCCGGAAACGGAAGTTGGATCATTATTCCATTTACTGTTTTATCCTCGTTTAAAGATTTAATAAGACTTAAAACTTCACTTTTTTCTACATTTTCAGGTAATCGATATATATCAAGTTCTGCTCCTATTTCTTCGATGTATTTTTTCTTCAAATTTACATACAAAATACTAGCAGTATCATTTCCAACTAAAATAGTTGCCATTTTAGGATACTTTCCTTTTTCTTTTAAGAGTTTTACATCACTAGTAAGTAATGTTTTCTTTTTAAGTGAATACGATCTACCGTCAAAAACCACAGCCATATTAGTGTATAATATCAAAACTCTGCCAAGAAAACTAACATACATATGTCGGGGGTTGAAACTTTTCGAAAACGGATTATTGAAACTTGTTTACCTGATCAACTTGAAAGATATCGGATTATACAACGTCAAATTCAAATGGCAACCGCGGCGTTTATGGAACCGAATCCATATGGAAAAAGAGATGCTACAAGTGGACTCGGTAGTTGGTTTGTATGGCAATCACATCAACCATCATCGGTTGCAAATAAAATTGATCCGAATGATCCATTTGCTAAAACTGCAATGTTAATCGGGGCTATCAGTTTGAGAGCGTGGATTTATAAAAGCGACATTGATGGTTGGCACAACATTAGCACTTCAGATGTCTGGAAACGTACTCCACTTCATGATTTAGCATCTAAATGTGACGAAATTGTTGCGGAAATTGTACCAGAGACAAAAGGTCGATTTGTTGGTATCAACCTGAAAGAGATGGCGGATAGACATAAAGAGGGAATCCATAATAATGCAAATGAACACATAGTCGTTACAGGCCTAAATGCAGTTGGAAAAACAACAGTCTTAAATATTTTTTCAAGTTATTTAGCCAACTGCAACATCGGAGCAAAAGTTATAAAAATGCCAAGACCTGATGGACCGGTTTCAAAAGTAATTCTTCCAGCGCTAAACGGTGAACTAGGAATAGCCAAAGACGCACTTCAAATGGTCTTCTTAGCAGATGCACTAGATTTTGAACCTGAACCCGAAACATTAATCGTGTTTGATAGACATCCAATTGCTTCCGAAGCTTTTGTATATGGACCGGAAGAAATTGCAAGAACAGTGTTATCTACCCAAGAAATCAGAAATCAAATATTTCAAACTTTTATACTTGACCAACACCCTATGTCATGCGCAAGGAGGGTTGCGGAAAGATCAACAGCCCCAAGGATTTTTGAAAACGATGTCGAAAAAATGACAGAACAACTAATAAGATTTGCGCGGCTAACAATGCTACCAGGAACTCACTGGATAAATAACGATATTCCTAATACTGGTGATTACTCTAATTACAAGCCCGAATTAATTGCAGCTGAAAGATTTATTGGTTCAGTATTTCATAGCGGAGTATTACAACGCAGACTCTTAAAGCAAGGAAGATTTACAAATTATTCAGAGGCATCTTCATTCCTTTATAATAAGGCTCACACTTATATGAATTAATATCAAAAAAAACTTGCAGGAAGAAAATTACTTTATTTTGTAAAAAAATTCACGACCAACTACAAACAAAACAGAAATACTTACTATTAGTGCCAGTATTGCTAATAAATTCATTTTCTTTTTTTTATTCTTCTTCCTTTGATAAAGTAGTAAAAAAATCCAAGAGCAAAAAGGCCGCTTACAACTACCGCAAAATAATATGTATTTTCAAAAGTCCAGTATTTCATTATTCTTCAATCAATAATAACAAAGATAAAGCCAAAAACACAAATGTCATAAAAATTCCATACATAAAAAATGATAAGCCAATAAAATTTGAGCTTGAAGACACGAAAAATGGAGATATAACACTAGCTGTGAACCAAGCAACTGCCAACGTGTTAAAGAATAAGGACAATGAATCTATTTGTTTGGAATTTAATCTCATTACTAAAATTGTATCACTTTTCAAAAACTTGCAAGAAGAAAATTATTCTTGAATCAATCCCATTTTCCTTACTTTTTCAACCATCTCTTGAATTTCCCTTTTATTCGTTAATCCTGCATTTTTTGCTCTTTGTTCAATTTCTTCGGAAGAAAAATGCACATTTCTTGCAAGTAACATGTCTCTAAGTGTAGTAATTTCAAATTCGTTAATTTTAACAGCATTTAATTGATATTCTTCAAATGCTTGCCAGGTAATTGGAACTGAATCTTTGACAATATTGGCCATCGCCTCTGCATGTACCCTAATTTCATACTGTGCATGTTTGTCCATTCTTAAATTAAGTAAATGAAGAATATTATGTAAATCGCACTTCCAATACCATTCCGTATAAACTGCGACAGGTAATGGTAACCGAGCAATCTCTCTTGCCAACCCAGCTCCAATATCTTCATCCAAAAGCCATAAATATAAATCATGTGAATTTCTGAAATGTGTTCTTAATTTATCTTGCACCTCTTGTGCTAAACTAGGATCTACTTCTGGACCACGTCCCTGCTTATTATCTGAAGACTGTACAGAAATAACGCCTGCTTCAGGTATATAGAACTCATCTCTTACAACTGAATATCTAGCAGAATATTCATTTAAGCTTGCGGTTCTATGTCGAACCCATTGCCTTGCTACAAATAACGGCATTTTTTGATGGAACTTGAATTCAACCATTTCGAATGGAGAAGTGTGTTCATGTCTTAATAAGTATCTAACTAAACCTTTTGTTTCATTAATCTTCCTTGTTTCTTGGCCATACGAAATCCTTGCCGCACGTTCTATATCAACATCGCCACCCATATAATCAAGCAAATTAACAAAGCCATGGTCTAATACTGGCACCGTGACATCAATCCATTTCTCTGCTCCTTCATTAATTGGTCGTCTTGTTAAATATTCCATTTATCTATTATCCCCACTACCATGTAATTTGTCTCTTTGCTTCCTTGATGAAAGTTTTTCAAAATTAATTTTAATTACATCTGAAAACCTCACTTCAAATTCAGTTGCAAGTTGTGAGATATACCAAACTACGTCGCCAAGCTCTTTTACTATTTCAACTTTTTTCTCGTCTGTTAATTTACCCTTATCATCACGGAACATTTTCTTAATCTTTTCTGACACCTCGCCAACTTCTCCTTGAAGTCCTATTAAAGGATAAACGAAACTTTTACCTATCTTTGGATAAACTGCAGTACTTTTACAAAACTTTTGATATACATCAAAGTCTTTACCACTGAAAATGGCCAAGCTCTGCTTATAATTATTTTTTGACATATTTTTTTAGAAACTTATTTAAAATACTTTCAATTGTGTTTTCATCATAGAAACTAAACATGAATTTTTTGTAGTCAGTTCCATCTAAAAATGCTGAATATTTTTGTCCCTCTAAACTTTTGTGTCTTAACATTAAAATAGGTTTATCCTGACTTTCTGCATATGCATGTTCATAGCCAACTCCGTGTGAATATTGTGAAACTTCAGAAACAATATAGTCAGACTCTCTAATCCATCTTTTATCCCTTTTAACGATACCTCTTCTGGTTTTAAGTGTTGAAGAATTTGTATATTTTTTTGCTGTATTTACAGTTGTTGCTTTAGTCATTACCCTATGACCATTTTTTTCAACTGCCTTTGCAATTGCATTAATTCCATTTTCAAAATCACGACCACCTGCTATTGATCCACAAAGGTAACATTTCAACTTCATTAAAAATCATTTTACCTATTTAATTTTTAAAATCTAGATGGTAAAAATACATAATGATAATTGGTATTACTGGTACATCTGGCGCGGGCAAAGGAACTGTAGTTGAGTATTTAACGCAAAAAGGTTTTAAACATTATTCCGTAAGTGACTATTTAAGAGAATATCTTCAAAAGCAGAAAAGAGAGATAAATAGAATAAATCTTCAAGACGTTGGGAATGAACTTCGTAAAAAACATGGACCTGAGTACGTAGTTAAGAAACTTTATTTAAGAGCAAAAAAAGAAAGTATAAAAAGTATAAATAGCATTATTGAGAGCATTAGAAATCCAAAAGAAGCTGAATTTTTAAAACAAAACGGAGCTATTTTAATTGCAGTTGAAGCAAAACTTGAAACAAGATATAAAAGAATTAAAAAAAGAGCTTCAGACAAAGATTTTGTAACATTGAGGGAATTCAAAGCCCAAGAACAAAGAGAATTTCAAAATAGTGATAAAAATTCTCAAAATATTCCAGAATGTATTAAACTTTCTGATTTTAAAGTGAACAATAACGAAAGTGTAAAAAAACTACAAATTCAAATAGGTAAAATAATAAACACAAAAAAAGATAAATATGTTCGCCCTTCTTGGGATGAATATTTCGTTGACATTATGGTTGCCGCCTCAAAACGTGCAACATGCGATAGAGGCAGAGCTTCATGTGTGTTTGTTAAAGATAAACAAATATTAGTAACAGGGTATGTTGGTTCCCCTGTTGGTTTTCCACATTGCGATGAAGTAGGACATCTTATGAAAAAGGTAATTCATGAAGATGGACACATAACTGAACATTGTATGAGGACAGTGCATGCTGAACAAAACGCAATATGCCAAGCTGCAAAACGAGGTGTTAGTCTTGACGGTTCAACTTGTTATGTAAACATGACACCCTGTAGAACTTGTGCAATGCTTCTTATCAACTCAGGTATTAAAAGAGTCTATGCAGTAAACAAATATCATGCAGGCGCTGAATCTGAAGAAATGTTTAAAAAAGCAAAAGTAAAATTAATTTTTAAAAATACTGAGGTTGTTAAATATAAATAATTTTGTTTTTAACATTATGATTTGTCAAAATTTTCTTTAAAATCCGTTTGTTTGATACTCCATCTCTTTGAAGGTGATGTTTTTATCATCTACTATCTCAAAAATGTCCTTAATCTCATTAACTGGTTTTTTAAGATAGTCCCAGACTTTGTCTTTTTTAACCCATTTATATTTTCCCTCAGGGTTGTTAGTTAATTTACCTTTAGGGTTTATAAACTTGCACGCAAAAAATATTTTATCCTCCAATAAATGATTTTTAAAATCCTTAATTTTATAATGTCTTATCGCAAATAGTTTAGGTAAACCATTTAAACTTGTCTCCTCTAAAAGTTCGCGTCTTGCTGCATCAAGTATATTTTCTCCTCGCTTTACTTTGCCAGTTGGGAATCCTTGGTAGCCATAGAAAGGTGATTTAAGTCTAGTATAAAGGAGATAATAATCATCATCTTTTCGTTTATCAATACAGACTATTAATACAGAAACTTTAGCTTGTACTTTTATCCTTTCATCACCAATATCCATTCTATTGGCAACTTCTTTTCCAAGTAGTGTTAGCTCATATACTGATCCTGACTTACTTACATAGTTAAGACCAATTAGTTTGTCTAAGTGAAACGCAAACTGGCCGCTCTCAATACCCTTTGGTTTAATTTGAGAATACTTAAGGCCACGCGAGTAAAGTAACTTTTGGAGAATGTTAATCTGCAAACTATGTAGGTCTTTCATGATGTTTTAATAAACTTAATATTCAGCCTATAGGGTTTATTTTGAAATGGCAGATAACTTGGGTATTTTATCACAAATGAATCTGGGACACCTGTTTCCAAAATGGTACTTACTTTAAAACCATGTTTAGTAAATGTATTTATGTAAGTCTGTAAAGTTCTTGCTTTAAAAACAACGCTCAAGTTATCGTCTTTTGCTATTTTGCCTGTGACTAAATTCTCATTTAAATATGAGTTTTTATCTAACCATTTCATTGGGTGAGTAACAGAAATAACCAATATTCCATTTTTATTCAAAACTTTGTAGGACTCTTTAGCAATGTTTTCAATATCCCTAAGATACATTAAAACCAATTTACAAGTAACTAGATTAAAATTTGTATTTAATGCGGGAAATTCTTTTTCTAAATCAAATTGAAGGAATTTTGTATTTTTGCAAACTTTTTTCGCCTGCATTAACATTTTGTATGAAAGGTCTACCCCAACAACACGTTGATATCTAGTTTCAAGTTCTTTAGTAAACCTTCCATCACCACAACCTAAGTCAAGTGCATTTCCAAAATTGTCACACAAACTTAGAATAGACAATGAATTTACTAATCTCTCATATGCAAAATCAGCATTTATATCATTTAAAACGCTTTTTTTATATTTTGGAAATAAACTGTCCCACAAAAATTTACTCATAGATTATGGACAGTAGCAGAAGTATATTAAGTAAGATTTGAATAATCTAGTAAAGTAGAGTTTACAAAAAAGTTACTTTTCTTCTTTCTTGGGTAGTTTCCATGTAGCATATTTACATTTTGGATAGTTACTGCATCCGTAAAACTTGCCTCTTTTTGATTTTTTAACTATTAATTCTCCAGTTTTGCACTCAGGACAATTAAATCCAGTTTTTTCAACAAATTTTTCAATATATTTACAATCTGGGAACTTATCACAACTGATAAACTTACCAAACCTCCCAACCCTAATAACTAACTCTCCCTCTTTGCAGTCTGGACATTTTCTACCAATCTTCTCTGTCTCAATTTTTACTCTGTTTGCATTTTTTTCAACAATCTCAATTTTTTTTGAAAATGGCCCCCAAAACTTTTTCATTTCATCTTGCCACTTTATTTCACCTTTTGATATTCTATCCAAATCATCTTCCATTTCTGCGGTAAATTTATAATCAAGTTCCTCTGGAAAGTTTTTAACTAAAAATTCAGTTACTGCAAAACCAACTGTTGTTGGAACAAAGGCTTTTTCTTGTTTTTCTACATAACCTCTTGCCTGAATTGTTGAAATGATTGGTGCATATGTTGAAGGTCTACCAATTCCCAACTTCTCAAGTGTTTTAATTAAAGAAGCTTCATTATACCTTGCAGGAGGTAATGTAAACTTTTGTTCTCCCCAAACTTTTTCTTTTGCAAGACTTTCATTTTCTTTTAACTGAGGCAATATAATAACTTCTTTGTCAATTGAGAATAGTTTCCTCCAACCATCAAAAATCATTATTTGTCCGCCTGATCTAAGTAGATGTTTTTTGCTGTTTTCTGTTTCGCTTTCAACATCAATTATTGTTTCACTATAAATTGCCGGTTTCATCTGACAGGCAACAAATCTTTTCCAAATCAGCTCATATAATTTTTGTTGTGCTTGTTCTAATTTAGCATTTAGCATTTGTAATTTAGCATTGACGGCCGTAGGCCGTATCGCCTCATGTGCTTCCTGCACATTTTTACTTTGCTTTTTAAAGTAGTTTGGTTTTTCAGGAAGATAATTTTCCCCATATTCTTTCTCTATAAAATCCCTGACATTATTAATTGCTTGTATGGATATATTTACTGAGTCAGTTCTGTGATATGTGATAAGTCCCTCTTCATATAATTTTTGTGCAACACTCATTGTTCTTTTTGCACTCCAGCCAAAAAGTCTTGCTCCAGTTTGTGTTAATGTAGAAGTTGTAAATGGTGGATATGCACTCTTTTTAACTTCTTTTTTACTAATTCTTAAAACTTTAAATTTTGAATTTTCCAAATCAGATATTACACTATCTGCGTCCTTTTTATTATTAATACTTTCTTTGATTAAAGTGGTAGTAATTATCTTGTTTTTGTCTTCACTTGAATAAAGTTTTGCAAATATTTCCCAGTACTCTTCTGGTTTAAATTTTTTAATTTCATCTTCTCTTTCAACTATTAAACGAACTGCAACAGATTGGACACGCCCTGCAGATAAACCTCTTCTAACTTTTTTCCAAAGAAGTGGCGACAATTTATATCCCACCAACCTATCCAATACCCTTCTAGCAATCTGCGCATCAACTAAATTTTGATTAACAACAGTAGGGTGACTTATTGCTTCTTCAACAGCCTTTTGTGTTATCTCATGGAAGCTTATGCGTTTCAATTTATCATTTGTAATTTGTAATTTGGCATTTGCAAGCATGTCTCTAACATGCGAAGCGATGGCTTCTCCCTCGCGGTCCGGATCGGTCGCAATAAAAACTTGCTCGGCTTTCTTAGATTTAGACTGTAAATTTTTCACTATAGCTTTTTGTTTTTCAATAATTTGATAGTCTGGTTTAAAATTATTCTCAATATCAATTGAAAGCCGGCTTTTAGGAAGGTCCATAATGTGCCCACGAGTGGAATCAACTAAATACTCGCTACCTAAAAATTTAGATAGTGTCTTGGCCTTTGTCGGACTTTCTACAATTATTAAATTCATAATTACTTGCCTCAATAACGAGCGTGAGCGCGGCGATTATGACTACATTAGGTTAATCAGATCAATTGGCGAAATTACTGAAACTGCGCCCTCTCCTATCAACCAGTCAGTTGCTTCACTCCCTGGAACAGCATAAACATCTACCCCTTCATTTGCTGCGTGATTGGCGGTTGAAATTGTACCACTTCTCTTTAAGCCTTCAATAACAAGAACTGCTTTTGATAGCTTCACAATTAATTGATTACGAGCAAGAAAATTTTTTCCAATCGGCTTGGTTCCATTTGGAAATCCTGATACTACTGCACCATTTTTAATAATACTATAGTATAGTTCTTTATTTTCATACGGGTAAATGACATCAATACCCGACCCCAAAACCGCAATTGTCCTTCCGCCGCTATCAATTGCAGTTTTATGAGCAATCGTATCAATACCCCTTGCCATGCCAGAAATTATTGTAAATCCATTTTTAACCAATTCTTGAACAAACTCTTCCGTTAGTTTTTTACCGCGAGTGCTTGGCATTCTTGTTCCAACAACAGCAATAGCCTTTTTATCTTCTTCTTTTAACTTTCCTAAAATATAGAGATCAGTGTTTGTTTTCAATTTAGCATTTAGCATTTGTCATTTAGCATTTCCAAAGTATTCATCCATTATTTTTCTTGCAATTGGACCTGCAACCTTACTTCCTTCACCTGATTTTTCAACCATTACGGTCAAAAACATCAGCTCATTGCTCGGCTTCTTCTCATCTTCGATATTATATGCAACAAACCATGCATGCGTTTTATTATCTTCATTTGTCTCAGCAGTCCCAGTTTTACAAGCAATATCAATATCCGCTGTTTTCTCTTTAAAGTCAAAAAATGTATATCCAGTTCCCCCAGGCAGACATGTCTTTTTCATACCATCTTCTACAAGTTTTATATTTTCATTTTTAAATCCCAAATCAATACATTTGGTCTGACCCACTATTTTTAAGTTGCAAAGTTTACCTCCATTTGCAATCATCAAATCCGCCCTGTGTAAAGAAATTGGAGTTAATGCCAAGTCACCCTGACCGATTGAAAAATGGTAAGTATTACCCAAAAACCATCTTTCACCCTTAACCCTTTCTTTCCAGTCCGGTGATGGAATTAAATTTAGAACTTCACCTTTTATATCGATCTCTGTCGTCTTAGTTAACCCAAATTTTTTCAATCCATCTATCAATTTATTTATTCCTACCAATTCTCCAACTTTGTAAAAAAATGTATCTGTTGATCTGGCGATGGCCCTTGTCAAGTCAATTTCCGCTTCAACTCCGCCATATTGTGTGTAATACCAATTTGTGTATGAATAATTGCCATAGGGGCTCTCAATTGTAATTACACCCGTATCATTAAATATAAAATCTTTATCAATTTTGCCCTCTTCCAAGGCAATCAAAGCAACCACGGGCTTAAAAACTGATCCTGGATGATAAAGTCCCCCTATAGCCCTATTTAAAAGTGGCAGATTTTCGTCATTTAACGCAGGCAATATATTATTCGCATCGTAGGATGGAGAAGAAAAAAGAACTAAAATTCGCCCCGCTTTGTCAGTTATAATTACAGTGCCCGTTTTATCCTTCATTTCCTCAGCCGCTTTTTTTTGCAGATTGTAATCAATATTGGTTTTTATATCCTGTCCTGCAATTGGTTCTCTTCTACCAATTATTCTTATTTTTTCTTGTCTGCTATTAACCTCAATTAACTCTTCCCCGTCGATTCCTGACAAAATGCAATTGTACTCTTCCTGCAGCCCTCCGCGGCCAACTATTTGACCAAGTCTGTAGGCACCCTTTTCAATACACTTAGGATCAACCTTTCCAACCTCTTTTTCGTTAACTTCTGCAAGATAACCTGTTATGTGAGAAAAATCAGACCCTGATAAAATCTCACCGCCTCGGGCATAAATATTTCCTCTTCTGGCAGGAATTTTAACTCTTTCAATCCGATTGCCTTCAGATAAACCCCTGTAATAATCTCCTTTTATTATTTGAAGTTCAAAAAGTCTTGATATCAAAACCAAAAAACCCAACAACAAAATACCTCTTAAAAACCACAAAAACCAAGATTCATTATTTTCTATCCCCGCAAGACTTTGCATCAGTTAATAATACTACATTCCCTTTGTAACTCTAATCTGGGATAACAAAGTTGGGGTTTCTAGAAGCTTGCCGCAGCCCCTCACAACACAAGTTAAAGGATCTTCTGCAACAAAAACGGGCATTTTTGTTGCACTAGAAATTGCTTTATCTATGCCATAAATTAAAGAGCCGCCGCCCGCCAAATAAATTCCTCTTTCCATAATATCTGAGATAAGCTCTGGAGGAGTTTCCTCCAGTGTATCTGAAATTGCAGAGATTATCTCTTGAATTATTGGACCCAACGCCTCCCTTATTTCGACATCAGTTAATTTAATAGATCTGGGTAAACCAGTTTCCAAATCCCTTCCTCTAACAACCTGACTTTTAGCTTTTTCCATATCTACTGCCGAGCCTATATTTATTTTTACAGATTCGGCAGTTGGCTGGCCTAATAAAAGGGAGTACTTCAGCTTAACAAAGTTAATAATCGCCTCATCCATTTCATCGCCAGCCGTTTTTAACGACTTTCCCAAAACAATTCCCCCCAGTGAAATTACTGCAATTTCAGAAGTTCCCCCGCCTATGTCAACTACAAAATTGCCCTCGGGAGACGAGACGCCAAGTCCTGTCCCAATTGCGGCAGCCATCGGTTCTTCGATCAAATCGACTCGTCTCGCTCCTGAATCAATGGCCGCATCTGCAACAGCCCTTCTTTCGACCTCAGTGACACCAGATGGAATCCCCACAACAACATGGGGCCTTGGAATTTTTGGAGTGTTACCGCCCGTGTCATGAACTTTTTTGATGTAATATGAAAGAATTGAGGCCGCTGCATCAAAATCAGCAATAACCCCGTCGCGAAGCGGCCTTATTACCTCAATTGATGAAGGGGCGCGGCCTAACATTTTTTTAGCCGAGGCGCCAATTGCCAATATTTCTTTAGTTTTTTTATGTCTTGCAACAGCAGACGGCTCTCTGATTGCAATACCCTTGTTTTTAATATAAACCAATGTATTTGCCGTTCCTAAATCAATCCCCAGGTCAGTCGAAAACAAGCCGAGAACGAAATTAACAGGATTTGGTATACTCTTTAATAAGGGAATCATGATTGCTCTACTTTTTAACACATTATTTGCATTTATTCCACTTATATTTTTTAAAAACACATCCGAGCTATTCGAATTTAACAAAATTGTAGTTATCTATATCTTTACAATTTTAATAACAGCCGCTTGGATTATTAAAAGCATATTGGCCAAAAAAATTATATTTCGTCGCACAATATTGGATATTCCCCTAGCTCTTTATCTTTTTATTTTATTGCTTAGTTTGTTGTTTTCAATCGACTCAAGAACATCCTGGCTTGGTTATTACTCAAGGTTTAATGGCGGTTTGGTTTCCCAAATTTGTTATGCCCTATTATATTGGGCATTTGTCTCCAACATGACTGCGAAGCAGTCGCTATTCGCTATTCGCTATTCGCTATTCGCTGCCACAATAGCTTCGCTATTGGCGGTCTTAGAGCATTTTGGAATTTTTACTACCTGCAAACTATTAGGATTTAATCTATATGAATCCTGCTGGGTACAAGATGTACAAAATAGAGTTTTTTCAACACTTGGCCAACCCAACTGGCTAGCTGCACTTATAGTCGCGTTGCTCCCAATGACATGGTTATTAATGCTAACTGTTAAAAAAATAGATGCTAAATATTTATCATTTACATTTTTGTCATTTATTTTTTTTATAACGCTTTTATTTACAAAATCCAGATCGGGTCTACTAGCTTTTGGGGTCGAGGCAATAATCTTTTGGGGACTCGTTTTTTGGCAAACTAAACTCAAATACTCAAAGAAATTTTTAACAATATTTTTTTCTTCTCTGATCTTATTTATCTTTTTTAACTCACCGCTTACAACTCTCGACTCGACTCAAAAAATTTCAACCGGTACAACTCTTGAAACGGGCGGGACAGAATCTGGCGTCATTAGAAAATATGTCTGGATCGGAGCTATAAATGTGTTTAAAAATTACCCAATTTTGGGTAGTGGACCAGAAACTTTTGCCTATGTCTTCCCTAAATTTAAACCAATCGAACATAATTTAACATCGGAGTGGGACTACATCTACAACAAAGCACACAATGAATATTTGAATTATTTGGCGAATACAGGGCTTTTAGGCTTATTATCTTACCTCTTTATAATTGGATCTATACTTAAATTATTTATTCAAAAACTTTCAATTACAAATTACAAATTACAAATTACAAATAATTTAGAATTTAGAATTTATAATTTAGCATTGATGTCTGGCTTTGCCAGCATACTTATTACTAACTTTTTTGGCTTTTCAGTAGTTACTACATCCCTCCTATTTTTCCTATTTCCAGCGCTGGCAGTAGTAAGCAGTACACAGAATGTAGAATGGCAAAAAACTAATAGATTAACGATTTATCAAATTTTAGCAACCATTGTAGTTTTACTTACTACTTACTACTTACTACATACTACATACTACTACTGGAGGGCGGATATTCATTATAACAAGGCTAAAAATAATGGCGGTGAACAAGAAATAAATGAAGCTCTTAAAATTTCCCCAAATGAACCACTTTATATTGCAGAGCTTGCCTTCATAAATCAAGATGCTAACTTGGCGGCAAAGGCTCTTGACCTAAATCCATACGATCAAAATATTAGAAATATATTAATAAGTACCTTAATCAAAAACGCCTCTGCAGAAGCTAACTATCTTTTAATAGCTGAGAAAATTGCAGAGGAAGGAACACTTGTAGCTCCTCAAAATCCAAAGATTTTTTACCAATTAGCACTTCTCAATTTAAAGAATAACAAAATTCAAGAAAGTTTAAAGAATTTTGACAGAGCAATCAAACTTAAACCTAATTATAAAGAAGCCTATTTTGCCAAAGGATTAACTTTAATTGACTTAAAAAGGTATGGCGAAGCCATCACTGCATTACAATACATTTTAGATAAAATTGATCCAAACGACGACTTAACTAAAAAATATCTTCAAGAAGCTGTATCGATGTTTTAATACATCGATACAAAACCAACTAAAATTTGACATTTCCTCTCTCTCTCTGTAGACTTCAACCCATAGTAATCTATCCAATCCTAAAGAAAGGAGGATGACATGATCGCATCATTTTGTCTTGGTGTGGCGGCAGGAATGTTAATCATTGCGATTCGCAGAGACATGCCGATGTGGTTCCCTATGCTTTTCGGAACGCTTGTCGGACTCGGTGTCTTAGCATTAACATTCTAACCCCCAACCAACCCCTTCAGAACAATAACCAAAATCTGAAGGGGATTTTTATGTCCAAATGATATGACATCCTCCCCGCTCTTACGAGCGGGGTATCCCATAAAAGAGGATGACATATCAGAAAGAATAACCAATTTTTTAATTCATCCCACGGGCTAACGCCCGGGGTTTTCTTGGGTTCTGCTATAATAGCTAGTATGGTTCAAAAAATAATCCAGTCGGGTGATCCGATTTTACGAAAGGTAAGTAAACCCGTAATTAAACTTGATAAAAAAGTTTTAAACTTAATTAAAGATTTAAAAGACACACTAAATGTACAAAAAAATCCAGAGGGTGTTGGTCTTGCCGCTCCACAAATTGGAGTTAATTTGCGAGTTTTTGTAGCTAAATACAAAAACCTTGATCTAGTTGCAATTAATCCTGAAATAATTAAAAAAACTCAAAAAATCCAAAAATCAAAAACTCAAAGAAAAGCAAGAACAGAAGTTCTGGAAGGGTGTCTTTCACTTCCCCATTATTACGGCCCACTCAAAAGGGATGGAAAAATTACTTTAAAATATATGGATGAAAACGGAGACTACAAAACGGCTGAATATAGCGGTTTTAATGCCCAAATAATTATGCATGAAATTGATCATCTGGATGGAATTTTATTTGTAGATAGACTTTTGGAGCAAAAAAAGAAACTTTATAAACTTAATGCAAAAGATGAATGGGAGGAGGTAGAAATATAGCATGCGCATTGTTTTCTTTGGTACACCAGATTATGTCCTACCAATCGTTAATGAATTAAATAAATATCATGATGTTGTTGGAGTTGTTACACAACCGCCAAAACCTGTGGGCAGAAATCAGAAAACGACTTATTCGGAAGTAGATCACTGGGCTCATAAACGCAATATTGAAAAATATTTTAACTTTGAAAATTTACCCCAAGCTGACTTGGGGGTTTGCGCTGCGTTTGGTAAAATCATACCTTCATCTGTAATTAATCATTTTAAATTCGGAATTCTTAACATCCACCCATCACTACTTCCTAAATACAGAGGGTCTTCCCCAATCCAGACAGCTATTGCAAACGGGGATACTGAAACGGGAATAACAATAATCAAAATGGATGACAAAATGGACCACGGCCCGATTGTGTCTCAATTTAAAGAAGAAATATTGCCGGATGACACTTTTTCTTCACTTAGAGAAAGATTATTTAAAAAAAGTGCCCAGTTCTTGATTGACCTAATCCCCAACTACACTAAAGGTAAAATAAACTTAAAAATACAAGACGAATCACTTGCTACATTTACCAAGATGGTTAAAAAGGAAGATGGATATGTAGACCTTTCCGATGACCCACAATTAATCGACAGAAAATTGAGAGCCTATTCACCATGGCCAGGAATTTGGACACAAATTACATTAAAACAAACTGGACAAAATAAAAGATTGAAAATACTGGAATACAAAAATGAACCAGTCACAGTCCAACTTGAAGGTAAAAACCCCGTATCCTGGCAACAATTCAAAAATGCCTATAACTTAAATTTTTAATTTTTATAATTTGATTTGTAAAATCGAATTATTTTTTAACTTTTAATTTTTTGATACAGCTGGCACAAAGTTTCATTCCATGCCACATTTGAATATTTGGAGCAAATGTTCTTTTTGTTTCCTGTGCCCTTTTCTTCCATCTTTTACCAGCAACACCACGCCCATGCCTTTGGCTCGAGCCAAAAACAGTTTTCTTTCCACAATTACTACATGCAAATGCCATAATATTAAGTCCTAAATTTTAAAAAATACTAACACTTTTAAATTTAAACAAAGCTTTGATATTATATATTTTATAGATATACATGACAATACTTATTTGGATACTCGCTTTCGTGGTTGCAATTACTATTCATGAGGCAGCTCATGCTTGGATGGCAGACAAACTTGGTGACCCAACCGCAAGACTTATGGGAAGGCTTTCCCTAAATCCCCTCGTACATTATGACCCAGTTGGCACAACTATGCTTTTAATCTTAGCTGTCATGCGCGCACTTGGGGCACCAGTCATCCCCTTTGGTTGGGCAAAACCAGTTGAGTTTGATCCCTATAATCTTAAAAACCCAAGAAAAGACTCTGCACTAATTTCACTTGCAGGGCCCGCATCAAACTTATTAATTGCTGTCATATTCGGAATAATTGGAAAACTTTTCCCCTTCTTAGCTTTTATTTCTGTTCCTTTTATTATTTTAAATGTTTCGCTCGCAATATTTAATTTAATACCCGTTCACCCATTAGATGGCGGCAAAATCTTAGTTGGAATTTTACCTAAAAAAGAAGCGTATTTGACTGAAGCATTTTTAAGTAGATTTGGGTTTATACTGCTTCTTTTTTTAATATTGCCATCTTTTGGCGGTTCATCTCTAGCATCTATCTTGATTTCTCCATTTATTAATTTCTTCATAAACCTTTTAGTACCCTAAATTGCCTCTGGTTTAGTATTGACTTAAGTTGATACAATATATATGGCTCTGGTTGACAATATCGGTGTTTTAGATGACGATTTTCCTGACTAAATCGTATTAAAAGGGAGAGCGCGTCTTGTTACAAGCCTTTGTGCTTTGATGAGTAGCTCACCCACCTGGTATTTTCCAGGAAATTCAACTATTACGCCCTTTGTTAACTAGGGCTATTTTTTTGCTAAAACAAGCGCAAAACAGGATTTCGCTTTTTTTGTGTGAGATATATAGCCATTTTGTTTTGAAAATGCTATATAATATGTAAACTCGCCGGGGTAGCTCAGTGGTAGAGCAATGCTTTTGTAAAGCATGGGTCGAAGGTTCAAATCCTTTCCTCGGCTCAAAAATACGGCATTTTTTACACATTAGCCAAGGTGGCGGAGTGGTCAATCGCACCTGTCTGTAGAACAGGCGACGCAAGTCTACCTAGGTTCGAATCCTAGCCTTGGCACTCGCCTTGCTCGTGCTCGCGACTATGATTCGATGATGCACGGGAATTTCATACTATGCATGGCGAATCCTAGCCTTGTCAGTGCTGTGGTACGAAAAAATTCGAAATCAATATGCGAAAGCGTATTGATTGTTATTTTCCGATATTTCAAATCGTTTTAGCTCGTCCCGCCAAGCGGGACTCGCTTCCCGCTCCGGCTCGGCCTATTGGCCTCGCCTTCGCAAAGTGCTGGCTCGAATCCTTTTTATGTTTTTAAAATGCAAAAATTTTTCGATTTTGGGAAACCAAAATCGTCGCGTTATATTTTTAGCTTATTCCGTGAAGTAATAAGTTCAAGTAGAAAAATATTTCACTTAAACTAAAAGTGATAAAATACCTGCATAATGATTAAAATAATTACCAATACGGTCTTGGTTTTAGGAAAAAAGCTTATATCAAAAGGGGTTCGTGGCAGTTTAATTTTTAACTTCTCTGTCTTAGCCATAATCTTTTTGTTACTACATTTACTTTTACCACCAAATTTAATTAATGACCTTTCGGATAATTTTAATAAAGTTGCGATTGGTATTGCAGCTTTGATAACTGCTTATTTCGGTAGTTCGTATTTTAGGGAGGAATTGTCGCGTAAGAAAAATATTGAACACTACCGAGCAAAATATCCGCCCAATGTTCATGGAACAAAGTATAGAATTATCGAAAGTGTAAACCAGCCTGGAGCGATTTATTTACACGACTTGGAAACCCTACACAAACACCACATTTGGAATATGAAGACTGTTTATGATTTAGGGTGGCAAGCATTCGAAAGGGTTAAACTACCAAGCCAAGACTTCGATTCAATTTTAATTGGTGATCCGATAAGAACTCGTGGAGAACTTGGAGAGTAATAAAATTGGAGAAACAGTAAGCCATTAACCCAATTTTTCTTGTTGAGGAAGTGAATAAAATCTTGGTGTATAAACTTTGACTTCAGCTACATCATTAACTCTAATTATTCCTGATCTATACACTACTCCAACTAGACCTCTTAAACCCATTGCATGTTTGTAAAAATCCCCTGGTCTTACATGTTCGTATACTTTTTGAATTTCTTTTCCTGGTCCTGAACAAGGTTTATTTTCTTCTTCAACCAATAAAATTGCATCGTCTGGGAATCTTAATATTGTCCCTCTAGGTAAACTTGTAAAATTCGAGATACCTTCAAAGTTTATATTTGCTCCTAAAAGATCAGCTGTTATTGATCCTGTTTCTAAATTAACTGCAATTTTATCTAATTCTTCCTGTGATACTGCAGTCCATTGCCTCCAATTTCTAACCTCAATCTTTTTTGGAAATTCCTTATCATTTAACCATTCACGATCTCTAACATCAGAGAGCTTACCTTGACCTGAATATTTATTTCCAACAATACCACTCAAATCAACAACTAGTTCTGCAACTGGTATTGTTACTGAAGATTAATATCACCTGTGTTATAAAGTCCTGTAACTTTTCCATTTAGTTCTGCGCTCATAATGGGGATATTCTACCAATTTAGTTATAGGATTGCAAAAGCACGAATTGGAGATCCATCACCATCTTTAATTTTAAGCGGGACACCATAAAACATAAACTCTTTGTTTTCAGGTAGCTTGTCCATGTTTATTAAATCCGTAATTGTTAGTATTCCAGATTGTAATAATTTTCTTTCTAGCTCAACATCAAGTTCTGCAGTATTACCCACAACTACAAATAATGGATTAGCTTCTTTTAATTTTTCAAATAAACTTAAATCCAATTTTCCTTCTTTAAACGCAAGGCCAATATTTTTTGGAAATTCTGAGTTGATGTCCACCAAAACTGTTTTGCCAATATATTTTTCAAGAGGAATATTATCAATTGTTTCACCCTTTTCATCCATGTGAGCAAAGGCATCTGCATGAGTTCCAATATGTGTAGACATTTGTAAATATCTTAATCTCCAACCCTCTTTGTCTAAATCGTGAATTTGCTTAATGTGGACTTCAGGATCACCCGGGTATACTGGCATCCCATCAAAAAGTGGTTGGGACAAATCAATTACTTGCATAAGGTTATTTTAACATAAAAATACTTAAGAACTCTCCACATTATTGCTTTTTGTGGAGAGTTCTCACAACGACGGGTTTGGTTACAGGAACATGCCGAGGATGATTCCAAGCGCAACTTGCTTGAAGATGTAATATTGGCTGAGGCCAATAAATTCATAATCATCCAAACGATAGTTCACATCATGCTGACTGAAGTAGAAACCTACCGCGTATCCAAGACCTGTGACAAGCCACTTCACCGGATCGATGAGGCTTTGCAGGTATGCATGCGCGAGCAAGAAACTGACGACAGTTGCAAGAACGCTGAACCATGTCCATAAACCAACCTTGACTGTCCAATCATCGTCGCGTGCAAACTTGTATTTGCGGAAGATGATTTTGTATGGACCTACCAAGAGGTATTTCCACACAATGAAGATGGGCCACAAAAATGCTTCAACCCAATCTTCACGACTATTGCCTTTCTTAACTTGTGTTGTCATTTGATCCTCCAATTGATCTTGACAGGTGTGCTAATAAGCCAGACGCTTACTATGGGAGGTAGTATATCAGTCTGTTAGATAGTAACGCAACTTTTGGAGTGTTACTCTTTCTGCCCATTCACATGGCGTAAGCCACCACCCTTGTAGCTTTGGGGTGTTTTGTGTTGGGCAGGATTCCCTGTTAAGGGAATATTTCAGGAGCAATAGTTTTGTCTGTTCTGCCTTCTAACCAAGTGCTGTGCCGAAGGCACTTTGGAGTTGTTTTATAGCACTTGGGTAGTTGCCCTCTAGGGCAAATTGCGACTGAAATTGTAATTGCGGTACCGCAACCGCAATCCGTTAGCCGTAATGCGGCTACCTGGCCGTATCTACGGCCAGTTTACGGACTGCGTGAGGTACTTGACGGTTACCCGTCAAACCCCGTTATGGGTATTTACTGTGTTTGTGTTATGGCTATATTCAAGATCGTTTGAATTTATTCAAATGTGAATTGAACATAGACATATGATTTTTAGGATAAAAATCATATAATATCACTGCAAAGCAGTGAAATTTGGCTCGCAAGCCAAATTTAAAATCGCGTCTTTGAAACAAGCGGAGGCGAGGCCAAAGGCCGAGCCGGAGCGAGAAGCGAGTCCCGCTTGGCGGGACGAGCTAATACGATTTGAAATATCGGAAAATAACAATCAATACGCTCTCGCATATTGATTTCGAATTTTTTCGTACCACAGCACTGAGTAGGACATTGGCAAAAATTAGATAGCTCATTACCTAATAATTGTTTCGAGTAATTCAGGAAATTTTTCTGTTTTCATTTCTTCATAAATAAAATGTCCTTTATCTTTAAACTTGTGGACCTCAATATCTGGCAACACTTTTAATATTAAATCAACTGATTTATATATATCTTCATCATCGTCTTCTGATACAAATAAATGTATTTCTTTTATTCTGTTTTTTAATTCTGAATCGATTTCAAATTCAAAAAAGTCTGTTGTTTTAACTCTGTCAGGATCAAGCCATGGAGCAACTAATATTAGTTTATCAATTTGTTTTTTGTTTTCTGTTAACCATCTAAGCAGAAATCCACCACCACAACTATAACCAACTAAAATAGATTCTTCGTTGATGTCAAATCTTTCAAATTCCTTTTTCCATTTTTTATAATCAGGTTTATATGCATCTGGCATTTCAGGAGTTTGTGTAAAAGTACCTTTAATTAATAATTGTTTTTGAAGCCAAGGAAACCAGTGGCTGTTAGAAAGTGACGGATACAAATCACTAAAATATTCTTCTTCCTCACAACTTCCATGAATAAGTATTGCTGTTTTCATATCAGTCTCTATTTTATCATCTTTTAAAACAATTAATTCTATAATGATTTAAAATATAGATATGATAAAAAGTATTGCATATTCACAAAACTTATTAGTTGATGACGAATTGATCGAAAAACTTGTTTCACTTTCGAATATTGACCAAAACGATACTGTTTTAGAAATTGGAGCAGGTAAAGGAATAATAACTAAAGAACTTTTAAAAAAGGCAGGTTGTGTTGTGGTTTTTGAAATTGATGAGGAATTTGTCAGTATTCTTAAATCAATTTCTGATAATAAACTTGTAGTTAAAAACGGAAACTTCTTAGATTTTGATTTGCCAAAAGACAAGTATAAAGTTTTTGCAAACATACCATTTAATAAAACTTCTGAAATTATAAAAAGATTATTGTTTTCTAATAATCCTCCAACTAATACATATTTAGTTATTCAAAAAGAAGCAGTTGGGAGGTTTGCTGGAAAACCATTTGATAGCAAAAACGGTTTGCTTTCAGTTCTTTTTAATCCATGGTTTGAATTTGAAGTTACATATAAATTTAACAGAACAGATTTTAAACCAATACCGAATGTTGATACAGTTTTGTTAAATATTAAATTAAGAAGTACCCCAAAAGTTTTAGATCAAGACAAAGAAGCATATAGAGATTTTGTAGTTTTTGGATTTAACCAAATGGCTCCAAACATACTTGAAGGGTTATCAAAAGTTATTAATAAAAATCATATTATAAAATTATTCAACAAACTAAACATTTCAACTGACTTAAAACCAACTGAATTAGATAAAGATATTTGGATTGAAATTTTTGAATTACTTAAATATCAAAAACAAAACAAAAGAAACTTAATCAAAAACTCATATATTAAATGGGTTAAACAACAAGAAAATATGGAAAAAATAAATAGGACTAGGGTTGATACAGATTGGAAAAAGTTTAAATAATCCCCATTCCAAGTGCTGTGCGTTAGCATATTGTACTAATTCTAAAAAAAAGATTATACTAAAGTAAGTGAATAAACTTGTTCTTACAGTAGTTTTGATTCTGGGGATATTGATAGGTGGATATTTTTTGATAATACGCCTAAAAGATAGTAGTAAACCCAATCCGCCTATTAAGATTTTACAACCATCACAGAAAGTTAGTTTTGAAACACCTAAAAAGGCCGCTCATTATGAAAGCAGTACTCCGTCTCATGGTGCAGTTTTAGCTATACCGCCTATTAATATTGCAATTAATTTTAATTTTGATCTTGCTGATGCTTCAACTATTTCTATTACCGCAAACAAAAAGGAGTATGGAATTGACAAAACTACTGTCGATGATAATAAACTCACATTAAGACGAAGTTTTGACCCGACAGCACCTGACGGAATTTATACAGTTTTATATAACGCCTGTTGGCCGAATGGAAGTTGCCATGACGGTAAATTCCAATTTGCAATAGATAGATCTAAGCTAAACGATGCTGTCGATATGCGAAACCAAAAAGTTGTGAATATTGATCTGTCTGGATCAACATTTATACCTAAAGATATTAGAATTAGCCAAGGAACACAAGTGATTTGGACAAATAGTGACAATGTCATTCACTATGTCAACACCGATTCACATCCTGCTCACTCGTACTTTAAAGATCAGAATTCAAAAGCACTTAAAAAGAATGATGTCTATTCTTTAACATTTAATAACGAAGGTACATACCCCTATCATTGCAGTGCACATGCAGATAATATGGTGGGTACTATAATTGTCGAATGATATTCACTCCCTTACTTTTCCGATAGACAACAATTTTTGTTTAATTTCTTTAATATCATAGTTGGCAAAGTTAACTCCATTTTTCTTGCACTCAACAAGTGCCAAAATATATCTTCGAGCTTTTCTTGCATCATCAATTTTTAAATGATTTATTGGGTTTGGCTTCTCAACTCCAAAAGTTTCAATTGAAAGTGAGGCAAAAAATATCCCCCTTGTAACATGGGCTGTATTAATAAATTCAATTGGGATCGGTCTTTCGTCTTTTGAAAATGGATTTGAGTAGATAATCGTTATTCTGTTTGTTGAAATTGTAATTTTATCGGGATAAAGCTCGAAGGGGAAAACACTCTTGGCCTCAAACAAAACCTCTTTGGAAAGTTTTGCCAGGGCTTCTAATTTATCCTCACCCGAATATACCGTTTTAGCAGTACTAGGCATTTAATTTCTAAATTTATTGTATCATGGGTTGTCCAATTTTTGGCGTATAAGTATTAAATTCCTCTCTATTTACGATATTTTTTCCATCAAATGTAAATTTAACAAGAAGCCCCTTTTTTGTTTCCTCGCTCCACGATTGATCAAATATAAAATTCCCAAGCGAATAATATATCGGCCTGCTCATATATTCTTCATAATTTTGCACCCAATGAGGATGATGCCCAACAATTAAATCTGCGCCTAATTCAACCATTACTTTTGCTGTTTCAGTTTGAAACTTATTAGCCATATTTTTATATTCATCTCCCCAATGAGGACTAACAATTAAAACATCAACCTTATTGTTACTTTCAGCTATTAGTTTCAAATCCTCTTCACTTAAGTTTCTATAAACTAAATTAAAACCCAAAAAACCAAAATTTGTGCCAGCTTTCTCAATTATTTCCAAATTAGTACCATCTACCCATTTAATCCCTAAATTATTTAAGTGTCTTTTTGTTTCATCTAATCCTTCTATACCAAAATTACCACTGTGATTATTGGCAAGCGAAACTATATCAACACCCGATTCCCAAAGTCCTTTTGCAATTTCTGGTGTTGTACAAAATGAAAAACTGCCTTTATATTGCCTCGGACAGTTTTCAATAACCGCATTTTCAAGGTTTACAAAGGTTATGTCTGCATTTGATAAAAATGTTTTTACTTTTTCAAAAGGATATAAATAATTATTTCCATCAATCGCCTCCCCCATTACAGACCTTCCTAGCATTACATCGCCTGCAAACAAGATAGTTGCTTGGTTATTGGCTTCATTATTGACAATCACTTGACGGGTAGAAATAAATGACAACAAAAAGGCAAAAACTGAAGAAATAAAATCACCCATATTGTATAATCAAGTCTAGCACAAAAATATATTGCCTAGATAGCTCAGTTGGTAGAGCATTCCCATGGTAAGGGAAAGGTCTCGAGTTCAAATCTCGATCTAGGCTCAAACTAATTTTCTTAAAATTCTTTTTTAAAATTGTTCAAAATCGCCTCCGCTAGTGCACTCGACAAAACGGTTGGAACAGCGTTTCCAACCTGTAGATTTCTATCCTGTCTTGATCCATAAAACTTATATGAATCTGGAAAACACTGTATTCTTGCTCCCTCTCTTGTAGTTAACGGTCTTGGTGCTTTAGGATGAATACACCTAGACGATGATGGTGTTCCTAAATTTCTGGTAATCGTGGTTGAAGGTCTATTCCACCAAAGACGGCAATAGGTATTTTTAAAACCTGAGGATGGGCGTAAATCTTCAGGCAAATCCTTAGGTGTCCCACCGTCTGGCAATAACTCCATGATTTTTACAAGCTTTGGATTATTTCTAGGTGCATTATGGTCCATTAATTTTATCGGGGCGTTTATTCTCATTTTTCTTTGAAATTCATTTTTAGGCCCTGAAGCATATTCAAAACTCTCTTCGCCCGATTTTATAAAGGGAAGGTCACTAATAGCATCCTCAAGTGTCAAATAAGGTTTTAGCAACCCATCAAATAATAATTGTGTATTCGATGGGTCATAATGTGTAGGCTCAGGATATTTGAAGTCACGATTAAGTTTCGACCCAATAATTACCACCCGCTCCCTTATTTGAGGTGCGCCAAAATCAGCCGCGTTAAGAACTTTATACCACACCTTGTAGCCTAATGACCGAAAAAGTGTGAGTATCGTCATTAGTAGTTCTCCGCGTTGCATTGAAAGCAATCCTTTTACATTTTCAAATAGAAAAACTCTTGGATTAAACTCACGCAGAACTCTGTAATATTCCTGGAATAGCTTACCTCTCGGATCATCTATTAGTCTTTTACCAACAGTTGAGTAAGCTTGGCATGGCGGACCACCAATCACAATATCTACCTCATTATCATAAACTCCCAAATCTTTCTTTATTTTATCAAAGTTAAAGTATTTAATATCTTCCGTATAGACTCTTACTGTTGGGTGATTTAATGAATAGGCTTTTGCCATGTTAGGCAATATTTCATTAGCGGCAATTATTTCAAACTGTTCACAATTCGAAAAACCATAACTCAATCCGCCTACCCCACAAAATAGATCTATAACTTTAAGTTTTTTAGCCATAGTTCTAATCAAATTCAATTTCTTTATATTTAATTGGTGGTTCTGTAATTTTCCAAACAAAATAGTTTTGGTCAATATTAAAAACTGTCTGACCCTCCATTTGCTGCCTTGTTATCCAATTAATATTATTTTCAGATATTTGATTTAATTTTAAGAAGGCTGTCTGCCCATTATATAAATCTATATGAATTAAAATTGTCTCGATACCCTCTAGTTCAAAAGCCTTTTTTGCTTCCAATACTTTGTGTTGTTTAATATCGTTTATTCCGCTAAAACCAGACTGCATTTCCACCTTTACTCTTTTATTATTTTCAAATTTTATTTCTAAATCAGCCTTTGGAGTTTTTTTGAACGAATTTATTTTCCTTAAGTCATCACTCCCTACTGGTTTAATTTTAGTTTTATCAACCTCAAATATTAAACTTAGTGCTTTTGTGAAGTAATTTGAAATTACAAATCCTCTCATCCACGAAAAATAAACCTGTTCTGGTCGTCTTCCCAGATTATTTAATCTGGGCAATATATTATTCTTTTTTATGATATCAAACGGTTCATCAATATACTTTCGACCAAACGAATTTAGATTATCGACTTTAATTTGGTCTGCAACGACAAAACTGAGATTCTTGATAATTTGGTAAAGGCGTTCATTGAGTAATTTGATATAATCAAAATCAATAGCAGGAACAACATCTTTAGCACTCAAAAAATTTTTAAAATTAGTTTGACTACTAAAGCCAAATTTTTGACGGTATTGTTTAAAATCTTCAGCGGCAAACATAGTTCTTATGCATCCTATTCACTTACCATTGTACTTTAAATTCCAAATTTTTGGAAAGCTAATGTCAAATCAATTTTTTAATTTTTTTCCATGTGGCTTCGTAAGAAAAATGTTTCTGGCCCAACATAAAGTTTTTTTCAACAAGGCTTTTGATTTTATGAGTATTATTTAGATAACTTAATACTCTATTTACATCTTTTTTTGCCACACTGGGAGTTATTTCAATTGCTCCAAAACCCAAAGGCTTAATGTCTTTTTTATAAACCTCATAAGGAGTTATGATTACCGGTTTTTTAAAATAAACACTTTCAATAAATTGGTTGCCAAATCCTTCAAGTTCAGTTGGATAAGTTATAAAATCTGCATTTTTAAATGCATCCCAAAGTGTATAAACCCTTCTTCCAGTTCCTGGAATTATCCTCCTTCTAGAATTAACAAAATCACCAATAAACAAAACCCTCGACCCGTATTCTTTAGTTAATTGGTGTAATTTATTCTCATACTCATGGCCCTCGTCGCCGGAATGTCCTGCTATCACAAGCACAATATTTGGATTATTAAGTTTTTTGATAAGGTCAATTGAAACTTCAATTCTTTTTCTGGGCACAATTCTTGTAGGTTGAAGGAAAACAATGTCGTGAGGGGTTATCCCAAAATCTTTTCTAAAATTCTTGGAAAAACCGTCGTGTCTACTTAATTTTTTAGATGAGAAATCAAAGCAGTCGGTAATTATATCCGATCCTAAGTTAAATCTCTTTTTTAATTCCTTTTGAGAAATAGAATTTATAACAACATCTCTAATTTCGGGTAAATCGGGCGGAAACCATTTTTTAAAAAATGGAAACATCGAAGATTTTAAATATCTTTTTCTTTCCCACCAAAAATCATGATGTCTCGCAATTGTTGGGATTTTATATTCTTCGATAATTCTTTTTAAAGAAATTGAAAGTGGAAAATGCATTGGCAGTGAAAAAACATTGGCAACGACTAAAAGATCCGGTTTTTTGCCATTTAAAGCATCTCGTAGTGCCCCTTCAATTTTCCCCGCGATCTTAAAAATTTCAGCTTGAACCGATTTATAATTATTATTTCCATAAACTATCTTTTGATGAAGTTCATAAACTTCCGGGGAATTAAAATGAAGCTCGGGTATGACAATTCCCCTCCTATCAAGATCACCGGCCACATATTTAACTTTAAATTCATGCCTTTTAAATATGTTTCCCCATCTAACAGCCTCAAGTGAAACGCCATCATTTCCCGCGATGCGAAAGGATAATATCCAAACCAATTTTTTGGTTTTCATGACCTTATCAATATTTAATACTTTTAACAAAAATAAATCAATCATTGAGAATTGGTAAAATTTAATTTAAAATAGCTATTTGTATGGCGAAAAAAGGTGCAAGAGAAATTGTTGGCATGATTTGTAAAGATTGCAAGTCACAGAATTATGTCACCGAAAGAAATAAGGTTAATATGGATGTTAAAGGCAGGGGCAAACTTGAACTTAAAAAATACTGTCAAACCTGCAAAAAACAAACTCTTCACAAAGAAACCTCAAAACTTAAATAGTGTGTCACTGATTTTTATTCCACCAAATTTCAACCCTTGGACAATTCTCCAGATCTTATACTTTTTAGGGTGTCTTTTTTTCATGACTACCTCGTCTATATTCCAATTAACTAGCATTAGTTAAATATAAAGCTTTTTGGTACAATAATCTAGATTTTAAATAAAAAGGGTGTCGTTCAATGGTAAGCAGAGCTTGGCCATTGAACTAGTTAGATGTTCAATGGTAAACAGAGCTTGGCCATTGAACTAGTTAGATGAAAGGGTGTCGTTCAATGGTAGGACATCGGTCTCCAAAACCGATAATGATAGTTCGATTCTATCCACCCTTGCAAGAAAAGAAACACGCTCGGACAGGGTCGCCCCTGCCGGCGGGCGACCAAACAAAAAGAGCGAATTGAAGCCATTTTTGAGTACTGGTTTGAGGTGGCGGTTCTCCAAAAAGAAGTTCGATCCGGCGTTTTTTGCATGATTGGCTAAATCATGCAAATTATTTTTTGCGCGCGCGATTTTTGCCCCTGTTTTCGCGATTTTGATAAGTTCTAAAAGAGGTTCGAGTCTCCTTCCACCATTTTGATTAAATTTAGACTTTTGGAGAGCAAATCTTTTGTTTTTCTTCAAAAATTTCATTCTTCTTTTTCTTGTAAACTTCAGGCTCAACAATATGCTCCAAATATCCATCAAGTAAGGTTTCCTCTTGATCCTCAAGATTTGAAATTTTTGATTGCAATTCTATTAATCTTTGAGAAGCAGATTGCTCTTCAATCAGTTTGTCTTTCTCATATAGATCCATGAATATTTTATATTCCTCGTCATCTATAGAGCATTTTAAGACCATGTTTCTAATCTGCTTCTCAAGTTCTACATCTGTTATGTATTTCTGTCTACAGTTCCCTAAACTTTTTGTGCATCTATAATAATTAAAAACAACTTTCCTGTTGGTTCTTTTGTAATATCTAGGATGGGTTTCAGCTGTAATAGCCGAACCACACTCAGCACACTTTATAAAACCGGTAAAAGGAAAGTTGTGTCCTTTAAGTCTCGGTCTTGCTAGTCTCTCCATTTGCTTTTGGACTTTGTTGAAAAGGTCTTTTGAAATGAAAGTTTTATGTGATCCTTTATACAAAACTCCGTTGTACAAAAACGTACCAACGTAAAATTTATTAGATAGCATATTTTTGACAGTATCAACTTTTAATTCCCTTTCACCTTTTCTATATATTCCACACTTAAATAACATTCTGGCAATTTCAGAATATGAAGTACCACCTTCTGCAAATTTTTCAAAAGCCTTTTTAACATATTTGGATTTTTCATCATCTACTTCAATTGATTTAATTTTCAAATCGTTGAAATATCCAATAGGAGCAAGTTTTGGCCAAACACCACGCCTTAGTTTTTCACGCAATCCTCGCTTTACATTTTCGCTTAAATTGTCAACATAATACTTGCTCTGTCCAAATGCGATTGAAAGCATAAACTTACCCTGTGGAGTATTATCAAACCAAAAAGTTGGGAACTTCAAGTCTAAAAGTTTGCCGGTATCTAATAAATAAACAATTCTTCCGCCATCTATTGAATTTCTGGCAAGTCTATCTGGATGCCAAGAAAGAATTGCATTAGCTTCTCCTTTTTCAATTCTTTTTAAGACCTCGGCAAACTTTTCTCTTCCAGGTTCTTTTGCGGTTTTACTTTCAGTTACAAAATCAATGACTTGAAGTTTTTCCCTTGAAGCAAACTCTTTTAATTCAGATAACTGTCCGTCAATAGACAACACCTGTCTATCTTTTTCATCAGTTGATTTTCGGCAATAACAAATGTATTTAATCATGTGGACAGAGTTCTCCTGTTTTCTAAAATTTTCGAGTTTTGTTTTTCTTCTTTTTTGTTTTGGCAACTAAAACCAGAGTTAAAATTGCCCTTCAATCTGGTCTTTTCTGCAAGTGGCCGAATTCGGGCGGCCACGAAGCGAGAACGAATTTCCCTGTGGGCAGACTTGTACCGAAAAACTCGTACCGCTCTATTGTCGTAGCTCCGGCTCGTCACTTCGTTCCTCGCCTCCGCAAACGCCGGATCGAATTGTCCTCTTGTTTTTAAAAACAAAACGAGAAAATTTTCGACAGCGACAAGCTGTCGCGCGCTATATTTTTACTTTACTCTGTGAAGAAATTTATTCAAGCTTTAGAGTTATCTATCACCACATTGAGGGTGATATGAAGTTCTGATCGTAGACTCTATCCCTAGGCGCATTTGCTCACCTGTCACTCTCAAAATATATAGATGTATATTGCCAGTTTTGCACGCTTCCCATTGTGACTGTCTTGGATGATTGGGGAATCTGTTGTTCAAATCCTCTGTTTGTCCGACATCAAGCAGCCTCGGTTCAGCATCAATTATCGTATATACTGCCGCAATGGTATTGGTAAAACCCCTATAAGGATCGTACGGACCTTCAAAGTTGTAACCTGATATATTCATACTTTCTTTGTTTTAGGGATTGACAATCATAAAACATTGTAATAATATTACAACAGAGATGACAAAAAGTCAAGAGTTTTCTGCCCAAAACTTTGGTAGTTTCTTCAGAGATAAAAGGATTTCCCTGGGATTAAGTTTACGCAGTTTCTGTGAAAGATATGGCTACGATCCAGGAAACATAAGCAGACTCGAAAGAAACATACTTTCCCCAAGCATAGATGATGAGAAATTGGCAGGATATGCATCAGCTTTAAAAATACAAAGGGATAGCGAAGAGTGGGTACTTTTCCATGATTTAGCCCATGCCGCAAAGGGCAAAATTCCATCAGATATTAAAAATGACGAGGAAGTAATAAACATGCTTCCTGCATTTTTCCGAACAATGAGGAATAAGAAAATAGACAAGCAAAAATTGGAAAAGCTAATTCAACTACTTAAAAAATGAATGAAAGATCCCACCTCCATATCCCTCACCGAAGTCATAAATGCGGCTCGCGAATTCTCCAAAAAATATAACTCTGACTTAACCATTCCAACACCCATTGAAGATATTGTAGAAATACAACTTGGTATAAAATTAATTCTTATTCAAGGATTAATACGTAACTTTAGTGTCAATGCTTTTATTACCCAAGATTTTTCTACGATTGTGGTTGATGAATACATGTTCTCGAAACAACCCGACAGAATTAGATTTACAATCGCGGAAGAAGTAGGTCATTTATTTCTACATAAAGACTGGTATTCTCTAAATGGCCCTAAATCGATTGAAGACTACTTAAAGTTTCAAGAAACAATTGACGGGAATCTTTACAGCTTTATAGAGAGACAGGCAAAAACTTTTGCGGGAATGATTTTAATTCCATCACCAGTGATCGAGCAAAAGTGGGCCGAGTTTGCTCAGAAAAATAACTTAAAAACACCATGCTTATTCTATGATTTACCTGACACCTTTCCAGACTTTGCTCGTTTATTTCAAGTTAACCAGGTAAGTTTATTAATAAGACTCAAGGGCTTAAAATGTGTGGAGCTTCCGGACGGGTTTTGGAAAAAACTCAAAAAATAATACTACTATTTCAATTCCTGCTTTCCAAAATTTTTTTCAGTTTTTCTAATATGTCTATTGTAAAAGGATCTGAAAGTTCTCCTTCATAAACCCATTCATAATATTCCATTTCACAAGAGTTGTTATCTAGTGGAGTAAATGTATATCTGACACGATAAGTTGAATTCTTTTGAGCAAAGGTAAATGTTTTGTCTTTTTCAAATTCTGTAACTTCATATTCGCTCCATACTCCTTCTTTATTTACATTTCTATATATACTTACAACTTTAACTGGCCATTCATTTGTTTCTTCTTTAACAATTGAATTAACCCAAAGAGGTGTATTTTTCGGATCAGTAGTAAAGTTAAAAACTTCAGAAACTGGTTTATTTATCTTTATTGTTAGTTTTAAGTCTTTCATTTGATTAATAAGTATAACTTTACTCTGTAGATACTTCTGGTACGCGTAACTCTTCTTCCTTTTCTTTTGCTAAACTTATTTTCGCGTCTTTTTTCTTTAGAGAAAGATAAATAGTAATAGCAATTGCAATAAGTATGGACCAAGCTACTAGAAAGTACTCAAGTTTATTTTGCGAATTCAAACTACCTATAATTGGAGCTAGTGCAACATATGGTAAAGTACGCAAAAATGAACCAACAGAAAGTACGGTTGCACGCTGGCTTTCGTCTGTGCGGTAGTTTAATACTTCACTCATAAAAGGAACTAGTACATGTTCTCCAGCATATAAAGTTAGAATTACGATGTAACCCCACCATCCAATGTTCGCAATTGATAGCAGTAAGCTTGTGGCAGCTAAACCAGCTATTAAAGTTAAAACTCTCTTTTCACTTAAATTATCTGCGTTTTTATGCATATATCCTAAAATACCAACGGTTATCAAACTACACGAGGCAATAACTATTGACCCAACAAATGGACTAAAATGAAATCTATCTATTAAAACTAGACGAAGTAGCCCCCACCCAGCTGCATAGAATAAACCTTGTACTGTAATGATTATTGGGACATAAAGAGCCAGTTTTTGTTTACTAAATTCAGTAAAGCCATTTTTTATACCTAAGAGATGCTCACGAAGTTCAAAGAAAGCTTTCTTTTTGTCTGCTTTTACTCTTTTGTCTTTAACAGACCAAACAATGGCGACAGAGCTTATCAATGAAAATCCTGTCAGTATCCATGGAATCCTAGGGTCAATATTGTGAAGCCAACCTCCGAAAATTGTCGCAAACATACCCCCAATTAAGGCTATTTGAGAACCTCTGGTTATAAGTTTCCTCCAATCAGGAGAAGATTCCTTAAATTTCAAGTTGTCAAAAAATAATGCCTCGTCTGCGCCAGACACAAAAGATACACCAATCATCATTGTCGCCTGTCCAAATATAAATTGTCCGAGACTACTACCAAACGCTTGTATTACCAAACCAGAGCCAGCCAAAAACTGACCAAGTCTAACCATCTTGTCTCTTCCAAATTTGTCTGCCATTACGCCAGATGGTACCTCTGCCATTAGACCGATAGCAAATGCAACGCTATCTAAAATTCCAACTTGGCTGTCAGTTATATAAATTCTATAAAAATATAACCAAACAGCACCTAAAAACCAAAGATTGGTAAGAAGCTTATAGATAAGAAACCTGGTGGAAAGCCACTTTTGACTTTTTGTCATTCTTCGACAATTATATCTCTAGGGAGTTCCTTTTTCACTACAAATAAATTATTGATATAATTCTAAAAATGAAACTCCCCTGGTATGTTGTTCCAAAAACTGCCTTATTTGACTGGATTCCCTTGCTCGGAAAGTCTACTGCAAATAGTATTGGGCCATTTATCTTTATACCAACTAAAATATATATAGACTTAAAATCAGAAAATCCTAATCCCAAACACATTGCACTTCTAATTCATGAAGAAACTCACAGAAAAAGGCAAAAACAAATAGGATTTTTAAAGTTTGGAATGAAATACTTGTTTAATTCAAACTTTCGCTTTCAAGAAGAATTGATAGCCGTAAAAGAAGCTATGAAATATTTAAAGAAAAATAAAATAAAATTTGATTTTGACAAAAACTCAAAATTTCTTTCAAGTTATGTATATCTTTGGCCAGTCTCTAAAAAATATGCTGAAAAGGAACTAAAAAGAGTTTGGAATGAATTGTAGCAGGGAGTTCATTAATTTCTACAAATACATTGTTCGCGCTGGGCTGGTTGGGGCAAGAACAATGTCAGGCGTTAGCCTGACCAAATCGCGCGCAAAAAAGCGGAGGCGAGGCCAAAGGCCGAGCCGGAGCGGAAGGTTCGGGTTATTCGAATTGAGTTCGAATTTTTCGATACAACATTGCAAAGAAGGGAAAACAATATCATCAAAAGTCTCATTTTAATTTCCAATATGTAGTTGAATTTGTAATCACTTTTTGTCCCTCTCCATTTATATATGAATTGTGAACCGATTCGATAGGATCACTATTACCATCAACATGCGGAATAAATCCAAATTCACCACCTGAAACTGTCATAATAAATTCATCTCTTTTGAATAAATCCTGTGTCATGTAATGAAGCCCCTGAAAGTGAAGTGGAACACTGTCAGTTATATCGTCCTGTTCATAATACTCTGAAAAAGCAAAAACCACATCTTTTCCTCTAAATACATTAGACAGGGCTCTGAGCGTATCAATTGCAAGATGTCTTTCTTCATGCAGGATATAACCAATATGGACAATCAATCTACCATCTCCCACCCTCTTGGCAATTTCTTCCAAACCTTTTTCATCTTTCATGTCCAAAACACTAATTTCATATCTTTCCTCTTCAATTCCAGCATTTTGCAAATTCTCTCCCGCTGTCTCAAAAACCGCAGGATTTATATCAGTAACTAATGCTCGCACATCCGGATATGCTAATAAAAATTTTTTTGAAAAATTTCCTGATCCCGATCCTAATTCTAGAAGAATTTGTCTGTCAGGAAATTTATCACGCAAATCTCTAACAATACTATTAGATGCAGGTGACATCAAGGCGTCTGATGCTAGATGGTTTATGACAGGATTTCTGTATACATTCCCACCAAATCCATACGAGATTTCCCCCCTCACTATTTTGGCAAAGTTTTCAAGTAAACTCTTTTCATAACCGGAAATCAAGAGGGCAAAGGAAGCGCTATGTAATAATGGGGCCTCATATTGGCCACCAAACTCTCTCAAAAACCTCTTTTTATCCCAACCAGCAACTATTGCATAAAGTTGAAGATTTGCAAGCTCATGAGTTAGTTTTTTAAAATGTATCAGCTCTTGCGGTGAAGGTATTACCCCTCCATTTACCATCTTGAACTGTTCCAAAAATTTTAAAGCGCCAGTATAAACCTTTCCTTCTTTATCAAATTCTTGATCTTTAAGCTCATCAAGTCCAGAAAGTAAATAGTGGGCAATAGCTCCAGACAAAACTAGCTGAGGACTTAATTTTTCTCTCATTTCTGCTCTTTTGGCTATTTCTTGCATATAGATTTTTAAAAATTTTTCAATTCTAGCACAATTTAAAAAAATTTGTTATAATTCCCCAAATCCTATAGTAAACACAAGTGTGCTATTTGTGTGATAGAATAATTCTCTGACTTGGTGCATAAAATTTAACAATATGACGGAACAAATGGGACCATTACATTTTCCCAGAAGCGGCTTTGTCTCCCCACCTGATGGAACATTGATTTGGGAAACACTTTCAAATGGAACTTTTTATACAATAACTTTTCGAATTAATGAAAAAGAACTTACACACTTAGATGCTGGAAAGGTGCCTTCTGTAAATAACATTGCCGAATTACTACAAAGTACACTTAAAGATGAAATTACCAGTAATATTGGTGGAAGAACTCCTAATTTCATCAGTGATGTTTTACGAATGATAAGAACACTCCCATCTGACAGTCCGTCACACTTTAGTGAATATAACTAAAAATGGAGCCATCCCTATTTCAACCTTGCAATGTTGGCATTAACCATCATTTTAACCAACTCTTTAAATGTCGTTTTAGAAGTCCAATTCAAAACTTTTTTTGCCTTCTGAGGGTTTCCAACTAATGGCCCTGTTTCAGTTGGTCTTATAAATCTTTTATCAACCACCACATATTTCTCCCAATCCAAACCAACCGTCGAAAATGCTTCTTCACAAAGTTCTTTAATAGTATGCGTCTCACCTGTTGCTATTACAAAATCATCCGGAGTATCTATTTGCAACATTTTCCACATAGCTTCAACAAAATCGCCGGCATACCCCCAATCTCTTTTGGCTTCCAGGTTGCCAAGTGCTACTTTCCCATTTTTTACAATCGGCTCTCCCTCTTCATTTAAATAATCTGAAGTTTTTATTCCCAATTTTGCACAAGCCGCCGCATATGTTACTTTTTGGGTTACAAAACCTAAGTGACGGCGGGGTGATTCATGATTAAAAAGAATTCCGCAGGCTGCGAAAAAATTATAACTTTTTCTATAGATTTTAGCGATTGTATGTGCATAAAGTTTGGCAGAAGCATATGGGTTGGCAGGATTAAAGGGAGTATCTTCGTCTTGCGGGACTTTTTTAATCCAGCCAAACATTTCAGACGAACTTGCCTGATAAAACTTTGCCTTAGGATTGACATCCAAAGTAGCATCCAAAACTCTATGCGCCCCTAAACCTGTAATTTCTGCAGTATGTATAGGTTGTTTAAAACTTTCCGAAGGATGGCTTTGCGAAGCTAAATTATAAACCTCATCGGGGTTAACTTTTTGAATAATTTCCCGCAGGGCCACTGGGTCTAATAAATCCCCTTGATATAATTTTAAATTATCTTGGATATGGCCGATGTTGGCATATGCCTCATGGGAGGTTTTCCTGACAATACCGGATACCTCATACCCCTTTTTAAGCAAGAATTCTGCCAAATAACTTCCATCCTGCCCTGTTATACCTGTAATTAATGCTTTTTTCATCCAGTTGACATGATATTAACATAGTTTCATACTAATGTTAAAGTGCGATGATTAAAAATTCCATTCCAATAGCAATCAAGGCTAAAGTTGCCTTGGGTCTATTTTTGGCGATCACAATTGCCCTTCCACTTTTCGTATGGACTGCAATAAATGTGAACTTCAATGTCAACAAAAGAGCGCAGGGTGAGCCAAACTTCTGCGGCGGAACATGTGGTAGCAATTTTAATTGTCAACCCAATTTTTTTTGTTATATAGAAAATGGACAAACATCGGGTTATTGTAGAAATCCCATTTGTGCCCAAGATACTGACTGTATATGTAATACCCCAACAGCAACCGCTTTATCAACTGCGGTATCTACTAAAACGGCGGCAGCAAAAACAGCGTCTCCATCCATATCGCCAACTTTAGAACCAAAAGGTGGTAGTCTAAACACAACGAGCCCTACTAAGCCTACATCATCTCCTGATTTTAATGTCATTAAAGACAATTTAAGCGATGATCTTGATAGAGACGATGGAGAAAATGGAGTTGAAAATAAGTGGCTTTCAAATTTTGCCAAGTATACAATCTTTTTTGCAATTGCTCTTGGTTTAATAATTGCAATTGTCATAATTTCAAAAGTTGTGAGATCCAAAAAAGACAATATTCCACACATTGTCCCCCCGCAAAATATTTGATATAATCAGACTATTGTGAGAGGAGGCGATTTTTAAATTAAATGTCAAAGAAAATAAATTTTGGCATATTCAAAAGCTATGTTTATAGTCACCAAGAAAAAGGGAGAATCAGAGGATGCACTTTTGGCCCGCTTTCGAAAGAAAGTGGTATTATCGGGTCTTCTTCCCGAACTTCGGGAAAGGGAAAGATTTAAAAAACCATCCCAAAAACGAAAAGAGAAAAAATACAGAATTGAATTTCAGAAATATCTTGAAAAGAAAAGAAATTATTAATGAATAAGATTGTTGGTTTTTTAAAAGAAGTCAAATTAGAGCTTGAAAAAGTCTCTTGGCCAAAACGCGAAGAAGTGATAAACTACCTTGTTTTGGTCGTAATTATAAGCGTCATCGTCTCGGGATTTGTAGGTTTGGTAGATTTCAGTCTAACCAAATCACTTGAAAAATTGCTTATTAAATAATGAATAATACCGATATCCAAATTTCAGAAAAAGGAACGGGGAACAAAAAAATCCCCGGACATATGGTTTTATCTAAAACCGATGATCCAAGAGCCAAATGGTATGTAGTCCATACAGCCTCAGGTCATGAAGTAAGGGTTATGGAGACTCTCCGCCAAAGAGTTGAAACAATGAATTTGGGTAATTATGTTTTTGAAATGCTCGTCCCGACTCAGGATAAGATTGTAATAAGAAGCGGCAAGAAAGCTCAAGTTAAAGAGAAAATTTTCCCTGGTTATTTGATGGTCAAAATGATTTTGGATGATTCTACATGGTTATCTGTCAGGACAACTCCGGGAATTACTGGTTTTGTAGGCACTGGAAATAAACCAACTCCGCTTTCAGAAACAGAAGTTGTCAATATCCAAAAATTTATAAGCTCCCCTGCTCCAAGATTTAAAACTAAGTTTTCCGTTGGAGAAGCAGTCAAAATTACAGACGGGCCATTCAGTGATTTTTTGGGATCAATCCATGAATTGGATGAAGAGAAAGGGAAAGTAAAAGTCTTGGTTTCAATCTTTGGGAGAGAAACTCCAGTTGAATTGGACTTTTTGCAAATCCAAAAAATTTAAGATAACAATTTTAATCAATCACCTTTATTTTCTTTCTCTGAGTTGGATAACAAGCTATTAATTACTTTTTCTTCACCATCAACAGTTAAAGAAAAGCCCTCATTTGTATGTCCCAATTGAACCCTTTTTCCTTCCGAATCTGTTTCTTCTCTTACTACCATTATCACTTTTTTTACCGGCTTTTCATTATCTTCTGCCATATTGAATAGATTATACAATAATGCTACAATAATGCTACCTCGAAGTTCTGTTTGAGGGAGACTAAACAGGTCGAAACTTCTAATTTGTTTCTTCTTGTTTGTCTTCTAAGTACTATGTACTAAAATATATATGGCAAAAAAAGTAAAAACAATCGTAAAAATTAATTTGAAAGGCGGAGAAGCAACTCCCGCGCCTCCTGTTGGAACCGCTCTTGGACAGCACGGCATTGCCCTGATGGATTTTGTTAAAGCCTACAACGATAAAACAAAGGACATGAGGGGGGAAGTTGTCCCTGCAGTTATTACAATTTATGAAGACAGAAGCTTTGATTTTATAATTAAAAAGGCTCCAGTTGCCGACATGATTAAGAAAAAATTAGGACTTGAGAAAGGATCAGGCACAGCGGGACGCGGTGTTCATGCAGTTTTGACGAAAACGCTGGCTAATGAAATTGCCAAAGATAAAATGGATGATTTTAATACTAAAGATTTAGATGCGGCAGTAAAAATTGTTGAAGGCACAGCAAGATCAATGGGTATAAAGATAGAATAAAGCTATATGCTCTAAGCTATGTGGCAAACAACATAAAACATAAAGCAAACTAAAACATGGGAAAAATTAGAACAAAAATAATAGAAGGTTTGGGTGAGGAAGATAAAAAGTCTTCGGCGGAAGAATATGCCCAAAAAAAGGCTAAAAAATTAAGCAATTTAGAAAAAACTGCCGAGGAGAAAACTGATAAACCCAAAACTGTAAAACAAAGAGGCAAAAAATATTTGTCCTCGAAAGCAAAAGTAAATTCAGGAAATTTATACAAACTAGAAGAAGCTGTTTCATTGATTAAAGAATTTAGTAGTGCCAAATTTGATGAAACTATGGAACTACATCTTGTAGTTAGAAAGAGCGGTTATTCAGTAAATGTTACACTTCCCCATCAATTTGGCAAGCAAAAGAAAGTAGAAATAGCAAATAATGAAACTTTAAAAAAACTTGAAATGGGCAAAATTGATTTTGATGTGCTTTTGGCAACACCTGAAATGATGCCAAAATTAGCTCCCCATGCAAGATTTTTAGGTCCCAAAGGCCTAATGCCAAATCCTAAAAATGGAACAATTATAAAAACAGAAAAAGATGCCGCCAAATTTAACAGCAATAGCTTAAATCTAAAAACTGAGAAAGGCGCACCTTTAATTCACACAAGTTTTGGTAAACTATCACAGGATACAAAAGAACTTGTAACAAATGCTACAGCCATAATTGATGCAATTGGTGGATCAAAACAAATAATAAAAGCCTTCATGAAGTCAACCATGTCCCCAAGTATTAAAGTCCAAATTTAAAATTATCTAACCATTTTTAGTAACCATTTGTCCAGGTCTTTCGTGGTTATTTTTTCCACCTTTTAAATGAGTATTGTTATGTCTTTTTAAAACGTCCATCAATTTTCTAGAAGGTTTTCCAGAAATAACTTTATATATCTCATCATTATCTTTATCACTAATTGGTTTAAGACGAATTATAGTAACAGGCCTTCCGTCCTCTCTAGACACATCAGTACCCTCGATACTAACTAGGTGACTTTTGAATTCAGGTATCATAATCGATATTATTCATCACTTCGAAGCAATTATCTTGAGTTTTTCTTGAAGACTATTTAAATATATTACCTTTAAAACAAACTCTAAAAACTTGTTTTGATAACTATCAAGTATTGTTAATTTCCCCATATTAAAAACTTCAAATAATTTCGGGATTCTGGATCAATTCTAGGACTTAAGTCAGACCAATACTTAATTACTTCTTTTTTATTTAACTTTTCACCATCAAGACCATAATTTATTAGTTGAGTAATTCTCCAAAGTTTATACTTCTTAGGGTTTGATTTCTTCATCTTTTTTTCATCAACTGTCCAGTTAATCATATTCTATTATACCATGAAGTCTAGTCCCCAGGCACAAAGATTGGGCCTTGATTTTTAGGCGTAATAGACTTACATTGTATTGTATCGTATGAGTGATATTCCACCAAATCCAGACTTAACATCCAAAGAGAAAATATTTTGGAAAAAAGCAAGGCAAAAGATACAATTTTTTGATAAAAACCGCACACAACCGTTGCGTACTGTTAGAACTACTTCTGGCCCTTACGGAATACTTGATGACCTAAGGAGAGAAGAAAAAACAACTCCGGTTGTTCCGCCTCCACCAACTGACAACCAAAACAACGCTTGATATATAAATCAAGACAGGTTAAAATAACATGTCCGTAGAAATTGTGTATACGCGTAAGCAGAGCTTGGCACCGCTTCGCGTTGTAAATCACACCGAGGAATATGAATACTGTATCAGACAAAAAACAAAAGAAAATTGAGTTGGTTGAAAAACTTTCTCCAACCTTAAAAAAAGCAACAGGAGTTGTATTGGTTAATTATACAGGTTTATCCGTAGCTCTCCAGCAAGACTTAAAAGCAAAACTCAAAGAAGTTAATAGCGATATTGTTGTTGTTAAAAATACATTGATTAAAAGAGCGATGGATTCAGCAAACCTTAAAAATGAAGCCATTAATGAAGATGTACTTTCAGGACAAACTGCACTTGTTGTCTCAAATGGTGACAGTATTAGTGCAATTCAAGTATTAGGAAAATTTGCAAAAGATAATAATATTCCACAATTTAAAGTAGGCTTTGTTGATGGTAATTTTTATCAAAAAGAAGGATTAACCAAAATATCAACATTACCAAGTAAAGAAACATTATATGCTCAAGTTGTAGGTAGTCTCATGTCCCCTATGTATGGATTAGTCGGAACTCTAAATGGAAATTTACAAAAGTTGGTATATATTTTGGATCAAAAATCCAAATCATAATTTGAAATGGGGTGATTAATTTATGACAGACAAAGTTGAAAAATTAGTAGAAGAAATATCAAAACTTACAGTTCTAGATCTATCTGAACTTGTTAGCGAACTTCAAGAAAAACTTGGAGTATCTGCAATGCCCGTAGCCGCAGCCCCGTCGACAGGCTCAGGGCAAGCAGCAGCTGAAGCACCAGCAGCAGAAGGAGAAGGGGGTGGAACCGTAGTAATGACAGCATCAGGCGACAATAAAATTGCAGTTATTAAAGCCTTAAGAGAAATTAATCAAAGCTTGGGGCTACAAGAAGCAAAAGCAGCGACTGAAAACTTACCATTTACAGTAATTGAAAACGGTAAATCAGAAGATGCTAAAGCCGCAGCAGATAAACTGAAAGCAGCTGGCGCTACGGTCGAATTAAAATAACTGAATAGACATTATGAGAAATCACAGGGTTGCACCCTGTGATTTTTTGTGGAGTTCCATTAAATAGGCATTGTAGTAATTTTCCCCTACCTTAAATTCTTTTTTCATCTCGCCTACAATTTCAAAGCCACAAGATTTATATAGATTAATTGCATTTGTTTGACTTGTGTTTACAATTAATTTTAATTTAACAACTTTTGGATTTGAAAAGGCTTCTTCAATCCTTTTTTCAAACAACATTCTGCCCAACCCCTGACCTCTGTACTCTTTTTTAACATATATTCCGCTTAAACGGGCAATATGAGAAAATTTTTTTGCCTTAGCATATTTGATAGAGCCAATTCCAACAAGTTCACCACCCATATATGCTCCATACCAAACTTGATATCTTTTGTTCAATTTTTCTTTTTTTAATTCATTTAATGAGGTTCCAAAAGCCTGAGGTTCATTTTGCAGTGCCTCTAATCTAATCTTTTTAAATTCGTCTAAATTGTTAAGATTTAGTTTTTGTAAATTTTTCTGCATTTATTTTTATCTCTTCATTAATATTAATGATTTCTAAGTTAGTAATACCTTCTGGTAAATAGCTTTGATATTTCTTGGCATCTTCTACATTTTTTGTATACACAAAAAGTGTATCTATATTTTCATCTCTCATTTTACTTCCAAAGAATAAAATATCATTTTTAATATTTTCATCTTTTTTAATATAAGTTGATAGCCAATATGATTTATTGGCTATTTTTGGAGTAAAACCTAGTTTTGATTTATATAGAATTAAACCACTACTTAAATCAGTTCCGTAAAAATTAGTATCTTGTCCAAATGAAATTTCCTCATAATTTTTACTTAATGCATATTCTATAAATTTATAATCCATCAAAAGCATATTTTCACCCCATGCATATCCAATTCCTAAAATTTTATTTGTCTCAAAAAACAATTCTCCACCGACCAATTTTCCATCTTGGTATGTAAATACCCCACTAATTTTCTTACCTTTTTTATTTTTTGCTTCTAACCAACTTAAGGTAATTTTAGATTCAGTTTTAAACTTATTTTTTAAGTAATTTTTATATCCTTCAAACCATTCGCTATATAAATTACTATCTATTTCCTTAATAATCTTTACATCTAGTCCTAGTTTTAAATCATGTTTAATATGATCCCTTGTTTTGCTGGATTTAATATGTTCCAGTGCACTTTTACTTTTATCTAATTTCTTTCGCCATGCAATTTTATATGGCCTTCTTATTCCTTGTCCTTGATCTATATAAGTATTAACCAGATCTGCTGTTTCCAAATCTATTGACTTTTTGGCATTTTTAATTCTTTTAACATATAAATTATTTAACCCTCCTTCCTTTTTAAGCCCCATCTCAATTTCAACAAGTCCCAGCATTTTATAAACAAACTCTATAGCTTTAGCATTTTGTGGTAAAACATTTCCATTTTTATCTACCATCTGACCTCTTAGGATAAACCTGAGCATTCGCTCATGTGGATCATAAACATTTCCAGATCTTTTATTTACATCCTCCGTTATTAAAAATTCACCATTCTGCTCCAGATGCCAACTTGCATAACCTTCTCGTAAAAATTCTAGCTTGTCATCAGCTAGCTTATACACACCCGCTTTAATAACTTTTGTATCAACTGAAGAACTATTTACATTGTTGTACATTACAAGTTGACTAGCGTTATACTTTTGTTTGTATGTTTTATCTATCTCTTCAAAATTAATTTCATACGGAATATCTAAATGTTCCAAATTATGAAAAACTTGAAATGGTATAGTACCTTTTTCCATTTGCAACATAAGTATTAATGGAAATGCGTCTGTTTCTCTTGGATTACATTCAACTGGCCAAACCTCACCGTCTTTATCAACAATTAAATCAATTCCAAAAATACCTTTGTAGCCTTGACTATAAATATAATCACCAAACTTTTTAGCAATATGATCTGCCTGTTTTTGGCTTTTTTCACTAAATTCATTAACTACCCAATCATGACCTGAATAAACACCACTTCTATTATTAAGTTTTGCGTTAACTTCAGGCACATCAACAAGTTGTGTTTGGATAGAACCAACAAAAGTGCCATATTTAGTTGCACAGCAAGGAACACTTGAGGAAATACCAGTTATAAAAGGTGCCACATTTACGGATCTAATTTCTTTTTCTGTATCTTTTAGTTTATCAAATAATTCAAGTGTTCTTGTTTCATATTTTTTATAATCTTCTTCATTTTCAATAAAAAATGTTCCTGTTCCACCACCCCAAGTTGCTTCCGCAATTTGTAAAACTATCTTTTCTACATTATATTTTTGTTTATACTCCTCAATTATTTTGTAATTTAAATCTTTAATTTCGTAATTTTCCCCTGGTATAGTTTTAACTCCTAATTCACGGAGAAGTTCTTTAAAATATTTTTTGTTCTCATATTTATCTCTAACATTTCTTTTATTTCCTACAAAATCCCAACCATTTTTTTCTAAGGTTTCCTCAAACTTTCCCATTGATTTGTAAACAACAAATTTGAAAGGTTCTTTAATTTCACTTAAAAACTTTTTGGCTAAATCTGTTGAGATAATATTTCCTGGCGTAATCGGAGAAATTTGAACATATTTATCAATTTGCTTTTGTGAATAGACACTAAAACCATCTTGCCTTATATACTCATTGTCTTGGCAATCATTAGCAACTAAATTTTTAAACTTTGGAAAATAAAAATCATTAATTATTCTCGGCCAAGCAGAAGGCCCCAATCCCACCAGAAGTGGAGCTTTACTAATTGCATTTTCAATTGATTTGGGAAGTTTTGCAATTTTAAACATAATCTATGCCCATTTAACTTTAACTAATTTATCTTTTTCAATTTCAGGGCTAACTAAAAAACCCTGCAGATCAGTTCTTCCTATCAATATACTGTAACGAAGTAATTTTCTATCTGCAACCGTAACTTTTGTTTGCATCTTTTTACCAGCAAGTTTTAAAATTACCTCCAAAACGGGTCTTTCTTCCTCTCCAAGCGATGATAATTTTTTTCTTGTTGTAATTATCTTATTTTTCTTTAATAGACCAAGTTTTTTAGCTACCCCTACATCGATAGCAGATGACCATGCACCGGTATCAATCTTCGCTAAAAACTTTTTCCACTTTCCAAATTGATCCTTAATAAATACATCTTCAACTGCCTTTACTACTGGAGTCTCCTCTCTAAATTTAACCCTATCGGAAAATTTACCGGCAAAAAGAGCTTTAGAAATTTTTATCCCGTGAGAAACATTTATAACTGCCAAATCATCTATCCTCTCAAGCCTTTTTTTTAATCCTTCATTATTAGCAAGTTGGATAGATAGACCGGGCTGGGCATTTAACTCAATTACCATGGGGCCTTTTTCAGGATGAAGCACAATATCAATACCTGCATATCCTAAACCTGATGCCATTTGAGCCTTGACAGCCGTTTCCAAAATCAAATTCCATTGAGGTATTTTTATGCCGTTTAATTTGCGCAAAGTTCCAGGTTTGAACACAATTTGTCTGTTGTGTTGGATAGCATTTGTGGTTATTCCATAAGCCAAATCAATCCCCAACCCCAATGCTCCCTGATGAAGATTGGCCCTTCCCCCTGATTCTTTAGTTGGAAGCCTAAGCATTGCCATTACAGGAATTTTATTAAAGACAATTATTCTAATATCCGGTGTTCCCCTGTATGCATATTTCCTAAAAACTTTATGTCTGCCTACATATTCTTGGATAAAAGCAACATCAGGTTCATTTCCTATTGAATAAGCCCCCTCTAAGATATCCAAACAATGCAATTTCAAATCCTCTGCATTAATTTTAATTTTTGAAGATGTCATCCAATTTATCATTTGTAATTTATCATTTGTAATTTTAAGTCGTTTCTTAACGACGATGATTCCTTCTCCGCCCAAACCTCTTGAAGGTTTGACTGCAAATGAACTGGGCAAACTCTCCCAATTAAAATTATCAACATCGGAATATTTTTTGAATTTTGCTAAAACTTTTGGATGTGCAATTTTATTTTTCTTCAAAACTTTATATGTCTGTAATTTAGAATTGGCGATCTTTTTTGCCTCACGAGAGTTATACTTTGCTGTATAAAGCGTATTTCTGGCATTTAAACCCAAAATTGAAGAAATTTTCATGTAACTTTAACTTTTAATAAACTTGCGAAACCTTAAGTATTCAGTAAATCTTAAGCCAACAAACCTACCCAAAATTATATTTATCAAAAATACTCCTGCTAGAGAAACTTCAGGATTTAATAAAACAAATTCCTGCAGAGGTTTATAGGTTAATACGGCGTATGACACAAGTGCCAAAATTAAAGTTTGAAATGTTAAGTTTATAGCCGTTTTAATCGATTTGCCAATTTGAATTCTAGTAAAATCCTCTGTCAGTAAAATTAATATAAAAACAGGAAAAATTGAGACATTTTGAGGATATATAAATAGTACGCCCAAAATTGAAATTGACACAAACCATAGAATGATTGCCATTTTAGGGAGGTATTGAAGTTTAAGTTTAAGTTTTCTGGAAATTACACGAACAGTAGTTGAAACCAAGGCAATTAAAATAAAAAGTAAAATTCCAAGAATTGGGCCTATCGCCAAAAAGGACATGGCAAGGGCCGCAGGCAAAAAAATTCCAAAACCCCGAATGCCTACGATTTGCCTGACGGCGGCTATAACTGTTGCAATAACAGGAAGAAGCAAAAGCATTATTATCGAATTTTGGGAAACGCCGGCGCCAATAAGCAAATCTGTCATGGGAATATAAAAAGTATTATACCAAATCAGACATATTTAATACTAGATTTTAAAAGATTATAAAAATTGTCACAAAACTGCCTTACAAACACTTGATCAGCAAAAAAGTTGCTTAAATCAAAATACAAATCGTCAGGTTTTACTTTCTTTGCCTTAGCTAAAATATTCTTTACCAATTCTCTTGTAATTAATTTACCATCAAGGCCTAACTTTATACCATCGTTAACCATCCAATAAACATCAAACGCATCCCTACCTTTGAAATTTACCTTTTGAATATTGCCGCGTTTATATATACGATTTAAATAAGCGTCAACTTTATTTACAAATAGCGTATTCAAATCATAACATCTTGCAAAAAAAGTAAATCCATTAGAAGTGAAGGGTTTAATGACTGTTTTGCCTTTGTCACTTTGAGCAAAGTCAATTTTTAAATACAAGACCTCTGATTCGTTTGGCCCTGCAAAACCTATTTCCCTTAATATTGGAAATTTGATCAAAACTGTTTTATGACTAAATTTTAAGCTAAATTTATCAAATTTGAGTTTTTTAATAAAATAATCTGACAAATCTTTTTGGAACTTTTCAAAATTAAAATCTGATTCTTCAAAGTTAAAATCCAAATCTTCAGAAATTCTTGGCAAATCATAAAATTTACGGAGACAAGTTTCGCCTGTAAATATTAAATCTTTATATTTTGATGTATAAATAAAATTTAAAACATAAACTTGCAATCTTTCTTTCAAAAGGTTTCTTCTAAATTCAGGGTTGGGATTGTTTTTATTATCCTCAACCACCTTTTTTAGCTCATCAATTATTATTGCCATTTTAGTATCTTAACTACCCTTCTCATTTTAACAGAATTGCTTAAATCAACATATTTTTTAAACTCATCGATATCATCGTTTGTAAAATCATTTAAATTAAGTCTTAATCCTTCTGTTAATTCATACTCGAGACTAGAATTTCCAAAACTTCTTAAATAAATTGTATCAAAAAGTGCTTTTGCCTTTGTTGCTAGTCTTACAGGGTTGTTTTTATAATCAAACTCTTTGTAACCTAAAAATAAACTCTGTTTTATGTTTTGATATCTAAAATTTCCCAACTTATTAATAAAAAGCCTTGATGATTTAGTAGTTATTGAGGTTGTAACATAAACGCCCTCGGGTATTATGCCGTATATGCTAAGCATGTATTCAAGTGAAATATATGAAGGATATCTCAAAACATTTGCAATAAATTGAATATATTTTTCGTAAATTCCTGCAGTTTCTTCAATTCTAGCTAAATATAAGCGAGATACAAATAATCCCTTTTTTAAGGCAATAATTTCTCCACTCTTTAGCCTTGTTTTAATCCAGTAATCAAGATTTGAACCAGATTTGCCCAAGGCCGTACCCAAAGTAACCTTGTTAAAATATGGTAACCTATCAATATATTCCATAATTAGTTAAAATTTTAACTAATTTTAGAATAAAAGTCAAGTTTAATCTGAAGCTCTACTTAAAATTCAAAAAACTTGGCCACACTTTTCAAAATTTAGTATCCGCTTGGGGTTGAGGTCGGTGAAAACGAAGCATTTGGGGAAGCAGAGTCCTTGGGTGTTGCTGTTGGCTTTGGAGTTGCACTGGGACTGGCAGTATTCACTAATTCGGTCTCCTCTTGTAAACGGATGATCTCCTGATCCAGATTAATTGTAGCAACATCAATTATTCTTTTCTCCGAAGGTCTATATAAAATTGCTTTTTTGTTAGCAACATAAATTAGAAACTTATCCCCCTGTTTTGCTCTTTCAAAAAAAATATTTTCTTTAAGTTTATCTAAGTCATCAACAGTGGCAATTATCGGCTTTTCATCTGTAGGTAGAGCTATCAATCTAGATACCTCCATAATCACTCTATCGTTTTCTGCACTAGACAAGCCAATAGTTGTCCTAATTCCCAAGATTTCAGGCTTTAATTTCACTATGCCAAACACAATGCCTCCGCCTATCGTAAGTGACATCAAAATTACAAGAAAGATTTTAAGAAAATTTAAAAATCCCATACTTTAAAGGTAACGACTTATTTATAACACTCTCTTGTAAGGTTTTACAATCCCCAAAATTCCTTTAAAGTAAGTATCATAGGCACAAAAAGGCACTTGCAAAGTAAATCCTAACAAGCTATGGTTAATAGAGTATGCCTGCCTATACATATTATAAGGTAACAAACAAAAGTAAAACCGGTGAACAAATTTTTAAAACAGACAATGATTTTAGTGTATTCTTGGGTTTTTTATCTGAATATTTAAATCCCCCACAGGATCCTTCCAAATACAAAAAAACATTTTCGGTTGGAGGCAGAGTCTTTCAGGGAATCCCCCATCTCCCCAAAAATTATTTTGGTAAATTAAGCTTGGTTACTTATTCACTACAAAATGATGAATTTAACTTACTGCTAAAAGAAATTGTGGCGGGATCGATTACAAGTTTTGTCAAATCTCTTCTAACGCGCTATTCAATCTACTATAATAAAAAATATCATCACAACGGATCTGTTTTTAAAGGTCCATGCAAGACAATCAAAATCGTCAATAGAGAGGATATAAATTCAACTATTTATGAATTAGACAATAAGAGCAGACACACCCCGAAAGGTGCGTACCCAGATACTAGTGAAGTTTCTAAGGATCAGATTCAGAATGTATCAAAGTATTTATATCTACATCAAAGAGTACCAGAACTGGTCATTGCATGTTTGATCTTTGTACTTCTCGTAGCAATAGGGGTTCGCCAGACATTTATTTCAAAAAACATCGAGGGAGAAGTCGCCGGAATATCCACGGAAAAAACTGACCAAAAAGAAATAAATTTTAGATTGCCGGAGGGACTTAAAAAATGAATAAAACTCTAACTTATGCCGGTTTTGCAGCAGCTTGCCTTTTTGTAATATTGCTTTTTGTAACAGCCAAATCATATACACAACTTGGCCTTGCAATTGTTATATATCCTTTAGTTGCCTATTTCGCATTAAAAATATTTCCTCGTGAACAGCGTGTACAGACTGTTCCTCAAGTTCATCATCAAACCCAGAATTACTCCCTGCCCACAACAGGGATTCCTTGGAACAGCTGAAAAAGTTGATGTTGTTGATGTTGACAAAAGAACTTTTTTAAAGTTAATAGGCGCAACTGGGCTGTCATTCTTTTTATTCTCGCTTTTAGGGCGCAGAACCGAAACATTGCTTTTTGGAGAAAGTATCGACTCAAGGCTTTCGGTGATAGAAAACTCTTTGACCGGAAATACATACGGTACGACTCAAAATCAAGGATATAGAATATCAGAAGTTGCCAATGACGAGGCCGCCACCCACTATGGATTTTTGAATGACAAGGGAGAGTGGTTTATAATGAGGGAGGATATTGAAACCGGATCGTTTAGATACGCCCGAGGTGCTAGCCATTTTCCTGAAAGTTGGAGCCGACGCAAAAATTTAGCATACGATTATTATCACAATATTTTCAAGCAATCAAATTAATAGGCGTTCTTAGTCTTCATTAGGAAACTTACATAAGCTACCATTCCAAAAATTATCAATACAAAAACTGCCAACTGTCGCATATAAATTGGGGCAACTATCATTTTTAATTCCTCAACTGGAGAACCAACCATCAGTTCCCAAGTTAGACCTCCAACACTAATTTTTTCTTTCTGGACTAAAACAAGATTTAATTGGTCATTTTCAGAGCCGTATAAAACTTTCCCGTTGGCATCTTTTAGAATGGTCGTCGTTAAACTGGAGACCTCCATTTTGCCTAAAAAGTTTTGTACAAGATTTTCTAAATCAATTGAGGCAGCAATTAAGCCAACAAAAAGACCGTCTTTAAAAACAGGTGAAGCAACGGGAACAATTACCCTCCCCTTAGTTGCGCCCAAACGACTTACAACGGGAGTCCCAACAAAATACTCCCCTATTTCTGCCTGATTTTTCGCCCACTTAAAATAATCCCTATCAGAAACATCACCACCAACATCAGCAACACCACTTACATTAGAATTATAAACAACATTGCCGCTTTTATTCACAAATATTAGTCCTCCAATCAACCCGCTATCTTTCCATTGGTTGACAAAAGCACTTAAAATTTGCTCTGCTTCTTTTTTTCCTGATTCAACACTTGGGGATTGAGATATGACTGTAAGCTCCCCACCAAAAATCTCAAAAAAAGAGGAAAGGTTTGCCGCTTGAGCTTTTGTGATTACTTGAAGCTTTCTGCCAATTCTTTCTTCTATTTCCTCTTTTGTGTCTTTAGTTAGTAATAAATAAAACGCAGCTGCCAAAACCACTATCAAAGCTAAATTTAAAACCCAAATTTTTTTCAAGATGTCTCTTAACAGCATATCTCTTCTCAGCAAACCAACGGCTACAATAATTAAACGCAATTTATATTTATCTGTCAATATACATTGAGACACAAATTTCGCAGTTGATAATAGTTTGAGGTCTATGTCATTGCGAGGAAGCTTAAGGCGACGCGGCAATCTGGGCTTGAGATTGCTTCACTATGTTCGCAATGACACTTAGTACGAAACTTGCGTGAGAATGACTTTTTGTTCTGTACTCGTTATACTTAAAGAAACTCGAATTTGCATTAGCAAATGAGAAATTTCGAGTATATAATCAAAAAAATTATGCTCTCGGCAATTATTCCTGCGTACAAAGACCCTTTTGTTGTACCAACGATCAAATCGCTTTTAGAAAACGCCTTGGGCGAGATTGAAGTAGTTGTAGTTTTAGACGGTTTTGAGCCAGATTTTGAGATACCAAATGATGAAAGAGTAAAAATTGTAAAACTGGGCACAAATCGTGGCATGAGAGGAGCTATAAACGCTGGTGTAAGTGTAGCTAAGGGTGAATTTTTGCTTCGATCTGATCAACACTGCATGTTTGCCAAAGGTTATGACAAAGTATTGACTGAAACTTGCGAACCAAACTGGATAGTAACTGCAACAAGATATTTTTTGGATCCTATTAAATGGAAAGTTATGAATATTCCCCCAGTTAATTATGAGAAATTAGTGATTCAAGGTGGGGTTAAATTTTCAGGCAAACCATGGAGGGAAAGAGATGAACAAAGGAAAGATATAGCAATTGATGAAACCATGGCAATGCAAGGATCAATGTGGATGATGCCAAAATCTTGGTGGGAAAAGACGATTGGGCAACTTCAAACTGAAGGTTACGGCCAAATGTATCAAGACTCACATGAGATGATCTTTAAAACTTGGAAAAATGGTGGCAAAATGATGCTTAACAAAAAAACTTGGTTTGCACATAAACACAGAAGCTTTACAAAGGGTCGGCATGAAGGAACAAAGGAAAACTCTTCCCTCAGGGGTGAATCAGGCCTCTACGCCCTAAAAGTCTGGGGTGAATATTATGAAAAAGAAATCAGGCCTAAATGGGGAATTTAATAAATGTGCGGATTTTTAGTTTACAAAAAAAACAATCAGGGAAATAATTTTTATATTCAAAAAAGAGGTCAGGATTTGACGACTGAAACAAAAATCTATGGTTTTACTTTTGTTCACAACCTACTTTCAATTACTGGCAAATTCTCCCCCCAACCCTATCAAGAAGATGGCATAATCTGTTTATATAATGGTGAAATTTATAATCATAAATTTATCAAAAGTGATGGCGAAAACTTGATACCGCTTTACAATAAATATGGGACGGACTTCCCAAAATATTTGGATGGTGAGTGGGCAATTGCACTTTATGACTTTAATAAAAAGCTGGCAGTTTTTTCAACAGACCTATTTGCAACTAAACCCTTGTGGAGAAAAGGTTTGGAGTGTGCAAGTTATGAAAGTGGTATTGGGGGGAAAAAAATTCCTGCAAATACAATTGAGATTGTTCATTTTAATGGTAAGGAAGAAACAAAAGAGATCTATAGCTGGGACTTAAACCAACACAAAGAAAATTATGACGATTGGATTAGCGCATTTCGCTCCGCTATAAAGAAAAGGGCCATTGATGGTTGTTTTATTGGATTGTCCTCAGGTTACGATAGTGGAGCCATAGCCTGTGAATTATTAAATCAAAATATTAATTTTAAAGCCTACATTATTGAAGCTAAAGAAAATAAAGATATTTTAGAAAAAAGAATTAAATATCTTAAAGATTATTTATATCTAGACAAAAATACATCTTTTAAAGATGAGTTTGAGTGGATAAATGAAAATATTGAAGATTTTGCCTATAAAATTAAATCTAAAAACGGTTTTAAAAAAGATTCTGCCTCACTAGGTTTATCCAAGATCTGTCGTCTGGCCAGAAATGAAGGTAGAAAAGTCTATTTAAGCGGCCAAGGAGCCGATGAAATCATGTCTGATTATTCAACCTATTCATATCAAAGTACATTTAAAGGTAAATTCCCAAAAAAACTCTCGCCAACTTTGTGGGAAAATTTTTACGAAGGAGCGCAATATTCATATCTTGGAAAAGAAGAATGTGTTGCAGGAAGCCATTCCATTGAAACCAGATACCCGTTTTTAGACAAAGATGTGGTACAAGAATTTTTGTGGCTAAGCGCTGACTTAAAAAATAAACATTATAAAGCTCCCCTGCATGAATATTTTAAAAGAAACAATTTTCCCTTTGACCAGGACAAAAAGATTGGCCTTTACCATCTTAAATAATATGAAGCATGTTTTAATTTACACAGGACCGAGCAAGAAATTTGCGGCGGAGGATGAGATTTTAATTAAAGTTCAAATTGATAACAGTTTGCAACTTGGCTACACAAGAGATGATATTTTGTTGTTTACAGATTTTCCTTTTGAATATAATAGCGTCAAGGCAACAGTTTTACCAGACAATCTTTACTACCCTTTTGATCTAAATGCTGGGAAAATCCCCGTTCTTTGTTATCTAATTTCTAATAATCTAGTGCCCAGTGCCTCTCTCTATTGGTGTCATGACTTAGACGCCTATGAACAATATAAAATTGATGAAAAAAAATTGGAACTTGATAGTTTTGATTTGGGACTAACACATTACACATATAAGCCAGAGTGGCAGTTTGGCAGTGTTTTTTTTAAAACTTCTGCACTTGACATATTTGAACTTATCCATAGCGAAACTTTAAAAAAACCACACTTGAGCCGCAACAACGAAAAAGTCTTAACAAAACTAATTCGGGAAGATAAAATTGACTCCAAGAGATATAAAAGACTAAATCCAACATACAACTTTATGAAAAAATATATTCAAACCATTTACCGTCTGGCTAATAAGCCAATTATTGTTCCCCACTTCAGGCCAAGTGATGCAATGGAGATTCTCAGAGGAAAAAACTTATTGAAAATCCCGCTTATAAATGAGAGACTAATTAAAATTTTTAAAACTCATGGAATCACCTGATTTGACAATTATCATGCTCACTGCCAACAGGGTTTCTCAAAATTGGGCTGAGTTTCATAAACAAAAACTTTTAGAGGCGGCGGGCGATCTTCCTGTGATCACAATTTCAAGAAAACCATTAGATTGGGGTATTAATTTACTCGACGAAGAGCTGTATCATATTTCAAATATTTATTTTCAGTTATTAAGGGGGGCAAAGTTAGCTAAAACAAAATATATTGCCGTTGCTGAAGATGACACCCTTTACCCCAAAGAGCATTTTGCCTACCGCCCACCCGAAGATGCCTTTGCTTATAATCAAAATAGGTTTGGGCTTTTTACATGGGGAAAGCCAACATATTTTTGGAAAGATAGAATCAGCAACTCAACACTTATAGCTTCAAGAAAACTTGTGATTGAAGCCTTGGAAGAAAGATTTGCAAAATACCCAAACGGGACACCGACAGGGTTTACAGGAGAAATGGGAAGAAATAATGTTGAAGACAAGTTGGGAATTACTAGAAGAAAGGCAATTTGGTTTGCAACCGAAGCATCAGTTGTAAGAATTGATCACGAAAAAGGAGTTGATAAACTATCCCAATCCCACAGAAAAGGTATGGGAATATTAAGAGCTTATGATATCCCCTACTGGGGAAGGGCTGATGATATCGTTAAAATTTTTAAAAGCTAAATGAAAGCAAACAAAACCATAATCTACTACACCAGCAATCGCGAAGACGAAGTGTTTGAAAACAGAGTTCGCGAGAATATTTTAAAAGTTACCAAAAATAAATATCCAATTATAAGCGTTTCCCACAAACCCATTGATTTTGGCAAAAACATTTGCGTCGGAGATGTTGGCGTATCCGGATTTAATATGTTCAGGCAAGTTGAAATTGCCTGCAGAGAAGCAAAGACTGACTTTGTGATATCAGCAGAGGCTGATTGCCTTTATCCTCCTGACTATTTTGAATTTACACCAAAAGAGCTTGATAAATGTTATAGAAACAATAACCTCTATGTTATGCCAGACAAGAGAGATTTCTTTTTTTATAAAAAGGAGGGCGCAACACACGCACAAATTGTAGGCAGAATTTATTATCTTGAAACTCTTGAAAAATTATTTAAAGGCGCCCCACAGTGGTCAGTTGAGGAAAAAAATTTTCCAAAAGAAAGACTAAAACAAGAAGATGTTTTTACTGAAATTAAATACTGGAGCAGTAAAAACCCTGTTTTTCAGATAAAAACACATCGAGGTATGAGGTATTATACAAGAAGTGACAGAACGCCAATTTTATCTCTTCCCTACTGGGGCGAAGGTAAAAAGGTAAGGAAGTACTATTTATATGGACTTAGTTGAAGCTATAAAAAAACATAGTGGTTTTCCTTTTGAAATACCCGATACTTCTCGGGATGATTTGCCCGATTTTTTTGCTGATTTAGGTTTTAAAATTGGAGCTGAGATAGGTGTTTATAAAGCAGAGTTTACTGAAAAATTAGCCAAAACAGGTTTAAAAATTTATGGTATTGACCCTTGGATAATATATAAATACTTTGATAATCCAAGAGGCCAAAAAAGAATGGATTTTTTGTATGAACACAGTCTTCGGGTTTTAAAACCATACCCCAATGCAACTTTAATTAGAAAAACATCAATGGAAGCTGTCAAAGATTTTCCCGATAATAGCCTAGACTTTGTCTATATTGATGCTAATCATGAATTTAAATATATTGCAGAAGATTTATATGAATGGACCAAAAAAATTAAACGGGGGGGTATTGTTTCAGGCCATGATTATTTTTATTTAAAATCAGGAACAGGAAAAGAGCATTGGCATGTTGCTTATGTTTTAGATGCTTATTTAAAAGCCTTTGGAATTAAAAATTTCTATGTTTTAGGATCAAAAAACCCAAAAGAAGGAGAGAGAAGAGACAAATGGCGAAGCTGGATGTTTCTAAAACCCTGACCTTTAAGGGTGTAACCCTTAACATATACTAACACAAATGAAATTAATTGATGTCGTCAAAAAATTAAACAGTAGAGATGAATTGCCCGCCTTGTTCGCTAGTCTTGGATACAAAGCCGGGGCTGAAATTGGTGTATATCATGGTGAATTTACAAAAAAATTTTGTGAAGTAGGTTTAAAAATGTATGCAATTGATCCTTGGGTAGCCTATTTAGGAGCAGGCAGATCTGAAAACAAAACCGACAAGCAAGATTTAAACTATGATATGGCTCAAAAAAATCTATCTCCCTACCCTAACTGTATATTAATTAGAAAGTCATCGATGGATGCATTAGATGATTTTAAAGATAACAGTTTAGACTTTGTATATATTGATGGAGACCACAGATTTAGGTATATAGCAGAAGACCTAACTGAATGGTACAAAAAAATAAGAGGTGGAGGTGTAATCTCAGGCCACGACTATTTCTGCACAGCCCCAAATGCCAATAATGTTCTATGCCATGTTAAACCTGTAGTTGATGCCTTTGTTAAAATATACGAACTTAAGAGTTTTTATGTAATAGGTCAAAATGACAAAACTCCAAGCTGGGTTATAATCAAGCCGTAAACTCACTAAAGAAGCTTTAAAATTTCCTCTATCAATAGTGGTATTATATTCTTTTGCCCTTTAGGTAAAAATACAGCTAAATCCGACTCAATCTTTTTTTCAGGAAATTTCTTTAGATTGTCAATTGCAATTTTACTGAATTCACGATGATTGACTCCTTTCATTAGCAAAAACCATATATCAAAAATGTCTCTACCTTTGTTTCTCGTCTCAAGTGCTTTAATTTTTTCTTCTAGTATAGCATCAATAGACAAATGTGATATTTGAGGAAAAACCAAAACCGGAAAGTTGGTTTTTAATGTTGATATTTGAAAATCACCTATCACTTTTGTTTGATGAAAATCCAACCTTAAATTCAGCGGAAATTTTAAATCTAATCCTGAAAAATGTATTCGATATCTGATCCCATCTTTACCCTGCCAAATTTTAACAATTTCTATACCTTTGAACTCAGATTTCATCCTCAACTCCACTTTTTTTAGCAACTCATCTATTTCTAAACTGTCAGCTTTAGTTGAGAAATCCAAATCTTCTGAAAATCTAGGCGAGGCGTACAAAAGCCTCAAAGCAGTGCCACCTTTAAAATAAAATTTGTTTGCGTTCTTTTCTTGATACAAAAAACTTAAGAAAATAAGCTGCAAATACTCTCTAATTATAGTGAACCTATCTATTTGATAAGTTTTAGATAAATTTAAAATTTGATCGTTTGATATCATATTTTTTTGACCAATCATTAAACAAATCTCTATCTATTTTACTGATATCAATTTCGTCTGTGTCAATTGATAATATTCCTTTTGAACCTAAATACAAATAATCTAGAAGAGCTTTTTCTGGCCGTGCTATCAAGAAATCTCCAACCTTTTCCCAACCAAAAAACAATTTTTGATCAAGATGTGAGTATGAATATCTCTTATCATCTATCTCAAACTTATTTGTTTTTTTGGCAGTAACAGATGTAATTTCATATGTAAAACCAGTCATAACCGAATGAAACGACAAAGCAGACTGCAGTGAAACATAACTAGGTTGATATAAAAAATTAGCTATTTGAAAGTCATCTACATCTTTTAATAAATATTGATACCCACCTTTAGTTAGTTTTTTTAATATCCCATTTTTTTCTAACCGTTGAACTCTCTTATATAAATTTTGATCATTATCAATAGCAAGAATTCTGCTCAATTCACTCAAGGTAAACAGTGGTAAATTTTTAGCGTTTAATTTTTTAACAATTTCAGTCAATTTAGTTGATCCCATATACAATTCTACAAACAAGACAATTATATACCAATTGAATAACTGTGTCAAGTTTAAAGTGGGAAATATTATAAAACTGTGATATCTTCAAATAATGAAATCGAATCGTGATGCAAGCAAGGGAATAATTTACTACACCGACAACAAATTAAGTGAACCAATTTTTGGTATAGTCCAAAACCAAATAAAATCTGCCATTGCAGGGTTGCACCCTGCTATAACAATCACTACTGTCTCACTTTTCCCTATTAATTTTGGTGCAAATTTTGTTTTACCTTTAAAAAGAGGTTATGTAACAATGGTTAAACAAATTACCAAAGCCCTTGAAGAATCAACCTCAAATTATGTATTTTTCTGTGAACATGACTGTTTATATCCCCCATCCCATTTTGAATTTACCCCAACTAAGGATGATATTTTTTACTACAATGCAAATGTCTTAAGGTGGGACTATCCAAAAGACAGATTAATAAAATATGATAGATTAATTTCCCTTTCAGGTCTCTGTGTAAACAGAAAATTTGCCCTAGATCATTATCAAAAGCGCTTATCAAAAATTGAGGAATTAAATTTAGAGGCTGAAGGCAGACGCGAGCCATCATGGGCAAGGACATGGGGTTATGAACCAGGAACAAAAAAAATTAAAAGGGGTGGTTTTAGTGATGATGATTTTGAAACTTGGAATTCAAAAGAACCTGTTATCGATATAAGACACAAAAAAACATTCTCCCCTCCTAAAGTGACACTTGATAGTTTTATACATAAACCAAATAACTGGCAGGAAGTTACGCTTGCTAATCTACCCTTCTGGGATTTAAAATCCCTGTTTAGACTTAAATAATATGCAAGCCAATGACCTTACTATCTTAATTCCTGCTAGAAATGAGATGTTTTTGGCTAAAACCATTCAAAATATTTTGGAAAATATTGAAGCTGATACTGAAGTTATTGCAGTTTTAGATGGCCTTCCCAGTGACCCACCAATTACGCCCCATGAAAGAGTAAACATAATTGAACTTAAAAAATCAATTGGCCAGCGAGCTTCGATAAACTTGGCCTGTAAAATGAGTAAAGCAAAATATGTAATGAAAGTTGATGCTCACTGCGCATTTGACAAAGGTTTTGACAGAAAGATGATTGAAGCTTTCGAAAAACTTGAAGCAGACGGAGAAACAAAAGTAACCATGGTTCCTATTATGAGAAACTTATGGGCTTTTGACTGGAAATGTTTAGAGTGTGGTAAAAAATGGTATCAAGGGCCTACACCTACAAAATGTCAGGAAGAAAATTATAAAAATAGTGGTAAACCTTGCGATTCAAACAAATTTGAAAGAAAAATGATGTGGGTTGGAAAAAATAACCCCCAAAGCACATCTTATTGTTTTGACCCAACCCCCCATTTTCAATACTTTGAGGATTGGAAACACAGAGAACCTTATATCTCCGATAAAAAGAATAAAGGTCTGACTGAAACAATGTCCTTGCAAGGAAGCTGTTTTATGACAACAAGAAAAATGTATTGGGAATTAAACTTTTGCGATGAAAACTTTGGCAGTTGGGGTAGCCAGGGAATTGAAGTTGCTTGTAAAACATGGCTTTCGGGTGGCAGGGTCTTAGTCAATCACTCAACATGGTATGCACATATGTTTAGGACTCAAGGTGGAGATTTTAGTTTTCCATATAGGATTGCGCACAAAGATCAAGAATTTGCCAAATCAACTGCTAGAAAACTGTTTTTTGAGAATACTTGGGAAAAATCTATTCATCCCCTTTCGTGGCTTGTTGAAAAATTCTGGCCAGTTAAAGGCTGGAGTGAATTAGATTTAAAAAATTTAAAAGAAAGTGAAAACAAAAATCAAACTAACGATGTCGACATTGCAATATCACAGCCAATAGAAGAAGATGTTTCAGTATCTAAAACAACTCCTGTTTTGATTAACAAATTTGGTGTTATATACTTTTCTGACAAATAAGCAAGAAGTGAGGAGTAAATTCCTCATAAATTATTTTAAAACCATGTGAATATAAAATACCTCTTAGTACACTCGGTTCAAAATGATAAAGATGAGCAAATCTTAAAGGCCCACCAGGACTTTTCCATGTAGGAATCTCAACCATAAAATGTCCATTTATTTTTAGGAGATGTTTTGTTTTTTTAATTAACTGAATGGGATTTGAGACATGTTCAAGAGTATGAATTACTGTTATTAAATCAAATTTTTCCAATCTAACATCTTCTATTTTGGGAAACACCTTTATTTTTTTCTCCCTCGAATATCTCACATTTGGCTCAATTCCATATTTTTTAACGGCATTTACATATGATAATAAATATCCCCTACTGCTACCGATATCCAAATGTCTGCCAACCTTTCCTATTATTTTCCTTATAATTTTGGAGTCATTTTGCGCTCTTATTTTCTCGTCATAATCCATTTCCTTATCAGTCAAATTTATGATATTTCTATAATAACCGTCACGGTAAAAAATATCTAATTCCTCCTCCGAAAGCCTGGGGTTTTGAAATATCAAGCCACAATTATGACAGATAAAATAATTGGTAATAATTAATGCTCTGATAAAAGTTTTTGGTATGACTTCATAGTCAACTTCTGGTGCCAAACCAACCTTTTCATATCTTGTAATTCTTGGAGACAAGCATGAGGGACAATATTTTATGCTTACCATTAACAAATTATATCAGTTTTTATAAATTTTAACCTTTCAAATTAGGCTTATTGCGTGTATAAATAAAGTAACTGTTTCAAAAACGGGTTATATTTGTATGATTAAAAATAAAACGCTCGTTATAATGGGCACACACTGGAAGGGTCTAAAATTCTTTGATTGGAAAAGACGGGATTGTGAGATATGGATGTTTAATGAAGCTCCAAATGTTAAAGTTAACGGAAAACCATTATATCCAGCACCGGATGCGCTTTTTCAATTACACCATGAGGCAATTTGGAAAAACCCGAAAAACAGAAGTGACGAAAAACACTATGAGTGGTTAGCTTCGGGAGATACCCCGCCAGTATATATGCAAAAAAAATACAAAGATGTCCCAAAATCTGTTGCGTACCCATTGGCAGAAGCATTAAAACTGACAAAAAACTTAAAAGTTTTGATCGATGGTCAATATAAGGAGTTTAAGTATTTTAGTTCAAGCCCCGAATATGCGCTAGCCCTCGCCGCTCTTGAATTTAAAAAACACAAAAAATACACGAGAATTGAGGTGTGGGGAATAGAATTAGAGCATGAAGCTGAATATGTTTATCAAAGAACAGGATTTGCGTTTTGGGTAGGTTATCTTGCAGGTTTAGGTGTAGAGGTAATTCTAGCCAACTCTATTTTTAATTCCCCAATATATGGCTACGAGGGCGATGTCGCAATCGATTCTGATTATTTGAAAAAAAGAATTGAAATGCTAACTACGCAGTTGGGAACGGATAAAGAGCGTTATAATCTCGAGGCTCAAGAATTTTTGGCAAGTTTTGACAATTTATTACAAGCTGATGTCAGTAAAAAACTTGAATCAGATTTAAACGATCTGGTAAAACGAAATGAATCTGCCGGCATATTAAATGGGCAAATTAAGGAATGTACCTCGTATTATGAAAAAGCTCTCGCTATGGAAAAAGCAGCAAAAACTTCTGTTTTTTCAATGGGTGAATTTGACTCCATTAGACATCTGTATAACAACCAATATGCTCAAATTAAGATGGAGACGATAAACCTGAATAGCCAAATTGCTATGCATCTTAAAAACCTTCTCAATTTTAAGAAAAACTCAAATAAAAGAAGAAATTCCCTTGATAAATTAAAACAACTTATTGTAGAGATGATGAACAAAAATATGGCTCTTTTGCACATAGTCGGAGCTATAAAAGAGAATCAATTTTTAATAGACCTAGCTAAAATTAGTATTAAATCTGTGAAAGGAGAAAAATAAATGGCTATATCTTTAGTAGGCTCAACTTCCCTAACAGCCACCTCAACAGCCACAAATCCGTCATTAACTTTTTCTCTAAACGGTACTGAGGATATGGTTGTTGCCTTCGGAACGGGCCTAAATGCACCTACTGATATAACTTTCAATGGATCGACGATGGCGCTGGCTATTTCTCAAAACAATGGCATAAATACCGGTGGGGTTGCCCTATTTTATCTTTTGCCTCCAAATATTCCCGGATCTGGAGACTATACGGTCCAAGGTACATGGGCATCGTCTGATCAAAATGCAATGCTTGGTGTTGTTGGATATGCAGGCACAAAAGGGCAGGCCCCAGTTGACTCAAACTCAACATTTATTACTGGAAATACAAATACCACAACTTTTACCCTTCCCCTGACAACTTCAACAGCAAATTCATGGGTTATCGGGCTTGCTTATGCCAATGGTACCGCAAGTACATTGCTTAATATAACACTTGGAAACATCAGAGAAAATAGAGAAGCCACTACATCTGAGACAATGTTCTCAGATAGAGAAATTTCAGCCGCTGAATCAACTGGAGTCGTTTGGACATTTAGTTCTCAAACTGCTGCTTTAACTTTTGCGGGTATGGTAATTGAACCTGCGATATCATCTGTTTCCCCTTCAGTATCAGCAAGTCCATCTCTTAGCCCATCTGTCTCAGTTTCACCAAGTGTATCTATTTCCCCTTCTGTTAGTGCTTCACCATCAGTATCACCATCAGTATCCGAGAGCCCAAGTGTTTCCCCAAGTATATCAGCTAGCCCATCTATTTCTCCAAGCGAACCGCCGCCAAACACACCCATAAATAGAAGTACGAACAGCGGTGTACAGGGAACAAATGCAACATCTCACACTGTTAATTTACCTGCAACGGTAACTTCAGGTGATCTACTTTTAGTTTGGATGTCGTTTGATGGTACTCCTGTTGTTACTTGGGATAACACAACTCATGGCACATGGACTCAATTTGTTGACACCAATAACGGATCCAATACTTTAACAATTTACGGAAAAGTAGCAACAGGATCGGAAGCAGGTGGAACTTTAACAATTACGACAGATGCTAGTGAGCAAAGTGTCCATAGATCAGCTTCAATTTATCAATGGCAAGGATCAATTGCGGGTGGAGTAAATTATCCTGCGGCAACATCTGGAACTGACACAAATCCTGACTCACCTATTGCAACCGACTCGTGGGGAACCACTGGGAGGAGAACTATCTCAATTGTCTCAATCGATGGAACAGCAACCGTTTCATCTTATCCTGCAGGTTATTCGCAGAATCAATTCTTTGACCAGTCTGGTGGCGGAGCAGGATGTGGACTTGGAAGTGCTGCTTATAATGATATCGTTGGTTCACAAAACCCATCAAGCTATACAATAGACATAAGTTCTGCTTGGATTGGAGCAACCATTTCAATTAAAGGTGGCGGTGGGTCATCGACATCACCATCTGTATCTGTTTCTCCTAGTGCATCTGCTAGTCCATCGGTGTCACCGAGTGTTTCTGTTTCACCATCTGTATCAGAGTCACCCAGCGTTTCACCATCAGTTTCTGTTAGTCCTTCTGTATCTGAATCGCCTTCAGTTTCCCCTTCAGTTTCGGCAAGCCCATCTGTGAGTCCTAGTGCATCGGTTTCGCCGTCAGTATCAGTTAGTCCATCTGTATCAGTCTCCCCATCAGTAAGCATATCACCATCTGTTAGCCCATCGGTTTCTGCAAGTCCATCTGTATCACCATCAGTTTCTGTCTCCCCGTCAGCTTCAGTAAGCCCATCGGTGTCTGTATCCCCATCAGTTTCCGTAAGTCCTTCCGTTTCGGAATCTCCATCTATTAGCCCGTCAGTATCAGCATCACCTTCCGTTTCTCCCTCAGTTTCCATATCCCCAAGTGCTTCGGTTAGTCCATCAGTATCAGTTTCACCTTCAGTAAGTGCCTCTCCTTCTGTTAGTCCCTCTGTTTCCGCAAGCCCCAGTGTCTCACCATCAGTTTCGGTGTCACCATCTGTGTCAGTTTCCCCATCAGTCTCAGAGTCGCCATCAGTTTCCCCCTCGGTTTCCGAAAGTCCATCTGTATCACCATCAGTTTCTGTTTCGCCAAGTGCATCGGTTTCGCCGTCAGTATCAGTTAGTCCATCAGTGTCAGTTTCTCCTTCTGTAAGTGCCTCTCCTTCTGTTAGTCCCTCTGTTTCTGAAAGTCCATCTGTTAGCCCATCGGTGTCAGTCTCACCATCTGTTTCTGTTAGTCCTTCTGTTTCGGAATCTCCATCTGTAAGTCCATCGGTTTCTGCAAGTCCTTCAGTGTCACCATCTGTTTCAGTATCACCATCTGCGTCAATTTCACCATCTATATCTGTATCACCTTCGGTTTCAGTTAGTCCAAGCGTCTCGGTATCACCAAGTGTATCTGAATCACCGTCTGTTAGTCCTTCTATTAGTTTAAGTCCATCAATCAGCCCATCAATTTCTGTATCTCCAAGTGCTTCGGTTAGTCCATCAGTTTCTGCAAGTCCTTCAGTGTCACCATCAGTTAGTGCTTCACCATCAGTCAGTCCATCGGTGTCTGTAAGTCCAAGCGTATCCATAAGTCCATCGGTGTCGGTCTCCCCGTCAGCTTCAGTAAGCCCATCGGTGTCAGTCTCACCATCTGTTTCTGTTAGTCCTTCTGTTTCGGAATCTCCATCTGTAAGTCCATCGGTTTCTGCAAGTCCTAGCGTTTCACCATCTGTTTCAGTATCACCATCTGTGTCAGTTTCCCCATCAGTCTCAGAGTCGCCATCAGTTTCCCCTTCTGTTTCCGCAAGTCCATCTATTAGTCCATCTGTATCAGTATCCCCTAGCGCATCTATTTCGCCATCGGTGTCCGTTAGTCCTAGTGTTTCTATTTCACCATCAGTTTCTGCAAGTCCTAGTATTAGTCCTAGTGTTTCCGCAAGTCCATCTCTTTCACCATCTGTTAGTATTTCACCTTCGGTGTCAGTCAGTCCATCTGTTTCCGCAAGTCCATCACTAAGTCCATCGATATCAGCCAGCCCATCATTATCACCATCCGTCTCCATTTCACCAAGTGTATCCGTCTCTCCATCAGTATCAGAATCGCCATCAATATCACCAAGTGCCAGTCAATCACCATCTGTTTCACCAAGTGTATCTATATCTCCATCTGTATCTATTTCACCATCAGTTTCTATCAGCCCTTCAGTTTCAGAATCTCCATCTATTTCCCCTTCAGTTTCAGCAAGCCCATCTGTATCGCCTTCTGTTTCCGTCAGTCCATCGGTGTCTGTAAGTCCAAGCGTTTCGCCATCTGTTTCAGTATCCCCATCCGTCAGCCCGTCGGTATCGGTTTCTCCAAGTGCATCTGTCTCCCCATCCGTATCTATTTCACCATCTGTTAGCCCGTCAGTATCAGCATCGCCTTCCGTTTCTCCCTCAGTTTCCATATCTCCAAGTGCTTCAGTTAGTCCATCAGTATCAGTTTCACCTTCAATAAGTGCCTCTCCTTCTGTTAGCCCTTCGGTTTCTGCAAGTCCATCTGTTAGCCCGTCCGTGTCAGTTTCACCATCCGTATCAGAATCACCATCTGTTTCTCCAAGTGTGTCAGTCAGTCCATCTGTATCTCCTTCTGTTTCAATATCACCAAGCGTAAGTATCAGCCCTTCGGTTAGTCCAAGTGTTAGTGTCAGTCCTTCTGTTTCACCAAGTGTTTCAATAAGTCCCAGTGCTTCTGTTTCCCCATCAATATCCCCTTCTATATCAACTAGTCCTAGTTTAAGCCCTTCTGTATCAATCTCTCCCTCATCCTCCGTTTCACCAAGCGAAGTTATCTCACCAAGCGTAAGCGTCTCACCATCAGTTTCGCCTTCGGTTTCAATCTCTCCATCAACTTCACCAAGTGTTTCAATTTCACCATCTGTCTCACCATCTGTTTCAATCTCTCCTTCTGCATCCATATCTCCATCGGTTTCCGTAAGCCCGTCTGTGTCGATTAGCCCATCAGTCTCCCCATCAGTCTCTGTCTCACCATCTGTTTCAATCTCTCCTTCTGCGTCTATTTCGCCTTCCCAGTCTGTATCCCCCAGTGTTTCAGAAAGTCCTTCTGTTTCACCGTCAGTTTCTGTTTCCCCTTCTGCTTCTACATCCCCATCTCCGTCACCATCTGAATCGCCATCACAATCACCTTCCATTAGTCCTTCTCAATCGGAATCATCATCAGCTTCTCCATCCATTCCGGGTATATCAAGCTCGCCGTCTGCATCAATCTCACCATCTTCTAGCCCCTCAGGTTCTATTTCCCCATCTGTTTCACCATCGGGAATAATATATTCGGCAAGTGCCAGCGTTAGTGCATCTAAATCACCATCCATAAGTCCTTCATTATCACCGTCAACTCCGCCGATTCCTATTCTAATCAGAGAATCAGCTATATTTAACAGGGAATCAACAGCGGGTCAAGGATCAACAGTATCGGGACTGCAAAATATTCCTGCCTGGAATACAGTCGGTAGGCCAAAAACTGCAAGAGTCGGGACCATCGGATTTAATATTCAAACAAGATCGCTTGAATTTTTTAGTGGTAAAAAGTGGTTCAGATTGCCGATGAGTAGAATTTAAGTATAATTAAGTAATATGGCCAGAAACCAACCAATTTTAATAGACATAGGCCAAGGCTTATCAATGATGGTCGGGTTTCCAACGATTGCAACTTGGAAATCAAAAGAGAGGCCCAAAAATGCCAAAAGGGGAACTTTTGGATTCAATACCCAAACGCAAAATTTGGAATATTACGACGGCAAAGATTGGCTTGCTGCAGGAATGCAGGAAGAAACGGCTTAAAAAATTGCTACTTGTTTTTTGAAAGGCGTGCAATTATAGTGCATATATAGAAGTTTATGTTTGATTTTTTAAGAAATATCAGCCCAACCGAATGGATAGTTGTTGGTCTTATAGTCGTGATCCTTTTTGGGGGAAAAATTGCAAAAATGCTTGGAAGAACAAGTGGTGAAACTTTTAGAGAAATAAAAAACATCAAGAAAAGTTTTAGCGAAGCACTTGACGAAAAGGAGGATGAGAAAAAGTAGATATGTTTAGATCAATTGGGACGACAGAATGGATTGTTATTGCTGTTATTTTGTTGGTTCTTTTTGGCGGAAAGAAAATCCCCGAATTTTTCAAGGGTCTAGGTGAGTCGATTAGAGAATTTAAGAAAGCCGCAAAAGACAGTGGAAAAGAGTAAGTTTTTTGAGAAATATTCTCCATTTTTAAAAGAAGCCAAAAGGAGACTTTTGTTTGTACTTTATGCCTTTTTAATTTCAACCATACTTGGTTTTGTTTTTTATGAAGATATTATCAGATTTTTGGTTAATATTTTAAGCCTTGAAGGCGTCAACATTGTATTCACATCCCCTTTTCAATTTATAAATTTAGCCATAAGCTGTGGGGTGGCCGTAGGATTAATTACCGTTTTTCCGCTAATTCTTTACCAGCTTCTGATGTTTCTAAAACCCGCCCTAGCCAAAAAAGAATTTAAAATAATAACAAAATATATCCCTTTTTCAATTATTTTATTTTTAATAGGTTTTGTATTTGGAAGTCTAATTATGAAATGGCAAATTGAAATATTCTTGAGCCAATCATTAAGTTTAGGTATTGGAAATATATTGGATATTTCAAAATTATTAAGTACTGTACTTTTAACCTCCTCAATTATGGGCTTAGGGTTCCAATTCCCGATCGTTTTAATCGTCATAACAAGATTTGGTTTAATTGACAAAACGATCTTACGACAGAAAAGGAAATGGGTTTATCTAGGGGCATTTTTATTTGCCCTTCTTCTTCCATTGGACTCTGTCTTACTTGATGTGATCTTGGCTCTGCCTTTAATTATCCTATACGAAGTAACTCTTTGGATGATATAATATCTTAGTCTTTTGAGGTCATCCCCAAAAGCCACAAAACTGCCTCTTTTTTGTATCTTCTATCCCCCCTTGAATTGATTCTAATTGCAGGGAGCTTTCCCCTTTTCCCCCATCTTTTGATAGTTAAAGGGGAAACACGAAGAACCTCAGAAACCTCTCTAACTGTCAGTAAATCAGGTAAATCTTCAAGTCTTACTTTTTTCCGTGGCTGTTTTGTATCCATATGTTTTACTTAATATTTTAATTACTTTAATATCTCAGACTATAAATAACCAGTACAAACTTGTCAACGGGCAAAAAGTAAAAGCACTCTTGCAGGGTGTAACCCTTAATGGTATTGTTAATCATGCCTGCAAAAAACATTGTCAAATTTTATCTCTCAAATGGTATCTATCATATATACAATCGAGGAGTCGAAAAAAGAATAATTTTTGGAGACGATCAAGATTATAAAGTTTTTTTAAATTATTTAAAAGAGTACTTATCGCCCACTCCAGACAAAGAATCACTCAAAAAAGATATTACCTTTAAGGGTGTAACCTTTAAAGGTGTCGCTAAACAGATTTCTAACTACTCAGATCAAATTAGCCTTCTTGCATTCTGCTTAATGCCAAATCATGTTCATCTTTTAATTAAGCAGAAGGATAAAAATTCAATTAAGAAGTTTACACAATCGCTTTTTACTAGGTATTCTATGTATTTTAATAAAAGATATGCAAGAACCGGTTCACTATTCCAAGGAACATACAAAGCAACTAATGTAATAAATAAAGATTATTTGCTAGATATAACCCGTTATATTCACAGAAATCCGCTAAAAATTACTAAAAAATTATCTAAAGCCTACTCCTCATACTCCCATTATTTGAACTTATTTAAACTACCATGGCTTAAAAATGAAGAGGTGATCAATTATTTTAATGTAAGCACTTTTATAAAACATAACAAAATTGATAGTTATAAACATTTTGTTGAAAAATTTAAATATCAAAACGAAGAGTTAGATTTGGCAAACGACCATGAAGGGTTACACCCTTAAAGGTCAGGCTATGCGTTCCTTCAGCGCATTGTAGTATTTTTCTAAATAATCCTCTGCGCTTCGCCAATCTCCTTTATTTCTTGCAATATTGGCCAAAACTCGAAGGTGTGCAGCTTTTGCAGCTTGGAAAAGACTAATTCTATAGACTTCTGCCAAATGCTCTTTTTCTAAGTCTTCATCCTCACCTTTCTTTTTTCTCATTTCAACTTCTAAAGACGCCACAATTTCAGGTTCAAATGCAAGTTTCAGTTCAGATTTCAATAATTTGTAAAATTTCTTTAAAGAATTCTTTGCTTTTTCAAATTTGTTTTTATCCTGATAGCGTATGGCATAAAGCATGTAGCCGGCTGCTTCTTTTGCAAGTTCTTTTGAAAGTCCAAACTGCTTTCTCAAATGTTCTACCGCATACTGCATAATACTTACCCCATATGGCAAGTTATCAAGGCGCCACCACTTGAGTTCCAAACTTGCAACTAATTTTGGATCAAAAGTAAAGTGCTCCATAGCATCATTCCCCCCAAATCTTCTTCTCCTTCTTGAAAAATCAAGTATTGCATCTTTTAAATGCTCTGGAGAAAAATCCGGCAGATGAACATCGCTAAAGAGGTATTCCGCATAGACCATTTGCCATGGTAATAATCCCGATGTTCTTTGTTCTCCTGATGTTCTAATAAAAAGATCTGGGTTTGGATAAGGTTGGCCATAAGTATCTAAAAATATTTCAAATTTCTTTTCATCTAAGTCTTGTGGTTTAATTCCTGATTCAATTGCTTTTTGACAAGCCCTAACTATTTCACTTCTTCCACCATAATCAACAGCTAAGTTGTATATATGATTGTTTTTGTATTTTGCAGTTTCTGATTCAATTTTGATTAACATTTTTCTGATATCTTCAGGAAGTCTATCTTTACGACCAAGATGAACTAATGCTACTTTATCTTTATGGAATTCATTTTCTTTTTCTTTCAATGCTTTACGGAATAAACTCATAATTGCGTCAATTTCTTCATTTGGTCTATCCCAATTTTCTGTAGAAAATGCAAAAACAGTAAAAGTATGTATTCCAAGTGTTCTAACTGCCCGAGCTAATTTTTCAACTGCCAAATAGCCATTGTAATGCCCTTCCCATGGCTTTAAACCTTTTGACCTGGCCCATCTCCTATTCCCATCCAAGATCATAGCTATATGATTTGGAATTACAGTGCCTTTTGGAAGTTTGATAGTAGTTTCAGACATGTGGAAATTATTATATCACTAAATCAATTTGTCGATTGACCAAACCTTCAATTTCCAATAATAATTTAGCTTTCGCCCAGTCTTTTTGAGAATCTGTTAAAACTTCACCAAGGCCATCTAGAATATTTTTAGGATCAATCTTTTTTACATTCTCAAGCAAAAATAAGTAAAAATCTTTTGGATTCCTACCTGTTCTTGCCTTAATAATTTCATAATTTATATCACCTGCATACTCTGTACCTAAAAAATAATGAATATCAAACAAATCTCTATTTGCAAGTGTCGGTCTTTCAGTAAACGCCACCATTTTATGTGCAATGACATCTTTGATATCTAATACTTTTACATTTGTACCGTAAAAATTTTTAATATCATAATGATTTAGGCTCATGTCCCTAGTTGAAACTTCTATTTTTATATTATGTTCTCCCTTTTGATAACTAACTAGCCAAAAAAGTGTATTGTGTTTAGTGCTTTGATCTTTTATTTCATATTTTCCACTAAGTAGATCTGTCATTTTTTCAATTATAAGATTAATTTCATTGTTTCCGCCAATATAGTCAAAGTCCAAATCAACACTAAAACGAGGCAGGTTATAAAAAAGTAAGGCCGCAGTACCACCCTTAAACCCTAAACTTTTTGAGAGTAAATCATCTTTGTAAATATCGATTAAGATATTTGTTAGATTTAGCTTGTGTTTTGTAATATCCATTTTGATATATCTTTGTTGTTTGAATAAACTTGCTTATTTAATTTGTCTAATTTGTCAAAATTTACACCTCTTAAATTGTCAAAATATTCAGGGCCACCTAAATAAATCTTATCACAAATAGCCCTTTCAACACTTGCCTTATAAACTCCATCAACACTTTCAATTCCTAATGGGTTTAAAAGTATTTCATCTTTAATTTTTTTATATATTATATTTTTTCCATTAATTAATTTAGTTTCAGACCTTTTAGAGATAACATAAATAGATTCATATGGCTGAAAAACAACACCCTTTTCGAATAAAACCGTGTATAGACTAATATATGATGGTATTCGAAATTTATTAGCAAATTCTTGTATTGAATAACTTTTGTCTAGTGCATATAAACCCTTTGAAATCCGTATTAAATCACCGTTTTTAACCAAGTATTTAAGTGCAGAATTTAATTTGTTACCAGAATATTTAGAGTTAACAGATAGAAGATCCCTCAAACTAAAAACTGTTTGACCAGATTTTGAAAATTGATATAGGTCTTTAATGAAGCTCATCACCTGTAAGTGTAAATTATTTACACTCCCATGTCAAGAGGGGGAAACCAACTTGACAACAAAGAATATTCTTTGTAAGCTAAAGGTAATGAAAAGTATTACCTACAGTCTTTATTCACCAAAAAACACTGTTTTTACGGCTAGTGAAATTGCTATCCTAATTGGTGAGACAAACATGGACAATTTAAAATCCAAAATAAATCGCCTTGTCAAAAACGGTACTTTAATAAGTTTGAGAAAAGGCTTATATGCTAAAGGTGATGATTTTAACATCCTTGAGGCTGCTAATAAAATTTTTACTCCATCCTACATTAGCCTTGAAACTGTTTTGCAAAAGAATGGTGTAACTTTTCAAGATTATAGCCACACTATTTTTGTAATAAGTTATCAAACAAGAAGCGTCAAGCTTGGAGATTTTACAATTGAATTTAGAAAAGTTAAGAATGATATTTTAAATAATCAAGCAGGAATAATAAATGAAAATGGCTATTCAATTGCCACAACCGAAAGAGCTTTTTTAGATAGAATTTATTTATCAGGAAATTATCATTTTGACAACTTAGGGCAAATTGACTGGGAAAAAGCCGGAGAACTGGTTAAAATATATGGTAGTAAAATAATGGGAAGGAGGTTAAAAGAGTATGCTTCAGATTACCACTCACAATTTGATAATGAATGAGATTGTCAAAAAAATTTATAGCAATACAAAAATTGCTCCTCTACTTGGTTTTAAGGGTGGAACTGCACTTTATATGTTTTACAACCTTCCTAGATTTAGTGTGGATTTAGATTTTGACCTTCTTAATCAAAGCAAAAAAGATATTGTGTTTACTGAGGTTACCAAAATAGTCAGTAAACTTGGAGTACTTACTGAGCATAAAGAAAAACATTTTAATCTTTATTGGTTATTAAGTTATAAAAAGGGAGAAAAACATTTAAAAGTTGAAATAACCAAAAGAAGCTTTGGAAGTAGCTACGAATTAAAAAATTCACTTGGAATCCCTGCCCTAGTTATGAAAAAGGAAGATATGTTTGCAAATAAATTAACAGCACTTTTAGAAAGAAGGAAACTTGCCAATAGAGATATATTTGATATTTGGTTTATGCTTAAAAATGGCTGGAGCATAAACGACGCCTTACTAAAAGAAAGAACAAAAATGGATGCAAAAAAATATTTAAAAAAATGTCTTAAACTTCTTGAAGAAAATCCACCCAAATACCCTTTAGAAAACTTGGGAGATCTTGTTGATAACAAGACTAAGGATTTTATAAAAAGAGATTTGATAAAAGACACCATCTTCTACCTCAAAGCAAACTTTTTAAACTAAAAACTTACTTGGAGTTAAGAATTGATGTATTATTTTAATTTTGAGCCCTTACCTTTAACAAATGCCCAAAAATAACCGAGTATATTTGCTTTATAAGCCTCACCGTCTATATAAAAATATTTTCCATCTTCGCTAAATTCCAGCAAACCTGTTTCCTTGAATTTTTTAGCAGCATGTTCAGCGTCTTCTTTTTGTCTTTCAAGCCTATTACTTAATCTATCTAAAAACGCACCCCCAGTATCACCCCCCCCATGTCGACCTGCATTTATAAATGTACCCTTACCAGAAGTTGAGCGAAGAGTGTCTGCTGTATTTACTTTACCTTTTCTTTGATCATCGCTATTGTGATTAGATTCCATATTGAATATTAACAAAAAAAAATATTAAAAAATCAATTCTTAATATTGTTCGCGCACATTGACGCTGCCTCAAGATGTTTCATCTTCATACGATATATTGTTAGTTCATTTCCGATTGAACGGATTATACTATTTACAACATGCTCAAAACTTAGATCGCTATCATTTGCAACTTCAGCTGTTACAACTAAGTTATCAAAAAAGTTAGGACATTTCTCACCACAGTAACTACTTTCATTAAACGGGCACGGAACTAATAATTCGCCTGCCATATCAATGGGGATTATATCATTTTTCTTACTTGGAGTTGAGAACTGGTATTTCGAAATTTAAACATTTGCGCGCGCAATTGCAAAGCTTTAATGTTTAAACCTCACCAGTTCCCAACCCTTTTGATCTTAACGACCCTTCTTTTTAGCCCCCTTTACAGAATGAGCAAACGGCTTCGGATACTTGCTGGTGACAGGTACCCAACCAGAAAGTTTGGGGGGTAAAAACGATCCTGCTTGCCACTGATAGGTGTTGCCGTTGGAGTCGTACCCATATTCTCCAACGATTTGGATCATTCTGCCGTTTAGAGCCACGGTGTCAAATTTCTTGGCTTCATCAGCGGCGATCTCTGCATCAATTCTCTTTCTCAATGAAAGTGCCATTTCGACCTCCTAGTCGAATTTGAAAATTTCCGCGATCAACGATCACAGATTAGTGTATTATAGGATAGTTGTATCTTGATTTGCAAGTTTACTTAATATATACTGCCCGTGTGGCAGAAAAGAAAACTGAAGAACATCGGGGATTTAGCGTAAATTATGGAGCTGATCCGAAAGATGCTAATTTTGCAAAAATTGGAGAATTTGAATTTAAAGGAACTGATAGGTACCAATGGCAAGTTATAGATGGAAAAATAATTTTGATTAGAGTTGTTAAGAATGAAGTTTTATCTCCAAAACCTTTGTTTAGACACAAAAGTGCATTATAATCCTTCTTGTGATTACTAAAACTTTAGAAAAAACAAAGAAACTTGTTTTTCCTGTTATAACTTCCTATTTAGTTGATCCAATATACCCCAAACAATTTAAAACTTATTCTAAATTTAAAAATGAAGTTAATTTATATTGGGAAATAAACAAAGAATACCCTAACCGTTTAGGTAAATACTTACGCCCTACCCTAGTTCGTTTAATTGCAGAAAGTTTAGGAGTAACTGGAAAAAAAGTTATTCAAACAGCTTCTGCAATGCAGATGTCTGAAGAGTGGATTTTAATATCTGACGACATTGAAGATAATTCTGACGCAAGAAGAGGAAAGCCAACACTTCATAAAATGCACGGTATTGAACTTGCAATTAATGCTAGTGACGCCCTTGAAACTATTATGTGGAAAATGATTATTGATATTAACGACCCAAAAATTACAGATGAATTTTACAAAATTCTAATGAGAACAATACTTGGCCAAGCAGTAGAACAAATCTGGACAAACAAAAAAGAAAAAATAACACCTGAAAAATACTTTTTTGTTGCAGACAGTAAATCTGCATACTATTCCATTGCAGGACCAATAAGGCTAGGGGCAATTTTAGGTGGATCAACAAAGTCTCAAATTGATAAACTAACTGATTTTGGACTACATCTAGGTCGTTGTTTTCAATTAGTTGATGACATAATTGATATTGAACAAGACAAAAAAGAAGGTAAAACTACACTTGTTACAACATTAGGTGTAGAAAAAGTAAAAGAATTGGCAAAACAAGAAAAAGAAAAGGCAGAAAAAATATTTTCCACTCTTAAATTTTTGAAGCAAAACAAAGCACGCAAAGAATTAAAAGAATTAACAGATTTCGTTTTAAACAGAACAAATTAATCTGTCTCCAAATCATTTATGCCTTGACAGATGCATGTTTTGGTACTAAGATGTACCAAATACTACATCTATGCCAACTCTGAAGTTAATTAAATATTTAAAAGACTTAGGTATTAAATTTTTAACTCCGGACATATTATCTTCAATTCTTCAAACAAACAACAGAAACAGTATCTACAAAACAGCTAATAGGCTTTTAAAGCATGGTCTTTTGCAAAAGATAGACAAGGGTAAGTTTATTTTAACAGAAGCAAATGTTGGTGATTTTGAGATAGCCAATTTTATAATTAGACCTTCTTATATTAGCCTTGAATCAGCCCTTTCTTTTTATGGCATTTTACCTCAGTTCCCCTATTCAATCACCTCAGTCACAACACTCAGACCAAGGTCGGTTGGAAAATATGAATACTCAAGAATATCAAGCAATTTGTTTTGGGGTTACATCAAAAAGGACAACTTTTTAATTGCTACACCTGAAAAAGCACTACTTGATTATACATATCTAGCTTCTAAAAAGTTGAGAAATTTTGACACTTCTGAATGGGATTTATCAGCTGTAGATATTGACACTTTTAAATCTATCTGTAGTAAGATTAAATTTGCACCTTTTAGAAAACTTGTTAAAAAATTAAATATTTATGATTAATTCTTTAGATTTACAAAAATTATCAACAAATTTAGGCATTGATGTCTATACAATACTTAGAGAATATGTTCAAATAACATTTTTAAATAGTTTATATTTCTATCCTAAAGCTAAAAACCTAGTTTTTAAAGGAGGAACAGCCTTAAGATTTTTTGCCAACTCCCCTAGATTTTCAGAAGATTTAGACTTTACTTCTAGTTTAAGCCACAATGATATTGTTACCATAACAGATGAGGCAATAAAGGATTTAAAATCTGAATTTAATGATATTGAGATTAAAAATATGAAATCAATATCAGGCCTGAGCCGAAAGATATATATAGATAATGATATTTCATCACAAAAACTAACAATCAAGCTTGATTTTTCAGAAAGAGAGAAAGTGATAAATTCAAAAATTGGGATAATCAGAACAAATTTGCCTATCATATCAACTACTCCAGTCACATTTCTTGATCTAAACGAGATCTTGGCAGAAAAAATAAGAGCAATAACTACTAGAAATAAAGGGCGTGACCTTTTTGACTTATGGTTTTTACTTCAAAACAACCATAAACTTGATCTAAAACTAATTCAGACTAAATTAGATTATTATAATGAAAAATTTGATAGAGATAATCTTATTAAAACAATAAAAGACTGGGATGAAAAACAACTATCCAACGATCTTAATAAATTTCTACCAATTAAAGATAGAAAGATAATTCCAGAATTAAAAAGTCTATTGTTGAGTTTAATTTAACTCTCCACTACACCAAAACTTGTATTATATTTTTTGCGCAGGAGTTTTGATGTAAAAACAACCCAAGGGAACTTTGGAAAGGCATTAAATATCCTTCTTGCCCTACTCCAGAAGTTAAATGGCTCTGAAAATAGCCTGTAGACCCACTCAAGTCCATTCTTAGCCATCCACTTCGGGGGCAGACTGGCATTACCGCTTATAAAATTAAAAGTCCCCCCGACAGCCATCGCACCAGTTGCTCTTAACCTAAAAAAGTTTCTAAATATCCATTTTTCTTGCTTGCCTGGAAGAAGCGCAACAAAAACCAAATCAGGCTCAAATAACCTAATATCTCCAATTATTTTTTTATGAAGTTTCAAATCATCTTCTGAAACCGGCTGGCAATTTTTGTCATAGATTGGAAATTTATTGTTTGTTTTAAACTTGACTCTTTTATATTTTTCGCTTAAAACAGCCATTGCAGATTCAGCCTCGCCGTGCTCGCCGCCGTAAAGATAAACCTTCAATTTCTTTTCATCGGCAATTTTAATTATGTCTAAAAATATTTCTCTACCTTTAATTATTTGCAATCTATTTAATAGATACTCAGGATCTGTAAATGTTGATAAACCTACTTTTAAACCCTGATAAAAAAGTATAAAGGGTCTAAATATGCCTTTTGGATCGTCCAAATCCATATATTTGTAGGCTTGAGCCAAACCTATTCCATCTGGAAGAGATAGATCAGATTTATATATAGCTTTTTTAAGTAGCCAATCTTTCATGGCCATTAAAACAATCTCGGGATTAGGAGTTACTATGTAAAATTTTTCTCTAGAAGAAAGTCTTTCGCGCACAAAATTTAGCACTTGTTCTCTTGAAGTGCTACTAATCTTGATTCCTAGCAAAGATCCGTGTTTTGGGCCACTTTTCGCCATAATTTATACAATTTTTACCGACTTTTCTTGTTTTAAAATCATTTTTTGGTTATTTTTTCCGTCTTTTTTTAAAAAAAATTGTTTTTATTTTCTCCGCAATCATAGTTTATAATTTATAATTTATAATTTAAAATTCCCTATATACTATATACTACATACTATATACTTATACTTATGTTTTTCGCTACTTTTGTACAATTTTTTACTTCAAAAACTAGCCTTATTTTAAGCTACTTACCCACAACATATTAACAATTATTTGTAAATAATCAGAACTTACTATCGGACTATATATTTTCACTTTTGTCCTCCCTATATACTATATACGATATACTATATACTAATTTATTTTCCGCATCACCCTTTAGTAGTAACACTTCTTTTCCAGAGTTCTATATTTTCCAAGACAAGTCCTGTCCCTCTAACAACACAGTACAGCGGCTCATCGGCCAAATGAGCGGGAACTCCAGTTTCCTCTGTTATCAGTCTATTTAAATTGCGCAATGAAGATGTTCCTCCGCTCATAACTATGCCTTTGTCAATAATATCAGCCGCAAGCTCAGGCGGTGTATCTTCCAAGACAGCTTTAATCGCCCCTATAATTTGTAAAAGAACGGGTTTTATAGCTTCGGTAACTTCTGTTGATGAGATTGTAACCGTTCTTGGCAAACCAAAGACCAAATCCCGCCCGCTTATTTCCAGTTTTTCTTCTTTGGAAAGAGGCGTGGCTGATCCAATTTTTATCTTTATATCCTCGGCAGTTGTGTCCCCAACTATCAAATTGTGTTTCTTTTTTAAATAATTTTGTATTGCTTCATCAATTTTATTACCTGCAACTCTTGCTGATCGATGAACAACCACTCCGCCAAGAGATAAAACAGCCGCTTCGGTTGATCCTCCGCCGCTATCGACTATCATATGCCCCGAAGGGGCGGAAACAGGAATTCCGGCTCCAATTGCCGCAGCCAGAGGTTCGTCAATTAAATAGGCATGAGCAGCGCCAGCCGAGAGAGTCGCATCCAAGGCCGCCCTTCTTTCAACTTGGGTACAGCCCGCAGGAACACAAACCATAACATTGGGCTTAAAAATTTTGCTGCCCCCAGCTTTTCCAATAAAATACCTAAGCATTGCCTCCGTTGCATGATAATCGGCAATTACGCCATCTTTCATCGGCCTATTAGCAACCAAACTTTCAGGTGTTCTGCCAAGCATTTTCTTGGCCTCTTCCCCCACTGCCACAATTTTATTGTCATCAACGGTTGTAGCTACGACCGTAGGTTCATTAACAATAAGTCCTTTCCCGGCAATCCAAACCAAGGTATTTGCAGTCCCCAAATCTATTGCAATATTTATCCTGTTAAACATCTTTAGCTAATTATATAGTATAATTTGGGATATGGCTAAAGTTCGAGTTGCCTTGATTTTGTTAACAATGGTCGTTGTTGGAACATTGGGGTATTTTGTATCACTTGTTGCTAGAGGGTATCAGTTTGATAGGGCTAATTTGAGATTTTTACCAAACGGAATCCTGGCCATAAAATCTGATCCTGATGGTGCCTCCATATTTATAGACGGCAAGCTGACAGGAGCAACAAATTCAAACTTGAGGCTTGCACCTAAAACTTACGATCTAAGAGTAGAAAAAGAAGGATTTCTCCCTTGGAGTAAACGAATTACTATTAAAAAAGAGGAAGTTACGCAGGTAACGGCAGAATTATTTAGAACAGCCCCGTCGCTATCGCCTATTACCTTTGACGGAGCAGCAAACCCCGTTTTATCTCCTGATTTTACAAGAGTTGCCTATATAAACGATAATATCCTTTGGCTTCTGACAGTATCTAACCTGCCAATTGGATTTAATAATTCACCAAAAAAAATAACTGACGGTGTCGAAGAAAGCGCCAAATATATTTTTTCACCTGATGGAAGGCAGATACTTTTGACTCAAGGCAGTGCCCATTTTTTACTCGAAACCAATGAGTTTGTCTCCCAATCTCAAAGAATTAATGTCACGAATAAACTAGCTGAAATTCAGAAAAATTGGGAAGAAGAAAGTAAAACTATTCTGCAATCAAAAATGAGAGGGCTTCCTAATGAATTAACTGATATTTTAATCAAAAAAACTTCCAATTTAACATTTTCTCCCGATGAAAAAATGATACTTTATACCGCATCAGGCGAAGCAACGCTAAAAGAAGGCTTGATACCGCCAATTCCAGGCTCATCTACACAAAAAGAAAGCAGGGATATCAAACCATATCAAACATATGTTTATGATATCAAAGAAGACAAAAATTTCTTAATATTAGATAAGCAAACTCCTCTTTATTGGCTCCCATCATCAAGGCACTTGATCATACCTGAAGAAAATAAAATTATAATTTCAGATTATGACGGTACAAACAAACAAGCGGTTTTTAACGGTTCCTATATCTCCCCCCATGCCTATCCTTTTCTGAATAACAGTAAACTTTTAATACTTACAAATTTCGGGTCCAATGAAAATGCTCCTAACTTATATTCATTAAGTATTAAATAAAGTGTCCCCGGGAAGAATTGAACTCCCATCTAAGGATTAGGATTCCTCTGTTCTATCCGTTGAACTACGGGGACATAAAGTATACTTTAGTGTATTATACAAGAAATACGGAGAGTAGGTCATCGGTAGACCGCCGCGTTCGGGACGCGGAAGCAGAGGGTTCAATTCCCTCCTCTCCGACAGCAGTAAGTAACCAGTTTTTCAAACTGTCAACTCCCATTCCGACAAATTAAATCAAATTTCTTAAATAAAGAAGTGTGTCTTGTTTTAATGTTTTTCTAATTTTACTAAATTTTTCTGGTGGTAAAAGTGTACTTAAATCTTGATTAATATCATCTTCAGTTACATTTTTTTTTATAAAAGCAATTAGTTTTTTGATGTATTCTTTTGTTTCCAGTCCTGTTCTTTCTTTTATTATTTCTTCCCTAAATCCATACCCTTTTAAGAAAAAATAGTTGACATCGTATAAATCTCTACCTGCAACTTTCTTGTGTCTATTATATCTATCCATTATACCAACAAGCTTATTTGCATACATTGATTCAATTGTTTGACATGTCAAAAATCTATCAATTTCTGTTATTTTAACTTTTTCATATTCATTTTCTTCCACCACTTCATCAAAAACACTAATCATTAATGTATTTCTATCATTTGGCGCAGCCTCGTATTTAAGTGTAAAAAATAGCGAACTATCATTCTCTCTACCAACTCTGTTGGCCAAGCTTTGCTTATCTATTTTAAAATCCAACTTTTCAAAAACTTGTTTTAGATTTGTTCTGATGTCTAAAAAATCAGTCTCATCAAGTTTTTTATACGGATCAAAATCCAAATCTACTGAAAACCTATCCAAATGGCCAAGCATGGCGGCACATGTTCCTCCTTTAAAATAAATTTTATGGGATAAAACAGGATTATCCGCAATCTCAACCAAAAGCTTTTGCATTTGGCTTCTATGAACTATGTTTTGTTTGCTTAAATCTGTCATTTTTCTAAAGTATCAAAATAATATTTAGGTTTAAAATAAGTCATATCTGATATCGCTCTTTCCTTTGTTGCCATGAAATATCCCCTTTTTTGTATAACTCCATTGGGATTAAACAGTAATTCTTTCTTTGCCTGTCTATATATATAAGTTATACCATTAAATTCAATTTTTTTGGAAATTGATGACACAAAAGTTATTGGATAAACAACTTGGTTTATAACACCCTCTAAAAACAACACGGTTTCACAACTTACATAACAATATCTATGAATAAGTGCCGTTCCTAATTCAAATTTATCAATTTCTTTAATTGGAATAGTTGAATAAAGTCCTTTAATTATTTTGATTAAAATTCCTTTTTTAATATAACGCTTGATAGTTGTTCTTAATGTATTTCTATTTTCAATACCCCACAAAAGAGCTAGGTCTTGAGTATGGAACAATCTTTCATTAGATTTAAGAAGCGCACTTAGTTTATCCATAGCAAAGTAAAATTCTGACATATGAGAATCTTATGTTCTCATATAGGGTACATTTTTGTATATTATAAACAAACTATATTTGTTTGTCAAATTAATGGAAACAGAAGTTTCGTTGTAATGACATATTAAATGCAAACTTGTGGAAAATTAATTATTGGCACAAACAATACTCTCGGAGTTAACACCTGGAACATTAGACCATTCAGGCGTCTTTGAGCGCTCAAAATACCCAATTATTCTCCCATCTGATGAGTGAATTGTCCCACCCTCTATATCTACATAGATTTTACTATCCGGTCCAACTACAACAGATGCTCCAAACAAAGTGTGTGGGTCGTCGGGAGTATACTTGCCTATTTCTACACAGTCTCTTCCTTCCCCCATCGGATCAGGAACCGATTCATAATAAACGGTCTCACCAGGAATGAGTGTATATGCTTTATAACCAGGTGGGGCAGATTCCACAGTCAAATTTCCCCGCCCAGATTCTGGCTGTTGATATCCTGGGCTCCATGTTGGCGTTGGATCTAATGCATTTTTCCCCTCTGCCTCGCCAGTTATAGCCTCAACTGCACTTCTAGTTCCTTGCCAAAGCATCAAACCCATAAAAGCAGCAACACCCGCTCTAGCCAGCCACTCGCCTCTATCTATCATTTGGCCAAAGTTTAATCCTAAACTCTTTTAAAATCAAATCAAACTAATTTTTAATTTCATCCAAACCGTATATCAAGCATTCCGTGGCACTTTGGTATTCAAAAATTTCATCACCATTAAAAATAAGCCCCATTTCTTTTTGTGCTGACTCTTCAGAGTCAGATGCATGGATTATATTTTGCGAACCACTCATTCCAAAATCGCCTCTAATTGACCCTGCTTCTGCTTCTCTTGCTTTTGTAATACCTACAATCTTTCTAACTGCTGCAATTGCGTCAAGACCTTCCCAAACCATGGCAACAACAGGCGTCCACTCCATGAAACTTTTGAGATCTTTAAAAAAAGCCTTGTCTTTGTGATGAACATACCAATTCTCAAGTATTTCATCTGTTAGCCTAATCATTTTAATACCAATAAGTTTTAATCCCTTTCTTTCAAACCTATGCATTATTTCACCAACCAATCCCCTTTGAAGCCCATCTGGTTTAATTAGTACTACTGTTCTCTGCATCATATTATTTATTTTAGGATTGTAGCAAAATCCTTTTCATTTTCATATGGGCCGATTATGGCAAGGTTAAGTCTTTCAGGTACAAAAAGCCTTTTTGCTTCAAATAAAACTTCTTCAATTTTCACTTGATCAATTTTTTTAAACACTTCACTTGGTGTCATAATTTCGGGACTAAATAATGCTTGATCTGTGAAAAATGATGTTACATCTCGCGTATCTTCTAGTGCTAGTGCTAAATGCCCTTTTAAAAACTCTTTCGCCTTTTGTAGCTCACTATTTGATATTCGCTTTTCGCTATTCGCTAATTTGTAATGTTCATCAAGTATTATTTTTACGGCATCGCTTGCCTTTTTGACATCCAGCCCTGCATATGTACCTATATAGCCTATATCTTCATATCTATCCATTGATGTTTTAACTGAATAAGCCAAGCCTCTTCTTTCCCTAACTTCCAAAAATAGTCTTGAACTCATTCCCCCACCCAAAACAGTTGCTAAAAGTGTTTGCGCATATTTATTTTTGTAATTTTTACCATCTGCTAGGTAACCTAAAATAATATGTGTCTGTTCCTTTTTCTTACTATGTAATTTTATTTGTGGTTTTGCTTGTGATGTTTTAAATTCTAATTTAGCATTTACTTTTTTGCCATTTGGCATTTGAGAAAAGTATTTTTCCGATAAAATCATTGCCTTTTTTTCATCAAAACCCCCTACAACTGATATTGTGATATTTTCTCTAAAGTAATACATCTTTTTATAACTTAAGAAATCATTTTTTGACATATTTGAAACACTTTTTTCTGTTCCTGCAATGTCAAGAGCTAAACTGGATCCTTTATAAATCAGCTCCTCAAAAACATCGCCGATTTTCATCATAGGCGTATCTTCATACATTCTAATTTCTTCAATTATTGTTCCTTTTTCTCTCTCTATTTCTTCAATTTTTAAAATTGGATTAATAACCATATCAGAAAGTACATCAAATGCAGTTTCTAAATCTTCACTCCTACATTTAATATAGAAGTTTGTATAGTCTTTAGAAGTTGACGCATTAAACTCCCCACCAATGCCGTCTACAACCTCGCTGATGGCTTTGGCCGTTGGCCTTTTTTTGCTTCCTTTAAAAACCATGTGTTCCAAAAAATGGCTGATTCCATTATTTTTTTCATTTTCATTTCTTGAACCTGTTTTAACCCAAACAGTTAAGGTAACTGAGGATAAATTAGACATAGGAACAGTCAGAAGTGTAAGACCATTTTCCAAAACCTTCTTGCTATATTGCATGGATTTATTCTAACATATTGTTATGTCATCTTTAATACAATCATTTGAGGCGAAGGAATTAAAAAAAAGGCCTTTTATCATTAAAATTGCAGATAGATTGACTTCATTTTTTGGTAGCTTTTGGTTTTTGGGTTTTAATGTCAGCTTGTTTATCTTTTGGATTGTTGCAAATCAAGGACTAATTCCAAATATCCCTATTTTTGATCCATTTCCCTACTTCTTTTTGACAACAGGAGTTTCTTTGGAGGCAATTATTTTAACCATCGTAGTTCTAGTATCCCAACAAAGGCAATCTCAAATAACAAAAATTAGGGAAGAGCTTGATATGCATGTCAATAAAATATCTGAAAGAGAGATATCAAAAGCTCTTTATATACTTAAATTGCTTGCTAAAAAGCAAGGAATCGGCTTGGATGGAGATAAAGAACTTGATGATATGCTTAAAGACATTAATGAAAGCTATATTGAGAAAAAACTTGAAGAACAATTATCAGACAAGCCTAAGAATATATTCACTGAAGTAGTGGAAAAGTTGAAAAAGAATTAAAATATTACAAGCTTTACATCCTTTCAGGGGCTTCTATTCCAAGAAGTTTGAGGCCGGATTTTAATACTATTCCCGTCTTTTGAGTCAACATAAGTCTAAAAGACCCATCACTCGTATCTTCCAACCCTACTATCCTGTGTTTAGCATAAAAAGTGTTAAATTTACTGGCTAAATCATATAAATAATTGCAAATTAAATTGGGAGAGAAATTTTCAGCCGCGTTTTTTACAACCTCGCTAAAGATAAACAGCTTGCGAAGTATAGCAATCTCTTCCTCCTTTAAAGCTAGACCTTGAAAGCTTATATCTTGCAGGCTGAGACCTTTCAAGTTGGCCTTATTAACAACACTGTTTATTCTGGCAATCGTATATTGGATATAAACTGATGAATTACCATCCATTGCAAACATCTTGTCCCAATCAAAGTTAATATTTGTAGATGGATGGTGAGAAAGATCAAAGTATTTTATAGCCCCGATCCCGACCTGCCTCGCCGTAGACTTATCACTCTTATCTTCGTTTCCCAGTTTCCTTGCCCTTTCAATCGCCTCATTTAATACTTCTTCAAGTTTTACTGTTTTTCCCGCCCTTGTTGACATTTTTTTACCATCCATCAAAAATAGTCCATGTCCCACATGCACCCTTTGTCCGTCTTTATACCAACCCAGCATTTTTTCAATTTCAAAAATTTGTTTGAAATAGAGACTCTGTTCACTTCCAACTTCATTAATAATTAAATCCGGATTATATTTTTCCTTTCTATACTTATCTGTTGCCAAGTCCCTTGTTGAATAAAGCGTTGTTCCATCTTTTTTAAGTATCATTAGAGGGCTTAAGTTAGTATCTTTATCAAAAAAGACTAGTTTTGCCCCATCCTCCCCTACTTTTAAAAGTTTTCTTTCTTCAAGCTCTTTAATAACAATCGCCATTTTGCTTTCAAAAAATGATTCGCCCAACCCCCTACCACTATTAAAATCTCTATCAAATTTGATATTTAAAAGTTTGTAAATTTTGTCAAACTCCCTGAAACTTATCTCTACACACTTTTCCCATACCCACTTTGCTTCGTCATCGCCATCCTCCAACTTTTTAAACCAATCCCTAGCTTTTTGTTTCATATTAAGATTTTCTTGAGCTTTTTTATGAAACTCGACATATAGTATTAGCAGATCCTCAACAGACCAATTTGGCATTTGTAATTTGTAATTTGGAATTTCGGTGATTTGCGAGAGCAAAGCACCAAACTGTGTTCCCCAATCTCCTAAATGATTATCTCGCATTACTTTATAACCAACTGCTTCCATTAAGTTTGCGATACTATCCCCTATTACCGTTGATCTTAAATGCCCCACACCAAAAGGCTTGGCTATATTAGGACTGCTATATTCAACTATGGCAAGTTTGCCTTTATTTTTATTTGATTTACCATAGTTTTCATCTATAGTAATTAAATTATCACTTAAGACCTCATCTTTTAATTTAAAATTTACAAATCCCTCAACAGCATTAGCCTTAACAAGTAATTTTTCATTAAAATTATTAAATTTTTCAGCAATTTCTTTAGCAAGCTCAACTGGATTTCTTTTTATTTCATAATTGAGGCTGAAGTCTTGACTTTTTGCCTCCAATTTGTTATAAAATAGTTGGCTTTCTTGTAGACCGGAGAATGACGCGCCGGCGGCCCGCAAGGGTGATTGTAGGGAAGGGATGCGGTACTTCCCAAGAAGACCATTTTTTAGTCTTTTCGGATTTACAAAAAACATAGTAACTATCTCATTTCCGTCTTTTCCTTCTAAAATCTCTATTACAATTACTCCAAAGTTTCCATTATTAAAAGCAAATAAATTTCTTTTGTCATTATTTTTATCTTCATAAACATCAATTGGATAAAAAGTAATATACGGAATTTGCCATAAAACATTTGGTAAAACTTCATTATGGCCTACTCTATGCCCCAACCAACCACATATCTTCGCATAGACAAAACCATTCAAATAAACCATATCGGATTTGGCGTTAATTATTTTGACAATCTCAGAATTTAATCTTCCTACAGGTAAACTAAATTTATTATCCTTCCAAGACTTCTTGTTTATATTTTTACTAATCCATTCAATATTTTCCAAAAAATTCCCTTTTTCGTTTGCCATTTGCAATGCAACATTACTTGAATAGTCTCCAAAGGCCTCGTTTGATGCAAACTCTACTTGAGGATTTTTAACACCAGCTACACTCTCTAAAACTTTTGCTATTTGCTGTTTAATATCTTGCACTATACAAATGATTATATCTAGCGCAAAACAAAATGTCACTTTTTGTTTTGAAATGACTATATATCAACATTTATCTATTTATGATAATATATCCCAAAATTTCATAATCCTAATTGCAAAAAGGAGGCAAAAATGAAGTTTTTATTTCAACTTATAGAAAAAGCAATCACTGGTCTTTTAATAGTGATTGCGATACTCTTAATCTTAATTTCTTATCTTTTAAAATAGCTCTGATGTGATACACACAAACATACCACACAGAGCTATTTTTTTATAAAAAAAGTTGAAATATTATAGGATATTTGATATCCTACCATTACCTAAGTAATTTTGCTAGGTTGAGGCGATAGCCAAGAGACACAGATCTCAAAAAATCTCGCACATCAAAAAAAAGGAGACAATATGTTTGAGTATTTGGCAGGGCTGGTAGTTGCGTTAATTTTTGCGGCTGGATGGGTGCTTTTCAGGTCTGGAAAGGACCTGCCGACAGCAAAAGAATGGGCTTCCAAATTGATTATGATGGCAGTTTTCACCGCCATCATAAGTCTTGCGTCGAGGGAAATTTATACAATATTTCCCCGGGATGCGGCAATATACCTTGACATAGCGCTGGGTATAGCATTCCTGTCCATCCCGACAAGCTTTCTTCTCGGGCGGCGACATCCCTTTTTGGCATTTGGTATAATCATCATCTGCTTTTGTTACATAACGATGATGATTGGCAATGCTTTTATCAGATTGCCATAAATAAACCAAAACTGACTAGTGTCGCCACAAACTTCACTAGTCAGTTTTAACTTTGTAAACAACATCTCCCATTTGGTCTGTCCTTAAAATTTTTACCTTTTTAGCATTTAGCATTTGTATAATTTCTTTATGTGGGTGGCCGTAGCGATTATTTTTCCCGGCACTTATTACAGCAATTTCAGGCATCAGTTTATTTAGTAGTTTTTCTGATAATCCATTCTTAGAACCATGATGAGGTATTTTGATATAGTTAACCTGTCCTATTTTTTTATTTTCGGACAAATCATCGCTCACTCCTGTTTCGATATCTCCTGTAAAAATAGCCTTAAAATTCTGATATTTTAGATTGATAACTATCGAATAGTTGTTTGTTTTATTTGAACTGTAATCTTTATTTGGATGAACTATATCTAAATATATCATCCCCACCCTAATATTGGGCAGATCATAAGGGTATATGATCACTGCCCCACTACCCCCTACCACGTTTTCTAGCACTCTAGTATAATCACTGCTAAAGACTTCCTTTTTAAAATCGTTGGTCAAAATATTTTTAACATTATAACTTTTAAAAACATCCGCAAGTCCCCCGCTGTGATCTTTATCAGTATGTGTCAAAATAAAAAGTTCCAAATCCCTATCCCAAAACGGCATATATTTTCCAAGGCAATCCAAGACCTGTCTGTCCGGTCCGCTGTCAATTAAAATTTGTGTAGTATTTTTAGAAAGTAAAATTACATCCCCTTGCCCCACATCGCAAGCAATTATTGACAAGTTATTACTTACACTAAAAACAGCTAGCCAAATCGAAATAGCTACAAGTGTTAAAAAAATAAAAAGTGAGGACCTGCTATTTAAATTCATCTTAAAATAGTAACTATTTTTGTAAAATAAAATAACATTGGAAATATTACAAACAATATCAATCTACCTACTAATGGTACAATTATTCCTGCAATTCCTGCAATCATCCCTAAACTCATAATATAGGGAACTGTCCAAAGTACTAAAGCATTTGTAATTGGAGATAAAATATTAAACTGACCAAAAGTAGCATAAATGATTGGTGCTACTCCAACTTGGGCCGCTAAAGAGGTTGTCAGACCCTCTCTAAATAGACTTGGAATTCTACTTAAATAACTATCAATTTTCTTTTGGAAAAGCATTAATGAAGTAGTGGCGGTAAAAGATAATATAAAGCCTAAATCGGTTATCCAAACTGGTTTAACAAGAAGCATTATTATAGTAGTATACAGTAAGATACTCCAAGATATAGTCACCCTGCCAGTTAATTGACCAAACATTACTATTATTCCCATTATTGCAGCCCTAACAATAGGCGCATCAAATCCCGAAAGAATAACATAAACGATTATTCCCGCAATACTCATGAAAACCGCATACCTGCGTTTAAAATATTGTGTTAGAATGCCAATTAGAAAAGAAGCTAACATGGTCACATTTGTGCCTGATGCTACAACTACATGTGCAGTACCGGTATCGCGAAGCAGCTTCCAAAAACTTTCAGGCATTTGTTTTGATCCAATCGTAATTCCTGCAACAAGCGATGAATATGGTTCAGGAAGCGATGATTTGTAAAAAGATATTATTCTTTCTCTAATTTTAAATAAGAAGTTTTTATTTTCTGTATCTAATAATTTGTAATTTAGAATTTGTAATTTAGAATTTGTAATTTAGAATTGGAAATTACTCCTGTAATTTCTACCCTATCTCCATAACTTATTTCAGGATATCTCGGCAAGTAAATTTTGAGTCCGTAAATTTTGAAATATTGTTTATCTCCAAAAACTATTGGCTCTGTTAATACTTGAGTCGTAATTCTTATCGTGTCCCCGTCCCTAAAACTTGGAAGTGATAAGTAATAGCGAATAGTTATTAGAAGAATTATTAATAACAAAAATACATACCTCATGATTCTTAATACGAAATATTACTTTTTATTTTGTCATAAGTTTTTTGGGGAATAATTTTTTTAGAAACCAATTCTTCTAAAGATGAGTAAGGTCTTTGTTCAATGATCTTTTGGGCGTAAACAGGGCCAATTCCGTTTAGTGATTCTAGTTCTTTTTGACTTGCAGTATTAATATTTACCAAACCACTACCACTCACTCCTAAAATCGCTTGATCTATTTTGTTATACTCACTTTTTTTAGCAGTCTCAACTTCTGACTGCGAAGGAATATATAATTTTTGTCCATCTGCAAGTTTTGCTGCTCTATTTATATTTTTACCCACCCATTCCCTATCAGCACTGGCATTTATTCCTCCAGCAGAAATTAAAAGATCGTCAATTCTATCCCCTACTTTTAACTTATAAACTCCCGGTTTTTCAACAGCTCCTGCAATTTCAACTGTGATATTCTCATCTTTTAATTCTTCATTTTTATTTATTATTTCTATTTGATTCTGACTTTCAAACAAACCGCTTTTGAATAAAAACACACCAAATCCTATTAAAATCAAGCCCAAAAGAAGAAAGATCAGAAGTTTTTGATTAGACGACGAAGTTAACAAGTCTGCCAGGAATAAATACCTCTTTTTTGATTCTTCCACTTACTAACCATTTTGCTACTTTTTCGTCTTGTTTTGCAAGTTGTATTATTTTATTTTTATTTTTCGATTCTTCATTTTTAACTATTAATTGGCTTCTTAGTTTTCCATTTATCTGTACTACTATTTCTACCTGCTCTGCATGTAAATACTTTTCATCATATGTTGGCCAGGTTGATGTGTGAACTGAACCTTTTTGTTTTAAAATTTCTCTCCAAACTTCCTCTGAAAGGTGTGGTGTAAAGGGGGCCAGTAGTTGTGCCAGCACAACTAAGTACTTTGTACTTAGTACTTCGTATTTAGCAAGCTCGTTAACAAATTCCATTATCTTAGCTATGGCTGTGTTATATTTAAACAATTTGATATCCTCAGTCACACCTTTTATTGTTTTATTTAAAATAAAACGAAGATCGGCGGAAGCCGAACGACTGGTCTGCGAAGCAACCCGAAGGAGTGAGGACCCGCTGATCGAGTTTTGGGTAAACAATTTATATACTCTTTTCAAAAATCTACTCATTCCCTCAATTCCACTATCTCTAAAATCTGGATAGCCATCCATTTGACCTAAAAACATGACATATAACCTCAGTGTATCTGCTCCATATTTTTCAATGTAGATATCAGGGTTAACTACATTACCCCTACTTTTACTCATTTTGGCACCATCTTTAATCATCAAACCATGAGCAAAGAACTTTGGAAATGGCTCTTCATGGTCAATTAATCCTAAATCATACATAACCATGTTTACAAATCTGGCATACATTAAATGTAAAACTGCATGTTCAGCCCCACCAAAATATAAATCGACGGGTAACCAGTTTTTATTAATATCGTTATCCCATGGCAGGCGAGAGATACCAGCAGCCTCGCGACTGGCTGACGCATTCTTCGAACGCGGCCCTCCAAGGAGCGTGGAACTGGTATCCGAGCCGACACTCGGATAACGTAAAAAGTACCAACTACTGTCGACGAATGTGTCCATAACATCAGTTTCTCTTCTTGCTTCTCCATTACAATTAGGGCACTTAACTTTCCAAAATTCTTCATGATTAGCTAGTGGTCCTCTACCATTTCCTTCTGGCTTAAAATCTTTAATATCAGGCAAGGTTACTGGTAAATCTTTTTCAGGAACACTAACCCAACCGCATTTATCACAATCGATCATTGGAATTGGAGCTCCCCAATATCTCTGGCGACTAACAAGCCAATCACGCAAATGATAATTTGTGTGTTTAACACCCCACTTTTTCTTTGGAATTTCATCCCAAAGCTTGTCATTTAGACTATTACTTAATATATCTAAAGAATACTTTTTAGCAAACTCCATATCATGTTCATCATATGCAGGTACTCCCATTACAAAACCAGTTCCATAATTTTTCTCTACATAATTTGTTTCCCAAATTGGAAGTTCTCTACCATCAACAGGAGATATTGCATATTTACCTGTAAACTTACCCAGCTTCTCTTTTGATTTTTCTGGTTTCTCCAATTCATCAGAAAATGTTGCAATGAATGTTACTGACTCTAAAGTATCAGGCCTTGTTGTAAAAACTGTAATTATTTCATCTGAATCTTTAATTTTAAAGTCAATTTTCATTCCCTCAGACTTTCCAATCCACTCTCTTTGTGCCGTTACTACTCTTTGACTCCAGTTAATAGTATCAAGTCCATTAAGTAGTCTGTCTGCATAGTCTGTGATTTTGAAAAACCATTGGTCTAAATTTTTCCTTTCTACAACCGTTCCGCACCGTTCGCAAACTCTTAAATCTTCATTATTAACTATTAATTCCCCATTCGCAGAACGGGGTTCTTTACCTGCTTGTTTTGGTGTCATTACTTGCTCATCTGCAAGAACTGTTTTACAACTAGGGCAAAAGTTAACTTCTGCAGTCTTTCGGTAGGCCAAACCTTTCTCCCACATTTTTAAAAATAGCCACTGTGTCCATTTGTAATAATCTTCACTTGAGGTTGTAACTGTTCTTGTCCAATCATATCCATGACCTAGACTTCTCATTTGTTCCTCGTAGTGTTTTGTTGTTCTTTTAACTACTTCTTTTGGATTTTCATTTATTTTGATTGCATAGTTTTCAGAATGTATTCCGAATGAATCATAGCCAATTGGCTGAAATACAGTTTTACCATTCATCCTCATAAATCTTCCAATAACATCACTTCCAGTTGAAGCAAATGCATGGCCGGCATGTAGACCTTCAGCGCTGGGGTATGGAAACATCCACAAGTTGTAGAATTTATCTTTTTTCTTTAAATTTTTGATATCAGGAGAATACAATTTCTCCTTTTCCCACACCTTTTGCCATTTTGCCTCTATTTTTTTGTGATTATATTCCATGTTTGATATTCTACTCCATTTTGATTAAACTGAAAATATGTTATATATCTTAGCTCTTATCATTATTTTATATACTGGCGCTCATTTTTTGTTTAAAAAAAATGAAGTTTTTCTTAAAGTTAGAAAATATATAGACATCGCAGCCATTGTTGTTACAACTGTTTTAGTTATTACTTGGATCGAAATTTTTAATTATTCTTTCTTATTTTTTATCTATTTTATTGTTTCTCTAATTATTTTTGCTTATTTGATCTTTAGATTAAGAATGCTCGAAGAGAAAAAGACAAAAGCGGAAAATGTAATCAAAGAACTTAAAATCGAAGAGAAAGTTTTAGAAAGTCAAATTAGTAACATAGAAAATGCAAAAAATTAAGTTTTTGTTGTTTTTTTTAGTTTCCCTATTCGCTATTACATATTCGCTATCAATCGTTTTTGCCCAGGAAAGAGTCGAATCATCAAATTACAGAATAATTTTTCCCAACCTAAATTCAGGAGCCGGAATCCCCTCATCTGCAAATTATGAACTTAACTCAACTCTTGGCCAAACTGCGCCAGGACTTTACTCATCAACCGGTTATAGGGTTAAAGCCGGTTTTCAATATATTCATTCCATAATCCCCTTTTCCTTCTCCATATCCGATATTCAAATTAACTTTGGTACCCTTGTTCCTCAAACACCCTCAACTGACACATCAACCCTAACGGTCTCCGCAGGCGGCGCGGGAGGTTATTCTGTCAAAGCCTATGAGAGCAGTACATTAAAAACCTTTAACGGAGCTGATGAAATTATCGATACACTTTGTGATTCAACATGTAGTGAAACTGCCGCAGGAGTTTGGACCTCCTCAACTCGCTACGGGTTTGGATTTAATATGACAGGCAATGACATACCAGCAGACTTTACCAACTCAACTTATTTTAGACAATTTGCAAATAGAGCTCTTGGAGAAAACCCCCAAATTATAATGTCCAGTTCAAATGTGGGAAGATCAAGAACCGCAACTATAACTTACAAGGTCAATGTTTCAGGGGTTCAGCCCGCAGGCGTCTATCGAAATGTTATAACATTTATAGCAACACCAAGTTTTTAATAACCAATGAACAATCATCAATTACTAATCAATACTAAAATTATAAATTTTAATTTAATCATTAAAATTTGTTTGATCATTGGAGTTTGGTTATTAATTACCCCAAGTGCGGTGCAAGCGCAAGCGATAAGCCTTTCAATCACTCCTCCTCTTTTGGAAATCACTATAAAACCAGGAAAAGAATATAGACAGGTCTATGGCATCATAAATTCAGGGAGCGATGTAGTATTAACTCCAAAAATTTTGTATTTTACCCCAAGTGATGATTTTGGAAATGTTGACATAACAACCGTAGAGGCACCAGAATGGATAAAGTACAACAAAGAAAAATTTAGCCTTAAAAGCGGATCCCGACGCGATTTTTACATTTTAATTGATGTTCCCGAAGATGCCCAAGAAACAGATCATTATCTATCGCTTGTTTTTGAATCGGAAGCTCCTACTAATACAACCAATCAAATAGGCACACAATACCAAACCCAAATTGCATCAAATATACTACTTACTATATCAAAAGATGGCAATCCTAAAAAGTCAGCTGAAATAATTAATTTTGATACTCCACAAATTTCGGATTCATTTCTATTCCCTATCACCTATTCAATAACCCTTGCCAATACCGGCAATTCCTTTTGGAAACCGATAGGCAAAATTATTGCCAACGATCAAACCTTAAAACTAGCTGAACAAAATGTAATATCGGGACACAAAAGACAAATTAAATGTGTCGAAAATGAAGAATTGGTAGATTGCAAACTTTCCAAAAAGCCAATTTTGGGCGTTTTATCCTCGACTCTTGAATTTTCGATAGATGATGATCCTAAAATTTACACCAAAGAAGTAAAAACTTATATTTTGCCGATTACTCCCGCCTTTTTTATAATTCTAATATTGACTTTAATGAGGCAAAAGTTCATATTTAAATTATGGCGAAGAAAAAAATAATACTCTTGGCTTTTATTTTTGTGCTGTTGGGCTTAATTCATGTGTTTTTAAAACCAACCCAAAAAACACATTCAGCAAATTTTACATCGGCTTCAGCAACACTTTCAAATGCAAGATTTTCATACAAAGCAGGTGTGGCATCAGGCACATCAGGATCATCAACGGTTACAATTGACGCCTCAGGAAATGCAGATAACAATACCAATCACTTATTTCCTAAAGATGTTGTTTGCTTTGCGGGAAGTTTGGAAACAGGCTGTCTTGGTAATGTGAGTTATACTGTTGCTAACATTGTTGACTCAACAACTTTTAATGTTACCACTCCTTTAACCACTACGCTTGAATCAACTGCTTATGTAGTTGCTACACAATCAGGAAGTTTAACGCTCTCGTTTACAACCGCAACTGAAATCCCATCAAATGGAGATATATATATTACTATACCTGCCGTCAATACAACAGGCAGAACAAATGACGGAATACCTGACACCGCCTCAACAACAGCTACAAACGGATTTGATATCCAGACGATAGCTACAACCGATATCTCAATTACAGGCTGTACCGATGTCAACTGGACAGTGGCCTCAATCACCGCCGGTGACGCTTCAAACGACCATAGAATCCTTATCAACAGATCAACATCATCCTGTCCTGCAAGTACCGCCATAACAGTTACGATAGACAGCAGTCCGGGAATTATAAATCCTGCACCCTTAACAACACATACACAAGGGCAAGCTGATTCGTATCAAATAAATATCAAATCAAGAGATGGAGCAGACAACACTCTGGATCAATCAGATGTCGCCGTTGCCCCCATTGAAGGAGTCTTAATCTCAGCAACTGTTGATGAAGCAATATCTTTAACAATAGCAGGGATCACTACCGACTCAGGATCATACTGCGGGATAACCAGGACGGCATCAAGCCCCGACACTACAGCAACTTCAGTCCCTTGGGGCACCCTATCTCCCACTTATGCCGCGGCAACTCACAATACCCAACATCAAGTCACAGTCTCGACTAATGCTACCGATGGCTACAGTTTGTATGTCGAAGAAAACGATCAAATGGGCAAAGATGGCAAAGTTTGTACTGGCGCATCAGCGGGTGAATCAGTTGACTGTATCCAAGATACAGTTTGCGACGGCACTGGCTGTACTCACCAAACATACAGAGACTGGGGGTCAAACCCGTCTTCCTATCCAGGACTCGGGTATTCTCTGCAAAATGTAACAAATACCGACGCTACCTTTGAATACAATACCTCAAGTGCAACATTTAACGCTAAACAATTTGCAGACCAGGAAGCCAGCGAATCAAGAAGCGCAGCTAATGCGCGAATTATGAATAATTCAGGTCCTGTTGATTCATCAAGTGTTTATGTCTGCTACAGGATAGATATTACATCAACACAGCCAGCAGGATACTACTATAACAAGGTCAAGTATACGGCAGTACCCACCTTCTGAAAGAAGGTAAATTAAAAATTAAAAATGAAAAATTAAAAATTATGAATAAAAACTTTTTAACAAAAATTGATTATATTGTTTTTTTTGCGTTATCACTCTTCACTTTCCATTCTTCCTTCTTCACTAAAGCGGTTAGCGCGCAAGCGCGCATACCGCTTGTTGTTGCTCCTTCCCGTCAAACAGTGGCGCTTGACCCGGGTGGTTCCCAAAATTTACAGATTAGATTTTTTAATTATTCAGACTCTCCAATGGCAGGAACTATAAAAGCAGTTAATTTTTATGTCGCAGGCAAAGACGGCGCCCCAATTCTGCTGGAGGATATGCCAAATGAGATGATTAAACTTTCAATCGATAGAGCTGTTATTCCAGTAGGTGATGTCTTAAGGGTTAATTTTAAAGTAGAGGTGCCGGAAAATGCCAAGCCGGGTGGAAGTTATGCCGCAATTATTTTTGAGCAAACAGGCCAAATCCCCCAGTCTGTGACGGGGACAGAATCAGTTTCTTCTGTTTCTCCAAGAGTTGTTGGGCTTGTCTCAATCAGAATTAACGGCCCAGTTGTGGAATCCGCATTTATTGACGCTTTCAAAGTACCCGTCTTTTTGGAATTCGGCAAGATCCCTGTTTATTTTGAAATATTGAATAAAGGCGGATATCACATTAACCCGGCGGGACAAGTAACTTTAACCAACTGGATGGGAAATGAAATTGACAGAGTAACAATTGATGATAAAAACATTTTTCCTGAAGCAAGAAGAACATATGAACATGAACTAGGAAAAAAATGGATGTTTGGCAGATACAAGGTTGATTTAACTGCTTCGTATGGCGAATCGGGTAAGGTATTAACAAGATCAACCCTTGTCTGGGTTATCCCAATAACCCTGATTCTCGTAACTTTACTTGCAGGCATAATTATCTCTCTAACAGTTTATATAATTTACAAAAAGGTAAAACAAAAACAAGAGAAACTGGAAGAAAAACTTGAAGAAGAAATTTCAGAGCTTGAAGCGCTCAAAAATAAATTCAAAGACAAACTGCCTAAATAATATGTCATTGCAATCCCGCAATGCGGGAGAAGCAAACTAAAAAATTCAGGTTTTGCTAAGCCAGAGCAGATAATCTTTTTCAGTGTGTTTCTGGGGCTTCTTGGTCAATTTTAAAGCGTATAAAAGAAGTAAAATGGCAGTTACAAGCTCTAAAAAAATAAGTGCCAGTATTTTATTTTTGCCAAAAAAGTCTATTATTTTTTGCCAAAATGATTTAAATTCTCCTAAAACAGAAAACTTTAGTGTATTGCTTTTAGCAGATAAATCTTTGCCGTATAAACTTGAGGCATATATTTTATAATTACTTTCCTCTGTCGTTGGCAAAACCAAACTAAATCTGCCTTGTTTGTCTGATTTGGTTTTTAAAATAGGAAAAGAGTATGCAGATACTTCTTTGACTAAGCTTAGATATCTTTTGTTATCTTTTGATACATATATATTAACTTCTGTCTCAGGACTGGTAAGACCGTCGATAAAGACAAAGTCCTCAGTTACGACATTATTATCGCTTAAAGAAATCGTCGGCGACAATAAAACTGGGCCCACCTCAAGCGGTGTTTTTCTATCAACAGGAAGCGCAGGAATGCAGGATGGCTGTGTGGTTCTGTTTTGAGCATCCCTTGCTTGCAGGCACAGTTCAGGATAATTTTTGCTTAGACTATAAATTGAACTAAATCTGAAAAAGCCTGTGTCATCAGCCGTAGTTTCTTCAGACACGCCAAAACCCTTAAGTGCAACTATTGCACCTTTTGGACCATAACCATATATCGACATCGGTATCGGTTTATAGCGCCTTTCAAATGGTTGTGGAGTCGCAGTAACTGTAGGAAAAGGAGAAGTGGGAGTGGGTGTTGCAGAAGCTGTTGGAGTTGCGGTTGCCGCAACCACCACTTGGCCCACAGTTGCATCGTTTATAATCTGTGGGCTTTCAGTAAACATTATTCTAATCAAAAACTAGACGAAAATTTTTAGAAACTGGAAATTCATCCACAAAAACAGATATATAGTACTCCCCGGAGATATCGGAAGATAGATCAAACAATGCCTTGCCGGTTTCATCAGTTAAAACCTGGACATCTTTAATAACTAAATTCTGGCTATTGCTTTCTATCTTAATTTTTCTATCAAAAATTGGGTTCCCCTCGTCATCTAGCAAAAATACAGTAACTCTAATCAAATCGCCACCGGCTTTAGCTCTCACGGGCGACGCAAAAACATACGAGTTGGCACTTGAAGGCAGACTTAAGCTTCCGCTATACTTAGCACTGCTAGTCAAATTAGTCTGCAGACGGACTAAATAAACAGTTAAAACCAGCGCTAGTCCAAGCAGTAAAATTACAACAATTAAAAATAAACTCCTCATAAATTAAATATAGCGATATTTTTGAGCCAAAACAACACTCATTTTGCATTAGCAATAGCAAAAAAATTCTGCTAAATTTAATCCTATATTTTATACCCCAAGTTCATAAAAATTACCAATTTTTTAATAAAAAAATAGCTTTTTTCTAATTCTTTCGTAAGACGAAAATCTTGATTAACGCAAAAATTGAGGTTTTTAATACGGCTAAAATATTTACCGCAAATAACCGCAAACATGCAGAATTTTTAAAATACGCACGCGCATTTTAACCCTATAATAACATTTTTTCATTCTATACTCACCTATCATTATACTGTTTGATATATTTAGGTAATTAGAAATCTATGCGGAAAATATATTATATCTTATGTGAAATTCGTAATTCTTAATTTTCAATTTTTAATTGTTTTAGGCTCTTGACAGCCTTGCTAATAGTATTAATATTAGTATAGCCTTGTATAATGCGTATAATTTGAGGCTAATCAGAAATATGCGGAAATTAATTAATAATTACCTAAATCACCTAATTAAGCAGGGAGTCTCAAAAAACTCTCTAAAATTCTACAAATCTGACATCTCTCAGTTTTTGAATTGGACAAGAAATAGGAAAATTACTAAAAGATTGGTCTTGGAATATATATCTTCCATTAGATTTGTAACTCCTGTTTCAACCATCAATAGAAAATTATCAACCTTAAGAAGCTTTGCTAATTTTTTAAACCAAAACTTTATGGACGGCGTTGCCAATGTCTCAGAGACAAGAAAAATATTTAAAAATTGGCAGGATAAAATTCTCTACAAATTTGAACACCGACCTAAAATTAAACACCTATTAAGCAGAGTTTTTTACAGCAGGCCAAACTGGTATAGAAAGTATCATTCCTATTCACTTTCAACCTATATTCACATTGCCATTTTGGTTTTATTCACGGCTACGGCAGGTTACGCGCTTTATGATCAAGCATTTAAAGAACCGGGCGGCCTTTTTGCTTTCCCACCAAATTTGACAAGACCAAACAGGTATTTATCATTTCAAGGAAGATTAACAGATAACTTAGGTAACCCAAAGACAACAGCGACTAATTTTGTATTCAAGCTGTATGATGCATCATCTGGTGGAAGCACTTTATGGAACTCTGGAACTTGTTCCATAACGCCTGATCAGGATGGTATTTTTTCAACTCTACTTGGATCATCATGTGGATCAGAAATTGCATCATCTGTATTTAGCGAAAATGCAAGTGTCTGGTTGGGTGTTACCGTTGGGGCGGATGCTGAAGCAACACCCAGAATACAGATTGCAACCGTTGCCTACGCCTTAAATGCAGAAACCCTACAAGGGTTTCCTGCAGGAACAGGGACATCAACTATCCCTTATATAAATTCCGCTGGGACTGTCGTTTTGGCCAATGCTTCTCCAAAAATTCAATCAACCTCGGGCACTTTTGCAGTTGAAGGACAAGCATTAACAATAACAACTCCAAATACAACAAACGGTGTCATAACTATCAATCCTGATGGCACGGGAACACTTGATCTAACTTTTGAAGGAACATCTCCCGGACTTTCTGCAAACGGTTTTGTCAATGCAACTAATGCCAACATCACAAGCGGATCGCTTTATGCTGGGACAGTTGCAAGTAATGCGACTGGTTACAATTTCATTAATTTTCTTTCCGGCGCATCCCCCACTTCTAAATTTTCTGTTGAAAATGATGGCGATATAAATACATCTGGAGACCTAACTTTATCTGGTGGGAATTTGAATACAGGCAATATTGCCTTAACTATTGGTGATGCAACAACTGACTCAATAACTTTACAGACAGACGGTACAGGAAATGGCGAGGTGGTACTTCCAAATGATTCAATCAGTCCAAATGAAATATTTACAACAGGACAAACTGATGAGTATTGTCTCACATATGAAGCAACTGGAGCCACATGGGAATGGCAAACTTGCGGCGCAGGGGGCTCATCTATTTGGAGTGATTTAACTGCACCAATTGCTGATTTAACACTTTCAATGGCCGCATATAACACAACTTTTAACTGGGACCCGGGAACTGCTGCTGAAACTAACTTTTCTTTAACTACCCAAGGAGAAGACACAGGTGCAGTTGACCAAGTTTTAATGGCGCTTTCTCAAACTTCAAATGGAGTGGACACCACACAAGCCGCTGACGCACTACTTACTTTTACCAATAATGATCCAAACGACCCTGTTATAAATGCCATCAGATTTGATGCAGGAGCAGCAGGAACAGACTTTACATATGGAATTAACTTTAGCGGTTCTTCGTTTGGAACATCAGAACTTCTTCTTTCAAACTCAGCAACAATACAAAATATAGTTAACGGTACACTTGCACTAACAGAACCAACCATACAACTAATAGGTTCTACATCAGTTGATTTTGATACTCCCCTTTTAGACCTTGGAACACAAACAGTTGCTGTTACACTAAACAACTCAGCCAATGCCCTAAATTTTGACTCCAATACCCTCTCAATTGACGCTCTAAATGATCGTATTGGCATAGGAACAACTGGACCTGATGCAAAACTTGATTCTTTGGCAACTAGTGGTGAACAATTAAGACTTACATATACTGATGGCTCCGTGTATTCAGGTTTTACAACAGATTCAAATGGTTATTTGATAATTGATCCAACAGGAGCAAGAATTTCACTTGATGGAGCACTTCAAGTCGGTTCGACTTCTCCACTTGCTTATTCAAGATTTGGGACTGCAACAACTGGGCATAGCGGCAATATCAGTGCTTCAAATGATCTCTTGATATCAGGGGATCTGGAGCTTGATGGTACATTTTTCTTGGATGGCGGGACAATTGCAAACTCTGCGGGAACCGCAACTGTTGTCTTTTCATCCGATCCCATAACAACAGCAAACACACTGTCTGCAAGTAATTGGTTGGTCGAAAATACTGCCAATGTCGGCCAAGCTGCATTAATGGTCAACAACACAAAATCAGGTCCGCTTTTTACAGCCTCTGCCTCAGGAACAACCAAATTTACAATTCACAATGACGGGGCGATAACTTTAGCAACCATCGACTCAACTACAAATACGCTTGAGGGAACTATTTATTATGACTCAAATTCTATTGGCTCCTCATCAACCGACCATTTGTTTATGAGGGGCAGCGATAACGCTTGGCATAGAATTGCTCTTGATATGACCAAATATAGTGCAACTAATGCGACGGTTGCCAACCAAAACTACCTTCAAGTCACTCACAACCAAGGAACCAACGACCTAGCAATTACCGCCTGGATCAAAGACAAAATCACCAATCTTTGGAGAAAGATTTCTGATTTCTCTCATACAATTAAGCATGCCTTACAAAATGAGTTTAATGATGCATCTGCAAAACAATTTAGCATTAATACCAATAACACCCTTCAAAACAATCTTGTAGCCTATTGGTCAATGGATGAGACAAGCAGTGGCACTTCAGCTGTTACTAGAAATGATAGTTATGGGAGCAACAATTTAACGGATAATAACACAACCACATCGGGAACAGGAAAGATAAATAACGCCGCTGATTTTGAATCAAGCAATTCTGAATTTCTAGAGATTGCTGACAATCTACCTCTCTCCACTGGCGACATAGATTTTACTATTACAGCCTGGATTAATCTAGAAAGCGAAACTGCAGGTACTAATAGAATGACAATTGTGAGTAAACACGAAAGCGCATCTGTGCGCGAATATGAACTTTACTATACAGGACAGACTTCAGATAGGTTAGCTTTCGAATTATTTAATAGTGGTGGTTCTTCAGTCTGCAATGTGCTCGCCAACAATTTTGGTGCAGTAACCACATCAACCTGGTACTTTATTACCGCCTGGCATGACGCTACTGCCAACACTTGCAATATTTCTGTTAATAATGGCACTGCCGATTCGACAGCAGAAAGTGGAGTACCTTCAGATACCACAGCCAATTTAAGAGTGGGAGCGATTAATACCACTGAATCACAGTTTTTGGATGGTCTAGTAGATGAAGTCGGATTTTGGAAAAAAACATTAAGTTCACAGGAAAAAACAGATCTTTACAATTCAGGAAATGCAAATGGATATGGCACACGCGGCAATCTTTTTAGAACTCAAACAAAATTAACCAACATAGAACTTGCACCTGCTATCGACACCGGCACAGGGGCTGACGGTTCAATCACCATATCATCAAATACTAATATCAATACCATCAATAGTATCAGTGGGAGAAGCTGTGCCGACGGGGGTGACGCTGTTAACTACTCTGTCACCGCACTTACTTCAACCACAGCAACACTTGAAACAACGCCCTCTACAGGATGCCTAAATGCTGGAGATGAAATATTATTGATCAATCTCCGAGGCACATCAAATTATACCAATGTGGGTAACTATGAAACTTTAAGAATATCAAGTATTGCCAGTAATGTCGTTACTTTTACAACAGCCAAGTCTAAGTATTATGGTGACAATGCTAACGATGATACCAATATTGGACTAGGAACAGGTAATCAAGCTGTTATGTTACAAAGAGTACCAAATTATACTAATGTAACCATTAATACTGGTGTCAACTTTTTTCCTTCTGATTGGATCGTACCAACAGGTAGTGCTAACAATGGTGCTGGTGAGGGTGGTGTCATTTTCTTTAGAGCAACAGGCACAGTCTCTGTTGCTTCAACGGGAACCATACATGCCAATTCAACAGGTTATATAGGCGGAACAGGTGAACCAAGTGGGGGGGGAAGCGGAGGTGGGGGCGAGGCTTTTTGTGGTATAGGCGGAGCCGGTTCAACAGGAGCTGCAAACAATGGCAATGCAGGTGGAGGTGGAGGTGGCACAAACAATAATGGTGGTAATGGTCTATATTGTGGGGGTGGAGGTGGAGGTGGCCAGACCTCGTCAGGCACCAGAACCGGTGGAACAGGATCGTCGAGTGCCGGTGGAGCCGGAGGTGGAGGTGGTGGTAATGCAAGCGGAGCGTCTAATGGAGGCGGAGGTGGAGGGTATGGCACAGCTGGACAAGGAGGACATGGTACTGGTGGTGGAACCGCAGATGGAGCAAGTGGTGGTACCAATTCCTCAGGTAATGGAGGTACTGGCGCGGTAAATGTACAAGCTGGTGGTGGAGGTGGAGGAACTTATGGTATTGAAAACTTGTCGAAATTATTCTATGGTTCAAGCGGTGGTGCAGGAGGCGGAACAACACTGGCTGCAGGCGGGGACGGGGGAGGTATAATTGGATTATTTGCTCAAACTATATCTGTGTCAGGAGGCATAAGCAGTAATGGTGCAAATGGTAGTGTATCATCAGGATTATATGGTGGTGGAGGAGCGGGTGGTTCGGTATTAATAATGGGTAATTCATTAACCCTCGGCTCATCTCTTGTTACTGCATCTGGAGGAACCGGTGGTAATTCAAAAGGAGCGGGTGGTTCAGGGAGAATTGCTGTATATTATAGTGGTTCACTTTCTGGCTCAACTTCCCCTTCGGCAAATACTACCTTTTCAGGCTATAACACATACGGACTATTTCATTCCCAGGTTATTAGTACCCCAAATTCCACTAATCTCGAATCAATCAGATGGGAAGGAACAAACAATCCTTACACAAAAATCTCACTTCAAACTAGAACAGGAAATACCACTTCACCTACAGATGGAACATGGGAACCCTGGAAACCATTTACCGTAACTACAAATTATCTTGATTTAAGTAACGCCAACACCGATACCGAGTGGACAAGCTCCAATTTAGCAGTTACTGATGGTGATGTGACCAGAAACATTGATCAATTTGAAGATGAGGATGAAGCCATGGTAGGTAATATCACCAAGTTCTATACCTCTGGTTTTGAAACCGACACGGGGGGAACAATGGATACTTCCCTTATTTCTTATTGGCCGCTAAACGAAACCAGCGGTACCCGAAATGATAGCTATTCAACCAACAACTTAACTGCCAATGGCACCGGAGGTGTAGGATCAGCCACAGGTATAAAGGGTAACGCCGCTGATTTTGAATCCAGTGAAAGTGATTTTTTGGAAATTTCTGATAATGCGGCTCTCTCCACTGGAGACATTGATTTCACTATCTCCACTTGGGTCAATTTGGAGAGTAAACCTGCAAATCCAATGTCCATTGTCACTAAAAACGATAGTGGTACGGTTAGAGAGTACACCCTTAGATGGCAAAATACAAATGATAGGTTTGAACTGGAGCTGTTTGCTTCTGGAGGAACTTCGGTTTGTATGGTAACAGCTAATAACTTCGGGGCTCCAAGTCTCTCGACATGGTACTTCATTACTGCCTGGCATGACGCTACTGCCAACACTTGCAATATTTCTGTTAATAATGGCACTGCCGATTCAACAGCAGAAACTGGTGTACCTTCGGACACTGCAGCAAATTTTAGAATTGGTGCTAGACAAACAACAGAAACAAACTTTTTTGACGGCCTCATTGATGAAGTTGGATTTTGGAAAAAAGTCCTTTCTTCAACAGAGAGAACCGATCTGTACAACTCCGGCAATGCCAACACCTACCCCGCCAGCAATCAATATGCCGAAGATACAATAGCTCCAACAGATATTTCAAATTATGACTATCTAACTTTTTGGATAAGAGCCTCCCAGGTTGGAAGCACTGTCAAAATTGGAATGGGAGAAAGTGCGGCGACAGAGCAGGAAGAATCTATAAAAATTGATTCGTCTAACACCTGGCAAAAAGTTTACTGGGATTTATCCGATATTCAATCCGGTGCAAGGGATGCAATTACTAAACTGCGCTTTACTAACTTGGTAGCATCATCGAACACTATATATATTGATAATGTTCGGGCAGAAAAACTATTATCTGATCCAAATCATTCGAAAATAAGTTCGACGCCTAATAATTACTTGCAATACAGACTAATTATGTCTACAACAAACACTGCATATCAACCACAACTGGAAAATATCTATATTGTATATAACGATGGCTACAAAATAGAACAAACTGATTCAAATAATGTCCGGCTCTATAATTATACCGGTGAAACTCAGGAGCTTCGGCTTGACGCTATTGTCTTTGGAGCTGACTTGGCTGAGTGGTACACCGTTCTTGACCCCACTATTGGCCCGGGTGACCTGGTTTCTTTGCAGGGAACGCTTGATGAGTATGGTGTTCCTATTTTGACCAAATCCAGAGGGGTTGCTGATCCCAAACTTGTGGGAGCAATTTCAACGAAAGCTGGTAAAACCCTCGGAATTGAGGCTGAAAACAGAAGATTATTAGGTTTAGCAGGAAGGATCCCAGTTAAAGTTGATCCAGATACAAAAGATATTAAATCAGGTGATGAATTAACATCATCTTCACTACCTGGGTATGCAACACTTGCAATGCCTGGTGATAGATCAATTGGTAAAGCAGCGGAAAATTGGTCAAAAGAATCCGGCAAGGATACGATCTTAATAATAATTGATAATTCATATGCTCCTGATCCAACAACTATTACCAGTAATATTTACCGATATTTATTTAATGCAGGACAATTAATTGATCAAACAACAGATAGAGTTATTGAAAGAATAGGAGCTTTTGCTTTGCTTATTACACCTCAAATCAAAACGGAAATTATTTCTCCAATCGCGGATAGCAATCTAATAATTGATCTCGATCCTGAAAACTCCACTTCTTCTGCAAAGCTTGTAATAAAAGGTCAAGATGACAAAGAAGTTGCTTCAATTGATAGTAGTGGAAAGGTAATAGCGAATAGTTTAGAAATAACTATGGATGCCACCATATCCGGAACACTGTATGCGGATAATATTGAATCAAAAAGACTCGAAGAGATCGAGGCTTTATTAAAAGAGGTTGAAACAAATCAGACGCTTTTGGCTAATAGCCAAAATTGGGAAACCCGTACTTCCGACAGTCCAGTTGATCTTGCCACATACTATGAATTACGCGCTACTAACTTATTCGTAACTGGTCAAACAGCCATTTCATCAATTTTTATTTCAGATTTATTGACTGTTAATAAAATTGAATCTCTAGACAGGCCCTTAACAATTCAGTCGTTGGCCGCATCACCTTTGGAAATTATGGCGGGCAAAGTAATAATTGATACTGATGGAAATACTAAATTTTTGGGAAATGTAGAAGTTGCTGGGAATTTGAAGGTTAATAATATAATAGTTGCCAATAATGCCGATCCAACAGCAACACAGTCGTTAGAAATTGCGCAAGGGGAAATAAATTCAAATGCCACGGCGGGCAAAGCAGTTTTAACAGCAAATACAGAAAAGGTAAGAATAAACAATAACAAAGTATCTCTTAATACTCTAGTCTATATCACACCTATAACTTCTACACAAAATAAAGTTCTCTATGTTAAAGCTAAAGATGCAGGCTTTTTTGAAGTAGGCTTTTCTGATACACTGGATACTGATGTCGAATTTAACTGGTGGATTATAGAATTGGAGGAAAATTATGAATAGATTACCAAAAATAATAGATAAAATAGAAAGTGCTTTACTTTTAAGTCTTTTATTTTTGTATCCCTTATTCGTAACAACACTTTTTCCCAACCTCTTTGATACATCAAAGTTGCTTTTAATTTCTTTCGGACTTGGCCTTGTCACCCTTATTAAAGTTGTCAAACTGTTTTTAAAAGATAGTTTTGAATTAAGTATTGGAAAATACGATATCTTTATGCTCTTACTTGCTCTTATTTTTCTTTTTTCAGGAATTTTTGCCGCGTACAATAAAGTTGAGGCATTTTTCTTGCCCGGAAACGCAAGTTTTGTGATCTTTGCAGTTCTCATCTATTTTTACATAAACCAAAAAAGTGAAGACTTTAAATCAAATGCTTTAATTGTTTTAACCGCATCGGTTTTTATTCTCTCGATTTATCAAATCCTAAATTTTGTCGGAATAATCTCGCATATCCCCTTTCTTCCTGAGGCGGTAAGGCTCAAAAGTTTTAACCCCATGGGAAATATTTTAAGTTTAATTGTCATCTTAATTGCCATTTTGCCTTATTTGTTAGATAAAATTTTAAATAGAAGTGATTTAGCAGAAAAAATTCTTTCAAGCCTCGTTGCCCTTGCTATAATTTCAGGAACTATCGTCTCAGCCTTAATGGCCATCCCCGGGAAAGATACATCTGTAACGATACTTAATCTTAAACATGGTTTTCCAATTGCAATTGATTCGCTAAAGGAAAATCCTATTTTTGGAGTTGGACCATCTTATTTCTCATATGCTTTTAATAAATTTAGACCTCTTGACTTTAACACTACAGACATTTGGGATATTAAGTTTTTACAAAATTCAAGCCAATTTTTAACTATTTTTACCGAAGTTGGAATTTTGTCAGTTTTGATCTTTGTTTATCTAGGGTATTTACTCTATAAAACCCGCGATTTTAAAAACCCACTTTTCATTTCTTTAATTATTTTACTTTTGGGTGTTTTGACTTTGCCAATCTCATTTTCCTCCCTACCTCTTGTCTTTGTACTATTTGCACTCCAAACCACATCCAAAACATACAAGATGGGCTATTTTGTTAAAAAGATCCCTCAGGTTTTGATTGCTGTCCCTGTTGTGACTGTTGTTTTTTTAGTTTTTTATTTTTTTGGTAGAGGTTTTTATGCAGAGAATGTCTTTTTGCAAGGCGTCAAAAAACTAAATAGTGGAGATGCCGTTTTGGCCTACGAACTTATAAACAAATCCGTAGCCCTAAACCCATATTCGGATAGATTTCACCAGTTTGCCGCCAATTTAAACATCGTAATCGCCCAAAATATGGCACAGAATCAGAACTTGACTGACGAAGACAAAAGAAATATTTCAAACTTGATTCAGCAAGCCGTCAGAGAAGGAAAAGCGGCTGTTTCAGTAAATCCTAAAAAAGCAGCCAATTGGGAGAGCTTGTCTGAAATTTACAGATCAATTATGTCATTTGCAAAAGGGGCCGACACATTTGCCGTTGAATCTCTAAGGCAGGCTATTTCACTTGACCCTATAAATCCTATTTTAAGAATAAAATTAGGAAGCCTTTACTACAGCCTCGGCAAATATGAAGAGGCCGTTGATGTACTAAAACTTGCAGTTCTTGCTAAATCCGACCATCCAAATGCCAGATACAACCTAGCCCTAGCCTATAAAGAAAATAAACAAATAGATAGAGCAAAAGAACAAATTAAAATAGTCTTGGAGCTTTTAGGTAAAGAGTCAAAAGATTATGAAGTTGCACTTAAAGAACTACAAAATTTGGAAAGTCTAACAGAGCCATCACCCATTCCCGAACCCGCTGAGCCACAAGTTGAATTACCAACAAACGAAGAAGCTTTGACAAATTAAGTGGACTGTACCAGAATCGAACTGGTGTCTCATCAATGCGAATGATGTGTACTACCACTGTACTAACAGCCCAAATTTTCATTAATTTTATTTTTTAATTTTTTATATTGATGCTTATTTAAACTTAGTTCAGAAACTTCTACTCGTTCATTCATCATTTCTTCAAAAAAAATAAGGCAGTTATCCAATTTATATTTATGTATTATATTTTTCAAGCTCTTTTTATCAATTTCTCCGCTTGCAAACAAAGACAGTAAATCCAAAAAATCTTTTTGCCCTTTAACACTTCTTCCTCTCTGATTTAGAGTAAATAGTTTAAGAGCAACAAGCCATTCTTTTTTAAGAACATTAAATCCTTCAATTGAAATCGATTGACTGATTAAATCTTCAACAGAAATTCCAAGTTCTGAATAATGTGGTAAATATATGTCAATCTGTATCTCTCCATATCGCGCTTCGTATTTTTTCAGTCTTTCGTTTTTATTAAAATCATATTGATCTTTTAATTTAATAATTTCTGAATATTCAACTAATATGTCGATGTCTTTTGATTTTAAAGTTTTTGAATGTAAGTAAACCGCCCAACCGCCAATCAATACAAAATTAATACTTTTCTTTAATTTTTTAAGCTCCTCCCAACTTTTTTGAGTAACAATATCATGGTAGAACATTGTCAATTTTCCTTTCCAACTCTTGCAAAAAATCATTAGCATACCAATCATTCATGTTCCATATATCTACGAATGTTTGAGGTAAACTTGTTATATTTCCATATTCAAATTGTTTAGAATAGGTATCCAATATAAATAAATTTGGATTTTGATTAGATTTTGGAAAACGATTTTTGACTTTTTCAATATTTTTTTCATCAACATAAAAATAGATCTTAGAATAATCTGATGGAGACTCACCCAATATATATTTACCTGCGGTATATCCTCCGATTATTGCTTCAGGCGTAATTAATCCTTCAATCTCCTGAATAGGCAAATTAATAAAAGTTTGATAAATTATATTCTTTTGTAAATTTCTATGAGTTGCCCAGTAGTAGAGAATTTTTTTTGCGTCTCGAACAATAAAAAATTTGCCTTTTATGTCAATTGCTCCTATCAAAGCTAATTGCTTAACAGCCAGATTTACTGTACTAGATGAATACCTGAAATATTCCGTTATTTCTTTTTGAGTGAACTTAAAAATCCGTTTTTCAAGAACAAACCAAAGTATGCGATGCCAAATTGTTTCGATTTTCTTCATATAAAAAGTATTATATTTCGATGTTTATCGAAAGTCAATAGCTGTTGCATTCGTGAAAAAAATGCTATTATAATTTAATGCCTAGAAAGAGGTTAAATTTTGGTGTTATTGATCCAGTTACCATAATTGGAGTTTTATTTTTGATTACTACTCTTAGTATTGGTACATATGTTGTAGCCGACCAAAAATATAATTTCAACATTCTTGAAAGAGCCTCAAAATGGAATTTTCTTCCAGATGATGAATTTGACGAACCACTTTCAAGTGGATCACAAAATAACACCTCTTTTAATTGGGATGACGATTATCTGACTAAAGATGAAGAAGAATTTATCAAAAAAACACAAAAAGATTCTTTTAACCAACTAAACAAAAAGATAATGATTGAGGAAGAGTCACCCGCACAACAATCCATAAATTCCCAATCATCGGCGCCGGCCGGCGGTGGATGCTACATTGATGCAGACAGAACTCTCCCCCAAGAAACCGTAGTTGTTTATAGTAGTGGTACAAATGACTATAGATATTGCGGTTCAGATGGATGGACAACAGACTGCGATCCAAGTCCAACAAGTGTCCGAACCTGCACACTTGCAGATGTCACCCCCGGATTTGCCCCCGTCTATATACAGCCTCAATATCGAGAAGCAGTTAACCAAAGGCTCCAAGAGCAGCAAACAGAATGTAGTGCAGGAGGCGAGGTTTGGCTTGGGAACCAATGTGGAATTGTAGAGTCAAGGGTAGAAACAATTGACCTTTCAAGATTTGGTGAAAATAATGCTACAAATATCGTTATGGACTACAAAGATTCAACGGGACAAATTATCCAAACAAACACTATACGGGATGTAGATATTACAAATACCATCATTCAAGGGAGAGGTCAAAAAGTAGCTGTAACCACAATTAAAGACAGTGATGGAAAAATTATTTCGAGCAATATGACCCCCCTTTTGACGCAATATGATCAAACTGTTGAAAAAGTTGACGATGGGTTTATTAGAGACTTTACAACTATACTGAGAAACAGAGATACAAATGAAATTTTAAGTGCTATAACCAAAAGTGTACACACAAAAGACCTAGCACAAATTACACAACCAGTTATTCAAAATCGACAAGATTGCATAGTAAATCCGCTCACAGGGCAGTCTTCTTGTACAACAATATCACAAAAAAATGTCCCAATTTACAATTTCACATACTGTAATAAAGATGGCGCATCTGCTTCAGAAATTGCTGAATGCAATCAAACAATGTCTGGTATCTATAATAATCCAATCGTCGGTCATTATATCCAATCATTTTCAAATTCAAACGGAATTTTTCGTTGGCAACAACTTGGATACAGCAGCTCAGAAGAGGCAATACAAGACTGTATTAATAAAAATGGTATTAGTGCAAGTTACGGATGTATGAGAAAAATGACGGGGTACGGGAAAGAACAAGTAATTTCTTCAGTAGATCTTGGTACAAATATTGCAAGTGTTATTACTCTACCTGTTGCACCAGCAGTATTTGGCACTAAATCACTATTTATGTTAGGAATTGGAACTCTTGGAGGAACAATGACAGTCCAACAGACAAAAAATGCAGTTATTGCACAAATTGAAAATCCAAGTTTTTTTAAAGCAGGTGAAGATATTAACCCAAATGGTTTCTGGAAAACAATCGATCCTCAGACATATTTAACCGATGCGGGCTATCAAACAACAATGGCAGGTTTGGGCTGGTTAAATCTTGGAACAGCAGATAACTTAATAAGAGCTTGGGGACCGACCGGAAATGCAATCATCCAACAAAATGCAAGAGTTGTAAATACTATCGTCTCAGGAATAAATTTGGCGGTAGATACACCATATGCGGTCAATACTTGCACCACAGCTGGATTATTAACTAGTGATTGTGCCTTTGCAGGGGGTGTTTTGGCAACAGATATTATTTTTGGAGGGCTTGATTATTTTCAAGGACAATTAACATTAAATCCAATAAGAGCAGTCACAGAAACAATTGATTCAATTGCCCCAATAGTTTCAAGAAATGTAGGTACAGATTTTGGTTTAAGAGGCCTTTCAGGTGATATTGGTGGCTGGCCAATCGATTCAAATTTACCAATTAGACAAATTGATTCTAGAATATCCGACTTACAAAATCTTATTAATCAAAATCCACCTAGAATCATAATTCCAAGCGATCAAGTCGCATCAAACCCTGCATGGGATAGAGCCCAAGCAATCTTTAATAACACTGATATCTCTATGCCTTTGGCACCGTACTTACCAGAAAGAATGGCTGATCAAACAGAACTTTATATTCTTACTCAATTAGAAAATAGAAATGTTCAAAGCGCTTCTAGCATGCTTTTTGCTCCACAAGAAAAACCTGTAACAGCTCAGAGTTATTTGGCAGATCTAGGAAATAAAATATTAAACGATGTCAATGAAAGTTTTAGTAACTTCTGGCAAAATAATGTTTATTCTTGGGAGACTGGATTTTTACCACGATGGATAAATGTAGACAACAATCCAATTGCAAATTTAGTTTTTGGCAGTCCTCAAAGATTTGTAGGCGATCTCCCTACCACCCCACTTACAACAAGAATTGGAGATTGGATTATAAGACCAGATGAAGTTATAGTAAACATTTCTAATGAATCTCCGTGGCAAAGCATAAATAGAACAGAGGCTGAAATATTAAACGACAGCCTTCCTATCAAAGGTAAAGTTGTAGATTTGCCACAGTCAAACCCTGAAACAGGTTTAAGTACAGCAATTATTTATAGATCGCCTCAAGAAGGAAGGGTTACTGTTTATCGTGGCATTGGCGACCCTGAAACAATTTTTGGCCAAACCGCAAGTTTACTTAGAGGTGATCCAAATAATGCCGATTTAAGAATTGCTGTTAAAAACTTTGCAGATGATCCATCACCTGAGACGTTTAATGCAATAAAACAACTAATAAAAGATCCTGAAGGAATAAATGACATTCAAAGAGTTGAAGAAGAAATCAATAGACTAATAAATGGAGGTTTAAAATTTGACGAAGCGATTGCAAATATTCACCTTCATTCTACAAGTGGACCCGTAAATCCTGGTAAAACTTCACCTTACCTATCTGCTACAACCAATATCGCATCTGCCGCCTCCGATAAATTTGTTTTTTCTAGAAACGGAGGCGTGTTAGTACTTAGTGTTCCAGAAGAAAAAATAGTTAGATTTAACAAATATGGTGCCTCTGATTTTGAAGTAGGAATCAAAACAGGATTAGAGCCCGATGAAATAATTGCATTTATACCAATAACATCAAGCACTGATGTCAATCCAAGATTACACCCAGATTTTAGTAATGATCTTGCTAACGCAAGTCAATATGTTGACAATCAAGCAAGAGCAATAACTCAAACCAATACCCTCTCCCCTTCTGCTGGGGTTTGGGATGGGGTTAGAAATGTGGGGAGAAATATAAGAGAAGGCATGACTGAATTTTTTGGGGCACTAAATGCACCAAGAGAAATCCCTGAAAATAGCGGGCGTTTCACGGAAGGGGTAAGTAATCTTGTAAACAGTGATGGGGTAAGTAGGGTTACAAGATTTACAAATCTCTCATCCCCCGTGCTTATTGTTATTGGTGCAACCGTTGGAGGATATCAATATTGGGAGAGTTATGTCTCAAATGAAACAAAACGGGCTGTTTCAGATTTTTGGCAAAATATTACGTCCCCTATTTTAGACTTATTTAATGGACAAGTAGATGACAAAAGTAGTAATGTTATAGGAAAAGGACTGAGTGCTATTTTTCCATCACTTTCTACCCCCTCCACAATCAAAGAACCTGAATATAAAGATGTGAATACAAGTTTCAGTAACACGCAAGCACAATCTGTTCAACAAACTAATAATCAACGTCCATCGGGCCTGACCTCAACAGGTGAAGGTATATGTCAAAGAATTGACAGAAGTAATCCTTGTGACGGAGAGAGGATGTATGAACTATATCTCTGGTATAAAAATCAACCTGATGCATGGTGGAATCAGGATGGAGATTTTACACCTGCAGATTTTCTTTCATTAATGCTTCTCGCTGAAGCTAAAGGAGCAGATCCAGAATTTCTTAAAGCAATAACAGCTGCCAGTTCAAGTCAACTTTGGGGATCAAACGCAGAACATCAGGCGTACTGTACAACTCCAGAATGTGAAGCAGGTATATTTAACTTCATTGGTGCATACATGGAAGTAGGAACACGTAGGTATAATGCGATAATTGCCAATCCTATTTCAAATAACAATCTAAAGTTATTGATCAATAGTGACCAACAAAATGCAAATTACTTTGCTCAAAACGGTGTTACTATTGATCAAATTGGAGACATGACAATAAGTAACCCTGTTTCAGTGATTTATAATAACGATGTACCCACTCACTGGGGCAATTTTGGTTGTGGTGCAGATTGTGATTATTTAGGAGATAATTGGTTACAAAATGCAGGGAGAAGTGATATTAAAGTAAACACAACAGATCGTTGCGGCCTATACGATATATATGGCCAAAATGGCGTGATGGCTGTTGTATATACAAACAATCAAAAGTATAACTGGAGTTTACCAAACTCTCCTTGTTTTAATAACTAATCCCCTTTTGTGAGCTAAGTTACCACATTTTGTATGAGACGGATAACACTTTGGAGAATTTGATAAGGCCTGTATTGGGGTCTACTTTAAGTTCAACTGAATCTACATCATTTGCCTGTTTGGTAACAGTTGTTGCCGTAGGTGTTTGCAATTCCTGAATCAAAACTATCTTTTTAAACAATTTTAAATTGGATAGTGCCACCTGACTCGCTTTTGATTTGGCGTCTTTTAGGGCCAATTGATAGGCCTCTTTTTCATATTTTACACTGTCCTTACTCGATACTTGAGGCTGGGAAACAACCTGTGCTCCCATTCCATAAAGTGACGAGGTTAAAGCATCCAGACTTGAAATTTGATTAATTTTCAACCCCATACTGATAGTTGCCTGGAAGCCACCTGTACCTAAACTCAATGCGGACGGAGCGACTGCAACTTGCGACTCATAAACATCAGCATCTCCAACGCCAAACGACTTTAACGACTCCTTGACTCTGACGCTTGCCGATTTTACATCAGAGACAGCTTCTTGCGGCCCATTTTTAATTGAAGAAAGGGTAAATGTTAATATAGCATTATCGGCAGGAGCTGAAACTTCACCAACTCCAGTTATCGTAACGACCAACGGTGATGTCAACCAGACATAAAAAAAAGAAGCTAAAACAACAATTAAGACATAACCCAAATATTTTTTGGCCAGCTCAGAGGTAGAATACATAAATTGTATATAACAAACTATATTAGATCATCTTAAGACTGTCAATGGGTTTAATTTTACTCCATTTTTGGCAACTTCAAAATGCAGATGAGGCCCCGTTGATCTGCCCGTTGATCCCATTCTGCCCAATGCCATTCCTCTTGAAACTGTCTGCCCAACATTTACAAAAATTTGGGAAAGATGGGCATAGAGGGTTGTATAGCCATTATCATGATCAATTCTCACATGACAACCATAGCCATAGGTCAAACAACCTGCATAAGTAACTCGTCCCGAGTCAGCCGCCAAAACATTGGGTAATCCTCGATTAGCTATATCCGTTCCAGGATGATACCAAGAATAATTTTGGGTGATTGTCCCGCTTGTAGGCCAAACAAATTGTCCCGAAGCAACAACTGCCCCTGCATCAGGTGTAATTTGTCTTATTCTAGGAGCAAGAGGAATCTCCTGAGGTTTAACTCCGTCGGGCACTATTACAATCTGTCCAATTGCCAGCTCAAATGTTTCGTCATTGGTAAATGTATTAAATGGAAAATCAACTATACCCTGAGCTTCAGTATCATACTTTTTAGCAATTGAGTAAACAGTATCACCTTTGCTGACTTTATGGGCAATGCCGCCAACAGGCAAAATCTGCAAAGTTTGGCCTACCTTTATCCTATCTTTAACTAGATTGTTTTGCCATCTGATAGTGTCTTCATCTATGCCAAATTTTTTAGCAATTGAGGCAACTGTATCTCCCTCTTCAACCACATATTCTTTGATCCCATCTCTTACTTTTTCTGAAACCAAAGTTTCAATTGAATCAGATTCGGTCGTTGCTGATAATACCTGTGGATTTGATTCAATTTCCCAAGGGTTAACCGATGTGCCCGGAAATTCTTGGGCAATTACAGGGGCGATCATCATGCCCGCACCCGATAGAAGAGCCATTCCTGTGTGGATTAATTTTCTTGATAGTTTTCCTCTTTGTTTATAAAGGGCATTTACAAATGTAGATTTACTTTCCTCAAAGCGAATAAAAGAAAAGTGGAATTTTTTAAACAGGAAGCCCCCAAAATCAGCCCAAAAAAGTTTTAAATCATCAAAAAAAGATAGTATTTCCTCCATATGAACAGTACAAAGTACAGAGTACTTAGTACAGAGACATAGTATATAGTATATCGTATACAGGGAAAAGCCCTCAAGCAGTCTTTAAGGTTTCCAAGAACTTGTCGTTATCTTTGGTTTTTAGAAGCCTTCCCAAAAGTGTTTCTGTCCTCTCGTCTTCATTTATCATATCAAGCATGCGTCTTAGAGTATTTACCTTCATCAATTTCTCCCTGCCAAACAGCAGTTCGTCCTGCCTTGTTCCCGATTTTGTTATATCAATAGCAGGGAAAATTCTTTTTTCGGCAAGTTTTCTTGATAAATGAAGCTCCATGTTGCCCGTACCTTTGAATTCTTCATAAACCAAGTCATCCATCCTAGAACCCGTATCGATAAGGCATGTCCCAATGATTGTCAATGATCCGCCATTTTCAATTTTTCTTGCCGCTCCAAAGAATTTTTTAGCAGGATAAAGTGCAACAGGATCAAAACCGCCTGTTAGCGTCCTACCGCTCGTGGGAAGAGCCAAATTATATGCTCTTGCCATTCTGGTTATAGAATCAAGAAGAACGATAACATCGTGTCCGTTTTCAACCAATCTTTTTGCTCGCTCCAAGGCCAGCTCTCCCACTCTTGTCTGATCGGCCGGCGCCTCATCAAAATTGGAAGCGGCAATCTCACCTTTGCCATCTGTTGCTTTTTGTAAATGCCTTGCTATATCGGTTACCTCCTCAGGCCTCTCCCCTATTAAAACGGCCATTAAATGGACTCTGTTTTTGTAATTTTCGGCAATTCCCTCAATCATATCTTTTACAAGCCAGGTTTTACCCGCCTTTGGAGGCGAAACAACTAAAGCCCTTTGCCCAAACCCAATTGGTGCCATTAAATCAACTACCCGAGTCGTCAAAACATCTTCCTTGGTTGCTAGTTTTAATTGCTCATCAGGATAAATAGCCAATAATTCATCAAAATTTCGTCTTTCGGTTTTCAAAAAATCTTCAACATCCATGTCATTTACTTTCTCAACTTTTAATAAACCCCAATATCTTTCATTTTCTTTTGGTCTCCTGGCCTGCCCACCGACGACATCTCCAAGACGCAAATTAAACCTTCTTATTTGCGAGCTTGAAATATAAATATCATTCGGACTTGGAGCAAAATTTTTAGGGCGAAGAAGACCTGAGCCTTCATGGGCAATATCTAAAACACCATGAACATATTCAGTTGGAAGGTCAGCATCAGGAATGCGCCTTTCTTCATATTGCCGCGGCTGAAACGCAGGCTTGCCAACTAAATCGGCTGTGTTTTGAATAGCTATATCGTCTGTCTGCATGAATAAATATTTTTTTAAAAAACAAAATCGGAGGCAACCAAAAAATCTACCTAGACTATCTTGATTTTACTATTAAGTAAACTAATGTCAAGAATCAAAGCAAAATTGGAAAGCACTAGCGCCTTTTAAGCAAAACCAGGCTGATAATAGTGATATACAATATCGCTAATCCTATCCATTCAAGTAATTGAGGCCTTTAAATAAAGCTTTCTCTTTCTATTCAAGCTCCTTATTTCGGAAACAAATTTAGAGGTCAAGAAGTTCATATCTAAATTTACATCTTTTGTTAATCTTAGGAAAGGGTAGTAATCCTGCCCAAATCACCACCCTTCCACAAGACCAACAAAAGACTATTGACAAGTCTTGTTTTTCAAACTAGTCTATTTGTGATTTGTCTAACATTAGTTTATAGGTATCATCCTGTCCTTTAGACAAATCTTTAAAATAAAAGGGCATCTTTAATCGTGGTGAGTTCCCTCGCCTAGCGGGGGGAAACCCAGCGGTAACGATGCTCTTTTTATTTTATCTCTTTTCACGCATTTGTCAAATCCGATAGTATTTTTAATCAGCTCCTATAGTCTTTCGTTGTTAAATTGTCCCAAAAATACGGTAATAAAAATCTGAAAAATAAATTGTGGATAAGTGGAGGATTATTATTTAAATATATTTTTAAGAGCCTGGGGTAGATACTTATAATCTTTTGGAGATATCACTTGTTTAAAACCTAATCTTTTAGCATCTTTAATTCTCTTTTCTAAAAATGACGAATTTCTAATCTCCCCCAAAAGCCCCACTTCTCCTGTTACGACAGTCTTTACCGGAAGCGGCTTATTGTAGTAACTTGAAGCAATCGATGCACAAACTGCCAGATCAATAGCCGGATCATGGGCCTTAATTCCTCCTACAACATTAACAAAAACATCTTTATCAAAAGTTTGGATATTTGCTCGTCTATATAAAACGGCCAACAACATTTCAAGTCGTTTTGAATCAATTCCTTGTACAACTCTTCGCGGTAGAGGCAATTTTGTGGGCACAACTAAGGATTGGATTTCAATCAATATTGATCTTGTACCTTCCATTAATACCGAGACAGCCGAACCGGCAACAGCCATTTTCCCTTGATCAAGAAATAATTTTTCGGGGTCCTGCATTGAAACAAGACCTTTCTCCTCCATTGAAAAAATGCCAACTTCATCAGTTGGTCCAAATCGGTTTTTTACAGCCCGCAGCAATCTTAAGTTTGACTGTTTTTCACCCTCAAACCATAAAACAGTATCTACAATATGGGCCAAAACAGCAGGCCCTGCAACAGTTCCCTCTTTGGTCACATGACCAACCAAAATCAAGGGAATGTTATTTTCTTTTGCAAACCTTAAGAGTCTAAATGCACATTCTCTAACCTGTCCAACCGATCCCGCAAGTCCCGTCAAGTCAGCTGTTGACATTGTTTGGATAGAATCAACTATAATAAGCGAGGCTTGCTCCTTCGGAGTAGCTGATAGCGAATAAGTAATAGATGGTAGCTTATTAATAATATCGTCAATGTCTGTAGACTCCAAAAAATTTATCTCTTTATTTCTAATATCCAGCCTCTCTGCCCTAATTGCTACTTGGGATGAAGACTCCTCACCTGATATATACAACACTTTTGGCAAGTTATTAGATAATTGGAGTAATAAAGTACTCTTTCCAATACCCGGTTCTCCTGCAATTAAAACTACCTGACCTCTAACCAAACCACCCCCCAGTACTCTATTCAACTCAGAAATCCCAGTCGTGACCCTTTGCATTTGATCTGTTTTAATATCAGTTAACTTTTGAATTTCTGTTTTTTGTTCTAAATTTAACTTTTTAGCATTTTTATTTTTAGCATTTGTGGTCCGTGTAGTTTCAACTAAACTATTCCATTCACCACAAAAACTGCATTTCCCTTGCCACTTACTAAACTCGTTACCACATTGTTGACAGATAAAAACCGACAACTGACTCATCAGGTAATAATACCAATAAGCGAAGCTTGGCACAATGCGCTAAATATAAATAAGTACCAATGCCAAATTCCAAATTCGAACATTATTGGAAAATTAATTACTTACAGCGAAGCTGAAATTTATTTATATCCTACTGGAATTGAAGTTAAAACAAGACCGAGTGAAATCTTTTTCGATTTAGTATCAATTTCTTCAATGTAGCATTTGACTTCATCACCCACAGAAAACTTCTTACCAGGAGCAATTTTTGTAATATGAACCAAACCTTCAACACCAGGTTCAAGTTCTACAAATACACCAAAATCAGTAACTTTAGCAACTTTTCCAACTACTTTATCATCTTTTTTGTATTTTTTAGAAACATCCTCCCAAGGGTCTTTTTGCGCATTTTTAATAGAAAGTGCAAGCCTGTCCTCTTTAACAGATAAAACTTTTACTTTCACTTTATCTCCCAATCTAACTACATTTGAGGGATGTATAACCTTGCCCCAAGAAAGTTCTGATATATGAACCAAACCTTCAACTTCAGTTTTATCAATTTTAACTTTCACAAAAACGCCAAAGTTGGCGATAGTTGTAACCTCCCCCTCCAAAATTTCCCCTTCTTTAATAGACGATAGCGCCTTTTTCATTGCTTCAATATCAGCCGCTTCACTGACCTCTTTTTCAGAAAGCACTAACTTATTCTTAGCTTTATCAATCTCAATTACTTTAACCTTAAACACTTTACCAACAACAGAATCCATATCTTTGGCAAACTCCTTTGAAAGCTGGGACGCTGGGACAAACCCGGAAATACCATTAACATCAACTGTTACTCCGGAGGCAGCGACAGATTTTGCAATGACAGCAATTTCAGTTTTATTTTTCATTGCATCTTCTGCAATCTGCCATGAAGAATTTGAAATTGCATCTCGAAGAGATAAAAGAGTTGACCCGTCCCTCATTTCAGGAACCAGAACTGTTGCCGTAACTTCATCCCCCACTTTAAGTTTGCTGATGTATTCTCTTGCCTCAGCAAAAGCCTTTTCGGCAACAACACCTTCTGCCTTACCACCAATATCAATAATCAACGACTTTGAAAGTTTTTGAATAATTTTGCCCTTTACTTTTTGACCTAAAGACAAATTTCTGACAGAAGACTTAGCTTTGGCCAAAAGATCAGCCATTGTTAAGCCTTTTTTAGAAGATTCATTATTTAGTGACTTTGCCAAAATTCATTTCCCACCTTTCTTAATTAAGTATATGTATTCTACATCATTTAGTATTAATTGACAATATCAACCAGTTTAATTAAAATCAAGAAAAATGGGAATAGAAAGTGTAAAAAAAGCAACAATCGAATTTTTTTCAAAATTTAAAAAAGCGCTTGAGCCAAAATATACAGTTACATGGCCTGATGGCTTTGATGGTGTTAATATACAAGAAGGAATAACTAGAAAAGAAGCATACGAGATACAAAAGAAACATACAGACGTTAAAATCTATCCTCAATAAAAGCAAAGCAGAGCACCTAAGTCTTGGCGATAAGCAAAGCTTGTCGTCAATTTTAAAACAGAGTACCTAAGTCTTGGCGATGAGATATTTTCACACTCAGTTGCCCGAGGGCTATCGTCTCCGCTGTAGTGTTTTACTTCTTAAGTTCGGAATGGAACCTGCTTGCGCAGGCAAGTTAGGTAGTTCCACTACGCTAAAAATCACCAAGATTTAAGCACCCTGACAACTGAAGGATATTTTTTGTTAGAAACAAACCTGTATTGTAAAAAACAGTGTTGCAAAGTCTGTTTTGACCAATCCGTACTAGGTAGGCTTAATCTCTTACGAGACTTCCACCGCCAGCCGGTTATACCCGATATTCTCTCGGGGGTCTACATCCCTTTCGGGAAACGAGTTCTAATCTTTGGGTGGGCTTCCCGCTTATATGCTTTCAGCGGTTATCCCTTAGGAATATAGCTACCCGGCGCTTCTGCTGACGCAAAAACCGGCACACCAGGGATTCCTTCATCCAGGTCCTCTCGTACTGTGGACAACTCCCATCAAAACTCGAACGATCCCACTGGATAGAGTCCGACATTATTGTTACATAATTTAATTATGATTGGATTGGTTACCAATTCCCTATGTCACCATAGGGGTCCGACTATATCTTTCAAATCAATTATTAAATTGATGGATTTGGCGTATAGTCTGTGAGGATTCTAAATCAATATGAATTTAATATTTCTTCTCTAGAATACCTTCTTTTTGCAGTATTCATTAAATAAGAAATGTTTATTATTTTTTCAACTCCCTGCTTGGTTAAATGTTTTTTACTTAACACTAAGCCGATTACTTTAGCAAATCTATCAAAATTATCTTTTTTGATAAACAATTTATTTCTAAAAAAGGGAATAATTTTGTCTTTAATACTTTTAATATCTCTGACTACATATGCTAATGATTTGTCATTAAAATCAGATTTTGAATTTGACTTAATATAGCCACACCCAAATCTTTTTTTGATTTGTTCTAAAATCATTAAACCGCTTGGATTTTGAGATATTTTAAAAAAGTATATAACTTGCCATCCAGATCTCGTTTCTTTTGATGGAACAATTCCAATATAAAACATTCCTTCACCTTCAACAAAACCTAAAATGTAATCATCCGATATTCTCATATTAATTTAGCCTTTCCTGCTGATTGACTCAGGTTGATTGTTATCACTGTATCTAGTATATAAACTATTTACTAGTAAATCAACATTAAAAGAGTGTTTCCAGCATATAGCCAAATTTATAGACAGCTTGGACTACTCACTGTCTCACGACGTTCTGAACCCAGCTCGCGTATCACTTTAACGGGCGAACAGACCGACCCTTGGCATCTTCTCCAACGCCAGGATGTGATGCACATCATTCTTCTGTTTCCAGCAGTATGTTTTTTAAAAAACATACCGTTAGACACATGTGGATGTAGTGTCTAAAAGTGTAGACTATATCTTTCTCCAAATTCTTTATTCTGGAGATCGGCGTATTATATAACCTTTAGTTATATCTCTCCTTCAAGATAAAAAAATTATCTTTCAGGTTCAGTCGTTACGGGGTCAAAGGAACTTTGTATAACATAGATTTTACAAGATATTTCTTTATTAAGTTACTAAAATTCAAAACGCTTCTTGATGGGATGTGCAATATTGCATATCCTCCAGCATAGTGAATATTTGTATCAATTTCAAAGTTTTTGTATAAACAATTCTTTAAAACTAAATTTTCCATATCTGTAAAACTGGATGTACATAAATATAAACCAGAGTTATCTGTACGTTTATATCCATCATCCATATACCAAACAGCTAATGTAATTGGATCAGTTATTAGATTTTCAATAGAACTTGGAATAACTTTCTTTCTACCTTCGTAAAAAGCTTTTCTGTATTCCTCAAAAATTGGTAAAGAATAAGTATCAAACCTTAATTGATTTGTTGCTTTTCTATAACTTCTTTGCTTAGATATTCTTATCTTATTGGTGACAAAGGGTTTTAATTCCTCATGTACCCAATAAACATAGTCTTTCTGTTTTACAGATTGACATATCCTAAGCCTTGAATATTTTCCATTTTTTTCAAGTGTTCCATCTCCTAATATCTTACCAACAACAATTGCGTTTTGCTTTGTTGTTAAACTTATAATTCCTCGACTTCCCACGGTATTGTCCATGTATTCATGCTATAGCTAGCACAAAACAAAATATCATTTTTTTGTGCGAGATCTATAGTTATATTAAAATAACTATATACCGAAATATACACGAATACAAGAGGAGTTCACCGTTATTAGCCGATTTGCTCTAGAAATTACTTTCTAGAGGGCCCACGCTCTCATCGAGCGAAGCCGACATCGAGGTAGCGAACCGCGCCGTCGATATGGACTCTCGGGCGCGACTACTCTGTTATCCCCGGGGTAGCTTTTATCAGTTAAGCCCCGTCCGCACCCATTGCGGATCGGGGGATCACTAAGACCTACTTTCGTACCTGCTCCACCCTCCGGTGTCGCAGTCAAGCTGGCTTATCCCTTTGTAGTTACACCACCGTTTCCATCGGTGGCAAGCCAACCTTTGTACCCCTGCGTTACACTTTGGCAGGGTACCGCCCCAGTAAAACTGCCCATCTAGCACTTTTCCCTACCCTGTCTCCAAGGGTAATGAGTAAGTCCTACAATTTCCGACGGGAGGTATTACACTGTCCCCTTCGATAAACTCAGGGTCCCTCCTATACTAGACTATCAAAAATTGCAAAAGACAATGCCAAACTACAGTAAAGCTCCACGGGGTCTTTTTGTCCAAGTGGGATTAGGCCGCGTCTTCACAGCCAACGCAATTTCGCCGAGTGAATCCTCGAAGACAGTTGCTAACTCGTGACGCTCTTCGTGCGGGCCAGAACTTACCTGGCAAGGAACTTCGCTACCTTAGAACAGTTATAGTTACTGCTGTCGTTTCACCGGAGCTTTGGTTCAACGCCCTTCACCTTGCGGATCGGACATCTCCCTTTAACCTACCGGCACTGGACAAGCGTCAGCCCGTATACTTTATCTTTCGATTTCGCACGGGCCTGTGTTTTTGATAAACAGTCGGTCAGCAAACTTTAGGTGCCTCCGCCAGAAGGCGGAAACCCATCTCCCGAAGTTACGGGTAGTTTTTTTGCCGAGTTCCTTAAGGATTCTTCTCTCGATCGCCTTACAGTACTACTGCAACCCACCTGAGTCGGTTTGCGGTACGGCTTTTTATAAATCTCGCTGCGAATATTTTCTTGCAAACTGAAACTACTACAATCTCCCACCTCGCGGCGGAATTTGCATCACCACTTGAATACATTAACCTTTTGATTAATACGCTTTGGTAGATTTTCTAGTCAAAGCTACCTTATGGTTTACACCTCAATCAATAAGAGGCTGTAGAGTTCCTGTTTGGTTATCCCCAACTAATTGCGATTTATAAAAAATAGTTGAATATTAACAACTCATCCATCCCCTACTCCCATAAATGGGACTTGGGTTAGGTACCGATTAACCCGTCGCGGATTAACCTTGCGACGGAAACCTTGGGTGTACGGCGTCCCGTTTTCTCAACGGGATGGTACGCTACTCATGCCTGCATTCTCACTCCCGTCCATTCCACCAAACCTTACAGTTTGACTTCACAACAGACGGGACGCTCCCCTACCACACCCGCTCGCAGAGCGGAAAACTCCAAACTAGAAAAAATCAAAAACTCCAAACAAATAAAAGATTAAAAATAAAATATAAAAACTTTTTATTATATAACTTTGAAATTGTCTTGAGTTTTGGAATTTTTGAGTTTTTGAAATTCTCCGTTCTACAAGCGGATATCTCTAGCTTCGGCACTACATTTAATCCTCGATAAATCTTAGGCGCAATTACTCAATCGACCAGTGAGCTGTTACGCTATCTTTAAAGGGTGGCTGCTTCTAAGCCAACCTCCTGGCTGTTTGTGAGTAAAAACTTCCTTATAAACTTAATGTAGATTTAGAGGCCTTAACTGAGAGTCAAGGGTTGTTTCCCTTTTGTCATATCAGCTTAGCCCGATATGGCTGTCTAACTGCCTATTTTTAAGACTATTCGGAGTTTGGTTGAACTGAATTGCTTTCGCTCTCCAGCCCATCCAGTAGCTCTACCATTCTTAAATTATTGCAGTCGCGGTCCCTAAAGACCTTTCGGGGAGAGCCAGCTATCTCCAAGTTCGGTTGGTATTTTGCCGCTAACCACAAGTCATCCCATATCATTGCAACGATAACGGGTTCGGGCCTCCTCCTTCATTTCTGACGGATTCACCCTGCTCATGGTTAGATCACTTGGTTTCGGGTCTTCCACTTACTATCTTTTTTCGCACTTTCATACTCGCTTTCGCTATGCATCAGAAGTTAACCTTCTTTATGCAAACAGTAAATGAAAACTCGCAGGCTCATTCTTCAATAGGCACGACATTACTCACACAAAGCGCGAGTTCTTCAAAATTAAAAAATTCCAAAAATCCAAAATTCCAAACAAATAAAAAGTTTAATATTAAAAATATAAATTTTAATCTTTAAATTGCTTTGAGTTTTTGAATCTTAGATTCTTTGAGTTTTTGAAGAGCTTGTGCTTCGCACGAGCTCTGTCGGTTTGTCCGCAAATAGTTTCAGTTTCTATTTCATTGGGTGTCTCACCCTTCTTTTCACCTTTCCCTCACGGTACTAGTTCGCTATCGGTTCGTATTTTTATTTAGCCTTGGAGGATGGTTCCCCCGGATTCGCACAAGGTATTTATCTCATGCTACTTAGGAAATCCCTAGGGTCATTTTTAATTTCGCATACAAGATTTTCACTTTCTTTGATTGACCATTCCAGATCATTCTGCTATTAAAAATAATCCCACAGCGGGCTCCTACAACCCCCCAATACGCTGCGCGAGAAAAAACTCCAAAACGAAAAAAATCCAAAACTCTAAACAAATAAAAAGTTTAATATTAAAAATATAAATTTTAATCTTTAAATTGCTTTGAGTTTTTGAATCTTTGATTCCTTGAGTTTTCCCTTGTGCAACGCACTGGAGTTTAGGCTCTTGCGCTTTCGCTCGCCGCTACTGACGCAATCTCTTTGATTTCTTTTCCTCACCTTACTTAGATGTTTCAGTTCAGGTGGTTCCCCCTACCGCAACTATATGCTCTGCATTTCGTGCAAGAGTCTTTTCTACTCTTGCAAAAAATGCAAAGCATTTTTGTCACAGTGTACTCCGTAAAACGGAGTGGATTTCTCCATTCGGAAACCGACGGATCAAAACTTTTTTAGCAGTTCCCCGTCGACTATCGCGGCTTGATGCGTCCTTCATCGGAAAATACGACCAAGGCATCCACTATCTGCGTCAATGTAAAACTTTGCATGACTGTCTTTTTGTTTTAAAAAACAGTTTGTTGTTTTTACGGCCTTGTTTCTAATCAATATTACAAAACCGGACAAAGGGTTTTGTAATCACTTTACCACAAGCTGTTATTTGCCTGTGGAATTTACCACAAGCGGTATTGCTTGTGGAATTTATATCCTTCAGTTGTCAAAGTACAAACCAGTTAATAGTACTTAGTGCATAGTACTTAGAAAAAACTAAGTACTCTGCACTCTGTACTAGGTACTGCTCCCAGTGGACCGTATCGGATTCGAACCGATGACCTCTTCATTGCAAATGAAGCGCTCTACCAACTGAGCCAACGGCCCTCAAATCAATTGGCCAAGCTATGCTTACCAACTTAAGTCAAACGGCCCGGATCGATCCTATTATGTTGTGTACAAAAAAACCGACTCAAAAAGTCGGTAATACTCTAAAAAAGATTCTTTATTCTCTACCCACGCAAAAATGCATCTTGGACTTTGAATTTTAAATTAATTTTTTTCATCAAGTATTCCGAACTTAAGTAAAGACTAGAGAGTATTATATTGCAAATTAAAGGCATGGTCAAGAGTATTTATTAGCAAGTTCAATACCTAACTTAATCGCTTCATCCACATCCTCTTCAGAATAACCAAATTGGAGAATTAATTCTTCTTTTTCACGAGCAAGTATTTCTTCTCCTTCATCCATATTTCCTTTTTGCCAAGAATGCTCAAATTCTTTTAATGTTTTTTGATAAGCTGTAATTGCAATAGAAGCCAATCTTGTTTCATTACCATATTTTTCCACTATTTTATCCGACGGATCGTGTTCATTCATATTTGTTAAAAAACTGCCCGATTATTGTTTACGCTATTTGAGTGCATTGTCCTTTAATGAATTAGGTTATTCGTATTTCTTCTGTTTCTCTTCTACTAACAATAACTCCTGCAAATCTTTTAATAACAAAGACTCTAGCTGATAGTTCTTGCGGTAGCAAAACCCCTTCCTCCATAGTCAACTGCGATAATATGCCACCTACTTCGTGTATCAACGCATCAGGTGTATTCGCGTCAACAGTAAACAATAATCCTGACGGACCGATAACCTCGGCCTGATATTCTAGTTTTAGTATTTCTGTTCTCATATGGACCCTTTACAAACAAATCAGTAACCAGCTTCGCTGTCAAACTAATTTCAAAAACGCACTGTCCTAGCTCCGGCCCCGCTTACGCAGAGGCCTTAAGCTTTTTTGCGCACACGATTTGCTCAACTTTGCCGAGCAGTAAACATCAAATTCTTGAATTCTTAAGTGTCGATAAGATTGTCTCGACAAGAATATTATTTTGTTCTGTTGAAGAATTAATTACATAAAAATAATCTTTTTGATTTGGAAAGACATAATCCTTTGGATCAATGGCAAGAAAATAATATTTATGTGTTCCAAGCCCTCTTGATTTGTATGTAAACCCTGAGTAACTACCTATAGAAACTGGTTTTGCCGTTTCTAGCACATCTCCAACTTCTTTTGAATTTGCAACTTCCTTTTCAACAATCTGTTCCAAAGTCTGGGTTGTAGGATACTGGACTCTTTTTATTCTAAACTCAAACCCCGCAACTTCTTTGACACTATACTTATCAGGATTTGATTCATCAAACATTACAAAACGTGCATAGTTATCACTAGTTTCGCCATATGTAATATTTTTAGGGTGTTTTAATGTAAAACCATCAGCTCTAGATCCTGATTCGATCCAGTCACTTGTATCAATTAGGCTTGGTTGTTGAGATGATGGTACGGCAGTGGGTGTTGTGGATGGCAAAGTCGTATTGTTGTTTAACGACGTTTGTTTAGACAAGTTATTGCTCTGCTTTCCCAAAAAATAGCCACCAGCTCCAAAAACTAACGAGCAGATCAACCCAACAGCAAACATTGCAGTAAGATTGGCTCTAGGTTTATCTAAAACGGCTGGTTGTGCAACTGGGTTTTGGCCGACTGGTTGGGTGTTTTGATCTCCAATGTTTACTTGATTTTCCATATTTATCTCCAAGAAAAAGTATAGCATTTTCATTTTAAAATTGGTATATTGATTTTGTACCCAGCTTTTCGATCGCTTTTTTGATGGCCGCATTGGACAATTCGAGCGATCGAGTTGGGTACAACCAGTGCGGCCATTTAAATTTTAGAACATAAGTTCGATTTTAAAAAAATCGTAACAATTTTTGCATTTTTCTTTTTAAGACAAAGGCAAATGTCCGAGCCGACTTTTGCGGAGAGCCAACGCGAAGCGGGGCCGGAGCTAGGACAATGCGTTTTTGAAATTAGTTTGACAGCGAAGCTGGTTACTGATTTGTTTGTAAAGGGTCCACAGAAATGGAGAGTGAGGTGCGGTGCAAATGGGATCGAACCATTGACCTCGTTCTTATAGAAAATTTGCACCCGTCGCTGGTGGGTGCGCATGGAATCGGACCATGTGCCTCTTTCTTATCAGGAAAGCGTTCTACCAGTGAACTACGCACCCAATTATAGGTGCAAATTTTATATGTCAAACTTCGTCAATCACCCTTATCTAACTTTGGAGTTTACCATTTTTTTGCCTTATGGCCAAGAAGGTGAAGTTTAACTTTCAAAAATACTCACTTTATCTTCAAAAGTTAACTTAAAATTTTCTAAACAATTAAGTCTTCCTAATAGTGGAGGTATATAAATCTACACCTAAAATTTCTGAGTATTTTTTAGGTAATAAAATATAGTCAGCTCCTGTGTCAATTATTATTTCTATTGATTCTCAGTATTTTGTAACTTCAGAGTAAATCTTAACAACTGCGTAAAGTAAATTTAATGTCTTTGTTTGCTTTTGCAATTTCATGATTTAAGCATAACACAGCACGCAAATCTAGAGCTTCTAGTCACTAAATTCTAACTGCTGTATAATGAAGTTATGAGTAGTCTTGTTACATTGCAACTTAAACTTCCCAGAAACACTGAAGTGACTCCTGAATCTGCAAAAACTTTTTTATCGGCTCTAACTTCTATAAATTCTGTGTCTTTTTTCCAAAAACTTTTAGGAGTCAGGCCTCAAAGGCTTTCACTTGAAATTGCAACCATAAATCAACAAATTGTTTTTTTAGTAACAACGGATCAAGATTTGGCTCAATTTGTCCAAACTCAAGTCCAAAGTAATTACCCATTAGTTATTATTCAAAAAATTGACGATCCTTTAAAAAATTTAAACCTTTTTGTAAAAAACCTAAAACTTTCAAAAGGTTCATACTACCCTATTGCAACATATGACAAGTTTGCCGATGTAGACCCTATGGCATCTATCCTTTCTGTTTTGTCAAAAGCAGAAACAAATGAAGTTACTCTAGTCCAATATGCACTGCAAGCTGTTGGCAGTAATTGGCAAGCAACGGGAGCTAATTATGCCGATTTTGGTACCAAAAATGATGATGGAACTTATAGCCCAAGATCGGATAAAAATGTAATAGTTGATAAAATTTCTTATCCGGGATTTGGTTGTAGTATTAGAGTTGCATCAACATCAAATAAAACCCTAAATGAATTATCAAGTGCCTTTGGAGTATTTACCAGAGCAGATGGCAACAGCATAGTCGGCAAAAAAATTGGCTTTTTGGGAAAGAATAAAGTTTTAGATAATTTAATAGAGAGAAATGTAGAAGGCAGTGACATTTTAAACATTTTAGAATTGGCGACACTTTGGCATTTACCTTCTGAAAAAATAAAAGTTGCGACAATTGCTTGGGGAACTTCGGTTTTATCAGAGGCGCCTGAAAATCTGCCAAATGCGCTTTTTGCTTCAGAAGAGGAAAAGCAAACCATTAATTTTTTTGGCAAGACATTATTCAAAAACAGAGAAACTATATTTGGAGTAAGAGATGTTGACAGAAGAAGGCATGTTTGGGTGATAGGAAAAACTGGTACAGGTAAGTCAACTTTACTTGAAAATATGGCAATCGACGACCTTAAAAAAGACCGCGGCATTTGCTACATTGATCCTCATGGCGACGCCTGTGAAACATTACTTGAGTACATTCCAAAAAGAAGGATAAACGATGTTATTTATTTTAATCCCGCAGACAGAGAATTCCCTATTCATATCAACCCTCTGGAAGTTGAAAACAAACAAGAGGCAGAACTTGTGGTCTCGGGCATGATGGCCATTTTTACCAAAATCTGGGCCAATGTTTGGAGTGCCAGAATGGAATATATTTTACGAAACACACTGTTAACCCTGGCGCTTTCCAGAGATAAAACACTAAATGATGTGATAACGCTTTTGACTAATAAAGCATATAGAAACTCAATCGTTGAAAAAATCGAAGATGTAATCTTAAAAAGATATTGGCTTGATGAATATGAAAAAATGCCACCAAATCTACAACAAGAAGCAATATCAGCAATATTAAATAAAGTCGGGCAGTTCATAACTTCACCAATGATTAGAAATATAATTAGTAACACCAAATCTACAGTTAAACTTGATGATTGTATGAATGAAGGAAAAATAATTTTGGCTAATCTTTCTCAAGGAAGACTTGGTGAAGATAATGCCGCCCTGCTTGGTGCAATGCTAATTACCAAGCTTCAAATTGCAGCCATGCATCGAGTAGAAATCGAAGAAGCAAAAAGGCGTGATTTTTATCTTTATGTAGACGAGTTTCAAAACTTTGCTACAAGTTCATTTATTAAAATACTTTCGGAGGCAAGAAAATATAGACTTAATATCATGCTTGCAAATCAATATATGGCCCAGATCCCAGAAGATGTACAAAAAGCAATTTTGGGTAATGCAGGTACAATTGCCTGTTTTGCATTAGGAGCCTCTGACTCAGATATATTACATAGGGAATTTGCAGAAGTTTTTTCTCAAAACGATCTTGTTAACCTTTCAAAATATCAAATAGCCATAAAAATGATGATAGACGGGGAAACTTGCAGGCCATTTGTAGCCAATACTCTCCCACTCCCAATATCTAAAAATCAAAACCGAGAAAAAGTAATACAAGTTTCAAGAAGCAGATGGGCGAGAAAAGTTACAAATTAAATGTATCTGACATATTTCTTCAAGATGTGACTAGGAAGCTTATATCCCGTTTTCTATCGTTAAAACGGCGATCTTAAAATACGAGGTGTAAAAACACTCCTTAGAAAGGAGGTGATCCATCCCCACCTTCCAGTAGGGATACCTTGTTACGACTTAAGCCTTGTCGCTAAATTTACCTTCCCCCGGCAAAACCGAGGTTCGGGTACCTTTAACTTCACTGCCTTGACGGATTGCACTTTACTCGAAGATTATAGTGCGTTCCCACTGGACAAGCGACTTTCTCGCATCCAGCGAGTCCGATTATTCATTTTCTCCTTTAAATTTATTATTTTCTGAACAACTTTTAGTTCTTTATGTTTCCTTAGATATACTAATTCTACTATTTGCTTAAACAGCAAATAATCTTTCTTTTTAACACCCAATAATGGATATTTTTCAAAGAATGGAATTAACATTTCTTTTTGATCTCGAATATTATCTACTTCAAACCTGTAACAGTCTGAATGATTTAGTCTTTTTTCTTTCTGATAATAAATAGCTCCACATTTTAAAACTTCTTTTACTTTTTCAAGTAATGGGAGATTGTCTCCTCGAAGTTTAATGTAAAAATGAGGCTCTACTCTTATCGTCTTGAAAGGACCTTTTGGATATCTGATCCCAACATTGAAACACCCTTCTCCATCAGTTAATCCAGTAATATAATAAGGATTCATAATCGGTTTGCCCCTTCGCCGCGGTTTCATAATTTAATATTACGCCGTATAGCTACTATGGACAAGCTGACTTCCTAAAAAGCAATAATCTTCATTTTCTTTTTAGGATCTCCACGGGTTATTACATCTTCTCTTCCTTGCATGAATTAAAAGTTTTTTCTAATCGACAACTTCCTTCTGACCGCCCAACAAAAGTCGTCATAACTTATATAATATAATCCCTGCAATTTGCCTCAGACCCTCCAGCTAATCAATTACTTGAATTAGCCTGTCATTTTTTTGGCTACGCTCCAAAACGGGTGTTTGGAGGCCGAGATTTAAACTCGGTAGAATATGTAACTGCCATGCGCGAAATTACCATTTAAAATTAATTAAATCAATTTCTTACTTGGCGGTGTGTACAAAAGGCGAGAACGTATTCACCGCGGTATAGCTGACCCGCGATTACTACCAATTCCTCGTTCATGAGGCTGAATTTCAAGCCTCAATCCCCACTTAGAAGCCGTTTGATGGGATTAGCTCCCGCTTACGCGTTGGCAACCCATTGTCGGCTCCATTGTAGTATGTGTGTAGCCCCAGTCATAAGGGCCATGCTGACCTGACATCGTCCCCACTTCCTTCCACCATAAAGGCGGAATGTCTCCTGTGGATATTTAACACAGGATAGGGGTTGCGCTCGTTACCCCACTGAAGGGAACACCTCAAGGCACGAGCTGACGACGGCCATGCAGCACCTGTTATATCATCCAATATTTCTAAAGGATCCACCCGTGTTTCCACAGGCGTAAACGATATAATGTCAAGACTGGGTAAGGTTCTTCGTTTTGTTTCGAATTAAACCACATGCTCCACTGGTTGTGCGCCTTCCCGTCAATTCCTTTGAGTTTTAAACTTGCGTTCGTACTCCCCAGGCGGCCCGCTTAACGCGTTAGCTTACGCAGCGGAAAAATAAAATCCCACCGCTAGCAGGCAAAGTTTACGGCTAAGATTACGCAGGTCTCTAATCTGCTTCACTCCCTTAGCTGTCGTTCCTCAGCGTCAGATGTTTCCCAGCAATCTGCCTACGCCCTTGACGTTCCTTACGATATCAACGGATTTCACCCCTACACCGTAAGTTCCGATTGCCCCTAAAACCCTCTTAAAGTCTTGCAGTATTACACCCCTTCCCTCGGTTGAGCCGTGGTCTTTGAAGTATAACTTACAAAACCGCCTACGAAACGCTTTACGCCCAGTAAATCCGGATAACGCTTGCACCCCACGTATCACCGCAGCTGCTGGCACGTGGTTAGCGGGTGCTTATTCTTCCCGACATCTCTGTCGGGACAAAAGAAGTTTACGACCCAAGGGCCTTCATCCTTCACGCGATGTCGCGGCGTCAGACTTTCGTCCATTGCGCACGATTCCCGGTTGCTGCCACCCGTAGGTGTGCGGGCCGTGTCTCAGTCCCGCTCTGGGGGGTCATCCTCTCAAATCCCCTACCCGTCATAGTCTTGGTAGGCCATTACCCTACCAACTAACTGATGGGAAATAGGCTCATCCATCGGCGCGCAGTTAAGCGCTTTCATACATGCTCTGCATGTAGTACACAGGAATTAGTACAAAGTACAAAGAAAAACAATTTTTGTGTTTCTAAGTACTAAGTACTCTGTACTATGTACTATGTACTATGTGCAAAGCACATATCTCATACGGTATTAACCCATCTTTCGATGAGGTATTCCATACCACTGGGTAGATTCCTATTTTATACTCAGCCGTTCGCAACTAGCTCGCACATTGCTCGCAGTACACAGGAATTAGTACAAAGTACAAAGAAAAACAATTTTTGTGTTTCTAAGTACTAAGTACTCTGTACTATGTACTTCGTGCAACGCACGAACTCGTTCTACTTGCATGCCTAAGGCACATCGCTAGCGTTCATCCTGGACCAGGATCAAATCCTCAAATAGTGATTTTAGGAATTTGACGATTACCTAAAATCTTTGGAATTGACTTCCTAATCACATCTTGAATCTGTAGTCACGATGACTACAGTATTACTGTCATATACATTTAATTTTCAACGAACAAAAATCATAGTACGCAGTATTTAGTACACAGAAAAACAAATCAAATATAATAAGTTAAGATCCTCTATATACTAATCACTGGGTGCTAAAAAAATGAAGTTATCAATCCCGTTTTTGACGGAACGAGTCAACCTTTAAACTTGTAAAAAGTATTATAGCATAGCAAAATTGAAGTGCAATAATGAAACTATTCTAGGTGGTTTCTTCGCTCTGTTTCCAAATATGCATAGTATTTAGTCATGCCCTCATCGCCGTCCTTTATTTCTTGTTCAAATGTATTTGCATAGTCAATCCTATCTCTAAACTTCTCTATCATTCCCTCAAGTGTTGCAATTGTGTCATCAACATTCTTTGAAAAATTTAATTTTTGCTCGTTTGCAATAAAAACATCGTCTGCATCAGTTCCACCAACTTCATTTGCTACAATGATTGGTTCATGTGCCACAAACTTTTCCTCAAATTCTAATAATTCTTCAAATTGCTTTATTTGTGCTCGTTGTGCCTCTCGATAAAAATCCAAATAGCCTAAAGCTTTTTCTTGCTCAGTCCACTGTTCAAATGGTTTTTCGATTACATCACTCTCCGACATACAAATCATTATAAAGATATATATATAATTCAATGGGGAATTTCTAATTATTGTAAATTTCAAAAAATTGTCTTGGGGTTAGAACTTTTTTCGGTTTAATAAATTTATTTATTTTTTCTTGTAAAAAATCTTTTTTATCCAAAGTAATTAAATAGTCACAATTTGATTTTTTGACCTCCGCTAAAATCACTGCATCTTTTTTAACTATTACCCTATTTGCTTTTAATATTTGTTTAACCGTCGGAATCTCATCAATTATAAATAATTTCTTAACTAACATAAAAAATCTCTCAAGATGATAACTCTGAAGCTTATTTCTTATATTTCTTTCTACTTCATGCAATACAATCTTTGAGACATACAGTTTGACTTTTGATAATGTAAATAATTTTGCTGATCCACCCACAGGAGAGTTCACAGCAGTGAACAGTACACTTGAATCTAAAAACAGTTTAACTGTCGCTGATTGAATGTTATCGTCTACAGCTGATCTTCTTGTAGCCATTGATTAATTTCTTCGTTTGAAAAAGATCTAGTGTATTTATCCAGCTTTGGATCTATAAATGTTTTTCTGTATATATTTTTAACAGTATTTTCCAAATTTCTAAGATAAGATAAATCAACTAGTGCAACCGGTGGTTTTGTGCCTTTTGTTAAAACAAAGTAATTACTAGAAATAGCCATTTCAGCAAGATTGCCAAGCTTGGTTCTAGCCTGAGTTATTGGAATGATGTTTGTCGATTGTAAATCCATGATCCAATATATCATCTATACCATATACTGTCAAGTATTGTGTACATTTTTAGGTACATTGATAATTATATTTGCTGCGCTCAAATATAAAAAGGGTAGTAGAAGTATAAAATATCTTGTAAATGGGATTTGGAATATCATAACAAGAAGATAGGCAATAGGCACTAGGCAATAGAAAAATTTTAATGACATAAACTTCTCATTCAATAAAACAAAGATATTTGCAAAAAATAAAATGGGCCAAAGATAATATCCGCCAAAAAACATTTTTGTCACACCGCCCACTATACTTGCTTGATTATGGTCTAACATGAATTTAACTATTTTTGCTTGGAGAAAAATAAATTCTATTGGATTAATTTTAAGAAAGTAAGTCAAATAAAAAACTATTAAAGATATTGTAATTACTTTTATTTCCTTTTTTATGTCTAGTTCTTTATTTATTAATTTATGTATGTAGTACAAAAATAAAAATATAAATATCGGACTGTAAAATTTTGATGCAAACAAAAGTCCCAACAATATACCTTGCAGGGTGTAACCCTTAACGGTAGTGGAAATTATAAAGGCCAACAACAAAACAATTTGACCTAAATCCAGCAATGCATATGTTGTAACTTCTTTAAAAACAGGATCAATTAATAAGAGTGTCGAAGCTAAAAATCCAACCAGATCGTCTTTAAAAATCAGTTTTCCTAGAAAATAAGCCTCAAACAATAAAATCAAGCCCAGAAAAACATTTGGTAATAATGGGATATCAAAATATTTTACCGAAATCCCATATAAATATTTAATAAATGGTGGATGCTGGAAATTATAATCCACTGGCTCTGCTCCGTTTACATATAAATGCCCAGAAGCGATATAGATTTCTTCATCAGATATAATAATTCTATCCTTTATTTTATTCTCTCTGTCTTCTATATCCTGAGATCTTAAATATCTTTCTATAATTTGCGGATCAAATTTTTGAAATAATTTTTGGCTATTAAAAACAACAAAAAGTGAGTATAAACAAACTAATAAAATTAAATATAATTTATTTCGATTTTTGTTTTTTAATTTTTGATTTAACGAGTTCATAAACTATTGGAGAAACTGATAATAAAATTATTGCGATTACCACCAAAGAAAAGTTTTCTTTAACAAATGGAATATTTCCAAAGAAATAGCCTAAAAGTGTAAAGCCAAAAACCCAGACGAAACCCCCTGTAATATTATATTCAATGAATTTTTTATACTCCATTTTTCCCACTCCAGCTACAAACGGGGCAAAAGTTCTAACAATAGGAACAAACCTTGCAAGAAAAATGGTCTTTCCACCATGTTTCTTGTAAAATTCTTGTGTTTCATCTATATGTTTTTGATTGATAAAAGGAATTTTGGGATTGTCTATTATTTTTTGGCCAAAAAAATGCCCTATCCAATAATTGACTGTATCTCCTAAAACCGCTGCAAGCCAAAGTAAAAATAAAAGTAAAAATACATCAAAAGAACCCAATGCGGCAAAAGCCCCCGCCGCAAAAAGAAGTGAATCTCCAGGTAGAAAAGGGGCAAATACCAGCCCAGTTTCTGCAAAAATGATCAAAAAAAGTATGGCATACGACAGTGTACCGTAATCTCTTATTATCTCTCCCAAATATTTATCTATATGTAAAACAAATTCAAAAATTCCTATTATTAAATCCATAGAGATATCCATTCTAATTGTTTTTACCTCTTAAAAACAAGTCTATCTTTTTAGATAGGCAACAACACAATTACATCACCATTTCTTAATTACTCCTGTGGAACCTGATATCCTTGAGGTTTTTGGTTCTTCAAATCTTCTAAAAATTTATTCATATCTTTAAAAGAAACATCCTTTGGAACCTCAAAATAGGAGTCGGCTACAGTTGCCACTACACATGAATTTTTATATTCCTCAATCATTGCCAAATAATCTTTGCCTGAAAAGTCACCGATGTTTGAATTTTCAGTTGTCTCACCGCTATTTTCGGGAGTATCATAGACAAAACCTTGTTTGGTCTTTGTGTCCCAAATATACATCTTCTCACCTGCTAGAATCATCTCCCCCGATTGATTTCCATTAGCGCTTAAAGTTGTTACCCTAACCGCGCCATTTTTAATAAAAGACGAAACCTTCATACCTTCAGAATTATTAAACTCACAAGACAATGTTAAATTTTTTGAAAGAGCATCTTTGATGGAATCAAATAAAACAGCGCTTTCTTTACCCGATTTAAATTTTAAATAAGAAATTCCTCCGGCGATTAATAGAAGTAAAACAAAAAGTAAAATTAAAAAACCTTTTTTAGGCTTCATTTTGGTAATAGTATCAAAGTTATAAGTTGTTGTCTATATTAACAGTGATGTATAATACACAAGTTTAGCTACGCTTTAATTTGCGTTGCTCGCGGGCCCATAAGAACCTGCTTTGCAGAACCTTGTGTGCCCACTCGCGTTGCTCGCGGGCCCATAACTCAGCGGTAGAGTGGCTCCCTTTTAAGGAGTAAGTCGAAGGTTCGAATCCTTCTGGGCTCACAAAACATTTTTGCTCTATTACATTTTTGGCGCCGCAATTTGTACTAGCAAATATTGCTGCCAAATGAAACTTGGCGCTATCGTCTATAATTTGCGAAGCAAAGGGTTATATGATAGCAAGAATGAAATGGCGCTATCGTCTATCGGTTAGGACATCGGGCTTTCATCCCGAAAGGCAGGGTTCGATTCCCTGTAGCGTCACAAAAACCCTTCATGATTATTGCGGGATCGTCTAATAGCAGGACATGGCCCTTTGGAGGCTAGTATCGGGGTGCAAATCCCTGTCCCGCAGCAAACTATAAGATATAGTAATTAATCTTCTTTTAGTTTTCTTTTCTTTTTGTCTTCTATTGCCTGTTTTCTTAACTCTTCCCTTTTTTCTTGTTCTTTTTTAATAAATTTTCTTTTTGTTTCTTCTTGTTCCAAAGTTTTATTTACCTGCTTTTGGCATTCAGGGTCGCTACATTCTGTAATAGTATATGTAACGGTTGAAGTCTCTATCTTTTCTTCATATGTATCAATTATTATTCTAGGCTTTCCACACCTTGTGCAATTGCTGGTAGACATAGGCTATCATATCACAAAAACCCAAATATCCTAATTATTTGATAAACTTCCGCGACATAAGTCGTGGATTTTGGCTCCTTCCAAGTCATTTTTTCACAATCTTTTAGCTTGTGACTTTTTGATTGGAAGTAGTAAAATAATCACAAATGACTAAAAAACTTAATTCCAAACAACTTAGAAAAACAAAGCCAGTCGGTGATGAGGAAAAAGAAATAAAAAGAAATCCAATTTATTTTGTTTTAGATAATGTCTTAGATACATATAATATTGGTTCTATCTTTAGACTTGCAGATGCTGTATCAGCCGAAAAAATTTATATCTGCGGCGATTCAGAATATCCGCCGTCATCAAGGATTCATAAAGCCGCAGTCGGTACAGAAGAATGGGTTGCATGGGAACATCACGATTCAACCGTTAAACTTGTCAAAAAACTTAAAGCAAATGGGGTTTTTGTTGTTGCTGTCGAGCAAAGCCCTAAATCTATTGACTATTCCCTATTGCCTAGTGCCTTGAAACTTCCAGTTGCATTAGTTGTTGGCCATGAAACAAATGGTGTATCAAAAGAGATTTTAGAAAGAAGCGATTTAATTGTTGAAATTCCAATGTTTGGAGTTAATAAATCACTAAATGTCTGGGGGAGTTTGGCAATAGTCACCTACAAAATTATTGAAAGTCTTTAAACAGTTTCTCTACTCCATTTTCAATAATATAGGCTTTAACATCAATATATTTTCCAAGTCCTGATGGACCAAGTTTTTCTTCTACAAAATCATCTATTTGAAATATTCCTGCGGGATTTGTCATAACAATTTTAATGTCTACAATCTTATCTTTACCTTCATTTATCAAAACACTCTTTATTGCATGATTGGAGACATTTTCAATGTCTACTAAATGGGAGATTCTTGCTCTGCCTTTAGTCATATCAAGAGCGTCTGCAACTCTAACAACTCCGCCTTCAATCGTTGATGTTTTTCCACTACTGCCGTGACTGTGAGAAATTATTGCATGAAGAGTTTCTGAAATCACCACCATTTTTTCTTCAATTGCCATGAAATCCAAAATTTTATTTAAGAAATCTCGCGCCAGAAATAAACTGAACTGTTCATGGTTAACTCTATGGATACTCATACCCAAATCGTGCATTATCGAAGCTAAAAAAACAACCACTTCAGAATGTTTGTACGATAGGCCAAAGTCTTTAACAATAGATGCGGTCACACCCTTTTTGTTTAATATTCTTAAAATATGTAGGGCGTGATTGGCAACGATTTGAAAATGTTTAGGGCCATGATCCGAATAACCTAGCCTATCGGTGGCATTAACATTAATTACTTTCCAAAGAGTTTTTAATCCTCTGTCCTCGTTAACTGCATTTAGTACTTTTTCCAATAGCTCATTGCCGTTTATGTCAACCAACAACCTAATTTGTGAAATCCTAAATTCATCAATTTTCATACCTTTTCTACTGAAGACCATAAAATTACTTAAGAAGTGAATCGACAGTGGGCTTTATATCGCTAAAACTGTACGCTCCTGCAAAATTAGTTTCATTTACAAAAAACCCTGGCGTTCCAGAAACACCAAGCTCAAGACCCAAGTTCATTTCCTCCTGAAGCCTCCCGTCATATTTTCCACTTTCTAGACATGATTTTAAGTTCTTAACTCCAGCAGGCTTCAAAAACTCAACCACTTTATCTATATTTGTCTTGTCATTTTTGGCAACATTATTAACAAAATCATATCCCTCATTCGTCATAAGCAAATCGTGAGCTTCCCAAAACTTACCCTCATCATAAGCACAGTACATAGCCTTCATTGAAAGTTCACCATTTCCATGTCCATTAAAATAAAGAAGTGCCAAAGACGCCTTACCTTCTTCAACCAATTTCCTCATCTCCTCAAGAGGTGGAACATATGAACCGCCATCTTTGGCTAGAGTAAACTGACTGCCCACCTGTTTGTTTAATTCTGGATTCAATCCTCCTGCAATATGACAATATGGACAAGATGGATCTGTAAACTCAACGAACAAAACCCTTGAATCCTTGTCTCCAAATTTAACCACATCTTTATCAAAAATCGCCTTAATCTGATCAATGTTAACTGTAGGTTTTTGGGCCTGTCTCCCAGCAGTAGTAGTTGTCTCTGTATTTGTCTTCCCTCCCCCACCTAAGTTTTCAACTTTTTGCCACAAGATACCAACCATAAACGCAAGACCAATAGTTACAACAAAAAGCGCAGGGGCTAATCTCTCAAAAATACCTGGTTTTGTTTTCTCCAAAGTCACTTTCCCCTTTGCCATGCAGTTATACTACAGGTTTACTGCTTTTGTTGTCAACAAGATAATTAAGAGCGTCCATGGCGGCCATACAGCCATAACCTGCAGCTGTAATTGCCTGTTTGTAAGTGTGATCATGCACATCACCTGAAACAAAAACCCCCTCAATGTTTGTCATTGTTGAGTACTTAGTACTTAGTACTTTGTACTTTGTACTTGGGATGATGTATCCCTTCTCATCCATATTTAAAATATCTTTAAAAATTTGAGTTGATGGGTTGTGCCCTATTGCAACAAACATGCCATCAGTTTTAATTTCAGTTTCTTGATTTGTTTTGTTGTTTTTAATTATAACTTTCTCAAGTTTCTGCTCTCCAACTATCTTTACAACTTCACTGTCCCAAATAACAGAAATTTTTGGACTATTTAAAACTTTATTCTGCATTATTTTACTTGCTCTAAACTCTGATCTTCTGTGAATAATGGTAACTTTGGTTGCGTATTTGGTTAATACCAAGGCCTCCTCCATGGCCGAATCGCCGCCGCCAATCACAACCACTTCTTTTTCTTTAAAAAATGGTGCATCACACGGAGCGCAAGACGAAATACCACGGCCAATCAACTCTTTTTCACCAGAAACTCCAAGCCATTTGGTTTCTGCTCCTGTTGCAACAATTACAGTGTGTGCTTCAACTGTTGTCCCATCTGTTGTAGTCAATTTAAATGGATGCGATGAAAAATCTACACTTGTAACATTTTGAGGGACAAATTCGGCTCCAAATCTAACAGCTTGGGCTTTCATTTTTTCCATTAAACTAGGTCCCATTACCCCATCAGGAAAACCTGGAAAATTGTCAACCTGTGTGGTTAACATAAGCTGCCCTCCCCAAGACTCTCCCGCTAAGATAACAGTTGAAGCGGCACCCCTTGTTGTATAAATAGCGGCAGTTAGGCCAGCAGGACCCGACCCAATAACTGCCACATCATATATTTTACCGTTCATAAAAAATTAAGCAGGTTGCTGAACTGTTGTTGTATTTGTTGCAGTCGGTTGATCTCCTACCGCAGGAGCAGTCTCAGCAGACGGCATTGTTTCAGCTGTTGTGGTTTCAACTGTTGGTTCTGCAACTACTGCTGGACCTGGCATACTTGCTGAGTCAACTGGTTGGTTTGCAACAGATGCTCCAGTGACTGGTACGACCGGTGTATCAGCTGATACTTGCGGTGCATTTTGCTGTCCTGGCTGTACTGGTTGTGCTTGACTATTATTATCCATTTAAATCACCTCCAATTCCCTTTTTGATTAAATTTTCAAAAGCTTGTTTTCCTCCAAAACCAATTTGCCTCCCTACTTCCGTCCCACCTTTAAAAAGAATGGTTGTAGGAATCGACATTACACCATATTTTTGGGCTGATGTGGGATTTTCGTCAACATTAATCTTTAAAATCAAGAGTTTATCTTTATAAGTATCGCTTAATTCCGCCAAAACTGGTTCTGCAAGTTTGCAGGGCCCGCACCAATCGGCATAAAAATCAACCAAAACGGGAAGATTGTTTTTCAAAACATCTTGATCAAAACCAGAATCAGTAGTATTTACAACTGCCATAAATTAGCAAGTATCAATATACAAGCAATTTAGTTGACAAGTCAACCGTCAAACACCTACAATGCCATTAGCAATGGAGAAGTTTTTTTCGATCTTTGGCAAGATAGCACTTATACTTTTGATTCTTGGCGGCGTTTCCTATGGAAGCTATTATTTAGGAAATAGGGCTTTACTTGTCAAAAAACCTCAAAGTCTGCAGACAGAAGTTCCTGAGGCCACAGCTTCCCCTGAATTAAAAAAAATGACCACTATAAATGGCGGTCTAAATAAATCTGCGGGCTTGTCTTTTGATTCGTATACGCTTGAGGTGCCCGACGGCTGGATCAGTAAAAAAGAATCACAAACAGCGCAAGACGAAAAATTAATATTAACTAAAAACGACTATTCCATATCTATTTTCCAGGCCGCAACCGGAGGGGCTTTGTGTCTATATCCAGGAGATCCTGACTTTGGGGGCCCAAGCTCAAGATATCAGGAATTTAAAGAGATTAAAAATAAAGACGGCAGGATATTAAGACGAAGCGGAGATGTGGGTCAAATAGCATTTACTGTTTGTATGAAATCAGCTGATGGAAGCTATCAACAGCCTACGATATACGGCCACATCTCAGTTAAGCTTCCCCAAAATTGGACGAAAGAAATACTTGATGAAATCGATACCATCCTCTCCTCACTGAGGAAGAGTTAATTTTGTAAATTAACATCTTATCTGTCACAAAATTAAACATCTAAATTGTCATTTTGGAAAGTGGAGGGTTTTTGCTTAAAGACACCTGTGTTCTAGGTGTCATTGCGAACCCGTCTAGCGGGTGAAGCAATCTAAAAGAGATTGCCGCGCTTATTTTATCCGCTCGCAATGACAAAACTGCAACAATCGAGATGTTCCATTGTAAAAAAAGAGTTAATTTATAAATTTGACTATTGCGTAGTAGTAGTAGTAGTACACTCCGCGCATGCCTGAGTCAAAATGTTGGGATTGCGGAGAATCAAATTGGAGACCAACCATAGAATTACTGAAAGAATGGGAATTAGCACACCACTCTGATTCTGCCACAATAAATAAGAGGGGTGAAAAATTACATGGATGCAGAGGCTTTCAGGAATACGGTGAGAACGGATATCCAGTAGGTTATAGAATATATAATTATGATATGCTTGTCGAAGAAGAAGTTTATTAATTAATTGTTTAAACCCTTGCCTTATTTAGGCGCAAACTATTTAAAACCACTGAAATTGATGAGGCGGCCATTGCAAATGCGGCAAGCATAGGATTTAAAAGCCCGAGCGTTGCAACGGGTATCAAAACAACATTGTAGCCAAAAGCCCAAAACAAATTTTGTTTAATTACCCTCATCGTTATTCTACTTAAATTAATTGCAGTCAATACACTTCTGATATCTTTATTCAGAAGAGTCACTCCAGAGGACTCAATGGCAACATCTGAACCTGTTCCCATAGCAATTCCTACATCAGCAGAAGCAAGAGCAGGTGCATCATTTACCCCATCTCCTATAAAAGCTGTATGCTGTTTGCCGTGCGGCATATGGCTTAAAGCAGAAACCTTGTTTGCTTTATCCTCAGGCATAACTTCAGCCATAACATTTTTAATACCCACCTGTCTTGCAATAGCCATAGCTGTCCTCTGATTATCCCCTGTTATCATCCAAGTTGTAATTCCCTTTTTAGATAAACTTTCTATAACTTCCTTAGCATTTTCCTTCAAAACATCAGATACAGCTATTATTCCCAAAACCTTACCGCCACTTTTAAGGGCCATCACGGTTTTTCCCTCATTTTCCAACTTCTTAGTCTCGTTTGTTTTTTGGTCAAATTTGCCAAAAAAATATTCTTTACCATTTATTACTCCAGTAACCCCCTGGCCTGATATTGCCTTAAACGATCCTACTTTTAATAATTTTATTTTTTTCTCTTTTGCATATTCAACAATTGCCTGAGCCAGCGGATGTTCGGAATTTGACTCTAAAGATGCAATTATCTGTAAGTAATTAGATTTTGAATCCAAAATTACATCTGTTACTGTTGGCCTGCCTGTGGTTAATGTACCTGTTTTGTCAAAGACCATAATTTTTACTTTATGAAGAGTTTCAAGACTAGCCGCGTCTTTAATTAAAATTCCATGCTGGGCACCCTTTCCTGTTCCAACCATAATAGCCGTTGGTGTAGCAAGCCCCATGGCGCATGGGCAGGCAATAATTAAAACAGTTACAAGACTTACAAAACCCATGAACGGAGAGCCTAATAGATACCAGACAGTAAAAGTGATAACAGCAATCATCAAAACGATAGGGACAAAATAAGAAGAAACCAGATCTGCCATTCTTTGAATCGGGGCTTTAGTGCTTTGAGCTTCTTTGACCACTTCTATAATCCTTGAGAGCATAGTCTCTTTCCCAACTTTTGTGGCTTTATAAATGAAGCTTCCCTGTTTATTGAGAGTTGCCCCGATCACATTCGAACCAACAATTTTATCAACAGGCATGGACTCACCCGTTACCATAGATTCATCAATTGAACTTTGACCCCCAACAATTAAACCATCGACGGGAATTTTCTCTCCCGGTCTTACTTTTATTAAATCTCCAACAATTACATTCTCGATAGGAATATCCATCTCACGATTATTGCGAATAACTCTTGCCGTTTTAGCCTGAAGGCCAATAAGTTTTTTTATTGCATCTGAGGTGTGCAGTTTGGCTTTTGCTTCCAGATATTTTCCAAGTAAAATTAGGGTGATAATCACCGAAGCCGTGTCAAAATACATGCCTTCAACAATACCCATCATTGAAAATACTGAATATCCATATGCGGCTGTCGTACCAATTGAAATTAAAGTGTCCATGCTGGCCGTTCTGTTTTTTAAACCAGACCAGGTGGCCAAATAAAACTCGCGGCCTGCCCAAAATTGAACAGGAGTTGCCAGAAAAAGCAAGACTAAATCGCTTACCCTAATTCCAAACCATTCAGGAAAGGAACCAATTACCAAAAGAGTTGATAAAATCGATGATACAATAACTTTTACCTTTAGAGACTTAAGTTCAATTTGTTTAATATCTTCCAATTTCAAATCAGAATTGCCGTTTTGACTAAAAAGGGCTTTGTAGCCAGCTCCCTCAACTGCTTTTTGGATATCAGATTCTTTGACATTTTCTTCTGTCTCAATGGATGCGGTCTCGCTTGCATAGTTAACGGAACAAGAAATAACGCCAGGAACTTTTGATACACACCTTTCGATAAGTTTGGCACAAGAAGCACAATGCATTCCTACAACTGGAAACGATTTTTTAATCATTTTTCTACAATTACCTTTCCATGAAACATGTTCATTCCACAATGAAATTCATATTCCCCTGCCTTGCTTGGGCTTATTTCAATCTCAACTTTTTCATTTAGAGGCAGATATTTTTTTATTTTAAAATCAGGAAAAATCACTTCCTCCAAACAAGAGCTCTCGTCAGTTCGAGTAAATATAAATTTAACCGGTTCCCCCTTTTTTATCTTGACCACAGAAGGCTTATAACCTCCTGAAACTTCAATTTTCACTTGACTGTAAGTCACACCAACCGATTCGTCCTTTTTGCCAAAAAAGAACCAATAAATAAAGATAACTAAACCAGTTCCGCCTATTGCTGTAAGTATTTTATCCATTTTAACTTATTTATTTATTATATTACGCCCCACAACTACCGCCACCAAAAACAGGTACAGGATCAATCTCCTTGGTGATGCGGGACGCCCCACTTGAGGAAGAATATTCCGGCCCTAAAATTAATTTAGCATCTACTTTATCCCAAGTCACTCCCTTATTCAAAAAATATTTAGCTGTAGTCATATAGGTACTAGGGAACCAAAAAGAATTTAGTTTCAATATATTTTTATAGATTTCATCGTCGGACATATTTTTGGCAACCATCATTTCAATGGCGGCCAAGGCGGCCATACCATGGTTGCAGTCAGGAAACCAGGTAGAATTACCGCAACACGGCCTATAAACATTTTTGGCAATTTCAGCAACTCTTTTGTGCTGATTCTCGGAAAGTTCTATTAATTCAAATTTTCCTAGATAACCAGTAGCATTTTCCTTAGCCAAACTCCAACCGCCCGTAGAAGAAAAATTACCGACATCTTTTTTGTATTCTTTACCCATTGGACCCTCGGTATAGACTATGCTTTTTTGAGCAAGACCAATTGCCCAAAGCATATCAACAACAAATTGACTGTTATCGGCATTAATGTTTATACTATTTTCCGTCCCTTCCAAAAGTATCTTTTCCTCATCGCTTGTCATATTGACGGCCGCAATAAATTTATCTTTATCAATTACACCAAGCTCTATTAACCTCGGACCAAAATCAGCAAAAGATATAGGCAAATCAAACCCTTTTTCCGGAAGAACCATTTCCTTATCTACTTCTTTTTCTGCATTATTATTCGATGTCTTTCCTTTTTGCAGCTGCTCAACTTTAGGATACAAAGTACCTATGAGAAATGAAACAATAATAGCAATTCCCAAAAAGATAAATTTTAATGTTTTATTTAATTTCATATGTAATATCCGATTAAAATATAAATAATATAGGAAAGAATTATCATGGAACCCAATCCAGTTGCCAATCTCTGATACGGAAAAAGGTGCTTGCCGCGAATTTTAATTATCAAGTCATTAATCAAGTCAACCAAGTAAAATAGAATACCCCCAGTAACAATTCCAAAAGTTAATTTGTGAAGGCCGTATATTTTTTCCATAGTGATAACTAGGTTAAATTGGTAAAACATCAAAATCGTTGATGTAAAAACTAACAAATAAACCAAGGGCTTGAGTATAGGCAAGCTCCCCTTGCCGATTTTTCTTACTAACCATGAATAACTCCAAAGGACCATACCTCCTAAAAGGGCCGCCAACCAAACACCAGATATCGAATCATCAAGTCCTATTAAACGGCTAAGTGTGAGGCCGGCTCCCGCCCCAGCAACACACAAGGGACAATGGGCATATGAAATTCCGGGCAGTAATAAAGTGACTGCTAGTAGTCCCAAACCTATAGCAAAACCCAATAACTTTAAACCTTTCATTGCAATATTACCTCCCCATAGAAACTGACCTCTTTTTTCTCTTTAAGACCTAAAAAGCTAAGCCAGACTTTTCTGTCAACCTGACCCACACCCTGAAGACCATGCGCCGCAGGGTCAAACCTGACTATTAACTTTGCTGATTCGTTTGCAGGTATATCAAAATTAATCGTTGGATTAACGGCTCCGTTCATTTCCATCGCATAAAATCTAGTTCTCTCGTCACCCGCAACAGCTTGAGCCTTAGTGCACATGCAGGAAGTTACAATTTTTTTGAGTCTAATCGGATTGCTGGATTTGTTTTTTATTTCATACTCCTTGGTTACAAGGCCATTTTTCATTACGACTTTACCTATATCGTAAGTTTGAGGTGTAATTTCGATTTCTTCAGGTTTAATATCAACATTGGCAAGGCTTTCATCAGAAGTTTCGCTGTTTTTAGTAAAGAAATACCCTCCTCCCAATAGTATTACTATGGCTATCGCAAAAAAAATTATTGTTGTTTTGTTCATGTTTTTTCAAATAATTCAACTATCTCGTCTATCAACTTTTCATTTTTGTTGCTGTCTCCATGAAGGTCTTTTAGCACACAGGAGTGCAGATGTCCGTGCAGAATCATTTGATCGATTTTCTTTAAAGCAGCTTGAACCGCTTTACTTTGATGGATAATATCGGGACAGTAGGCTCCGTCCTCATACATCCTTCGAACTTTATCGAGATGGCCTTTGGCTATTTTTATTCGCTTTAGCACTTCATCCTTTTTTATGGTATTATTATTCATAACTTAAATATCCTACCCCCCAGGGGGGGATATTGTCAATTACTAAAATGGTTACCTCCTACAGCAATCTAATAAAAAAAGTAAAAGACGCCTATGGCGGCAACAAACTTGATCTGTCAAAAGATGAGGATTTATCGATCGGCATCATGAATCTAATTTCAATTGAGGAGCACCTTTTTTTTACTTTACAAAAAACCAAAAAGGCTCTTTATCTTGACTTATTAAATGAAGTAAGGCTTTTAAGAACCAGGCTTTTAAAAGAAATAATTAAAGAATACGAGGGTGAAGTTTGGTGCATCAGTAAGCACCTACTAGCCTCTTCCATGAGACTTATGGAGGTTGGTACTAAAGAACTCAAAAAAAGAAATAAACAAAAGGCGCAAAGCTATTTTAACGACTCCTATAAACTCTACATTCTTTTTTGGAAACTAAATTTAGAGAAAAATGAGGGAGCTTCCTCCCTTTCTGAAAGTAAATTCTCCAAATTTGAGTCATTCATCAAAAAAGCGATCGACTGTTGTAAAGAGTGAAATAATAATATAATCTTTTTGTCATGAATAATTTAGTTTTGGCATTTATTACAGGTTTAACTAGCGGCGGCATATCTTGCGCAACTGTTCAGGGCGGGCTTTTGGCATCAAGCCTTTCTGAAAAATCAGATAAGTATAAGGCTACTGGATTATTTTTACTATCAAAACTTATTGCCTATACCCTACTCGGAGGAATACTCGGGGCTTTTGGAGAAGCATTTAACATCTCGATTCAAGTTCAGGCTGCTTTACAAATATTAATCGGTCTTTTTATGCTGGCAACTGCAGGCAGGATATTAAATCTCCACCCCGTTTTCAATTTCACCTCCCTAAAACCTCCAAAATTTGTATTTAGATTAACCAGAAACAACAAATTTAAAGATTCATCAATAACGCCTCTAATATTGGGTTTTTTAACTATTTTTATCCCCTGCGGCGTAACCCAAGCTATGCTTCTTTTGTCAATCGGTTCAGGAAGTGCTCTAAACGGTAGTTTAATAATGTTTTTCTTTACACTAGGAACCTCCCCCATTTTTTTTCTAATAGGCATGACTGTCGAAAAAATATTTAAAAATGCGCTTTTGACTAAAATCGCAGCGGCAACAGTTGCTCTTATAGGCTTGTTCTCAATTAACAATGGTCAGGTATTAAGAGGGAGCGCTCACACATTCCAAAACTATTGGGCAGTTCTTGTAAAATCGGATATTAAGAATAATTTATCTTTAATAGATGGAAAGCAAATCGTTGATATAATCGCCAAAAATAACGGATATGCCACAAATGTTAAAACACTTAAAAAAGGCGTTCCGGTAAAGCTTAAAATTACCAGCAAAAATGTCCAGAGCTGTGCTAGAAGTTTTGTAATACCCAGTCTAAAAATAAGTAAAATTCTACCTGTTAGCGGAACCGAAACGATTGAATTCACGCCAAATAAATTGGGCCTTTTGACATTCTCTTGCGGAATGGGGATGTATACCGGCTCCTTCAATGTAATTGAATGAGCTTAAATGCTAAATTACAAATGCTAAATACTAAATTAGAAAACACAAAAAAAATTTATAAAATTGAGGGCATGGACTGCGATTCTTGTGCAACTCTTTTAGAACTGGATCTTGAAGATGCCGGAATCAAAAATTGTAGATGTTCATATCCCAAAAAAACACTAGAAATTTATGAAGATCACGATGAAATTAAAGTTGTTGAAATAATTTCCAAATCAGGATACAGTATATCAAATGAATAAGCTTGGGGTCGGAATTATTATAACTACAATTGTGCTTCTTTTGGGCGGCGGTTATTTTTTAACCAAACCGCAAGAGTCTACTCAAGTTCCTCCAAGAGATACAACTGAGTATGAATATTTTTGGGGCAATGGTTGTCCTCACTGCGCCAAAGTTCAGGAATTTTTTGATAGCTGGGAGAAAAAAGATAGTGTAAAAATAAACAAAAGAGAGGTTTGGTATAACAAGATGAACCAAAAAATAATGGAGGATAGATTTAATAACTGCAGCCCAAAACCCAACTCCTCTCAAATGGCAGTACCTTTTATGGTAACTCCAGATGGAAAATGTCTAGTCGGCGACACCCCTATAATTGAATTATTTAAAAGCCTCTAAATCAGCAGACCGAAGACAAGAAGAAGTACAATTTGAGCAATAAAATAAATTCTTGTTGTATCAGTATCTTTTAAAATTACCTCTTTATTTAAAAACTTTCTTAAATTTTGTAAAAATAGACTTAGGAAAAATGCCAGTGTTAAGCCCTTGCCAAAGTAACTTCCTGATGAAGTTACTACCCAAAAAGTTAAAACTGTAAATATTATTTGAAAATTAATAGTATGGAATGTTAAATTCACTCTTTCCCCTGCTGTTTCATACAGTAAAAGTAATGCCTCTTTAAATTGTTTTTGAGAAATCATATATTTTATGCGTTGTGAGTTCAACTCTTGCGGAGCTATAAAATATATATGAAGTAAATGATCAATGTATGGAAGAAATATTCCAACCAAACTTCCTAGTAGTAATGGGTAATATCTTAAAGAATACAATGAATTTAAAATTACTATTAATATTAAATAGCCTAAAAGATACAGTAAGTGGTTAATAATTTCTTTTTTCATCTAATTTCATTATATAGTATTGTTTTAGTCAGTAAATACTTGTACGAACATTTTTCCGTAAACACCATTGTCTATTACCCCAATGCCAACTTTCCGATATTGCCCATTTAAAATATTTTCTCTGTGACCAGTCGAATTCATAAGCCCCGTATGTGCAGTTTGAACAGTTGGAGCCAGAGCTAAATTTTCTCCAGCTATTGTATATGCGATTTTGGCATGAGAAAGTCTATCTCCAACATCTTTACCCTCAGGCGAATAGTGAGAAAAGTACCGTCTTAGCCACATATCTTTAGCATGAACTCTGGCAACTTTTGTTAAATTATCATCAAAAACCAATTTGTTTATGGCAATTTTTTGCCTTTCTTCATTAATCTTTTCAAACATTGCTCTCTCTGATACTGGGTCTTCTTTTAGATCAAAATCTCCAACTTCGAGCTTAATTGTGTCGCCGCTATCAGGTTTAATAGTTAAGTAAGTTAAGGTATCATTTATAACGCCTCCAAAAACTTTATTTAAATAGGATTCAATAATTGAGGTTTTGTCTAAAATTAAACCGCCAATTTTGGAATTTGAGACATCCGTTTTTATCTGAGGCTTTATCGGAAAGGCCATAACAAGCATCAATAAAAATGCAACCAAAACCAAGGCCTCGCCGATTGCTGGTATCACACCAAAGATTTTATTTATCTTGTGTTTTAATACTTTTTCGGGCAGTTTATGAAGCAAAACTCCAAACAAAAAGCCTATAACAGACTCTAAAACAATTGCTGATATCAAAAAGCCCAACGAGTCAGAAATAGACTGAAGCAAATTAAAATTAGCTTTCAAAAAATCAGAAACAAACTTATATGTCTTGAATGAAATAAGAAGAGAGGCTAGAAATGACACAAAGTCCGCAGTCACAATCCAAAAACCAAACCGCAGTGCATTACTCATAAAAAATACGAGCGCAATAATAATTATTAAATCAATATAGTTTCCGTTAAGACTGGGCATATTAGATTTTTAAGTTATTTTAGCATTTTTAAGCTGTTTCAGCTTCCACATAAAAAGCTTTGCTTTTGATTTTGCATTTAGAGCATCTTTTACAAAACTTCTTGCAGATTCCATTAATCCTCTTGGGGTATTTTTGGCTAAACGCATATATAGCGATTTATGTGCCATATCATCAAGTTCCTTTGCCAACTCATAGGCATATTTTTGAAACTCTCTTGAGACATATTTATCAGTATCATCAGTTTTAAATTTATTAACTATATCGCCAATTTTTTGCATAAATCATTTACCACTTTTTTAACTACTTGTTCTACTCGTACTGCTTCTTCTTTAGTAAAATCCTCAAGAACATAGTCCTCGCCTTTAATTTTAGTGCCTAGTGCCTGTTGCCTATTTTCTATTCCCACTCTAACATGCCAGAAATTTCTAGTGCCTAATGCCTCATAGATTGAAACTAGTCCCTTGTGTTCTTTCGGTCCTTTGCCAAACTGAATTTTATATTCCCCAAGTTTTATATCTAAATCATCATGAATAATATACAATGCTTCAGGCTTTATGCTGTATGTTTTAAGGTTTTTGAAAACAAAAGAACCGGAATCATTCATAAACTTGTCTGATTTGAGAATTTTAAATTGTTTTGAGTTTTGGATTTTTGGGTTTTTTGACCTGCCTGCGCAGGCAGAGTTTTTTAAATCATCAACCACTACATATCCCACACTGTGGCGATTGTTTCTATATTTTTTTTCAGGATTTCCTAAACCAATGACCAGCTTCATTTTTATGCCTTGCTTGCCATTTGCCTTGCAAATTTACCCAAAAAAGGAACTTCCCATTCCTCCCCCATCCAGGCTTTGTAAATACACATAAGCCAAAGAATAAAGCTCACAATCCCAACCAAAGGCACTAAAATTGCCAAAACTATAGTCAATCCAAGCATCCATTGCAACGCAAAAAGCGACACAAAAACAACTATCGACTGCATAGCATGAAACCTGACATATTTATCTTTTTCTAAAACAAGCATTAATACACCCGTAATTGGGCCTAAAACATAAGCTATTGCACCCGCAGTCTCTTTTTTCAAACCTGTTGTACTTTTTTGTTCTGCCATTTAAATCACCTCCAAATCTATCTAATTAAAATATACCAGCTATCGTCTTAAAACTAAAGTACCCAAAAAATACAAAAGCTATTGTCATTATTCCCAGTCTTATAAAATCTGGTTTGATCTGGTCAGCAAGATATCTATTATTTACCCACACAGTTAAACCAATATGGATAAACATTGAAATAGCATTTAAAACTGCAGAAATTGTAATCAAAAGTAGAGGCTGGCTTATATTGGTAAAGAAAATTATTATTCCAGCCAGAATTTGTAGCCAAAGAAAAAAATAATATATCTTTGGTAGAACTCTAGTAGTCCATTTATTTTGATTAATTAAAAGCAAGTTCTCTGCCATTATTCTACTTGTTGCATCCATAACTGTTAATTGAGTATTAAATAACATTACTCCTCCGATTATTAAAAATAATGTGCCCAAAATAGGCAGTGTGCTTTTGGCTATTTCAAAACTTTCAAAAATCATGAAATCAACACCACCCTGAGGGGTAACTTTTCCGTAAACTGTAGAATACGCAAGAAGCGCAAGCATTAAAATTGAAACAATGCTCCCTCCCCAAAAAACTATCAAATGCTCAAGGTTTGTAACTTTCCACCAATCTTTAAATCTTTTTAAATTAATATCATTTAATTTAAAGTGCTCACCTACTAGCTTGATCTCCTCTACTTTTCCAGAAAGTATACTTGTAATTCTGCCACCATATTTTCCCATACCATAGCCTTTTTCTTTAATATAAAAGCTTTGAGCTAAATTTAGGTTTCCACCTGCACCAGCAAATGCAAAAGCCGCCAAAAATGAGGCTAGTGGCAAATCTTTTGGAAATGGCTTTAAAAATCCAAGTAAACCGTTTGAAAGCTCTAAATAATCAGATTTTGTAGCTATATAAAAAACTAAAAATAAAATAAGTGGAATGCCAATAATTGTTATACTAATAGCAATTTTTTCAACTGTTTTATAAAGTATTTTTCCAAAAGTTAAAATTAAACCAATTAATAGCAGAAGTATTACCCCTAATAATTTAAAATTTGAGATACCAAAAACTTCTGAAAAAAGTCTTGCTGATGTTGCAATAATTCCTGGCCAGATCCAGGCCAAAAGGGTAGAAAAGATAAACCAATAAGGAAGTAAACTAAATAGTTTTTTGTAGCCTACAAATACGCTTTCCCCTCGAGCAAGCGCATACCTTTCAATTTCCATGTTTATAACAAACTGAAATGTAACCCCTAAAACAGCTGCCCAAATAATCATCATGCCAAAATTACTTGTTAAATATGGCCAAAGTATAAGTTCGCCTGAACCTAGTCCTAGACCAAGAAGAATAAAAGAAGGTCCTAAAAGCTTAACAAATCTTGGGGCCTTGGGCATTTCCATATAAATATGTTATAACAAACTCAAAACAAAATGTCGATTTTTGCAATCGATGTTTTGAGTTTGATATATTGGAATTCTATGCTTGTCAAACAAAATAACAAGACTGTCATTCTGTTTTAATATGACTATATATCAAACTTTTTGGAGTTTAAATAGCTTTTCGATTTCATCAAGATTTGTTATATCTTTTAAGCCTTTATCCTCTCTGAATTTAATAAGTCTTGGGAAACGAAGGGCATAGTTAGAAGTATGCTTAGGACTTACTGTAATCTCATCTGCAGCTAGTTCCACAACAATTTTAGGTAACACCCAGTAGTCAGGTGTTAGGTCTTTATGTACATCGTACTCTTTTGGTTTTTTATTTGAAATAATTTCTTTTAGTTTTTCGTTTAAAATTTTAAACTGCTCATCTGTTATTCCAGTTCCCACCTTAGTTAATGTAACTACATTTTCTCCATTTAATACTCCTGCCAAGAACTGTCCCACACCAAAACCTGATCTTTTACCTTTACCCACTGAATAGCCCATGATTACAGCGTCAATAGTATCTGAAAGCCTGCCTTTCATACCTTCTTCTTCTTTCATCTTGACCCAATTCCAACCAGTTCTACCTGAAACATATTTGCCATTGGCTCTTTTAACAACAACACCTTCAAGCCCTAGTTTTAAATATTTTTCATGAAGGTCTTTAATAACTTTTGGATCTGATGTAATCGTATTTTCATCCACTCTCAAGAGTTTACTGTTCCCAATCCTTTTTTCTAACTCCTCTCTCCTCTTTATGTATTTCTCGTTTATTAAATTTTTTCCATCAACCATCAAAATATCAAAAACTTGAAACTGCAAGGGCGTTTCGCTCGATGATTTATCTATATCATGTTTTCTTCTCCTTTGAATAGTTTTTTGAAAGTCAACAAATTTTTCTCTGGTTTCATCAAGGCCAATTGCTTCAGTGTCAAGTATCACGCTATCTGCTTTTATATATTTACCAACTTCTTTTAATTCAGGAAAAATATTTTCATCTAACGCATTCATATTTCTAGTAAAAATTTTTAAATAATTGGGTTTTTGGAAATGAATAAAAATTCTAAGTCCATCAAACTTTGGTTCAACTGAAACTTCACCCATTTTTTTAATCATTTCTTCATATGTACCAATTCTCTGACAAAGCATAGGCACAACAGGCACCCCAACCTTTGGGCTTATCTCTTGTAATTTGTTACTTTTTACCAACTCTGCGATATACCCAATATCAGGTCTAACATTATAAGCAGATTCAATTTCATCTTCTGAAAGCTCGCCCTGAGCTTGTCGAAGGGCATCTAAGATTGTTTTTTCAGAAAAACCAAGTCTTAATCTTCCTGTTGGAATCCTTGTAACAAATCTCACAGAAAGTGGATCTAAGTTTTTAATAAGTTTTGCAAAGTTTTCAATTTTCCTATCCTGTGAACCCTCTCCAGAATCATTGGCTATTTTAACAAGTTTTAAAAAAACTTCCTGTACATTTTGATTTTTTGAGTTTTTGATTTTTTGAGTTTTTGAGAGCATCTCTGCAACTTCCCCTAAATCCCCTGTTTCTTTATATAACTTAGTTACATCATCCAAATTTTTGTTGTAAGCAATCGCTATTGCTCTTGCTACCATTTTTTCAGCCAAGTTTAAAACTAAACCTTCATAATTTGGGGCCAAAATACCAAGTGATAAATAAACAACTTCTTTGATTTCATTTTCTTTTGTTTCTTTAAATAAATCTTTAAGAATTGCAGTAATTTCAAGGCGTGAAGATGTTTTTTCTAATTTTTGTAAATACTCACTAAAACGACTAAATAACATAACTATATTATAGTTTTATCCCATAGATTGACAAGAAGAAGAAGAAGTAAAATATCAACCATGAAAGAATATTGTTTTGAGCCAGATCCATACGAAAATTTATACAAAAATTTAAATGTTAGGGGACAATTTAGTATGGCCACAGCTCAAGCTGCTTTTATGGCTGGTAAAGAGATGGGTATCCCCGTCTCGATTTTGGCGGAAGAAGGCGAGTCTATTGCCTTGGAGAATGGTATCAACACCAATGTATCGAAAAATTGCGTGTATTTAGAGGTTGCCAATAACGGCAGAGATTTATCTAAATTTTGGGAAAGAGTAAACAAAATCAAAACTAAGCAAACCTAATCTCCAATCTTTTCCCCATTGCTTCTGCTATTCTTTGCATTAAATCAAGTGTAGGACTCACTGTAGCATTTTGAATACGAGATATAACTGCTTGGGTAGTTTTAGCTTTTTTGGCAAGTTGTTGTTGACTTAATTTTTTCTCAATCCTTGCTTTAATTATTGCACTCATAAGCTGAAAGTGAGGTTCACTTTTTTCCCATTCTTTTCTAAACTTGGGATCTTTCATTTGTTTTTTAAGCACTTCGTCAAAAGAAATAAGTTTTCTCATATAAAGATATTATATCTTCTAAGATATATTTGTCAACTCTTTAAGCCTCTGAATTGAAACCTCAATTTCTTTAATTGGAGTTTTATTACTTTTCTTTGAGAACATATTTAACACAACAACCCTTTTATCGCCTAATGCATAACAAATTATTCTAATGTTGTCCTTTCCAAGAATTCTAGATTCCCACAAATTAGATCCTGTTAACTTTCTTAAATATCTATTTTCGAGAGTTAAACCATACATTTTGATATGTTGAATGTGTCTTAAAATTTTTCTCGCGACCCTCACCTCAACATGTTGAATAAAATCAGCAGGTGGAGAATTGCCACTCTGTGTCGTATAAAAATCAACTTGATACATATATATGTACCTACTTCGCTAGCATATAACTAGAAAAGAAGAAGTAGGCAAAGATAACCATCACTATAAACAACAATCCAAAAAAAATACTTATTAAACCACTCCACTCTTCATGGGCGCATTTATAAATTCCTTCTCCCATCAAAGTCAAACCAAATAAACTTGGTAAAACCAAGATCATATATAAAAATTGCGGATCATTTGGCATCATGTTTTATTTAGTATATATCTTGCTGACTTAGTGCTTCCTTCTTTTTTGATAATTTTTTTATCAATCAGTGTTTTTAAATCTCGAAGTATTGTGTCTTCTGAAACCATTGGTATGAGTTTTTTAAGTTCTGCCATTGGCGCCCCACCTTGATCTGCTATATATTCCATCAATCTCATTTGCCGTTCAGTTAAAGAAACCTGCTCTCCAAACTTGACCTTAAGCCTCGTATCAAGGGATAATTTTCTGACCTTTTCTTTAATTTTAACAAGTTCTACAGCAACGACCTCGGTAAAATACTCGACCCAAGGGGTTAAATCCCTCTGGGCAATGTTTAAAGAAGCTACATCAACCCTAAAAAGTGCATCATAATAAGCGGCCAAGTCTTTATCAAAATGTTCTTCAAGAGAAAAAAATCTTTTTATATCATATCCCTCTCGCAATAGAATAAGTATGGTAAAGGCCCTAACTGTTCTGCCGTTACCTTCAACAAATGGATGAATTGCAACCAAAACATAATGAGCTATTCCTGCTTTGATAACCGGATGGACATCTTTTGAATTATCTGAGTTTAACCATCCAAAAAAATCCTGCAAAAGATATGGCACTTCAATCGAAGGCGGAGGTTTTAAAACTATTCTGTCCGTCCCCTCTTCTTTAATTATCACTTGCGTGCTTCTCAAAACACCAACTTTTGTTGCATCAATGATCTTGTCAACTGTAGCCTTATGTATATCAAGAAGTGTCTCTAAATCATACTGCCCTCTTTTATAGGCCAGTTCATCAATTAGGTTGATTACATTTCTATAATTTATAACCTCTTGAATGTCCCTCGGCTTACCATACACATCCTGCCCTTCAAGAATTTTTTTTGTTTGAATTAGATTTAGCTCATTGCCCTCGATGTGAGTGCCGTGGTGGATTGTTCTTGCCGCCGCATCTGTTTGGAATTGTTTTTCATAGGTTGGGACAAGCGGGGCGTTGATAATTACTTCTTTTGCAGCCTCTATTTGACCAATATTAGTTAATATTCTGTTTGTTATTGCATACTTTGGAGAATACATACATTAAATATACCGCAATCTTTACGGAAAATAAATGGGTTAGTCTGGATATGTCCTTGGAGCATTTGGGTTAAATCTTTCTGGTTGAGAAGGTCTCTGTGCCGGCACTGTTGGCGGGGGAGGAAAATTGTCTGGAGGTGGGGGTTCATCTGGAATAAAAACTTTAATTTTTTTATATTTTTTTGTCCCTTCTGGCGTAACATAATCTAATACTACTCTTGTCTCGGTATGTCCTTTTGGTTTTTTTTGTAATAATTCCATTATTGTCTACAAATTTAGCATTTGAAATTTAGCATTTGGCATTTTTGGTACATTATGTTTATCTGCAGTTGTAATTATTGACTGATAATCTTTTATCAAATCAACTACAACCTTTCTATTGTTATGATCTAACTCTGAGAATATATCGTCAAGTAGTAAAACTGGCTTTACCCCAGTTTTTTCTTCTATAAATTTAATTTCATTTATTTTTAGCCACAAAACACCAAGCCTTTGTTCCCCTCTACTACCAAATGATGAGAGTTCTAATGTTTGGTAATTTTGAGTTTTGGATTTTTCGAGTTTTTGAAAGACAAAATCATCTCTATGAGGGCCAACTAATGTAGTCCCTGCTAAAACTTCTTCATTTTTATATTGTTCAAGTCTTCCCTCAGAAATGACCGATTTATCATAACTTAATGAAAAACTATTGCTAATTAACGACTCATTTGTGTTGCAATAGTCTATAAATTCTGCTCTCTTTTCTGTAATATAGGCACCATTTTTAATCAACAGTTGATTCCAAAATAGTAAATAAGACCTAGAAACCCTTTCTTCTCTAATTTTTAATAATATTTTATTTCTCTGTCTCAAGCCTTTTTCATATATCAAAAGTGATTTTCTGTAGTTCCTGTCAATTTGGGACAAAACATAATCCATATAGCTTCTTCTTTTGCTTGGTGAACCGGTGACAAGCTCAATATCTTCAGGTAAGAAAAGTGTTGCTTTTGAATTGCCTGCAAAGTCTATTTGCCTTCGGGCGATATTATTAACAAACAATTTCTTTTTTTGAACTTTCTCAATATTATTTTTTCCATAATCTAAAAAGCCTCTGGTTAATACAACTTTTAAATTAAAGCCCTCTTCTTTGCCAAATATACCTTCTATGTGGCAAATATCTTTGTCGTTTTTAATAATTTCTGATTCTAATTTTGCCTTAAAACTTTTTCCCAAAGATAAAATATATATTGCCTCAAGTATGTTGGTTTTTCCTGAAGCATTCGCTGCAATTATAAAATTTATTTCGCTTTCAAAACTCAGCTCTTTTTTACCAAAGTTTCTGAAGTTGGTTAATTTTATGCTTTTTATCATAATTATGAAAGTAGTGGGTGAATATATTTTTTTATATCATTGTCTGTTAATTTAGTAAGATCGTCGCCTAAAAATATATTTCCGTTTAATTCTTTTATTTTGCCTTTCAAATTAAGCGTTTCTTCTTCATTCAATCCAAGTGATTTTCTACAAACAAAAACATCTGGATCTAAATTAAAATATTTTCGAAGATGATTACGTTTTTCAATATTGTTTAATACTTGATTTAATCTATATTTATGAAATATTCTGGCTAATAATGGAATTCCATCGAGAAATGGGGAAATTGTATCTGGACCAATTCTGACTGAATCAGCAACGCCCACAACGGGCAGTAAAGGAGCGCCACAAGCAACAGTATAGACATGTGGATATTTTAGTTTAATATACTTAAACATTTCTCTTATAAAACCACCCGCCTGTTTAGCAGTTATACCAGAAATAAAATATACACTATATAAAAAATCAAGTTTAAGTAAGTCAAATTTACAATTATTAAGCATAAAATCAATTGAATTAAAGATAAATGACTTTACTTCTTTCTTTCTAATATCAAGTAAGTATCTTTTAAAATAAAGGTTGTCTAAAAATGTCCAATTTATGCCATTTATAAATCTACCTTTTTTGGCAACAATCCAATCTTTATGCTTTTTAACTATCTCTGAATCAGGATCAACTAAAAAAGGTGCCATCCAAATACCTGACTTTTTACCATGTTTATGAATATCATTAGATAATTTTAATAATCCCTCCGGAAACTTATTAATAAATGTTTTATCCCATTCACCCCACTTTGTATACCCTTCATCAATTTGAATATAGTCAACAGATATATTTTTACTTATTATTATTTTAGTTTGATCGAGTATCTTTTTGTCGTTTATATTTCTTCCAAAAGCATACCATGAACTCCAACCTTTTACAGGCTCTTTCAACTCTACTTTACCACTTATTTTCGGTATAAATTCACTATTAAGCGGATTGTAATCTCTGCGTAGAAAGGTATTTTTGCCTGACACACTCCACGATTGCCACCCTGTTGACAGTATCGAATTATAGAATTTATATTTCTTAATTGATTTCTTATATATTTTTATTATTTTTCGTATGTTTAAATCAGAACTGAAACCTTTCGAAAACAAAACTGCATTTTTAGAAAGATGATTTATGTTATTAGTAAAAATACTTATGATCGCTTTTGCTAAGTCTTTTGAATTTGCTTCAACAAGTCTCCCAAAATCTGTTTTTACCCACTCTCGGGTGACATCTGAATCAACTGCCACAATTGGCAATCCATAGCTGATAGCTTCCCAAAGTATAACGCCTTGGGTTTCCGTTCTTGACGAAAAGTAAAAAACATCTGCTGACTTGTAATAATAAGGCAATAAAGTTCGATCAATGTTGCCAACAAAACTAACGCTTTTTTCAAGACCCAACTTGTTAGTTAAATTAATTAAATCGTTCTTGGATGGTCCATCTCCACAAATAATTAATCGAAACCTTTTATTGAGATATTTCATGGAGTCAATTAAAATATTTACTTCTTTTTCGTTTGACAATCTTCCAACATACAATAATATATTTTTTGACTTTGATAAACTAATTATTTTTCTACATTTATTTTTAGATGGCAAGTTATGATCTAAATCATTGGGAATAGTCGGTATATATTGAATTTCTGAATTAACTCCCAACTTTTTAACAGTTGATACCATGCTTTTTGATGGTACTAAGACACAGGTTGAGTAGTTACAAAGGCCAGATATTGGACTTTCTATCAATATCTTTTTTAAATCCTTAGTTAAAAATCTAAAATATTTTTTCGCATAATCACCGTACCTTGTATGATATGTAAAAATCAATGGAATTGATAATCGTTCAGATATTATTTTGGCGAAATAACCAATATGGCCTGGGTGATGAACATGAATAATGTTTGGTTTAAATGCTTTTATTTTATCAAAAATCATATCATTATAAATTAATAATGGTATGGGGTATTGAGGATATAAAGGATTTTTAGATGAAGGATATCTATATATATCTTTTTTGTCTTTTAAAGTCCCATTCTTAGGAGCCATGACTAATACTTCATGTCCTCTTTTTTTTAACTCAACATAAAGATTGTTCGCTGAAACAGAAACACCATTTATTGTTGGTGGGTATGTTGCGGTGATTATAAGAATTCGCATGGTGATATTTTACCACCAAATTTTTAAACTTTTTAATATCCCCACAGTAAAAATGGTCGAGGGGATGTTGGCAACTATTACAACAAAGTATTTAAAAAGATTAGTCTGATTAAGAAGTAGCCTTGCAGTTAGAGATGAAAAAACTGGGCCACCTAAAGTACCAATTATAAAAGTTGCCAAAACCTTGCCATGATGAATATATTTTTTTAGGTATTTTCTTTCTTTTTTCTCTTCCTTTTTTTCTATTTCTTTTGCAAAAGGGAAAAACTTTTCGTGAGAAAAAATATATAAGAATAAGCAGGCAAAAAAGACTCCAAATAAATAAATCTGCAAAAAAGAAATAGATGCATTTTTGTTTAACAGTGCATGGGCTAGATTTATTTTTGACAGTGAAAAATACCCCACCAAAACAATTACTGCAAAGGCATGAGACCAATGAAATTTAAAACCCCTATTTACTTTTGACATAATTTACACCAATAAGTTCCACGACCACCCAAAAAGAACTTTTCTATTTTATTTTTATTACAATTTTTACAAATTTCGCCTTGACGACCATAAACTAATGTATGGTTTTGGTATTCACCCTCTTTACCGTCTGGGGTGACAAAGGCAAGTTCACTTGCTCCGCCATACTTTAATCCTTCTTTTAAGACAAATTCAATTGCATTATAAAGATTGTTTTGTTCTTCCTCGGTTAATGAGTTTGCTGTTCTTTTAGGACTAATTTTTGATAGATACAATGCATCATTTGCATATATATTCCCTACTCCGCCAATTTTTGCCTGATCCATCAGTAAAACTTTAATATTTCTTTTTGATTTTGATAATAAACTAATAAAATATTCAAGAGTTAGGTTTTTGAAAGGTTCAGGTGCAAAATTATTAACTCTTAATTCTTCACTCTTAACTAACTTTATCCATCCAAATTGTCTAACATCGTTATAATACAAATCACCATTGTCTAAATGAAATATGAGATGTGTATGCTTCCCTCCCAATCCTCCAATTACTTTAGGGGATAATGCCTGACTAGTGCCTAGCGCCTTTTGCCTAAATATCAGTTGTCCAGTTAACTTAACATGAATCATTATTGAATAATTATTATCAAGGTCAATTGATAACTGTTTTGCAAACCTCCTAACACTTATTATTTTTGAATTTGTTATTTTTGATTTGTTTCGCCCACCCAGTGATGCAATCTTTTCGTATTTTGGATTTCGAATTTCAACATCCTTGATTATCGATCCAACAATAAATTTTTCTAATTGTAATTTTATTGTCTCAACTTCAGGTAATTCCGGCATATTAAATAGTATTATGCTGTATGCCGTATGCTGTATGCAACCATAAAGCTTACAGCTTATGGCTTAATACAAATTCAAGCATTTCTTTCTTGAATCTTTCTTTACTAAATTTCTTGGCTTGATTTATGCAGTCTTCTTGCCTAAATTTCATCTTTTCAAATCTTTTTACAGCCTCATTTAAACTTTTAATGGTTAAGTTATCAAAAAAGACGCCCGTTATATTTTCTTGGATAGTCTCCAAATAACCACCACCTCTGTAAGCAATGGCAGGTTTACCCCCCGCTTGAACTTCAATCGCGGTCATGCCTGAATCTTCATCTTTTTGAGCCAAAATAAATGCTTTACAAGACCTCAGTAGTTCAAATTTTTTCTTTTCAGAAACTTTACCTAAAAATTCGATGTTTTCGTTAGATATGCTTCTCAAATATCTCTCCTGAATTCCTGAACCAAAAATCTTGAGATTCTTTTTATTTTTGTTAAAGGCTTTTATTATCAAATCAAAATTCTTAGCTGCAACCATTCGTCCACCGGTTAGATAAAAATTATTATTATCTTTGACACCATTATCTTCTAGAATTCCATCAACATTTATAGGTGGGTAAATTACTTTGTAATCAAACCTCTTATAAAACTTTTCCACTCGTTTTCCGACTTCTTTTGAATTAACAATAAAATAATCAACTTTTTGAGCCTGATTAAAGTCATAAACTCTCATAAAGTGATTAACTATTGCTCCATAAATATTTACTAAAAATCCGTACCATTTTTTTTGCCAAATAACAGAGGTTTCATAGCCATATAAATATCTTGGTGGTGTATGAAGATAACATATTTCAATCGGGCGACTGCCTCGCTTGAATCCTTTTGTTACTGCCCAACTGGCGCTTGAAATAACTAAATCGTATTTTGATAGGTCAAGACTATTCCATATCAGTGGTATTAAAAATCTAAACAATGAAATTGTTCTGTGAGCAAGCGGTACAAAATTAAACCATGAAGATATAATCCGAGCATCTTTTAATTTTGGTAAAAATCCAGAAACTCTCTCCTTTTTAAATACTGATACATAAATTGGAGCCTTGGGAAACAATTCGTGTAGTGCCACCAAAACTTCTTCCGCCCCCCCCCAATCAATAAGATAATCATGTACTAGTGCAACTTTTAGGCGGGCTATATGCTTCATGGTTTATGCTTTATGGTTAAAACTTCTGACACTTTTAATTATTCCTGTAATCAATTTATGAACGACTACTGTCTGTTCCCAAATTTCGTTAAATTTGGCTACATTTATATAATTAACATCTCGAGCTATATATAATTGATTTTGTATTTCAGTCAATGAACCTTTAGCCATTAAATAAAATTGTATCTTTTCTTTTACTCCTTGTCTTGAAAATCCTTCTGCAATATTACTTGTTATGGAAACCGCCGCTCTACACATTTGATCAACTAGGGCAAATTTCTCTTGAGTAGGAAATGATTTAGTAATTTGGTAAATCTGCAAAACCAGTTTGTGACCTTCTTTCCATACATACAAATCAGAAAAAGTAGTTATTCTTTGTTTAGTTTGTTCTTGCATATTTGTTTCCATACAGCATATGGCATATAGCATAAAGCTAGAAAAGTGATCCTTGGTTTTCTTCCTCTATTCTCTTTCCTAATTTCTCAATCCTAGTTTTAAGAGTTTTAAAACCATAATTTTCAAAAAGTTTAATTACTTCAGGTGAAACTACATCCCAATTGTTTGAGTCGTTTATATCAAAATTAATTGGAACATCTTTTACTATTGTAGCAACCTTGTATGATAAGTAAGCAGATTCTCTACCATCGATTAGTTTTTGTTTTACTTTTTCTTGAATCTCATCTAAATTTTCATATATCCCGTCAAGAGTTTTATATTTCAAAAGTAAACTTGATGCAGTTTTAGGCCCTATTCCTGCAATACCAAAATAATTATCAGATGGATCACCAACTAGAGCTTTATAATCTGGAATCTGAAAGGGGCTAACCCCCATTCTTTCAAATGTTTCTTTTTCTGTAAAAAATTTGCCATTAGAAAGTCCAACAACAGGCATATAAAGTTTTATATTTTTCTTGTCATCGACTAACTGCAATATATCCCTATCCCCAGTCACTATAACGGTGCTATATGCTTTGTGCTCTATGCTTGATGCTATTGTACCTATAATGTCGTCGGCTTCGTAACCAGATTTTGAATAAACTGGAATATTTACAGATTTTAAAAAGTCACGAGCTTTTTGAAACTGAGGAATTAAGTCTGATGGAGTTTCAGGTCTTTGAGATTGATATGTCGGTAGAAGTTCATTTCTAAATGTTTTTTCTTTTTCGTCAAAACAAAAAACAATGTGTGTTGGTTTTAAATTTTCTACAATGTTTATGAGCATTGAGACTAGACCATAAAGGGCGTTTATTGGTTCTCCAGATTTTGAAGTTAATGGTGGAAGTGCGTGGAATGCACGATACATAATTGCATTCCCATCAAATATAACCAGTTTACTTTGCATAAAAACAATTTTAAACTAACAAGGTGAATATTCCAAAAGTAAAAGTATTTCTAAAAAAACACAAGGAAAGAATAATTAAATATTTTTTTATATTTCTTTCTGTTGCAATTAGCGTCTTAATTTTTACATTTCGAAACTCTTTAGCACAACTTACAACTTATGGCTATTTGGGAATTTTTTTAATCAACCTAATTGGAAGCGCAACAATACTAATTCCAACTCCTGCAATTGTTACCACTTTTGTTGGCGGTTCTATATATAACCCTGCTATTGTAGGTATTCTTTCAGGAATTGGCGCTTCAATTGGAGAAATAACAGGATATTTAGCAGGGTATGGAACATCTGTATTAATTAAAGAAAACAGAAATTATAAAAGGGTTGAGAAATGGATGAATATCAACGGTTTTCTAACAATTTTTATACTAGCCTTAATACCAAATCCAGTTTTTGATTTAACTGGAGTTTTTGCAGGAGCAACTAAATATTCGTTTAAAAAGTATTTTTTAGCTGTAATACTAGGTAAGACGATAAGATTTATTGGAATAGCCCTACTTGGTAATAAAATGATTTAACTTTATTTCCCCTCTTTTCCTTTGTCTCTGGGTTTATTTGGTCCATCATCACTTTCATCTCCAAGACCAGACTGCCTCTTCTGCCACGCCTGTTGCGCTAGACCTCCCCCGCCTTCCTCAGTAACGGTTGGATCAATGTCTTCTATATTCACTTCTGTAGTTTTACGATCTGTCATTTATTTTTTCACCCCGCTTTCGAGTATCAAGCTTTTATCTCCGTTTTGCTTTTTGCCAACGATTTTTTCAAATTCATCTCTATCTATAGTTTCTTTTGAAAGCAGTTCTCTTGCAACATTTTCTAATTCTTTTTTATGTTTTTTAATTAAATCTTTAGCAGTTTTTAAAGCAGTTTCCATAATACTTGTAACTTCTTGGTCTATTTTTTCCTGTGTAGCTTGGGAAACTGGATTTTCTTGGTAATATTCCGTTTGTCCAAACTCACCAGCTTGTGTGTCAGGTCCAAAGTTAACAGGGCCAAGACTACTCATCCCCCATTCAACAACCATAGCTTTAGCAATTCTTGTTGCAACTTGTATATCGTTACTGGCCCCACTTGTCATTTCTTTAAACTTAAATTCTTCAGCGGCACGGCCGCCCAACATCGCAGTAATTCTATTAAGAAGGCTTGTTTTTGTGTCATGCAATTTATCTGCCGCAGGTGGAATTAGCGTATGACCCAAACTCATTCCTCTTGCTACAATTGAAATTCTGTGAACAGGGTCTGTCCCTTTTATAAAGTGAGTAACTATGGCATGGCCCGCTTCGTGATAGGCTGTAATTTCTTTATCTTCTTTACTTTGAAGTCTCTTTTTAGCAGGTCCAAGTTTAACTTTTGTTGCAGCTTCTTCAATATCGTTCATATCAATTTCCAACTTATTGAGTCTTGCTGCTCCAATTGCCGCCTCGTTTAACATGTTTTCAAGGTCAGCTCCCGAAAACCCTACAGTTCTATCTGCAATTCTACCCCAATTGATGTCCTTACCAAATTTTTTACCTTTGGCGTGGATAGCTAGTATTGCCTCCCTACCTTCTTTGTCAGGGAGGTCAAGCGTTACTCTTCTATCAAATCTTCCTGGTCTTAAAAGTGCCGGGTCCAAAAGATCACCTCTATTGGTCGCGGCAAGAACGATTACCGATTCATTTGGAGTAAAACCGTCCATCTCAACCAATATTTGATTTAAAGTCTGTTCTCTTTCATCGTGACCGCCAACAAAACCGCTTCTACCTCTTTGCCTTCCAATTGCATCAATTTCATCTATAAAAATGATTGATGGAGCCTGCGCTTTGGCTTGTGCAAATAAATCTCTAACTCTTGAGGCGCCAATTCCAACCAACATCTCCATGAATTCTGATCCCGCCATAGAAAAAAATGGTACATTGGCCTCGCCTGCAACTGCTTTTGCTAGAAGCGTTTTTCCAACACCTGAGGGACCAAACAAAAGTACGCCTTTAGGTGTTCGGGCTCCTATTTTTCTATATTTTTCAGGATTTTTAAGAAAATCTACAACTTCAACTAATTCTTTTTTGGCCTCATCAACTCCTGCAACATCTGCAAAAGTAACATTTTGTTTTCCTTTGTCAAAAATCTTTGCCTTGCTTCTGCCAAAAGAAAATATATCTTGCACCCCCCTAGTTTGAGTTTTTGTCATATAAACAAATAAAACTCCCAAAAGAATAACCGGTAAAACAATGCTTATGGCTTCAGCAATTATTTTGGTCAAAGTCCTGTCTGTTACAGAAAAATTGAGTTTGGTAGGATCAATTTGGCCGCTTTCTAAAATATCCGTAAAAGTTTGTCCCTCTTCTTTAACGGCAATTTTTGTATTGCCGTCTTTGTAGGTTAAAATCAAATTATCTTTTTCAATTGCAACTTTTTCTATTTTTTCATCTTTAATATCGATTAAAGCTTGGGACAAATCAACTTTTAACTCATCTGGCGAAAAACCGAACATCGAAAGAAGCGGAGGAATAAACATCAATACAAACAAAACGGTAAAAATAATAGACCAGATATTAATCTTAAACTTAAAAACAACAGGTTTTTTATTTTGTTTATTATTTTCCTTGTTGTTAGAATTGTTTTGGTTTTTTAGATTAGTTTTCTTTGAACTCATAATATAAATTGGAGTATATCACAAAATTATCTAACTTTAACTCCATTGGGGACTTTTTCTTGAAGCTGGAAAAGTACCGGTCGGCCACTATTTGGGTCACTTACATCCTCCAAAACATCAGCGGCTAACATCATCCCTTCAGAATAATCTCCTTCTGGGCCAATCTTTTTAGGCTTTATATTATAGACAAATGGAAACTGTTTATTTTTAAAGTCTTCAGGTTTGTAAAATTTCATCATTCCCGCAAAAATAGTTTTTTGGCCAAGTTCCCCAAAATCAACAGTTAATTTAATAACCCAGTGGCTCCAATCAGGAACAGAAGCATCAATAACAGTCCCGATTCTAATTTCTACTACCTCAAATTGATCAAAAGTAATTTGTTTTGTCATAATCATGGCTTGTTATTTCATAATAATTATTAACTTTTAACTATTAATTATTAATTAAAACTCAGGCCCATTTTTTCCTTAACTTCCAGAACTGTTTCTTTTGCAATTTTTCTTGCTTTTTCTGCTCCCCTTTTAATTACTTCATCAACATAACTAGTTTTTCTCTCTAATTCAGACCTTTTTTCTTGAATAGGTTTCAATTCATTAAAAATTGCCTGTGCTAAATTTTCTTTGAGTTCCCTATACGCTATACCCTGTCCCCTATACGCTTGCTCGTATTTTTTACGAGCATCGATTCCTTCAAAAAGTTCTACAAATTTTAAAAGATTAAAAACCCCTCCACTTGTTGGAATTTTCTCACCTTTTCCACTATCTGTTGGTGCTCCTGCCAACCTTTTTTGTATAGTTTCTAAATCATCAGTTAAATTAATATAACTCCCTTCAATGGACTTACTCATCTTGCCCTCGCCTGTTAGGCTTGGCACATATTCCCCTCTTGTTGCAAACCTTACTGGTTCAGGAAAATCAGTTCCATATGTCTCATTCATTTTTCTTGCAATCTCTCGTGCAACTTCCAAATGTGGTTCTTGATCAATTCCAACAGGGACAAGCCCTGCTTTATAAATTAAGATATCTGCAGCCATTAAAACTGGATAATTTAGTAACGCCATTGTTACATTATTTGGATGTTGTTTCACTTTATCTTTAAATGTTGGTAAATGTTGCATTCTTGCAATATTTACAACACTTGATAAATAGAAGGCCAACTCAGCGTGTGGACTATCAGATTGTTCAAACAAAATACTTTTTTCAGGATCAAGTCCTGCTGCCAAATAATCAAGAACAACTTCGCGTCTATTTTTTCTCAATTCCTCAACTTTATATGGTGTTGTAACAGTATGTAAATCGGCCACCATATATAGTGTTTCATATTCTGGGTTGTCTTGAAGTTCAAGCATACCTTTCACTGCCCCCATATAGTTTCCTAAATGTAGCCTTCCTGTTGCCCTAATACCTGATAAAACTCTTTTCTTCATATGTTTATATTATCATTTTAAAAACAAATAAACCCTCGTAAATTCAAAAGAAATTAATCTTTAAAACTTACAAGGGCCTACTTTAGGCGGTGCCACCTCGTTATTATACTTAATTTTTAAAATTTGATTCCCCGATTCCAACCTTTCGGATCAACATCAATTTATATATCTTGTTGCGGGGCTGGGAGTTGCGCCCAGCCTGCGAGATTATGAGCCTCGCGTGCACTGTACACTACCCCGCATGTAAAAATGCTAAATTTCAAAAAGCTAAATGCTAAATGAAAACTTTATGATTATAACACATTCGATCTAAATTTTGATACAATACACTTCAAGCCAGCGTAGCTCAGCGGTTAGCAGCGATCGTTTCATAAGCGATAGGTCACTGGTTCGATTCCAGTCGCTGGCACAAAAATTAGTTTTCAAACAACTTCAGCCATTTTTCAAAGTTGGTTTTGGGTCTTACCGGTTCTTTTTTGGGTATTTGAGGTGAAAGTTTCTTAACAATTTCAGCCTCAGGTAAAATCAAAATTACCTCGCCCTCTTTTGCAAGTCCAAGTTTGTTTCTAAGTTGTCTTTCAATAAAAATCTCACTTTGCATGAATTCAGCTTGTTCTTCAAGTTTTTTATTCTCTTCCTGTAATTTATTTATAATCTCCTCGTTTTTGGCTATCAACTCATTCCCCAGTTTGATTCTTCCCCAGCTTTTGTAAAGAGACGACAAAAGTACAAAAAATAAGACTATCGAAAACAAGAACATAATTTTTTGTCCTATAATATTGTTGACTATTTTCATAATGCTAGTATAATACCCTGGAGTCTCAAATTAAATATTATGGGAAATACTGTGCTTGAGTTGGTTCCAAAATTTATAACAAATCTTAAGGAAAATGGAAAATCGCCCTCAACCATTCTGGCTTATAGATCAGATTTAGATCAATTAGTTGAATTTTTGACCAAACAAAATATTTCTGATATTAGAGATGTTAAATCTGAAAACTTAGAGGTCTTCAGAGATGCCCTGCTGGCTCAAAAGTTCACTCCCAAAACGGTTTCAAGAAAGCTAAATGCGGTCAAAACTTTTTTTAGATGGTCAGTTGATAATAACTACTTATCAGTCGATGTTTCGAAAAGTGTGACTCACCCGAAAGTGGAGGCAGCAACCCCTAAATTCTTGACGCCGCTTGAATACAGAGCCCTAAGAGATGTAGCGAGAACGGATGCAAGAATATCTGCCATGGTTGAATTGGTCTTACAAACCGGCATTAGAATTTCAGAGATTGCAAATCTTAAAATAGAAAACTTGGATGGCACAAATTTAAAAATTGAGAGTTATGCGACACAGCCTGAAAGAATAATTCCTTTAAATAAGCCTGCCAAAGATGCTCTGGATAAATATTTACAAGACAGACCAAAAACAGATTCAAAATATGTATTTATTAGTAAAAATGGAAAACCTTTGGCTGTTAGAAATATTAGAGCTTCGGTTGATAGATTTGTACAAAAAGCAGAACTTTCCAAATATTCTATAAACGATTTAAGAACTACTTTTGTAGTTGAAAATATTAAAGCCGGCGTAGACTTGGTTTTAATTTCTCAGGTTGCGGGACATAAGAGAATTTCAACTACCGAAAGATACTTGGAGCTTGCCAACATCAAAGAATCTGGCAAAAAACAAGCTTTAATTGAATTATAAATATGCCTGATCATGATCAGCCTTTTCACCTTCATCGTTCTCTAGACGATGAGATTTTAATGTTTTTTGCAAATGCAGCAGAATCGCAAAACCTGTGGCGTAGTCTAGAAACCGATCTTGTTCGACATATGGAACAAGCTTTGGGTGGTATACTTGCAGAGAGTGATCAAACACAAGTAATGGTACGCTTAGCAGCTCAGGTATTTGCAAACGGAGATATTGATATACTTAGAGCTAAACTCATTTACGAAGATATCCCACCCAAAGATTTATACTTATTAAGAATTGTTGGAAACGAATTAAATCCAGACATAATATATGACGAGTTACCTACGAGAGTAAATAAAATGGAGAGAGCCTGGAAAGAAAATGAACAAAAATTTGGGGATCGTATTGATAGGTTATTTAAGAATGATTAATATTCCTTTCTCTAAAAGCTTAATTGAGCTTTAATTTTTTGATTTTAATTCTGAAATTTCGTCTTCGAGACTTCTTACAAAATCTTCATAGACTCTGATTTGTGAATATCTAAGTTCCGAAAGAGAGTTTTCGTGCTTTACCCCTCTAAAATTCTTATAAAGCAAGGTCAGCTTCTCTTTGTATTTATCTCTTCTTGCTTTTAATTCTTGGAGTTTTTTATTCATTATAATTTTAGTGGACCCTTTACGAACAAATCAGTAACCAACTTCGTTGTCGAATTGATTTCAAAAACGTATCGTCGTAGCTCCGGCCCCGCTTCGCGTGGCCTCCGCTTTTTTGCGCGCGCGATTTACTCGGCTAACGCCGAGTATTAACAAGCAACATTAGCTTTAGCGATTATTGAAAAATTCAACTTAATACTTTTCATTTTACCTTCAATGACTGAAGCATTGACTTAAGAAGTTGTAGACCTTCTGGATCAGAACTATAGCGAGAAAGCCTTAATTCGTAAATATGGTTATTATTTAACACATAACCAACGATTAGTGTTAATGGTTCCCCCTCAAAACTTGAAGACGGGCCTTGTTTAAATATAATATATGTTTTTCCTTCTTGAGTTTGCCCACTAGTTAATTTAGTAAAAACATCTCTACCGGTTTCCCAAGGACTGCTTAGCGCAGAAATTTTATTAAACCACTCTGGATTTGTATAGCTTTGGTACATTTGAGTAGTATTTGAACGAATATCTACAATATTTTTTTCATTTGTACAACGAAAAGTATCAGGATCACAACCAGATCTATATTCATAGATAATAGTGTTGTCAATTTGCCAAGTTTTTGGATATGTAAATGAAAAATATTGATTACTGTAAGTGCTTTCCTGAACAGTATTTGGAGAAGGAACAACTTCCAATTCTTTTTCTGGAATCGCAGTAGGAGCAACTTGAGTCTGTTGATTGTTTGAATAACTCTTAGAACTTGTTGATTGTTTACCTAGATAATAGCCACCAACTCCAAAAACTAGCGAACAGACCAATCCAACCACAAACACGACAGCGAAATTAGTTTTAGGTTTGTCTAAGACAGTTTGTTGAGTAACTGGATTTTGACCGACCGGCTGACTATTTTGGTTACTAGTATTCGTTTGATTTTCCATATTTATCTCCAAGAAAAAGTATAGCATTTTCTTTTAAAAGTTGGTATATTGATTTTGGACTCAACAATTCTAAAATCGCTTTTTTAATGGCGCAATCGGACAACGGAAAGCGATTTCTTGTTGAGTCCACCGGTTGCGCCATTTAAGTTCATTAACAATTTTTGCATTTTTCTTTTCAGGCAAGAACAATGTCCGAGCCGACTTTTGCGGAAGGCCAACGCGAAGCGGGGCCGGAGCTACGACGATACGTTTTTGAAATCAATTCGACAACGAAGTTGGTTACTGATTTTTTCGTAAAGGGTCCACTGAAATGGAGAGTGAGAGGCGGCGCAAGCCGCGAATGGCCGCGCGGCGAGCGCCGAGAAGCCTGTTTTATATACACACGAAAGCTGCCG
>DYGS01000002.1 GCA_020724585.1 Candidatus Microgenomatus sp.
GTCTCAATTTCGATGTTATCCTCAATCAAACGTTTGACCGGAATCTCTTGATAGTGAAATGGTACTAAATCAGTTATGTAAGTGCTTAGTCCATTAATCGAATTATTTCCGGTTGCAATCATAAATGAATAAAGCTGGTCAATTTCCGGTGTGTTCCTTTTTTCTTTGATGTAATGTTCTATGGATTCAAAAATTCGTTTGTGTATTGTTTCCTTAAATGAGTCCGGTTCTATTCCGTTTGATTTCAGTTCTATAAAATCATTTATTCCATTTAAGGAATATTGTAAAACTTGTTTTTCCAATTCGTTGCGTTCATCTGGTTTTAACATCTTAAACCTCAGTTTAGATTTGTTGTAACAAAGTGATTTTCATTTTTTTGATATTGCTGAGGATATGTAAGTATTTCGTCTTTCCAAGATTTATTTCTTAAATAGGTATCTGGATTTTTACGATACTGTTTATCTGGTGTGGATTTAACATAAAGAGGTAATGTCTCAAAGATTTTCATTTTATCTTCAGTTTTTAGTTTTATCCATAGCTTAAAAGATTTCTCTTTACTTACCTTCTTATCGTATAAATTCCAAAACCGTTCAAATTCATTTTGAACACTTGTATTTATGTTTTCTTTATTGTTTTCTTTCTTTGTTACCTTTTCGGTAACTGTTTCCGTTACCTTTTCGGTAACTGAACCGTTACTCTTTTGGTAACTGTTACCTTTTTGGTAACTGTCGAAATTCCAAGTCTCATAATCCTTGTTTAACTTTAATACTCTTCCTTGTTTATGATTATCACTGTTGTTAACAGTAAGAACATATTTCCGAATAAGTGTATTAATCGAATTTGATATGTGATGATACTTTATTCCGGTAGCCTCTGAAATAAACCTCACTGATAGTTCAGCTTGTTTCCGGTTGAATCCATATGAAAAACGAATGACTGTTAAAATTATCTTCAGCTCTCTCAAAGTAAAATCCGATTTAAGGATTTCACCTAATAACTCATTTGCAATCGAAGTAAATCCGTTTTCTTTTTGTGGACTTGCCATAATTAATTAACCAATTCGTTTATATCCTTATTTGCTTCAATTAAAAATTCAATCTCTGATTCATCTTCACAAGTGATAAGCTCAAAAAGTAAGTCTGTTAAAATCAGTAAATCACTTTGGACGGTGTGAACATAATCTTTAAGGGTTTCCTTAAGCTGTGGATTTCTGATTCCGGTCAATCTCTCATTTAACGGCTCTGTATTTATCAGTAATTGCCTGGAATCTTCATAAAGCTGTTTTATATTTTCTAATTCCATTTTGCACCTCATTAAATAAATTGATGGTTTTACTTTGCTCAAAAAGACGGGCTTTCTCAATTCCGAATTTGTCTAAGGATAGGAATGATTGAACTTCATAACCTTTCTTAGAGAATTGGTAAACTTGACCGTTTGTTTTCCAATAATCTCTTGAAGTAGTTAGTTTTTTAGTGAATCCGTTTGAAGTCTGGTAATTGATGACAATCCATTTGAAGGAAATCTTATCACTTGTTAAAATTTTGTGATTAAGTCCGATTGCATTTAACTTTCTGAAAAGATGTTTGCTTTCGGTACGGTTGCAGGTAAACGTTCCTTCACCATCAAAAGAAATTTCACCAATAAATCTTTGTTCAAAATTCAATTTAAGACAAACATCAAAACAGTTATGTTTATGCTGCTTTGGAATTAATCCAACGGAATTATTATTTTGCATTTGTTCACCTCAATATTTTTAAACCCTCAGCGTCTCACAAACGTTTGAGGGTTTTTATTTAAAACAGAAAAAGCCCGCTTAAGTGGTGGTGGACACTCAAACGAGCTTTTTCTTAAAATATAATCTTGTTTGTTCCACCACAGTCAATTTTTTAAATAACTTAGGTGGAACTTAAAAAATGATATATATGCTGTCGGTAAGGTATGCTTACTAAATAGGTAAGGTTTGCTTACTTTTTGTTTATAACTATCTCAATCACTTTGCTTTCAAGGTCTTTCCCTTTTTTTGAAACTCTCCAAGTTTTAAAACTGTTTTGTAAATCAATAATATCTTTGTCAATACAAATAATTCCATTTGCTTCATTCAGTGCATCTACATAATCAATATCCTTTTGGTACTTATAGTATAGTGCATATAAGTAAAGTTTAGTAATCTGTTTTGCATTTGGAAGCGAAGCATATAAATCCTCTATTTCATCATTATTTGTTTTCGGTTCGGATTCAAGTTTCTCGATTTGTTGGTGCAATAAATTCTTTTCTCTCTCAGCTCTGTTTTTTGTAATCTCAAATTGATTTAGATAAGCATTCGCTTCATAAAATATTTTATTCAATGCCTGCAATGCAATTGATTCAGCAAATGTTTCTTTTGATGAAAACTGTTTAGAAAAAAGTCTAAACCTTTCTTTATTTGAAAAACAGTAATCATAAATAAAGGAATTGCAATCAGTTTCAAGTTCGGTTTCTAAGGAAATATTTCTTACACTTTCAAATCCATATTTTCTTAATGGTCTTTTCTCTTTTATTCCTAATTGTTCCCTTCTCTTTAGCAGTCTTTCAAACCATTTAGGGAATAGTTCTCTCAGTTGCTTTATTGCAAGCTCATAAATTTTCTTTTCCATTTCCACCACCAAAAAAAAATCCACTTAGTACCGTTATCAAACCGATTGCCGTCGGTCGTTCCTTAAAGGAACACGGTCTAAGTGGACTTTATGAAATTCTTTTTTCGGCAATTTATTTGATAGTTCGATTATGAAAATACTTACATCCTCAGCAAAAATAAAAATTATATTTGCTCTGAAACGACAATTTCTGCCAAATCACTTTTTATAGACAATATATTCTATTGCCTTAATCCCTAAGAAATACCTTTCGGAAAGTTGCATTTTTGCCTCATTTGACGACATTCCACTGTTTTTCAGTTCATTAAACTCATATCTAATCTTTTCGTTTCTTAGAACAATTTCCGGTAACATTTTATGTTCTACAAAGACGTTTATTAAATCAATTCTTAGTAAATCACTCAAAATTTGCTCTTTTTTCTGTCAATTTAAGCAAATTTTTGAATGATTTCAGAGCGTTTTTACAAACATTTCTCATTCACTTCACCAAATTCACTGAGTATTTTTACCCTTACTTTCTTAATATCCTCAGCAACAATTTCTAAAAGATTATCAAGGTTTCCTATTACCTGGTGAAATTTATATTCGTTTGAGGAATCGGAATCTTTTAGAATTGTTCCATTATAAGCAATTGCCGTATCCAACAATGAAAAAGCGTGATAGAGTATTTCCTCATTATGCCTCATTAATTCGTATGAATAAATTTTTGAATTACTTACTTCTTTACTTGAAAGCTGTGGATATGTCATTTTATACCTCTCTTTTTTTATGAATTAATTAAATAACAGAAACGGAACTCTGTAAATCATTTACTGTTAAGTGTGCATAAATTTGAGTTACTGATAAATCGGAATGACCTAATAACTTACTTACTTTTTGAATCGGTACATCCTTTTGAACTAACCAACTTGCGAAGGTATGTCTTAAGCTGTGGAAATGAAGTTTAGAATTTACCTCAGCATCAATAACATATTTCTTAAATCCTTTTGTAACATAATCACCGTTAAACTGTAAACCGTTCTTTGTAAAAACAAATTCATCAATTCTATTCCTTCGCTTTATTACTGCTATTGCCTTTTTGCTTAATGGAACGGTTCTAATTTTTTTTGACTTAGTTATGAAATCAGTATTGTTTAGGAATAGCAATTTTGATTCTATGTCGATTTGATTCCATTTCAGATTTAACAATTCACCACGTCTTAAACCTGTATAAACTGCAAAGATTGTTAAGTCCAATAAATCAGAATCTTTATTTTGACTAATCACTTTACACAGTTTCGCAAAATCCTTTTTTGTAAAAAATAAGGGTTGCTTTTCCGGTATTTTGATAGGCTTAATTTTATTAAGTGGATTCGTTTCTGTAAAATCTAATCTATTGCACCAATTAAAGAATGATTTCAGATATATATAATCCTTTCTACCTTGATAGGTCGAACTTTTTTTAATCCGATATTGTAAATATTCATTCACTTGATTAGATATTATTTCAGAGACAATTTTATTTCCGGTAAAACGAAGGAACTTATTAAGAGTTAATTTATAATCTCTGTTTGTTGTAGGGCTGTGGATTGACTCAGAATGAATAAGAAACTTTTGTTTAATGTCATTTAGTAAAAATTCCGGTTTTCGTTTGTTCTCAATCTGGAATTTCTGTAAAAATTTAAGTGCATCTTTTTTTGATTTTGTTCCGGTGGTGATTGTAGTCGGTTTACCATCCAATTTAAAAAACTGAATATGATAAATACCATTTGACCGTTTAGTAAGGTACATAAAAAAGCTCCCTTCTAAACGTACTTTTGACAGGTTTTACAGGAAATAAACTAAGCAATGGACTGTAAGTTATTGTAAAACCTTACTGAGCAACGGTTTCCTAAACCGCAGGTCGCAAGTTCGATTCTTGCCGTGGGTACAA
>DYGS01000003.1 GCA_020724585.1 Candidatus Microgenomatus sp.
AATTTTTTATAGTTGCCCTTGCCCCGACCCTCCCGTGCGCGGGCAACAGAAAGGAACTCCCTAAAACAGATTGACGAAAAGGATTATTTTTCATACAATAATAATACCACGCTAAATACATTATAGTAAAGTTTTATTGGTATGGCAAAAGAATTACCAACAATAGCTGCGAATATAAAGAAATACCGAGACAAACTTGGTATTTCGCAAGATAAGCTGTCTAAAATGGCCGGGGTTACTTTGCATACAATTGCGAAAATAGAAACCGGTTCAACGCCTGATCCCCGCATTGAAACACTTCGCAAAATCGCGAATGCACTTGGTGTTGGCGTTGATGATTTAATACATAAATAGTTATGGCTAAACCCTCAAACATAAATTTACGCAAAGCTAGCAAAGCAAAAAAGGACGAGTTTTATACTCAACTGGTTGATATTGAAAAAGAATTAAAACATTACAAAAACCAGTTTCGCGGGAAAATTGTTTATTGTAACTGTGATGATCCTTACGAAAGTAACTTTTTTAAATATTTTGCTTCTAATTTTAACGCCTTGGGCCTAAAGAAATTAATCACTACGAGTTACGATGGTTCACCGATTGCGGGTCAGACATTGCCGTTGTTTGAAATAGAAGGATTAAAGAAGATAAAACCAAAAGACGCAGAAGCGCACAGAATCGAAATTAACGAAGTGCCGGATATTAACAAGGATGGAGCAATAAGCCTTGAAGATGTAAAGCAGTTGTTAAAACATAAAGCTAACGTCTCCGCGCCATTGAAAGGCAACGGCGATTTTCGTAGTGAAGAATGCATTGAATTACTTAAACAAGCTGACATTGTTTGCACAAATCCTCCATTTTCTCTGTTTCGTGAGTATGTCCAGCAACTTATGAAATACAAAAAGAAATTTTTAATCATCGGGAATATAAATGCGATTTCTTATAAGGAAATTTTTCCTTTTATAAGAGACAATAAAATGTGGCTTGGTGCAAGTATCCACAGTGGCGATCGTGAATTTAGAGTGCCTGATGATTATCCTTTAAATGCCGCCGGATATAGAATCGATAAAGACGGAAATAAATATATTCGTGTAAAAGGTGTGCGGTGGTTCACTAATTTAGATTATGAAGAGCGCCACGAGGTTTTAGTACTTTATAAAAGATATACCCCGAAAGAATATGCAAAGTATGATAACTACGATGCTATAGAAGTTTCTAAAACTTCAGATATTCCAATGGACTACGATGGTGTGATGGGTGTTCCGATTACATTTTTAGATAAATATAACCCGGAGCAATTTGAGATTATTGATATAAACCCTCATTTTTTCACCGTTGTAGAACAAGGTTTACCAAAACCGCCACAACTTAAAATTCATGGACGTAAAGATCCATACGCTCGTATTTTAATTAGAAACAAGAAAGTAAAAAAATAGTATGAAAATTGATTTACACAAAATTCCAGTTCGCAAAGTAGTTGATGGCTTTCAAGATAACGCTATAGAAGGTGTTGTTGCCTATGGCGGAAAATTAGATGTGCGGCCAAAATATCAGCGCGAATTTGTTTATAAAGACAAACAACGGGATGCGGTGATTGAAACAATCAAAAAGGGTTTTCCGCTAAATGTGATGTATTGGATGGTAAAAGAAGACGGTACTTATGAAATGCTTGACGGACAACAGCGAACGATTAGCATCGGGCAATATGTTACTGGCGATTTTTCTCTTGATAATCGCTTTTTTCATAATCTTACCAAAGAAGAACAAGACCAGATTTTAGATTATGAATTGATGATTTATTTTTGCGAGGGGACGGACAAAGAGCGGCTGGAGTGGTTTAAGACCATCAATATTGCCGGAGAAAAACTAACCGATCAAGAAATTCGTAATGCGGTTTATACCGGGCCTTGGCTTTCTGACGCAAAAATAAAATTCAGCAAACCAAACTGCGCAGCGTATTTATTAGCAAATGATGGCGGCGCATTGCTATCTGGTTCGCCGATTCGGCAAGAGTATCTAGAAACCGCGCTTTCATGGATAAATAATGGAGAAATTGAAGATTATATGGCAAAACACCAACACGATGAAAACGCCAACGAGTTATGGGAGTATTTTCAAGATGTGATTGCTTGGGTACGCAAAACTTTTCCTAATTACCGCAAAGAGATGGCTCATGTTAACTGGGGTGAATTATACAATCAGTTTAAAGATAAAAAATTAAATCCAGCTAAACTTGAAGCTGAAATTAAAGAATTGATGCAAGATGAAGATGTTACTAAAAAATCCGGTATTTATCCTTATGTTCTAACGCGGAAAGAAAAATATCTAAATATCCGAGAATTTACGGATAAAATGAGGCGCGAAGCATACGAAAGGCAAAACGGCATTTGTCCTTGGTGTAAAAAAGAAAAAAGAAAAAAACAGAAATGGGATATTGAAGAAATGGAAGCCGATCATATTAAACCTTGGCGCGAAGGCGGAAAGACTATTGCTGAAAACTGCCAAATGTTATGCAAAGAACACAATCGAATTAAATCTGGAAAGTAAAATAGCGAGAGCTTATGGAAAAACAATATGACAGAAATATTTCAACAACTATGGATATCGGGAACAGGACTTTTCCAAAATATTGAAGATTTTTTTGGTCAGTTTTTACAGAACCTTGACCCATCTTTATTTCAAAATGTCATCATTGGAATTTTAATGGTGCTTATTTTTATTGGGGAACAAATTTTTTCTGAAGTAAAAACACAAGAGAAGAGGGGTGAATTTTCAAAAATGGTTATTTTTTATGAAATTCTAAATATTACTGGCACTGCCGTTTTGGCCATATTATCAATTTTTGTAATTTCTTTTTTTAAGGACTCCATTGATAGCCAGCAGATACATAGTGTTGGACTAAAATCAAAACTAATAGTTGCTATCTTTACTGCTGTTGTGGCGTTCATTCTAATAAAACCAATCTTTAAATTTCAAGTATTTTTCAGAGGGAAGAGGCATAAATTTGAAATAGCTTTTTTAAAAAGTCTTAATTTCTCAAAAATATTTAAATTTAGAAATCAGGTAAAAGCAGAGAAAATGGTTAGAGCTTGGAATTCATTTTGGTCTGAAAAGTCGGAATTTAACGAAAGAGATTTTACAAGCATTTTTATTTCTCATATTGACGATGCCATAAAACACGGAGAGTTAAATCTTGCAATTCAACTATCACAAACTTATGTAAATAATATTGAGAAGCGAGATCGTTTTTCGATCGGCTATGAGATTTTACCAAAGATTTTTGAATGGAATGAAATACTTTGGAACGAACAACAACTTTGGTTAAGGGGGCACGATACAGAGAAAAGAATTCAAAACCTAATTTCACAAAAACATTTTCCAACATTCAGGAGTTGGATTTTGAAATTGTATAATAAAATAAATTTAAAAAGAGATCGTTTTTGGAACTGGCATTATTTCGGAAGAGAATTTTTTCAGGCAATAATAAAAGTATTGCTCAAGGACGGCCACGGCCCATATCAGCTTTTCTCATCGTTTAAAAAACATATCGAGGAAAGCGAGAAAAAATTAGATGAAATTGAAGATGGAAAAGAAAAAGAAAAATATTGGCATTATATCACCGGGCTTTTCGCAAGTTTTTGCCCCACGTTCTTTAATGAAATAGATAAAGCTCCATCGAATTATGATATTTGGGAACATGATTTCCCAGCAGAATGGAAGATAACAATCAGCAATAAAAAAGGCAGGATATCTCGCGTTGTTCTGCACGAGTTTTTGCAATGGTCAAGGGATCGTATTTTCAAGAAAAAAAATGAGGAAAATTTTGATAAAGATTTGACGGAAGTAATAAATGGAATTTTCCCAAATGTACACTCGTCACTATTTACAGCATTTCTAATGTTGTTTTCCTCAAGCGAAATTAAATATGCGCTAGAAAAAGAACCAAATTTTTATATTTTGGGTGTAAGCGTGTCGTGGTCTGGGTCTGTTGAAGAAAGTGAAGAAGATATAGATAAAAGACTTTCTGAAATGATGAAAGCAAAAGAAATTTCTCAAAAAGATGAAACCATCCAGATTATTTTCAATTTCTTTCATTTTTGGCCAGTGCTTACCGTTTATAAAGATGACTTAAGCGAAGATGAGTCTAAAAATTGGGGTAGCTATACAGAAGGACAGAGGCGGGCAATAGTTAAAAGAGTTAGAAAGCAGAAATTAGAGAAAATTAAAGCGGATATAGAAAGCAGCGAGATTAAAGAAATCTGTAAGGGTGACGAACGAAAAGAATTATATAGAAAATACTTTTTCGAATTGATCCAGTTGCTACTGGAGGAAGTAGAGAAATAACTAAATGATTGA
>DYGS01000004.1 GCA_020724585.1 Candidatus Microgenomatus sp.
GAAAAATAAAAGCCAACTCACCTAAATCCTCTCTTAAAAAGAGAGGAAGTATTTTTTTAAAAAACATAAAAACAAACGGCCTAAAAAGAATTTTCCTTAAGAAATTGTTTGGAATTATTTAGTTGACTTAAAGGAATTAAATAAACGACCTCAAAAAAAATCCGTTTAGAAATTATTCGAAATGAAGCGTTAAACAGAAAAATCTGTTTGAACGAAGAGAGTTATTTTTCTGTAGCGAAATGTAGAATAATTTTAGGATTTTTTTTGGAGTCTTGAACTTTTGGTTCTTTTCTTTCAAGAGAAAAGAACAGGTAAGCAAACTATTATGAAAATTTTAGTAACTGGCGGAATCGTTTTTAGCTATAAAGTTTTTTAAATCTTTTAAAAAAATACGGCCTAAAAAGAATCGGCGTTAAGAAATTCAATGGAGCGAAACGCCTGCCCGGCTCTGACGGGTTAAAAAGTAAATTCTGCCTGCCCGCCGTAGTCGTTTCAAAGACGAAGGCGGGTTTGACCCCGATTTATCGGGGGAGTTTATTTTCTTTAGTGAAGCGTAGTTGAATTATAGACGATTCTTTTCCAGCCTTGCCTGTCCCGGCTGTTTTGAAGCGGGAATTTTTTGTTACTTTTTGACCTGTCCGCCATCTTGTTGGGCGGATCAAGCAAAAAGTAAAGGGAATAAAAATCTATGAAAATTTTGATAACAGGCGGAGCCGGCTTCATAGGAAGCAACCTTATAGATCACTTCCTGTCCAAAAACCACGAAGTGGTCTGTCTCGATGATCTGAGCACCGGATTCAAAAAAAACATCGAACACAACCTCGATAACCCAAATTTCACCTTTATAGAAGGTGACATCCGCAACATGTAAACATGCATCCATGCAGTCAAGGGTTGTGACTTTGTATCTCATCAAGCCGCTCTCGGTTCCGTCCCTCGTTCAATAGAAGACCCAGCAAACACAAACTCAGTTAACATTGACGGATTCTTAAATGTATTAGTAGCAGCACGCGATGCAAAAGTTAAAAGATTTGTTTACGCTGCAAGTTCCAGCACTTACGGCGATTCAAAAAAACTGCCAAAGGTAGAAGAAGAAATCGGCAAACCGCTTTCTCCTTATGCAATTACAAAATACGTAAACGAACTTTACGCTGATGTCTTTGCTAAAACTTATGGTATGCAGTGCATCGGACTCCGTTACTTCAACGTCTTCGGTAAACGCCAAGATCCAAACGGAGCTTACGCCGCAGTTATTCCTCTATGGGTTAAAAATTTGATAAATCACGAACAACCTGTCATAAACGGCGACGGCACCTATAGCCGCGATTTCACATACATAGATAACGTAATCCAAGCAAACGAAAAAGCCTTCTTCACCCCGACTGAGCAAATTCTAAAAGGGCAAAGAGAGTATTACAATTTAGAACTCGACGAACACAAGTATTTGCTTCAAATGGAAAAGAAATTCGCCAATTCGCTAAATTCGCAAATCCGTGAATCCGGAAATTACTACTTTTCCGAAGTCTTCAACATCGCTTTCGGCGGCAACACAACCCTAATCCAGCTCTTCACCGCCTTGCGTGACAACCTCGCTAAGTTTGATAAAGAAATTAGTAACATCGAACCCGAATACGGTGCTTTTCGAGTAGGGGATATTCCTCACTCACAGGCGAGTATATTAAAAGCAAAAACTATTCTCGGATACGAACCGGAGTTTAATGCAGCAAAGGGATTTGAACTTGCAGCAAAATGGTACTATAATAATATATAAGTTGTAAACTGCGAACTGAAGACAGAACTCAAGTCCACAGTCAGCAATATGCAATCAACAGTCCAAGACTGCAGACTGTTGAGCGTTTCTTAGAGCCTGCCCCGAAGAAAGCGGGGACATCCCGCTTGCGGGAAAGACTGAACATGAGTGATTTCAAAGATTTACTTGTTTACCCCGTGAAATAAATGTTTTTTTTTAGATAATCTGAAATGAAGACGCATGCCTTCTCATTACTTTATAAATTATATTACCTATTTCACAGGGTGAATAAAAAAGCATTCGAACTAGCTATGAGAATTTTTGAGTTGTCCAAATCTTTCCCTAAAGAGGAAAAGTATTTTTATCCCGTGAACTTAGAAATTAACTATGACTTCGACCTAAAATAAATTGCGTTAAAAAATTTTGCGGAGTGAAGCGTTAAGCAAAAATTTCTGTCTGAACCCCGACCGTTTTTTGTCGGGGTGAGTTAAATTTTTGTAGTGTAATGTAGCTAAATTTTAGCAATTTATTTTCAGTCTTGAACTTTTGGTTCTTTTCTTTCAAGAGAAAAGAACATTAATTAACAATTTATATATTTGGTTAGTTTATTCTGAGTAATTTTTTTTTAAGCCCGTTAATATAGAAAACGATGATACCCTGCCCATTTTGTAAGTAAATTAACGGATAGTGACAGCGAAAAGACAGAAACTCAAGTTTGGCTGGACTTTTCATTGGCTTGCGAATATATATCAGAAGAGTTATATAACGAACTTCTTGCCGAATCTAAAGAAGTTGGTAAATTATTAAACGATATGATCAAAAATCCCGAAAAGTATTCTTAATCATGGAATGACTGCGCACTGGAGACTGCAGACTAAGAACTGGAGACTGCAGACTGGAAACTGTTGAGCGTTTCTCAGCGCCTGCCCCGAAGAAAGCGGGGAAATCCCGCCTGTCCCGCAGTCTTTATGCGGGGCTTCCTCCCAAGCGGGACGCTAAATTACTTAACATAAAAAAATATTTTAATGGCACAAATCCCAACAGCAAAGCAAACTAATTCCGGCGGAAACTCTTTAATTTACTTGAGGGTTCTAGAGAAAGCTAATTTGACTAGAAATTAATATGTCTCATACTTGAATTAATAATTTTCTTAAAAAATCAGTAAATTATCAACAACAGTAAATTGGTAAAAATACTATGGAAAATGAACTTATAAAACGAATAACAATTAATCGCGAGATATTTGGCGGTAAACCGATTATTCGAGGAAAAAGAATTGCTGTTGAACATGTATTGGCAATGTTAGCAGCAGGATCAACAATTGAAGAAATATTGAAAGGTTATCCGTTTCTAGAAAAAGATGATATCCAGGCATGTTTAATATATGCCTACAGAATTTCCGCTAATGAACGGTATGAGACAGTTCAATAATGAAATTTCTTGTTGATTCTTGTTTGTCGAAATATGCGGTAGATGAACTTAGGCAAAGCAATTATGACACAGTTTGGATAGCGGAAGAAAATAACGATCCGGGTGATGAAGTTATTTTGAAACGTGCGTACAAAGAAAATAGAATTCTAGTTACTGCAGATAAAGATTTTGGTGAATTAGTATTCGTTTTTCAAAGTAACCACAAAGCAATTATACGTTTGGTTAATATACGTGCGATTGATCATGGAAAAAAGATTCTTGAAGTAATTACGAAGTATAAAAAAGAACTGAACAGCAATCCGCTTATAACAGTTGATAATTATAGAGTTAGAATTAAATTTCCACCGGAGAAATAGAGACTTACTTAAAAGTAAATATCAACAAAAAATCTGGTGAAATCAGTCGTACTTGTCCGCTCGCTTCTGGCGCGGCTTGTCCTTATCTCGATACAAAAAAATTGCTGCATTGCTCAATTGCCAAATTGCTAATTTATAAATTCGGTAATACGGCAATTCGCAAATTCGCTAAATTTATTTCGATACTTACATCTCTATACTAAATAAAGCCAACTCACCTAAATCCTCTCCCCGCAAGCGGGATTTTCAACTTGCAAAGAGAGGAAGTATTTTTAAAAAACTTAAAAACAAATAGATAGAAAAAGTGAAAAAAACAGTAAAAAAGTTTATCTTATTCATAAATTAGAATGAGCAAATAATGGTTACAAAAGTAAAAAAAGGTATGCGTAAAAAAGAGATAGATTCTTTATTGGAAAAACACAAAAATACTAGGAAAAAGAAAACCGATTTAAAGAAATATTGCGGTGTTATTGACTTAAAAGAAGATCCTATCGTTACACAAAAAAATCTGCGAAATGAGTGGTAATAACATATTAGTTGATACCAATAAACACTGGCTGCATTGATTAATTGCTACATTGCTGAAAAACAGTTAGACAATTGAACAATAAGTGATCTTTACCCCAAAAAGTAGACAAAAAAATAAGTTAGTTAAGTTAATTTTT
>DYGS01000005.1 GCA_020724585.1 Candidatus Microgenomatus sp.
TGCCCTCCTTATTTTTTGTTATTTGTAAAGCAAAGAGAAAAAACAGAAATAGAAGTAAGAGGAATAGCATTATTCTTATAAATAAATTTTCAATCATTTTTTATCTCCGAATTGTTCTTTAAGAATCGTATAAACAAGAGGAGCTGTAATAAGAAGAAATAAAAACATTGCTATTAAAATCCATACTATGGTTGGTATATTAACTATCCATTCCCACATAAAACCCTCTCTCTTTTATTGGCTTTCCAAATAGTTACGTTAACAGTGCTTGGTGATATTCCAAGCTCTTTACTAATCTCCTTATATGATTTATTTTTCAAACGCATAGACTTAATCTCAGTCATGCGTTTCGTAAGACTCCTTTTTCTTCTATCCCATAACGGAATAAATTCAATTATCTTTTTTTCCATAATGGAAACCGTTTTTATCCTCCCACCCTTCAGGAGAAGTGAACAAAGAAATAATCATTATAACCCAAGAAACGGCTATAATTACAATTATCCAGAACATTTTATAATCTCGATTATTTTTTTATTTGCATCCTCAAGCATCTTAGATAATTTTTTAATACTCTGTTTTTCGTGTGCGCTTAATTTCCCATCCTCAAGTGCATTTTTTATTTCTCCGCATAAATCACCAACAGATTCCGCCAGAGTAAGAGCGCTGTCTTTAATTTGTAATTTTTCTTTAGAATCAATTTTATTTTCAGATTTGATATTATCAAACCGAGAAAGCATTTCTTCGTGGTATGCTATTAAAGGAGTGTAATCGTTAATGAATAAACATATTTGCGCTAAATCTTCGGCACCCATCTTCATTCCGGTTATAGGATCATCTTCGAACCAATGCAGAATTGTATTTGCTCGCGGTGGTTTGCGGTATTTACTTTTCCAATTTTCCTTAAAACATTTTTCTAAATAATCCCAAACTGAAAAAGATTTAATACCGGACCGGCGGATCTTGCCCTGAAAATCTACACACGCATTATATGCAATCGTTAAATATCCGGATTGTTGAGGAGCATCAGGTAAATTGTTGATGTAAGGTTCTACATACTTCATTATATGCCCTCGAAATATTATGAGTTAACCATGTTCAAACAAAAATTATTAATTGGCTTTAGGTATGAAGGGTTATTCATTGTACCGCTTTACATTTGTTCAGATTTTTTTTCTTGTTGATAAAGTTTCCATCCAAGTAAAAAGATTTGCGTTCCAATTTCCGGAACAGGTATCTCTTTTTTCATTGCGTCCAAACGCATCTCATAGTATTCTTGTTTGGGGACTTTAATTGTTAGAAGTTTATATTGCTTTTTAATTTCTATTTGGTTAACTTTTACGAAGTTCGTTTCTTTCATAGTATTTAGTATCTCTTATTGTTTTTTGTTTTAATTTCATTTGCAAGATAAATTAATGACAGATAAAAGTCAAGTTATTTTTTTGCATAAAGTAAAGTTTGTTAAATAATTATTAATTTTTTGAAGGAGGAATTCCCTTTTGAAAACGATACTTCATTGAATTGATTAGATCAGATTCCTCTTCTTTGGGCGACAAAAAAAAATAGAGATCAAGAGCGTTGCAAATTATCCATAGCTGCTTTGTGTTTACAAAAAATTTGCTTGATTCAATTCTCGCAATAGTAGCTTGATGCCAACCGCATTTTTCGGCAAGTTGTTCTTGTGAAAGTTTCAATTCTTCACGACGATTTTTGAGAAAGCCCGCAGTGATTTTGCGGGCTTCAATTAAAACTTTTTCATTTACCATTTTCGATTTCCCATGAGGTTGAAAATTCTATTAAAGGGTTGCCATCCATTTTTTAATTATTTCATCTTCTCTTTTCAAAACATTCTTTTGTAATATTTGTTCTTTTGAATAATTAAACTCAAAATCCCTATTCCATGTGATATTGCCTTCCCAATCGCAAAGCAATATTCTTTTAACCATGTATTTATTTGCCCCAACATCATCAGTATCTTCAAACCGGCTCCATTGATACTTGAAAAGTTTGCTTAAATCTGGGTGTATGCTATCAAGCAAAAAATCCTTGTACTCTTTCCATGTTTTAAAGTTTTCTGGTAAATTCTTGATTGAATAAATTAAATTTTCTTTCCCATATATTGCGGCCGTATGAACACCTTGAAGACGTTCTTCTAACTTTTCATAAGTATTTGGTTCCAATTCTTGTAGGTCAGCTAAACATCTGAATGCTTTTTCGTGTACAAGATTTGAAACTCTAAAAAATTTTAAATTGCCTCCAAGCATATACATCTTGTCATAAATTTTATTGTATCTAAAATTTCCATCAATAAGATATTTCCAAATATCGGTATATCTCCAATCAATTAATGGATAAGCTTTATCGGGTTTATTTTTTCTTCTCAACCAAAATAATTCACTATTCTCTCCGAACATAACAAATCGCCTATCTGGACTTTCTTCTGCCCTTAGCCCGATTATAGAAACAGATTCCCCACTTAGCTTTCTAAGATTTTGCCCCACCCACAAATTAAATTTGTGGAAACGTTTTGGATATTTATTTTCGATTGATTTAATAGCAACGGAGTGTTTTTCTCGAACCCACTTCTCGCCTTCTCCCCAAGCCCACAAAAATAGTTGCTGATGACTCGCGGCATTTGTCATAAATATAGGCACTTGATACCACAATGGGATAACGTTAGGTTGTGTCATCGCCCATTCAACCAAATCAATGGTCCCTTGATATTCCGCTTCCTGATCTTGGAAATAAAGAATAAATTTTCTGTTTCTTTTTTTCGCTTCTTCGTTAACTAAATGAAATAACGCTGTACTATCTTTACCGCCGGAAAATGACAATTGGATATTATCATAGTTATCAAATAAATATGATATTCTTTTTTGAGTTGCCTCTAAAACGTTTTCGGTACCCCTTACTGCTGTTCTACCCATATTAAATACCCTCAGATTTAATATCCTCTCCGGCTTCAATAATTTGCCGCTCAATAGAATATGGGGTTCCCTTAATCTCCGAAGCAATCCCCTTCAAACCAATCAAGCGCTGCACTTCCTCAAGTGTCATCCCAAGTTCTTTCATAATTTTAAGCTCCCCCCAACCGGACTTCAGCATCGAAACCAACGCAGCTTGCAACTCAACTTCGTGTTTCCCTCTTGCTCGGTTGTGCCGAACAGTTGAGGCCATCCTTTCGCTTTTATTTTTATTTATTATAGTCAAAGGTAGCCGTCCATAATCTCTTTCGTAAATATTCTTATATCGCAATGAGGTTGTATATCTATGGAACCCATCAACTATTTCTTTTTGATTTTCGGTTTCTGGGTAAGTAACTATCGGCATTGTAAACCCATCGCATTTAACGCTTTGATAAAGCAAATCCATCTCTTTTTTGGCCACATAGTTCGGGTTATAATCATTTGCATGAACGTTTATTAACTTTTCCCAACAGACAAAATCAACCGGGTTATGCTTTAGTGGACTTACATTATGTAGCATCTCTCTAACATAATTTAATGTATCTATTTTTTCATTAACATCACTTATATCACCAATCCTCCGGCACAATTCCGAAATACAATTTCTTATTTCCATTTGTTTTTCAAACTCGCTTCCTTGATTCGTCATATATTCATAACTCCTTTTTTATTTCTTCAATAGATTTTTGTTTAAAGCAAGCAAGTAAATCTTGCTTCTTCTCGATGTTTTCATTTATCATCCTTTCAAGTCCAACATCACCGGTTAGGTCATAATAAAAACAGTCGTTGTTTTGCCCGGTGCGGAATGTTCTTCTTCCGGCTTGAAGCCGTTGAGCATAATCCCACGTCTTATCGAAGTAAATGGTGGTGTTATAATTTTGAAGATTAAGCCCAAGCGAATGCTTGCCGTAAGTTAGAACT
>DYGS01000006.1 GCA_020724585.1 Candidatus Microgenomatus sp.
ATAAAATCCCCCCGCCCCGACTAAAGTCGGGGCGGGGGGATTTTTAAAGGGATTTGGAATTTTAAACTTCAATAGAACATGAAGTTTAATTTTAAAGAAGATAATGTGATTTACTAGTTTTTTGTTTGAGAAAGTCCCCGGAATGTGATTAAATTATATTGATGGACAAGCAACAATTGGGACAATTTTTTACTGTAAATTCTGATTACATTCTGCAAAATCTTGAAAAGTATGTGAAAAATAAAGTTGTCACTGATCCATTTGCCGGCAGTGGCGATCTTTTGCGATGGGCAAAGAAATGTGACGCCAAAAGTATAAAAGGACACGAAATAGACAAAAAATATATTGATAATAAAAATGTCTACAAAAATGACAGTATACTAAAACCCTTAAAATACAAGTTCGTCCTAACTAATCCTCCTTACCTGAATATCAACAAAGCCAAGCAACAAGTTAAGGAAACCTATTTTAGTAAATTTAAATTTGAGGATTTGTATCAGATTTCACTGTTTTCAATTATGGATAGCGACGAGGGGATTGCCATCGTGCCAATTAATTTCCTCTCCGCAGAAAATTCCAAAGAAATTAGAAAAATCTTTTTCTCCAAATTTACTATTTTAGAAATGAATTATTTCCGCCATCAGGTGTTTTCGGATACCACTTATAATGTCATTGCTTTTTACTACAAAAAGAACGGAAAAGACGACAAATTTAGTATCAAAACCCGCATTTATCCCGAAGATAAAACGGTTAATATCACACTAGAACAAAAATTTGACTGGACAATTGCCGGCGATTTTTTGAAGGTCATAAAAAACCAAAAAAACATTTTAGGCATTCGCCGCCTAACGGTAAAAGACATACCGGAAATAAGAAAGGGGGTAAATATTCCCGTGGCTTACAATCACGTAAAAAATGTAACCAGAATCCAGGTATCTAAAGACCTTTACGATGATGTAATTAAAAATAACATAATTCTTTTGAAAGCCATCGACAGTGGGACCGAGAACGGCAAAATCGCTTTGGAAAATATAAAAAAATATGGGGTGGAATGCTTGATAAGCAAACCGACTTCCCGCCATATGATTTACCTTGTTTTTGATAAAAGAATTTCCATCTCTGATCAGGAAAAAATTGTTGAGCTTTTTAATAAAGAAATAGAAAAAATGCGGAACGATTACTTTTCTTTATTTTTAACTAATTACCGAGATAATGATCGGAAAAGAATCTCCTTTGATTTTGTCTATAAGTTTTTGAATTATTTGTATTTTAACCATATAAACAACCAGAGAACAGCAAATCTGTTTTCCTAAAATATGAATAAGTGGGTAAAAAAGAGCATTGAATTAGCCAATGGTCGGGGATACCTAGACAATTTGTCTACTATTTATCCCGTGGAACTTAATACTTCAAGGGAATTATCAAATCAAGAAAAAGAGGGGATTAGAAGCATATTTGAAAAAGGGGATAGGAAGGAGCTGGTTTTATTTTTGCTTAGTTTCAATCGGTTTCCAATTGATGACCCTTATATCGGATTTTTACGGAGAGATGTTTCGGCTATAGATAGAAATCCGAGAACTATAAAAAGAATCAGTGACCAATTGTTTAAAATTGGAGTTGAGGGAATAGTGAGTGGGATACAAAGACCAAAATCTTCTTCCAGACAATTTGGTCAATACTTTAAAAATTGTTTACCAACACTGGGACACCCCGTTTTAGAAGCAGAAGATTTTTTGAAAATTAAAGGCACTGCTTTTTTAAAAGGCGGTGATAAATCTCTAAAAATATTTGCGAAAAAGTATTTGGGTTATAAGGGTAAGAAGGGATTAGATTTAGTGTTTAAGAAAAATAATAACTTTTTTATAGGTGAAGCTAAATTTATCAGCGCAAGTGGCGGCACCCAAGACAAAAGTTTTAGGGAAACAATGGACTTTTTAAGAAAGAAAAGCAGCAAAGCAAAACATATTGCTATTCTAGACGGAGTAGTTTGGGCTGCTCATAAAAACTCCAATACAGCCCAACTTTACGGTAGTGTAAAACGACTTTCCGAGGGTAAAGTTGTGATAAGCGCGCTATTGTTGAAGGATTTTATTGAAGGTAGAGAATAAAATCCGAAATAGAAAAAACCGACCGCCAAATAGACCAAGAAGTTTATAAACTTTACGGCTTAACGGATAAAGAGATTAGGGTTATTGAGCAAGAAAAATGAGTGAAAGTTCATTAAAACAATCAATACTGAATTCTTTAAAAGAGAAACATGGGGATGAATGGGACAGATTTGATCCAGCAAAGCGCAAGGATTTATTTGATGAAAAACTGAAAAGGTATAAAGAGTGGGGTTCAGATAGAGAACGACAGTTAGACAAAATGATTGAAAGAGAAAATCATTATAGCTTCTTTATTTTGGCTTTCTTACTCGGTTCTGTTGGTGGGGTTATTGGAAATATATTTCACGAGTACTTCAGAGAATATGGGATTATTTATCAAGGAGGTGTGCTTTTATTTGTAGTTTTAGTAATTTTATTGTTGGTCTTATCAAAGAAATTCCAGAGAAAGAAAGATTTTAATGAGATATTGAAACAGATGGATATTGACAGAGATGTTTTATTAGGGAAATAAAAACAAAATAAAAATTTCTATGGTGCTGCCCTTAAATATAAAAAATATTCTAGAGAGAATACATAAGAGCGAAGACGAATGGAAAGCTCTTTATATGGGTGTCTGGTCCGGCGTATATTATTTGGAGGATATGAAAAAAAATAAACCGGAACTTTGGGAAAAGAAACTTGATTTTGGATTACCAGGTTCCAAAAATAAAAAACATCCATATATACCAAGAGATTTGCACGAAATTCTTAAAACTCGCGACAAATGGATTACACTGACCCATCTCCAAGTTCTTTTCTCACTTTTTGAGGATATGTGTCGTGAAGCATCTGGAGTTTTATTTAATATTTACCCCAATACTTATAAGTGGAATGAAATGAAAAGTTTTCTCCAGAATATAGGATTATCACAGGTAAAAATTGCCGAATTGCACTTATCTAAAGAAACCAGAAATTGTTATGTTCATAATAGTTCAAAAATAGATCGAGAATGGTTAGACGCATATTTTCAAGCTCGAGGAATTAAAAAAACTAGCTTAAATAATAGAGATATCAAGGACGGATTAGACCAAGACCTACTCCATCAAGTAGAAGATTGGCACTCTTTAATAATTAATTCAACCAAGGAGATTGAACAAGTAATTGTAAGTAAAAAGTAAAAAACATTCCCAAGGAATATAAGAAAAAATCAGGAGGAGGAATGCCGATGGGTGGCGGAATGCCGGGGATGATGTGAGA